>MEOG01000103.1:0-22253 GCA_001769125.1 Bacteroidetes bacterium GWF2_35_48 | reverse complement strand
TTTGATAAAGAAAACGTCAAATACAAGGCTTTCAAAGTCATGAAAACCAAGGAGTTTACTTTTGTAAATGACTGTTTTCATGACGAGAGTAACAGGGCAAACACCCTGTGAGTGTTTGAGCCAGCTAGTGCGGATGATTGGCGTTTTCTTGCAAACACTAAATACCATTTACTGCTTCTTCACGGGTTTTACAACGCTTAAAATTTCTACTTTAAAAATAACGGTTGTAAAAGGCGGAATAATTCCTGTTGACGATCCTTTTTTGCCAAATGCAAGTTGAGATGGCATAATCAGGATTGCTTTCTCTCCTTCACGCAGCATACCTATTCCTTCTTCAAGCCCTTTTACTACCTGCATTTCTTTGCCATACAGTAATTCAAAGGACATATTTCTTTCGCGGGTAGAATCGAAATATTTTCCATTTAAAAATTGTCCTTCGTAATGTATATTTACGATCATTCCTTTTTCAATTTTTACGCCGGATGTTTCATGTGTTTTAATGCAATAAAGACCATTTCGTGATGGTTGAATGCTTATATCTTTTTCTTCAATAAAATTATTTAAAAAGGTTTGTTCATATTCACTCAGGTCTTTTATCCATGATAAAAATTCTTTTTTCTCACGTAAAAATTTCTCCCGTGATTGAATGTTCAAAAGTTTTACATTTATTTTCAAATCACTGTTTTTATTAAGAAAATCAGGCAGAGGGGCGTACAATGTTTTTGTGAAAAATTTATATGCATTAATAATAAAACTGGCGCTGTCGTCTACAGACATCATTGCAAAACATTCATCAACAGAGCCTTTGTAATCGGGGGTTGTGGTTTGAAACTTACGTCGTCCGGAGAAAAATAATGAATCGTTTTCAAGAACCCGGTACTCTATGTCAACCGTTATATAGTCAGTGGGAACAGGTTTTTGATTTGTTTCACCGAATAAGTGAATTTTGTAATGAAATCCGGATGACGACTGGGAATAGCCGGGGTACTTACTTTGCCTGCATGAAATAATGAAAAAAAGCAGGAGTGTAAATAGAAAAATAGTATATGTTTTTTTTATTAAATTCACATTGGTAATTGGTTAATACATGCTTTTTTTAATCAGAGATTTTAATCAAGTCAACATCATAAATAATAATAGAACGCGGAGGAATTTTATTGTCATCTCCGATAAGACCATGCGCCATATAGGGAGGCATGATTAAGTGTGCTTTGTCTCCTTCCTTCATAAGTAAAATTCCTTCTTCAAGTCCTGACTCAACACGACCCTGACTGATGCGAAATGTTTTTAATCCAAGCGAATCGGACGAGTAGCAAACAGTTCCGTCTATCAATGATATGTTGTATTTAATAGTTGCATATTTTCCAACTTCTGCTTTTGCTCCATTTCCTTTTTTATAAATTCCATAAAACAATCCTGTCCCACTTACCTCCATTTTCCATTCTCTTCTTTTAATATAATTTCTGATAGTTTCTTCATCTTTTTTCACAAGAATTTTATTTACTTTCACAAGTGTGTCGCCATATTTATTTTTAAATTCTTTTTCAGAAAGCGAGGTTTTATTTTGAGTACAGGAGGGGGTTAGAAAAGTTAAAAGGAGAAAGGCAATAGGCAATAGGGAATTGTAGAATCGCTCCATACTTCGACACTTCGACAAACTCAGTGCGACGCTTCGCTCAGCACAGGTGGAGCGATTGTACAATAAAATGCGAAAAATAAAAGAAAAAAGAAATCGTGATTGGAATATTTGTTTCATGATTTTTTTATTTACGTTTGTTATGCATTTTTTTTTATTAATTTGCCAGAAGTCCGAAGACCTAAGTCGGAAGGGGCTTTGCTCTTTCTTCCGACTTCTGGCTTCTAACTTCTAACTTCCGACTCAATTACCCACAATTTCCATCCCATCAGTTATTCAGTTCTTTTTTATATTTTGGGAGCAGATTTTCAAAACGGTTCAGGCATTCTTCAAATTTTTCTTCACTTTTTCCACCTGCAGCATTCAAATGCCCTCCACCCTGAAAATTTTCCGTAGAAAATTTATTTGCAGGAAAGCTTCCCTTGCTGCGAAACGATATTTTTACGTGATCTTTTTTTTCTATAAAAAATCCGGAAAAAATAATACCTTTTATTGAAAGAGGATAGTTCACGATTCCTTCATCATCGCCGGGTTTGAATTTATATTTTTTAAGTTCTTCTGAGCTTAAGGAAATATATGCCGTGCGGTATTGCGGAAAAATTTTCATTTTATTATTCAGGCAATAACCAAGAAGTTTCATTCTGTTTGCAGAAAAATTATTGTAAACCAAAGAATGAATCTTGTCTATTTCAATGCCAAATTTCAAAAGTTCTGTTACTACCCTGAATGTACCCGGTCTGGAGCAACTGTAACTGAAAGAGCCTGTGTCGGTCATTATTCCCGTGAACAAACATTCTGCAATATCTTTGTCAATTAATTTAGTGGCATTGATATTAACAAGAACATCATAAATTAATTCTGCAGTTGAGCTCACTTCTATTACAGAAAACATCATATCTGTTTTGATTTTTGGCATTGGATGATGGTCAATCAGTACAAATATCTTTTTCAAATCAGAGAGCGATTTCTCCATTCCGGAGAGACGCTCAAAATTGTTGAAATCTAAACAGAAAATAATTTCTGCTTTTTGAAAAAGATCATTAGCATTGTTTTTATTCGTGTTGAATTTTACTACTTCTTTTTCGGAAGGAAGCCAGCGTAAAAATTCAGGGTACTCATTAGGCGTTACAATGCTTACATCGTGTCCCAGCTTTTTAAGAAACAGATACATTCCCAATGCTGAGCCCATTGCATCACCATCGGGATTTTTATGAGTAGTAACAACAATTTTTTTCTTTTCAGACAGCAGTTTTTGTAATGCTGTATATGTTTTTTGAGGTATATTGTGTAAATTTTTCATGAAATATTTTAAAAAGTGTTTTATGATTTATTTATTACGTGCAAACTATTCAGATTTTTGTTGGAGATGTAATTTGTATTTGTTGATTCCAAAAATGTATGTTAATCATAGAAATGATGTTATATTTTTAATCCAAAGATAGTAATATCATCGGTTTGTTCGTATTTATTTTCATAGTTGTTTTTCCAATTTTCAATTGTGTTGTCAAGAATATTTTTTTGTTCAGGCATTGGTTTCGCACTAATTTCTTCAAGTATTTTTTTTAGATTTTTAGAAAGAAATTTTTTCCCTCCTCCGCGAATGGCAGATCCTCCAAACTGGCTTTCATAGCCATCGCTCATCATGTAGATGACATCACCTTTTTGCAATTGCAGGGTGTAATTCGTGAAGGGTTTCATGATTTCGTGTATGCCGATGGGTTGTTTGTCGGGGCTTACCACCTGCAAGGCAGGTGGAGACGTTGCATGCAACGTCTTTACAATCCAAAGGGGATTATTTGCCCCGGCAAATTGCAGTTCGAGGGTTTTTGTGTTTATAGCAGCAAAGGCAATGTCCATGCCGTCTTTGAGTGAAGATAGGGACATTATTTTGTATTTGTCATCTGGGTTGTTTTGTTTCAGGGATGAAATTACGGCAAGTCGCAATTCATCTAATGCCCTTGCAGGTGTTTGAATATCTGTACGTGCTGCAATTTCATTTAAAAAAGAGATGCCGAGCATGCTCATGAAAGCTCCGGGTACGCCATGTCCTGTGCAATCGGCAATTGCAATAAGTAAAAATTCATTTCGTTGATGTATCCAGTAGAAATCTCCGCTAACAATATCTCTGGGTTTGTAAAGAATGAAAAAATTGGTTGAATCTATTTCCGTTTCAGGAATTCCCTTTGAAATAAAAACTGAAAAACAAGTTTCCAGCATTTTATCAGAAGGAAGTACTGCCTGTTGAATACGCTCTGCATAATGAATAGAATCTGTAAGGTCAGCGTAAATTTCTTCAATATGTTCCTTTTGTTTTAGAACAAGATTTCTTTGTGCTTCGATTTCATCCCTCTGCGTTGTTATTTCTTCATTTTGCTGATGCAGCTCTTCATTTTTTTCCAGAATTTCCTGCTCTGCTTCTTTGATAGCAGTAATGTCGGTATCAATCGTTATCATTTTTATTACCTCTCCTTTTTCATTAACAACAGGAGATAGATTTGTTTGAAACCATACTGTTTTTCTGAATTTATTTTGACAGGACGTTTCAAAAGTTATCGGTAATTTTGTTTTTATACAGACATTAAAAAGTTCACGAATGTCTTTATTGGTGCTTACGTTGAAAATATCCCGACCTTTTGTTTCGTGAAGTTCGATTAAGTCGTATCCGTAAATTTCGATGTAACTTTTATTCAGCCATTCAATATTTCCGGAAGCATCCATAATTGTAATGGCATTGTTTGTCTCGCTTGCAACAACAGACAATTTTGCAAGTTCAACGTTTTTAAATTCGATTTCTTTTTTTTGTTTATATAGTAAATCATTATCGCGTTTTTTTCTACGATAGCTCATAAACACGATAACGGCAAGTAATGACATCAAAACAAATCCTGCAACAAAAGCGATTTTTTGTGTAAATTGTTGTTTAATTACAGCTCCCTGTTCTGATATTTGCGCTTTCTGGAGTTCAATCTGCTGTTGTTTTTTTTCGGTCTGATATTTTTTTTCGAGCTCTGCAATTTGTTTGTTTTTCTCAATTTTCATAATACTGTCGTGCAAAACAGCATACATTTTCTGACATTCCAGCGCTTTTTTTAAATCGCCTTTACATTCGTATGCAGCAGATAAGTTTGAGTAGATTTCTTTCTGGCGGGGCAATTCATTAATTTCTTTAGCAACAGAAAGCGCTTTTTCAGTGTATTCTACAGCTTTGTTGCAATCTTTAAGATTTGTGTATAAAATACCGATATTGTCAAGCAGCATCACAGCTCCGCTTTTGAATCCGATAGAGTCAATAATCCTATAAGATTTCTGATAATATTCCAAGGCTTTTTTATAATCATTTTTATCTTTACAAACAATGCCCATGTTATTGTAGCAGCGGGCAACATCAAATATCATCTCTAATTCTTTGCTTACCTCAAGAGCTTTCCTGTAATATAAAAATGCAGTATCATATTCTTTTAAAGAATGATGTGCTGTTCCCATATTGAGGTAGCTTGACGGCAGCCCCTTTTTATCGCCCATTTCCTGAACAATTTCTAATGCTTTATTAAAATAGACGAGTGCCATTTTGAAGTCATTCTGTGCATCGTGTACCAGACCAATATTATTGAGGCATTGACCAATTACTTTTTTGTTTTTATATTTTTCATTTATCGCAAGGGCTTTATGATAATTTTCAAGTGCGCTTTTGTAATCTCCTTTGTAAAGATGCAGTGTTCCGATGTTATTAAAGAGTCCGCCTAAAGGTTTTTCAATTCCGGCGTTTTTATATTGTTCAATTGCTTTGTTGTAATATTTTTTAGCTGTCTCATAATCGCTGTTCTGATGATATATTACTCCGAGGTTCTGTGTACATTTTGCAATTAATTCTGTCAAAGAATGTCTTTCTGCCAGATGTAATGCTTTTGTTATGTAAATGCGTGACAGCTTGAAATTATTGAGATCATCGTACATACTACCAATTCCCAGCAAAGCCAGAGCTTGATACTCGGCTGCAACAGTACGTGTTTTTTTATTGTTTAAAAGGGGTTTTGATATTTTTTCAGCTTCTTTGTAAAAGAATATTGCAGAGTCTGAATTTAATGAACTGTATTGATCTGCAATATTAATTAACAGGTTTAATTTTGCCGTATCTTCTGATAATTTATTTATTTTCTGAATGGAAGAAAAAAGGGATTGAGGCAATGCTGTTTTAGAATAAACAGATGCAAAGAGAAGAAGAAAAAGCTTTGTAGTTACGAATAGTTTTTTATTCATATTGTTTTTTTAAAGTCTGATGCCAATTATAGCAATATCGTCTGTTTGCGTATGTTTATATCCATAAGCATTTATCCAATCATCTAATTTTTTTTCTAATTCTTTTTTCTGACAGGTCATATCTTTGTCTGCATTTGCAGTCAGAATTTCTTTAAACTGCAAGGCTTTGAATTTTTTTCCTTTTGGACCGCCAAACTGATCAATAATGCCATCAGAGAATAAATATAAACAATCGCCTTTTTGATATTTCAATTCGTGATTTGTAAATTTATCCATTACATCATAAATGGATATAGGCATTTTGTCGGGGCGAATTTCCTGGAATGCTGGCATCGCCCCGTGGGGCGATGCTGCCATTCCATGGGGCGATGCTACATATAAAGGATTATTCGCCCCGGCAAATTGCAATTCCAAATTTTCAGGATCTATTGTAACCACAGCGATATCCATACCATCTTTCATTTGCATTTCGAAATGTTCTGAATCGCCGCGCTGGTTCAGAACTCTTACAATTTCTTTTCTGAGTTTTCGCAAAATAACACCGGGATGTGTTATGTATTCTTTCTTTACAATATCGTTTAGAAAAGCAGTTCCGAGCATACTCATAAATGCTCCCGGAACGCCATGTCCCGTACAATCTGCAACTGAAACCACAATTTTGTTTTCCACTTTTGCTGCCCAGTAAAAATCTCCGCTAACAATGTCGCGTGGTCTGTAAATAATGAAGTAATCTTCAAAAAGGGAATTCATAAGTTCATCTGTGGGCATAATAGCACCCTGAATTCGCTTTGCATATTTTATACTTGATGTTAGTTCATGATTAATTGCTCTGATTTCAAGGTTTTGTTCTTTAAGTTCTATGTTTTTTTTCTCAATAAATTCGTGCTGGCTTAAGATTTCTTCTTTTTGCTGGTTCACTTCAGCAGTGCGTTCTATAACTTTTTGTTCAAGAATATTTTTTGTTTTAATAAGATTTCTGTTTCTCAAATAGAAAATTAGAAGTGTTGTGGCAATTAAAAAAACAATGCATAATGCAACAAACCATGCTTTTTTCCACCAGGGAGGTAAAATTGTAAACGTAAATGCTACAGGTTCTTCATTCCATATTCCGTCGTTATTTGCAGCAAGGAGTAAAAACGTATAAGTACCGGGAGAAATGTTACTGAAAACGGCTTTGTGTTCTTTGGTTTCCGGCGACCATTTGTCATCTTGTCCTTCAAGTTTGTATTTGTATTTGACTTTTTCGGGATTTGTATAACATAAGCCTGTAAATTCAAACGTAAGATGGTTTTTATCATAGGGAAGCTTCAGATTCTTCGGAATGTTTCTGTTTATGGAATCTGAATAATTTTTCCAATCTGTATTTTCAAAAAATAACTTTAATGCAGTAAAGTAGATACGAACTTCTTTTGTATTAATATCATCCAAAACACGAGTGTATTTTGTTATTCCGCTTGTGTTGCCAAACCAAAGATTTCCCTCATTGTCTTCGTTAAAGCTGTTAATATTGGTTTCCATATAAATAAAACCTTCTTCTTCCGAATAATTTTTTATTTCACCAACAGATCCATTTGCATTAAAGGATATTCGGTTAAGTCCGTGTTCTGTTCCTGCCCATAAAAAACCTTTGCTGTCGAAACGAAGAAAGTAAATATTGTCTGAATTTAATCCATCATTTTCGCGAACATAAGAGCATTTAATACCGGGACCAACTTCCTGCACGTGTACAATCCCGTGTGTAGCGGTTCCCATAAAAATCCGGTTGTTTTCATCGCAAGTAATTGCCCTTACATACGAAGCCGGAAAGCCGTTTTCTTTTCTAAATGAAGTTATTTTTCTTCCATCGAATTTGCTGATTCCTCCATCAATCTGACCTATCCATATATTGCCTGTTTTATCTTCTCCAACCGACATTACTTTGTTTGAAAGCAAACCGTCTTCAATAGTAAAAATGCGTGTTTCATCTTTTTCTAACAGAATTACTCCGGAGCTACTTGTTCCTGCCCAGATGTTATTTTTGCTGTCTTTAAAAAGACTGTAAACTCTTGTATCTTCAGTGGGGCAAATAGTTTGGATAACCTTACGTGAAAGCGTATCATAAACAATAATTCCCAAAGATGCAGAAGCGAGAACAAAATTGTTATTCGTATTCTGGGTAAGATCAAAAAAACGATTGTCTTTAAGATTAAGCGGATAATTAATAAACCGGTTATTTTTTATTCCGATAATGTTGTTTCCATAAGTTGCAGCCCAAAGGGTATTGCCGGGATTCCGATATAGTCCCAGAATAATAATACCCTCGTTTTTTGTAAACGTTGTATAATGTGTAAAGGGATTGTTTATAGGGAGTTTTGTAAGACCGTTTCTTCCACCAATCCAAAGGTTATTTTCATCATCTGTAAAGAGATCAATTATTGAAAGATTTGAAATGCCATTATCTGCGCCGATACTATGAAATACCTTTCCGTCATAATATCCAAAAGAACCGTCTTCAGAGCCTACCCATATAGTTCCCTGTTTATCTGTAGTGATATTTTCAATTTTTTTACCGGCGCATGATTCAATCTGATAAATGGTTTTATTCTCTGAAATTTTCAACAGACCAATAGAGGTGGCGCACCAAATATTTCCGTTATTATCTTCAATAAAATCATTAAAAATAATGTGCTGAAAATTTTGAAATTTATTATCGGATAAAATTTTTCCATCTTTCCAGAAATATAAGCCTTTATTTGTTGCGCAAAGAACTTGATTATTTTTAGTACGAAAGAATTTTTTAACAGGCAGTAATGAATCGGGCGCAATAATATTAATAAATTCTTTTCCGTTAAAAGCAATGATTCCAGAGGCTGTAGAAATTATTTTAGTACCATTATCTTCTTCAAAGATTGAAAAGACAGAGTAGGAGGGCAGATTATCTTTTTTCGTGTAAGTAACAAATTTCTTCCGATCCCACTTGCAAAGACCTTCATTTGTGGCAATCCACATAATTTGGGTTTTATCTTCATAAATAAAAGTAACAAGGTTCCCGGGTAATCCGTTTTTTGTTGTATAATTTGTAAAATTAATACCATCGAAACAAACAAAGCCTTTTTGGGTAGAAAACCATAAAAATCCCTGATAATCCTGAAACAAATTATTAATTGTAGACTGAGAAATTCCATCCTGCACAGTGTAGTTGCGAAAGTTATACACTTGAGCAGAGGACGTTAATGTAAAAAGGAAGAAAAAATAAATATATAAACTACGCACAATTTATGTTCTATAATTAAGGGGATAAATTTATAAGAAAAAGAGGAAGAAACAAAAAGCAGGGATTTGTTTTTAGCAGGACTGGGGAATTGAGGATTTATGGTTTTGAGAGGAAGGTTTTAGCGTTGCACCTTAAAATTTAATATTAAAAAATGAAAATCATTAAGCAATTTGGTGAAAATACTATATTTTCGCACTGTAAAATAAAAAAAATGAACGGAATCATACAAATAGAAGGCATGGAGTTTTATGCATTTCATGGCTGTTATAAGGAAGAACAGATTGTAGGAGGTAAATTTCTTGTTGATGTAGAAATTACATGCGACTGTGTAAGTGCATCAAAAAGCGATCAGATTCGCGATGCGCTGAATTATCAGAAAGTTTATGAAATAATCGGCAGTGAAATGAAAAAAAAATCGCATTTACTGGAACATGTTGCTGCGCGTGTTGCAGATAAACTATACGAAGAATTTTCTGTAATAAAAAAAATACGTTTGAAAATTTCCAAAATGAATCCTCCATTAGGCGGACAGGTGCAGAAAGTAAGTATTGTATGGGAGCAATAAAATTCAGTGTGTGAAACATTTATTATTTTTATTCATCATTTTTCTATACATTATGCAAAAAAGCACAGCACAAACCCTTGAAACAGTAAGACAAGTTGATTTTTTAAAGGGAGATATTGGATTATTGACATAGCCGAGGATTATAATTATACTGTTGTAAGCTATCCAAACCATCAGTATTTATGGATTTTATCCCGCACAACAAGCTTGCCGGAAAACTTATACTCGGGCATCTTACAAAGCCTGTTGAAAAATGGCTTTGATACAGCTCGTCTTGTACAAACAATACATGCCTCAAAATAAATTTTGATAAATAGGAAACTTTTTATTAATTTTGCAACTCTTTTGTAAAAGGTCTCTTGGCCGAGTGGCTAGGCACCGGTCTGCAAAACCGTCTACTCCGGTTCGAGTCCGGAAGAGACCTCGGAGAACAAAAGGAAGAGCCTGTAAACAAAACGTTTACAGGCTCTTTTAATTTAAGGGTACAACATAGGTACAACATTTAAAAAATGACCTATGTTAATAACTCAACGCCTTTTTGAGGCGATTTTTAACTAAACATTCAAATCCATCCCTACCGTAAAGGCAAAAATCTGTTTTGTACAAATCATTTTCTTTGCTCCCTCATGAGTAGATTCAATAAAAGCATCAAGCGCATGTTTTACCCTTCGCTGTCTGGGCAGCTTTAAGCTCTTAGCATTATCAATCATAATACGAATACTGCTAAGCACAGCACCGGGTATGGCTTCAAAGCCATGATTGAAAACAATGTGCCCGGGAGAAATATAAACCACTTTTCCTGCAACAGGACAGGTATAAGCCCAGCATTCAAGAAATATATTATCGTAGGAAAACACGACATAATATTTCTGACCGGGAGTGAGACCAGGACAATAAAAATTATTGTCTTTGTTGAACGTGGCATCCATCAGGTGGCTGCCTTCGGAGCTGTAGACTTCGCATTTGAATTTGCTGTAATCTATTTTTTTTCTATCAGACATAAATTATATTTTTTTAAGAATTTATACATTACAATGAATTTCTTACACTACTTCAAATGTTGGAATAAGACTGCGGTCTTTTGACATTTGAATTTCAAATTTGTTTTCGCCAAGGGCTACTACATCCACAGCATCCGAACCCTCCCATTTTGAAAATTTATAACCGGCATTTGCCGTAGTTTCAAGGGATGCTTTGGATTTCAAATCAAAAACATACGCATCGCCTTCACGCCTGATATAGCCTGTTACAGTTACTTTGCCGTTTGGATCCGGAAACATTTTCAGCATGGTTTCAACAGTAGGTTCCGGTGTATCTCCGCCATTGATGTAACCCTGTTCCCAAAGGCTGATTAGTTCGCCGAAAAGCTCATCAATATTACCACAGAAACCACACTGGTTGCCTGACAAAATAAATGAAGCGGGATGTGCATAACAGCAATCAAAAATCTGTTGAAAATAAGGATGGTCTTTACCTTCTGCATCGGTGCTGATGTAAAAGCGGTTGAATTTGCTTACCTGCAAGCCCTCATTCGTGTAAAGAGCATACAAACCAAGAATACCTCCAATGAAGGGACCTTCAGAGATTTCAATTTCTTTCGTGTTATTTTCAAGACACCATTCAATCGGTTCTGACTGCTCATGTGATTTATTTGTCAAAGCAACACCCCAAATGATAATTGTGTAATCTTTAGGATTTACTAAAGATGTTTTTGTTACATCTACAGAAAAGACAAGATAGCATACACCCTCTTTCATTTTATATTCCCATGAAAAAGTATCAAGCGGAATTACATCATCAGGAATATCTGTATTGAAACCTTCCACAATTGGAACAGGAACAAAGTGACTAGGCTCTGTAAGGTTTGCATTGGGGTTTACATGACGGTCAATATCATACGTATCGTAATAAAAGAACCAAAACATCCCGGCAAACCATGAATTTTCAAAAACATGTTCATGTGAGTTATCATAAAAGGAACAAAAAGCCTTCCCGATTGGGAAAAACCCCATTGGGAAACGAGTATCAAAACGATGCATACCATCATCTGATTTGTACTTTCCTAGAATAGAACAAGCCATATAAGGAAAAGAATCATTTGGGATTGGATTATTACCCGGAATGTATTTAACAAGAGCTTGGTCAATAAATGGATTGTAGGTTGATTCTACAATCGTAAATGGAGGAAGTTTGGGATTGCCCAGCCTGAGATTTTGCAAAGGAAAACAGCCATCAGGAGAAACGCCCTGCATGTTATCTTTAATCGCTTTTGCCCATGGAGTGCTACCCTTTGCAAGCGAATGATTAAAGAACTTTATGAAATTTTTATTCAGGGGTTTGAGGAACTGCAGAAGTGCCACCATCCGAGAACGCTGTCTGCGTTGTGCAGGAGAATTTGCGTCCTGAATATCGGGCTGATACTGCCTTGCTGTTTGCAGATCGCGCCATTTTGAAAAGACAACCGAACCGATCTTACCGGATGCGTTGCCTAAAAAACCTTGATTTATACGTGCCATAATAAAAAGATTTAGGATTTAGGATTAAAGATTAAGAAATTAAAAAGAAGGCAGTTGAAGAGCAAAGCCGACAACTGCCTTCTGAAAGCAACCAGAAAAAAAAATAAAAAATTAAGCCAGAACAATAACAGTAGCAAGAAAGGTGCTATCAGCAACGCTTGAGCCAACAAGGGTTTTGAAAGACAGATACACATGCACCTGATCACCTACCCAGGACGCAGGAACTGTCAATTGAAGGTTTTCATCGAGACGGGTTTTTGTAAGCATATCCTGAACGATTGCCTTTTTTGTGTTATTGATGACTAAAGCCATTGCAACATCTGTGTCTAAAGCATCGCCATTGCCTGCGTTATTTACCCAGATGATATCAATAACATGACCGGCACCAGCGGCAGCAGCACCGGAATCAGCGCCTGTGAGCGTGCCTTTTGAAATAATTACTTTGGTAAAATCAATGGAGTAGTTGGGATATACTCCGGTAATTGCATCCGTAATGTTGGATTTTACAAACATGTTGAACTGTGACATCGTTGTTGCCACCTGTTTAAAACTAACCCTGATGAAGCTCATGATAAGCCTTGCAAGAGCAACCATAAGAGTAAATTTTGCGCGTTGTTGTCTTTGCAAAAGGGTTTTAGGATTTTTAACCTCAATGGGTTTTGTGCGCATGGTGTTTTTACCAAACTGTTTGGAAAACACTGCAGAGCCGAATTTTTGTTTTGTACGACCCGTGATTGGATTTTGAACAATTGCCATAATTAAAATGATTTAAGAATTAGTACTAGAAAACTGAAAATTGATGAGACTTTTTTTGACCCGTTTGAGTGGGCTTGAACTGGACTTGATGTGGACTTGATACGGAGAAAAAAAGTCATAAAAATTATTTTTTACTTGTGAACCACTCGGGAAATTTTTTTCTCAGGAGGTTGATGATGATTGTAGCGAGAATACCGCCAACAATGCTGATGATGTACTTAACCAGCTCTTCAATGCTTCCGAACTGATTCGGGTCGAAACTATTCAGACCCATTGAGGTACCTGCTGTTGCAACAGAACCCATGATGAAATTAAGAATGTGCTGTACCATAGTTTTAAGTTTTAAAATTTAATACAAAGGTACGACGGGAAATACGGAAAGCCTCTAAAACAGGGGCTTCATGATGAATTATTCACTTTGCTGCTTTGGTTTGCTAAAATGAAAAAAGGGACTTTCATCCCTTTGCTTAAATTTTCAATTCGAAGCTGTCTTTTTTCAGATTTATTTTATTGCTTCCGTACTTATTCCGGATGGCTTCGATTGATTTTGGGCTTTTGTTTGAACTTTTATATTCCGGTGGTCTGTAGTACCACATAAGCTTTTTCGGTGCGAAATAAAAGCCCACATCCTTTAAATGTGCCCGGTGCGGATAGGTGTTGCCGGACAGCCAGATCCAGTTTCCTATTAATTCAATAACAAGCCCATGAAGCCCCACTAAATTGTTGATGATTTCCGGATACTTTAAAAACTCCTGCTGGTCTTCTTCTGATTGTTGCGAAAAAGCGAAAACAGGATTTTTCAAGATGGCTTCATACTGGGCATTGATATCCTGCATGGTTGCAGTATCACCACCCCTGTCCGGGTGATGCTTCAAGGCTAATTCTTTGTATCTGCGTTTCACTTCCTGGAGTGAATGGCAGTTCTGAAAGTACTGTGTTTTCATAATATTTGTTGATATTTATTGATAAAAAAAATTCATAAAATTTTCGACATCGTACACGCCGCCGGATAAAAAAAATAATTCATTAATGAAACCTTAGGCAACCCAATAGCAGTGCGTGGGCTGAATTGCAAGGTTTTTGAGAAAAAAATACTACCCGTAGGGCTGGAGATTTTTTTTTCAAAACTTGTTATAACCTTGCAAGAGGGCAGGGGGATTATCTTTGCATAAGGTTTTATTAATGAAAGCAAGTAATTCAAAAAGTGCAAGGGGACTATTTTTTTTGTGGGGGGATGTCTTTAAGGGTGGTTGGGTGGGGGTTGGTGGGTGCAGGGGTTTTGGCGTGGGTTTTTGTATCGGGGATGAAAGAGAAAACTTGTGAATGCAGGAACGGAATGAACAGGTTTTGCAGGGCTGCGAAATGATAGCGATTGAACGAAGCGAAACGGAATGAGGTTCACGTAGGCAACGGAGTGTCCGA
Source organism: Bacteroidetes bacterium GWF2_35_48 (assembly GCA_001769125.1). Taxonomy (GTDB): domain Bacteria; phylum Bacteroidota; class Bacteroidia; order Bacteroidales; family GWF2-35-48; genus GWF2-35-48. Next base: position 7,848 of record MEOG01000103.1, on the reverse strand, counting down.
ATGGAGTGAAGCGAAGAGAATGAGCTATGATTGCAGCAGCTTGGGACACAAAAACCATGACAAAACAGAAGTAATGGCGGATTTGGGAATCATTAAATTGCGTAGCACCTTATTGAGCGGTGGAACGTGTGATTCTTCCGGATGTGTGAGAGGGGGCTGGCGTGTGTTTTTGCTTTTGTGGTGGGGTATCAGCTTAGGGTGGGAAAAATCAGCGGACAGTTTGCGGAGGAACAAAGATTGAAGCTGCAACACAGCCGAAAAGGAAGCAGGGATTTTGTGTGCAGGGAAATAGTGGTAAAATGAAAGTAGCTGTAATGAAATGGAAGCGGATTGAATGAACCGCTATGCCCTTTTCGGATGAACGATATAAGAAAAAAACTGTTACCCAAAATTGTTGCTGCTTCAAGCTTTGTAAGAGAATGGAACTGTTCTGTTGATTTGTGTGATGGAAAAGCTGAGACGAAGTGTTGATTGCAAAAACCATGACAGCCCGGAAGCGGTAGCTGTGGGCAGGGAAGTGTGATGGCTGTTGCGTGTGACGGCTGTGTGCCTGCTTAACATAATGTGACCTATGGGAGTTTTGCATTAAATAAAATATACCGCTGAAAACGCAAAAGTACCCATAGGAACACATTATGTTTAAGCAAGGTTTGGATTGTTTTTTTCTGGCGCAAACAGCACGAAGCGGCGCAAATGGGTGCTGTGTTTTTTTGCTTTTTGTGTGATGGGACAGCTTTTTGCTACCGAAATGCAGTTTACGGAATGAGTGTAGCAATGTGCTGTAAGTGGGCTGATAATTGCAAAAAATGTGACAGAAAAAAACAATAGAAGGGATGGTGTGTGGTGAGTTGGGAAAAGACCAGGCAAGCCCCGCGCTTCGACAGGCTCAGCGACCGGGCGCAAGGGGCGGGGATTTTGAAGGGATAGGGGAATTCTTGAACATAATTATCTTCTTTTTCATCGAAATATTCTTTTGGATTTTAGTTAAACCTTTTCTGAATTTTTATTCAAAGATATTTCCATAGAATTTAAAGAGATAAGGGCAGGAACTTTTTTTATGTTTTTGCTTTTCTGCTTCAGATGTTCTCTGTAAAACAGATTGTCGCCATTAAGAATAATATCAGATTCAGAAAATTCAGGACAATACTGTTTACAGAAATCAATAATCAAACCCTTTGACATTGTACTATTATCAGACAAATAATCAGCAAACTTTAAGAATATATTTTCATTGTTGAGAATTGTTGTTTCTGATAATTCTTTAGCTGCGTTGAAATATTCTTTTATCGTTTTGTTAATGTATTTATCATCTTTCAAGTATGAATTTGCGCCCAATTCAGACATGCCATAATTTGCAGGAATATCACCCATTCCAGAGCAGCGAAGCATTCGGGAAATAAAAGTTGTTGCAGATTCAATATCGCTTTCGGCTCCCGTTGTTAAATTATCATGACCAAAAATTATTTTTTCAGCAGTGTAACCACCCAGATACACAGCAATTCTTTTTATAATTTCTTTTTTACTGATATATTTCCATTGATATTTGGTGTAGATAAAGCCTGAACTGTCAGCATCTGCTGTAATAGAATAAATTACTTCCGGAATAGTTTTCATTAGAAAAATTGAACAGATTGCATGACCTGATTCGTGAACAGCCGTGATTGCCTGCATATCGTCTTTTTTGCATTTTCTTAAATTATGCAGTTTTAATTCCTGTTTTTCTTCAATTGAAAAAATCACCTTTGCCTTTTTATAGAATTCAATAAGGATGTTTTCATTAATGTATGAGAATTTAATTAAATCAGCATCACTACTATTTATAATAAGCTCGGAAGCAATCTTTCCAAACCTGCTATTAATAAGCTGGTGAATGGTAGTGAAAATTGGTCTTGTTCCCTGAGTTGGATAAACCCCTTCACTAAAGATCATTTCAACAATAGATTCATCAAATTGAATTTCAATATTCATTTTTTTCTTCACTACATTTTTAACTTTTGCCAGTTCCATGAGAATAATTTTTTTAAAATTATCTGAGCTAAATGCAGGATAAATAATGTGCGTGTTGCCAAGCCGGGCGATCTGTTCGTTTCTGAATCTTTTATGCAAAGCTCTTTTTATAACCGGAATTGTGATTTTTTTTGATAATTCGTGAAATTCATCAGCGCTTAAATCGGGATTGTAATTGTGGCTCATGGTGTAGGCTTCATCTAGATTGCCGATAACAAAAATGATTGATTTAGAACAATCTATTTTGCGGGGTTGTAATGTTGATTCCAGAATTAATCTTACAAAGCTCAGCGTCTCCATTTCATTAAATGATAATAGTTTTGATCTGACTTCAAATTCGTTTTTAAAGATATGGGGTGCAGCCCTGTAAAACAGCTCATAAAGTGTTTCGTGAATAAATTTTAACTCGCCCTTATTTTTCTCATTTATTAAATTTTTCCGTTCTTTTTCAGACACTGTGCTTAAATGATAATAATGCTTTGTTTCAATACATAACATTTTATTTCTTGTAACAATGCCATTCTTGACTTTAACATTATTACTAATCATGTGTTCAATAAATGATATTTCATCAGAAATCCTTTGTGCATCGTGATAGGAAGCAAGATCAACATCGAATTTGCCATTATCCAAAAGTTTCCAAATAATCCGATCTTCTGATCTAATTCTTTCTTTACTTTCTTCATCAATTGATTTTGCATGTTGAAATTCATCAAGACTTATAATTACAGGTCTTTTGTTTTCTTTTATGCTTAAATCCCTGAGCTGATTGTGAATGTTTAACCTTTCACTGTTGGCTATTTCGCCCATATCAAAGCGGTAATGGCGATTTGAAAACCCTAATAGTTCTGCAAGCCGACATACCAGAGAGGATTTACCTACACCTGTTAAGCCCCATAAATTTATTATTACAGGTTTTTCCTGAATATCCGGGAATAGAAACCAGGGACAGACCGAAGCAATAATATCATCAATTACTGCATCTAATCCAATAAATTCTGATTTTAACTGTGTTTTAGCATTATTCAGGATTTCCTGTTTCTGAATAAATTCTTTTCTGAGTTGTACACGTGTATTTTCCATAAAATGAAATTTTAAAGTTTATGGAACAAAACTAAAACAGCAGAACGCCAAAGTGTGTCGAAGTGAAAAAGAAAGACTATTTTAACATGTATAATTTTGCACAGGCCCGTGCATCAGAAAGAGCGTGATGGTGTTCCAAATCAATGCCTAATTTATTGCAGCAAGCATCGAGAGAAGCTGGCTGGAATCCTTTTGAACGGTAAATCTGTAAAGTACAATCCCAGCGGTCAGGTAGCAATAATTCATTATAATTAAGTTTGTAATGTTCCATTGTTCTTACCAAGACTGAACGATCAAAGGATTCGTTATGTGCAACCAAAAGTTGTTTTTTTAAGCGTTTTTTTAATTCCGGAAATATTTCGCAAAACAAAGGCGCACTTTCAGTATCTTCAGGTGTTATGCCATGAACATCTATGTTTTGCCACCAGTAATAATTATTGGGAGGTTTGATTAGTGAGTAATATTCATCAATGATTTTATGATTTTTTACTGTAACAATAGCAATTGCACAAGCACTGTTTCTGTAGCCTGTAGCGGTTTCAAAATCTATTGCAGTAAATGTCATTTTTTTGAAATTATAGTTTATTGAATTTTTTACAATTAATTTTTTTTACAAAAGCAAACCGCAGCAAATTTTATTCTATTATTTTACACTCATCACGACTGCTTGGTCTCTTTTTGTAGTAATAAAGAAAGCAGCATTTATTATCATTGGGAATTCCAAAAAAGTGAGCCTGGCAATAATTATCAAGTAATTGAGGTTCCTTAATTAATCGACGTTTCCAGTTTGGCATTTCATGTGGACATTCGTAATCATTAATAATTTCTGTCAATGATTTATTAACCAGCATTAATAACAAGTCTTTTAAATAATCTTTATAATAGTCATTAAGAAAAAAAGATTTTAAATCATTAGTGTTTTCTATTAAACATCTTTTGTAAGAATCAGTACCATAACTCCAGGTACCCCAATAATTATAAAAATCATTATTTTTTATTGTTAGAAATGCACTTCTAAACTTATTGGAAATATCATAAGAACATAAATGTTCACATACAATTTTAAAGATTGAATTTAAAAGATCAACATCAAAAGAACTTTCCTCAGACTCAAAACCAATACAAAATAAGGCAAATGAAATTTTTCCCTTAAAAAAATCAGTATCCTCTGTTGAAAATATAATAGTTTTATTATCAATCTTTTTCCCAATTATAGACGATTTCAAAACCTCCTCTGAAATTTGTGTTGAAGCAAAACCTGACAGAACATTATTTTTATGAAGATAATCGTAAATATTTTGGCAACCTCTTGTCAATTCATTAATTAAACCGATGGCACCCATAAATGTAGAAGCACTGTCAATAGTCGAATTTTGAACAATATTGCGGACTACTCTCATCCACTCAGAAAATGAATTGTTATTGTTTTTTTCAGAGTTTAATAAATATTGGGTCTGAGCGTAAAATAAAACTCTTTGTTTGTATTCTGTCCGACCATCTTTTACAAACTCAATAAATAAGTTGTTGTCGATCTCAGTATCGCTATTTATTTTAACATTCTTTTTTTCAAGAAAATCCCAAAGTGGTAAATTAGACGGTAACAATTCATCATTTTGATTTTTAGAGTAAATATCAAAACAATTTTTCAAATAAATAAAAGTTACCAAAGTTGGAAAATCTGTTGGACTAACTAAAGCAGGATAGTTGAATAAAAGTGTTATTCTACGCTCTATTCTTTCTCTTTTAATGGATTCTTCAGAAATTTTTCCCTTTGTTTTACCTTCTAGAAATTTTCTGATATACTGCTCATCATCTGCATCAGGATTTATCATATGATATTGCGCATAGCTATTTATCGCTACACCAGCAACAAATTTTAGAAATTCATTGTCAATTAAATTATCTGTACCCCTATGCTTCCAAAATAAATCTGTCCATATCGTATCAATTTTATAAGAGTACGAATTTTTTAGCTCAACTTCATTTGTTTCCCACTTATTTTTTTCGATGTGTTTTTCAAATCTGGCTTTGAAATTCTCAAAATCGGTTAAGGCTTTGCCCCTAGCATTCATCTTAATATAAAGATCATCAGTTAACCCAATATCATTAAGTTCTTTAAAAATAAAAATAATTGGGGGGTTTGGTGAAGTTAGTTTTTGCCAGTATTGCTTTAAATCATCCTTGCTTATGTTTTGTAATCTTTCATCTATACAGTCAAGCATTAAAAGCATAGCTTTTATTGTTGGGTCCTTTTTCCAAGATAAAAAGAACCATTTGGAATCTGATATTTTTTCGCTGATAGCTTCACCTCTACCCAGGGACTCACCATTTATGACAAGTTCGTTACAAAACTCTCTCGACGAAATCCTTGTTTCATATGTAAATTTCAAAAAAATACTTTTTGTATTAGACAAATTATCTGTTTTTAATGCAATATACCAGTGTAAAAGGAAAAGAGTTGTTAAGCGTTGCTGACCATCTAATGGTTGAAAAATATTTTTCTCAACATTTCCATATACAAAATCTAATTCAAGTGGAACCTTAACTGAATTATTATTCTTTTTAGAATCTGAATAACCGAGAACTTCAATAATATCACTTAAGAATTTATCTCTAATAGCTTTGGTTTTTTCATTATCCCTTCCTTGTGCATAATCACGTTGAATTATTGGAATCTCAATTTTTGAAGTATTCAAAATAAGATTCCAAAAACTAGTTTCTTCGTTACTTGTAATTTTATTCATGTAAAATATTATTTTATCTCTGATACAGAGTTGTTTTTATATTTTCAAAGTATGCCTTTCTATCCTTCTTGTCCCAAAAAGTCATTTGGCGAACATCTGAAGAATAATATTTTAAAAAAACGTTTTTAGTGCAAATTGGAATAAATGTACCATTCTTTTCTTTTTCAATTATAATTTTTCTTTTTGCCGGAAATACAGCATTCTTATAACTTCTATTTGTACCTGAATCCAATAAAACTAAATTAGATAAATCGTTAATATCTGTTTCAATATTACTTTTCTTTGAGTAATAATCCAGTACAAGGTTTGCTAGTTCATCAAAGCTTTCAGGGTTTTCTTGAATCTGCTCATCATAGGAATTTACAAAATTTGTAATCTTAGAAATTAACGTTTTATCATCCTCAATAAATTCTTTAGAATTATTTAACCAATCCACTCTGTGTTGTTTGTTTTTTGGCATTTCGGTTGCAACAGCGTGAATATGCTCAATGTCCCAACTTTCTTTTTTATATCTGTTAAATGGAAAACGATTTGACTCATTTTTATTTTCTAGAATTGTCTGAATATTGTGCAGAAGTAAAATATTCCTAATTAAAATATTGTTACCGTATCCCAATTCTTTCAAATTATCACATTTTACTTTGTCTGCAATTTGAAAATCAAGTATTTTTCTAAATTCGTGTTTTTGTTTGCTTTTGACCTCTTTTAGTAATACCGTTATATCTATACCTGTTGAAATTAAATAGCCAATTTTATGATACAATTCTCTGTCTGAGAACCATTCTTCTATGGTTTGAAATATCCTTTTAATTTCTTGCCAGTTAATATCGATTTCTTTTTTGTTTTTTAACTTGAATTTCTCAGAAAAGAAGCGAAATGTAGAATATTGATCAGTATTGTTTTTTTCTCCATCAATATTTTTTATAATATTGAAAAGATACTCAATACGTGTTGGAAGTTCATTATTTGAATTATTTATAAAATACCAAAGCTCTTCATTTTGCAGAGAGTACTCTATTCTATCCCATTCAGAGGCAATTTCTAATTGCCTTAATCTGACTTCATCTGAATTAGAATTTGGAAAATTTGAACTATTAAGAAAAAGTGCTTTTATAAGTTCGGCATTTGTTAAAGGGATTTTACCCATATTGATTCTGGTAAAAATCTCTATTGCATCTTTTTCTGTAGGAACTTCATACCAAATTACTTTTGAATTTGTTCTGAATTTGGATTGAAAATCATTATTATCAAAATCTTTATTATATTTTTTTTTGAAGTTCTTCACCCAATCATGGATTTTATTATAAGCTATTGAAATATGGTGAAAATCAATATTCACATAGCTGATACTCGCCATGTCTGAAGACTCGTCAATTCTCTGTTTTTTCAGGAACTCAAAACTTTTATCGCGAGTCTCATATTGTATCTGAAATTCAGAAATCTTTTGTTTACCAACCCACATTTCATTGGCATAATGAATAATTAAAAAAAATGAGGTTAAACGTTGTTGGCCATCAATAACTTCATACCACGTGCCCTTTAAATTATTTTTAGCTTTTGTTTCTTCATCGCATTCTTTTATTACTACTGGCTGCAAACAATACCAAGTTTTTTTATCAGTTTTTTCAATCTGACTTGGAGTAAATGCATTAATATCCTCTAATAAATCTTCAACTTGTCTTTCAGTCCAGCGGTAACCTCTTTGATATGATGGAATAAAGAATTTATATTCCAGAAGATCACTAATACTTTTTTCCGTTAAACAACTCATCTTATATTTCTATTTTTATTTATTTGTTTTAAATCGATTCATTTTTAATTTCAATATTCTGTTAGTCAAAATTGAAACCTATTTGTGAAAATTTGTATATAATCGCTTACTACTATTAAAAAAAATAATAAAAGCAACAGCCCTATTTAGTGCCTGCAAGAAAACTCGCAAATAATTAATAATCAATACGTTAATGTTAATAACTTTTTCAAATCTTTTTCAAAAATTCTTGCACAAAATATT
>MEOG01000102.1 GCA_001769125.1 Bacteroidetes bacterium GWF2_35_48 | reverse complement strand
GATGTCTTTTGTAATTGTGATGGATTCTGTATCGGTACAACCGTTGGCTGCTGTTACAGTTACTGTGTATGTGCCGGCATCGGTTATACTTGCTGCTGCAACATTACCTAAATCATCGCTCCATGCATAAGTGCCGCCTCCAGTTGCTGTTACGCTAATTGCTGCATTCGTACAATTTACTTCTGTGCTTCCGGTGTTGTTTGTGATTCCGGCTGTTGGTATAGGTCCATATGTGATTGTTCCATCACTTGAATTTGCGGAAGAACAAACACCATTTTGTACGACAGCTCTGAATTTCGTTGTTTGAGAAATATTCGTTGCGGTATAGGTATCATTTGTATTTACGATATCAACAGGAGTAACCCAATCATCAATAGAATATTGCCATTTTAATATAGAACCTGTATATGCCGAAAGAGTAAGTGTTGTACTATTCGTTCCAGAGCAAACTGTTGCGCTTCCAGCTATGCTACCGCCTACTGAAGCAGGATCTACTGTTACAGTTGGCTGATCCGTCATCTGAATAGCAGTACAACCAGGCTTTGTTGCAAACACTTTATAGGTTGTAGTGCTTGATGGAGCATTGGCCTGTAGAATGGTAAGATTTAAATCTGCGCCAGTACCGGTACCAGTTACTGCAGGAGAAAGAGATGCGCCTGCTGATGTCCTCAGCTCATATCCAACAGTATTCTCAGCGCTGCTAATAGTCAATTGAACATCTCCGGCAGCAGGATTACAAATAGTGGCATCGCTAATATTTAATCCCAAATCAGGAGCATCAGTAATCGTAACAGTTGGTATGGTAGTTAATTCATCAGAACAAAAAGATGGAGCAACACCTGTTACTAAAATATTAAAAGTAGTATTAGAAGAAAAGTTTCCTGTAGGTAAATTGATATTACCACCTGTTCCAACTACAACACTTCCAATATTTGAATCATCGGCATCATTTCTTAACTGATAAGAAAAATTCAGCTGTGATAATTCGACAACAACATTTGTTGAAGTGCCAGAGCAAATGGGACTTGTTGCTGTAACCGTAAGTCCAGGATCGGGAACAGCATTCACTGTTACAGGGATATTATCTGTAAGAGTTGAAGTACAAGATCCAACTGGAATTTTTATTGCCTTAACATAAATTGTCTGACTACTTGTAAGTACACCGGAAGACAAAACAATATCATTTCCATCTCCAAGCTTTGAAGCACCAGTTGGCGTTCCTCCTGCTTCAAAAAGCTGATATATTACACCGGTTTCAGAAGAATATACAGAAGCATTTGTAATTACACTGCCACTACAAACAACTTCAGATGCAGGATCTACAGCTAATAAAGCAGAAGGTTGTTTACATGCAACTGTTTTTGATACCGAAGGATTGCTTTCGCATTGTCCGGCTGACTTTGCAGTTGCAGTTACAACACCACCTGTATATAAGTCAAAAGGGCTAATAGCGTTAATTGTCCAATTGCTTCCAATCCATGACAATGTTCCAGAAATAGGCTCGCCATCAACATAAAGTGTAATAATATCAGTATTAGTTCCCGTTCCACTTACAAAAGCATCACCTTCAGTTATAGGATCTGTTGTAATACTTACAGCGTTCGTAGTCTGATTTCCTACAGTAACACTATTTGAAACATTGCTTATTGCACCACCAGATATTGTAGCGTAAGCAGTAATAATGCTCCCCACATCAATGCTAACAGAACTTAATGTCCAGAAACCATCAGCATTAACAATGGCTGTGCCTTCAATATCCACATCATCATAAACAGTAATTACAGTTCCGGCAGCCTCATCAGATGTACCAGAAACAGATGTAATAGCTGCAGTTGCACAATATGAACCGTTTATCTGTGGTACTCTTGATTTTCGCGAAACAGAAACTGAAGCAGAAGCAGCCGACTGACATAATCCGGGAGCGATTGCTTTTACTGTAAGAACCTGACCATATGTTAAAGTTACTGGTGTAACCGACCAAATTCCGGAAGCGTTTGCAGTTGCTGTTCCAATCTGGATGCCGTCAGCATAGAGTGTTATATAAGCATTAGCAGCTGAAGTACCCCTGATTTGCATACTGTCTGTCAACACAGGAGCAGTCGTAATAGTAGGAATTGCTGTTTGAGCAACACCGCCAATACATATATAAATTGGGTCTGACTCACATTGACCAGATACAGTTTGTGTTAATTTGTATGAGCCAGCAGAGATGCAATTATTTGCACCCGCAGCACATGCATTACTACCGTTACATTTCCAAATCCATGAACCATCCGTATTTGCAGTTATAGTACCGGCAGCGTAAATAGAACCGGCATTAGGATCTAATAAAACATTTGCTTCATTATATATTTTAACAACAGCTCCTGAAACCGCACTTCCAGCAGATCCAGTAAAGCCTTTCTTCGGTGTACATTCAGATGACAATCCTGCATCCAAGGCTCTAGTACAAGTAACAGCAACAGTTATGTTTCCGCAATTATTTTCCGATTCTCCCATTCCTGCAGCAGTAGCAGATGCTCCAATGATATCCCCCGGACTTAATACCGGATTAATATTTTTAATTTTCCAGGTGCCATCGGCAAAAGATGTTGTTGTTAAATCAGGTGAACCATTTATATACAAAGTAATCAATGTTCCTGCCGCATGAGTGGTTGTACCGTAAACACTATCTACACCAGCAGGAATCGAACCTGTAACAGAAGGGCATTCTGAACGGTCGGGACATTCAGTGTTCGGAGGGCAGGGAGTATAATTATCAATGATTTCATCCATACAGGCAAACAGATTTCCGCTGCAATCGTCCATACCTCCTAGGTCAGAAGCTGAAGAAGGTTGTGCAATCGTAGATTTGTTAGCAGCCATATTATCAATCAGTACCATTCTGAGTGGCGTGGTTGTAAGCAAATTAAACGGTGCGGCCATCAGATCATCAAAATCAACAAAGAAATCAAGAAAATAATCGGGATCACCACACTCATTCGACAGGGCAATGGCTTTCTGATAATTTGTATGACCCAAATAGGAAACCACCGGAGCTCCAGGATTATCAGTATCATCAACGTTATAAACAAAAACGCCAAAATTTGTAGCGAGAACAATCTCAATTTCAAAGCCCGGATTTCCAAGGAGATAACCATTATCTTTATTCGGACCAGAAGGACCAAATTTTCCATCTGTGTCAATAAGTATACTATAACTTTTTGAATTTGGTAAAGCTTTTGACATTCGAAGGCGGAATAAAAAATTATTAGCTGGAGACAGATAGTACTGCCCTGCATCTTCAATACCCACTGCCTGCTGAACAAAATCAGTAAATCCGCAGTCTGGACCAGGGCCTAAATCACTGTCTGGTTCGGACATTGGAAAAATCATCGGCAGATAGGGAATCTCGCTTTCAGATTCATCGTTAAGAATAAAACCCGAGGATGAAATTGAAATCCACCCATTCTTATCAGGATCAAGGGCATTGGTTCCCGGTGTAGGAGTAATTGGGTCAAAAATCATCCCGGGAGTTTGAGATTTTGTTGATAAACTAAAAAAGAATAATAAAAAAGAAGTAAGCGTAACAGCACAAAGCTTGCAAGATAAGTATTTCATACTAAAAATAATTTACATTTTACCGGGTAAAGATAATTCATAAATCACATTTTTTTCTCCATTTTATGTGAGCAAAAAGGATACACAAGTATATGATTGTTATCAGCAATGGGTGTTTATACCCATTGAAAAATTTATGTTGATATCAACACCATACTATCAAAAATTTAGATTCTTCTTCGCCAATCTATTTTCTATTAAATTAATAAAAAAAGGTATTACGTCCTCTATTTTTGATTTATTTAGAATAATGTTGCTGATCTAGTGAAGAAAAAATTCAGAATTATTTGTAGGTGCTTTTAATAATTTTAAAATAGAGTCCACTCCGAAAAGTCCCGACCCTAAAATTATATGATTTTTTTCAAAAAAAATGTAGCTATTAACAATTTCGCCGTATTTATAAACAATTGATTGTCAATAACTTATTTTGATTACTTGAAATTTTTGTATTACTTTTATCTCGGAAATCAATAAACAAAATTATGTTTAAAAAAACACAGAAAGAAATTCAGTTGGGAATGTTTTCATCGCCAACAACATTGCTTTCCGGTAGATCAAAAACCTTATACGAAAAAAAAGATGCATGGCATAATTTATTTCGTAAAGAAGTAACCATGCGAGTTGATGAAGAAATTTTTAAAGACCTTTTTTGTCCAGATAATGGAAGCCCTAACGCCTCTATAAGAGTATTGGTTGCCATGATGATATTAAAAGATGCCCAAGGCATAAGCGATGAAAAATTATTCGAAGACTGTCGATTCAATATACTCATACGAAGTGCTCTGGGGCTAATGAATATAGATGACCAGATTCCGGCAGTTTCTACCTATTATTCGCTTCGCAAACGCATACATGAAGATGCCAAAGCCGGAAATGAAAACCGTCTAACCAAAGTGTTTTCAGAGATAACAAGGCAGCAAAGTTTAGAGTTTAACGTCAGTGGCAAACGAATACGCATGGATAGCAAACTTTTTAGGCAGTAATATAGCATGGTTAAGCCGTTATGAACTTGTTCATGAAACACTTCGGTTATTTTATAAAGAAGTAAAAGATTCCACCCAATTAAGCCAAGAGTTAAAAGAACAGTTAAACGAGATATTGAAATTCGAAGGTAATAAAGTTGTTTATACACATACCAACGAAGAAGTAAAAACAAAACTGCATCAACTGGGAGTTCTTATTTATCAAATATTACCTGTTTTTATAACGTGTGGACTGCCCCTGTATGATACATTAAAAAGAGTTTTTGAAGAACAGTTTGCTATAAATGAGGACAAATTAGTTGTCCCTCGTGAAAAAGAAACTATATCAACACATTCTATTCAATCGCCACATGATACTGATTGTCATTTTCGTAATAAAGATGGAGAAAAAGTAAAAGGTTACAGCATTAATGTTACAGAAAGTTGTGATGAAAATGGATTAAACCTTATTGGAGATGTTGATGTTCGCGTAGTAAGCACGCCAGATACAGCTTTTTTTCAGGATAGCATCAAGAAGGTAGAAACTGTTTTTACAGAGCCTGTTGAAAATGCTCATGCAGACGGTGCATACCACAGTCCGGGCAATCAAGAATTTTGCAAAGATAAAAACATAGAACTCTATCTTCATGCCATACAAGGGGCAAAAGGAAGATATGCTTTTACGTTTACAGATGATGGCAACCTTAATGTCTTCGACACAATTACAAAAAACACACTATCAGCAACAAAAATCATAAATAAAAATAAAGCTGAAAAGTGGCGAATACACACAGAAAAAGGCTATCGTTACTTTTCGCAACAAGAAATTGAGACATACTTTATCAGAAAAAAAATTGAGGCAACTCCCATTGAAATATTACAAAAACGAAATAATGTTGAAGCTACCATTTTTCAATTAGGATACCATTATCCAAATAATAAAAGCAGGTATCGAGGTCTGATAAAGCATGTAATGTGGGCAAACATACGTTGTCTTTGGGTAAACTTTGTCCGAATTTTTAAATTCGTAACACAAAAATGTCAAAGAACTTATTTTTTCATCAAAAAAACGATTTTAATCTTATTTTTGATGCTTAAATTTACTCTTGAGAAAAATTTTCAAGCATTATTACAAAAAAAACTGTCTGTGTCCGAAAAATATCTTTTTTTGTTGAATTCTAAAAACAGGGTTTTCGGATGAGACTCACTTTTAGGTTTATAGATTAAATGGTCGTTTCCTAGTATATTTTAAATATTTGCGCTTAACGGCGAAACCTGTCTGCTGATTTACCGACTTTGGTTTGCAAAGCAGGTCAGCAGGAGACACTTTTCATAGCGGATTCAATCTTAAAAGAAAAAATAAAATTAGCTTTACATTAAAACAATTTTTTTGGTATAGATATTTTTTCCAAAAGTTTGTATAATATAGATACCCTTATGAAACTTAGAAATATCAATACTTTTCGATGCATTAAAATTATTTTCTGTATAAATTAATCGCCCATTTATATCAGTAATTTTTAAGAAAGAAATGTCCTCATCAGTTTTAATAAATAAATGTCCATAAGATGGATTCGGATAAATATTAGGGGAACAATCCTTTCTGTTTTCATTCACGAATGTAGTTTCCGTTTTCATGATATCTAATATCAGTCCCTCAACAACAGTCAAACTGTAAGGCATTTCATCCGGTAATAAGTACCATCCATTGTTAGAACCTCCCCAGCCAAAGTTTACGTGAAAATAATTATCGGTATTGTATCCATCCACAACAACATTATGCCCTGTACTCCAAGCTTCGTCAACTAGTGCAAGATGAGCAGGTAGTGTGTCCTTCATATTCTGTATAAGACGGGTGTAAAGACTGGTATCATTCTCAAGTAAAAGAGAAATAGTAGTGCAGCCAAAACGAATATAGGAATCAAAAGCCTGACTAACGCCAAAAGTACCGGAACCTGAAGAAGTATAAACCTGTTTTGCTGCAACACCGCAAGCAAAAGATAAAGCAGCTTTATCCTGATTCGTCAATGGAAGGCTGTTTTGATAATGAAAAGTCAGCGTATCCAGATAATCATTTAACTGCGGAAAAGAAGGAAACCCATGCTGTGCAAAATCATTATCAATCCAGAAATTTCTCCCTGAATAAGAATGATAATAATCATCTCCATCACTGAAATGTGTATTATTTGTAGTATTATGAAAATTTAAAACCATAGCCATTGCTGTAGCAGGACAGCCGGTATAACTTCGTGCTAAACTGACCGGATCTATCGGACACATTTGATTATATGGCGATGACTGATTCCAGTTTGATTCAAGCCAGCCTCCTGTCGTAGTGCTTCCCGCAGGAGGCCATTGCTCTGCAACCTCTTTCTGAATAACATCTGAAACCAACTGCTTCCACTGAAAATTTCTACGAACAATTATTTCAGCAGGTAAATACGAGAGAGCATTCATACGATAAGAAATATCTTTTTTTAATATCGCAATAAATTTCCCATCCTGATCCAAATTATTCTGAAAAGAGTACGCTATTACCGCAGGGAGCCTATCATCTGCTGATATAATCATATAGCCGATAGGAGTTAATTCTGCCACATAAAAAAATAAATTTTCAGAAGAATTGACTGTGAAAATATTTTTCAAGCTATAATTACGTTCGTTCCCTGATATTAGAATTTGTGCATTTGCAACTTTTTTTGCTGAACTGATATCTACAGTTTTGGAAAAAATTATCGTGTATGAAAACACGAACACAAAAAATAAAATTGGTTTCATGGTCTTTTTTTTTTATTTGTTACTGCATCTACATCTTAATAAGGTTCAGAAACATTGTTTCGCTTCCCTGTATTTTCTTTATTATTTAGAATTTTATTAGAATGTTGTTTTACATATTTTTCATCGGACTTTGTTCATTATCTTCAATTGCAAAGCTGTGATTTTGTCATAAAATTTGCAAACGTTCTTTATTCTATATGTTAGCTTTAGTTGAAGCAAATTTTTCGCCAAAATCTATTGAGTTTTATATTCTTTTACCCCGAGCATATTTCGGCTTCGCTCAATAACCATAGCTCGGGGTTATAAATATTCGACTCCTCCAGAGTCGTTTTACACTTCAAAAATAAACAATTTCTTACTCTTTTGATTGTTTAATACATCCTGCATTAGGTTATGTCAAATAAATGTTGTGATTTAATAACATTATTCTTTCAGTATCGTTTATTCAGTTTTCAATTTTATTTTCAATTAACTCATGTAAATATTTTTGAAAAAAGTATTTTGGTATTTTGTCGTGTTTTAAATTTACTTTTTCAGCTTCTCCTCCTGATAAATTAATTTGCTTCGCAAGCTTTGGAAGTATCTTTTGAATTCCGGATAAATCGCCCCAGTTTGCATCGTTGTAAACCATTTTTGTGTTTTTATTGAAGCGGATATTCAAAAAAATTTCCGAAGTTGAAGGATCAATAAGTCCAACAAATTTAAAGGTATCTGAAAATGCTTTCTGAACATTCAAAGCCCCGGCTGAAAAGCCCATTATTGAAACATTTCCGAGAGTAAGATTATTTTTAGAAAAAAAATCAGAGGCTTCTGACACTGCATTTATAACAGATTTTTTATACAAACAAAATACACAAATTGTATTATATAATAATTCTTTAGGTACCTGAGAGAACATCCATTCAGGAGTTGCATAATTAATTCCTCCAAAAACATAAACAACGGGATAACTATCCATTTCTGTTTCGGGTATTGAGATTATCAACTCACCAATATTATATGTTTTATTATTTGGAATAATCGTTTTTTTAGTCAGAGCTACTTTCAAAATAATAATTCCAGCAATAAAAATAAGTATTACAAAAAAAACTATTATAATTTTCTTGAAAGATCCACTCATTGAATTACTGTTTCAATATTATTGCTAAAGATGATTTTGTCATAAAATTTGCAAATGTTCTCTATTCTATATGTTAGCTTAAGTTGAAGCAAATTTTTCGCTAAAATCTATTTTTTTTATTATTCTTTAATAACCCCGAGAATCGCTCGGGGTTATTAAGATTCGACTCCTTCGGCGTCGTCTACTAAAATTATATTGAATTATATTGAAAAAAAACTCTTACTGTATAACAATCATCTTAACAATAAACCTATCTGCTGTATATATTTTCAAATAATAAATTCCTGTTGATAGATCAGAAATATTCATACGTGATGTGGGCTTTGAAATATTCATGGATAACACAATTTTACCCTGAAGGTTTATTGTTTCAACATGTCCGAAAGCAATTCCCTCAATAGTCAGAAATTCCATTGCAGGATTTGGATAAACAAAAATATCCGAAGACTCTGTATTTATTATTGAACTTAAATCTTCAACGGTAATGTAATCTTCTTTCACAAGCGTATCTGCAGGACAAAAAGTGTTTTTTGAAATTAAAGTAACTGTAAAAATACCTGTCTGATTGTATATATGATACGGAGCTGTTCCTGTAGATGTACCAGCATCTCCAAAATTCCAATCATATTGATTTGCATTTAAAGAATTGTTTACGAATGTTGCAATCGCATTTGGTAATTGAAGCGATGTTGCATTTGCTGTAAAATCTGCAACAGGTTTTGGATTTACAGTAATAAAATTTACTTCATGCACCGTATCTGTAAAACTACTATTAGCGGCTATCATGGTAACATTATAGTTTCCTACAGAAGGATACATTACAACCTGAGAAGCAAGTGTGCTTGAAGAGGGCGTACCTCCCGGAAATATCCACTGATAACTTGTAGCATTTTGTGATGTACTTGTGAAATTTATTATTTCTCCTTCACATATTATCGTATTGTCAGAGTTAAAGGATGCTACAAGTGTATTTTCTGCTACTACGATTACTCCGTTTGAAGTACTTACTACACTCTCAAGACCTGCACCATTTATAGCTTTTACTGAGGTGTAATATGCCTGACCAACTGAAGTAACAACACCGTTATAAACGATAGAAGTATTTGTACCCGAACTAGTCCACGCCACAACATTACTCTGTCCGGGACTTGTTTCAAGGCAATACTGATACGATACGATTCCACTATTTGCGTCCGCGCTTTGAGTCCACGATGCAGATAATAATTCGTTCTCATAAATTTCATTTATATCTGTTCCGATACCATCCTGAACCGTTGCTATTGCTTGTGGCGCGCTGTAATCTATATATAAAGACTCACTCAATATCTGAGACCAATTGCCAGCATTATCTTTTAACACATTATTTATTTTGCAAGCAGGTGTTGACGGATTTGGATTTGAAAAACGCACTTCATTACTTGTCCCTACTGTTACCTGCGCTACAGATGCTCTCTTTTTATAAACCATTAAATCATCATAAAAAACATTTGCATTGCCGCTACGAAACGATATACCGCTTGCATTAAAAGTGTGCGGATTTGCAAAAGTGTACGTTGTTACCAGATTATTATTCTGATAAACTTCCAGATATCCAGTTGTTGAATTATATATCAAAGAATAATCATACCAGATGTTCGGTATTACTGTGCATGCGGTTTGCAGAAGATAAGTTCCGTCCACAAACGTATTATCTATATACTGAAATATCTGACATGTATTCGGACTTGAAGTATTCCCATTGGTTCTGAAATAAATCATATAGCTGTCATCTCTGTCTGACTGTGAAGCATCGCTGCAATAAAAATGAATGCCGGCGCGTAAATTTGTTCCACTCCCTCCTATTTTCATTTTCCATGTATAAAGAAAAATATCTCCATGGGTTTGCGTTAAACTCGCATAAATATTCGTGTTGGCATTAGCCTCATCCGTTTGATTCAGGCTTTGCGTATTGATATTCCATGCGCCTTGATTATAGACCCAATCAGGATGTATTGCGCTTTGAAAATTATCATTAAAAAAACCATAGTTGCTATTTGCGCGCCACTCTGTTCCATCAAAATCTGTTGCTTGATAAAACGAATGTGCTATGCCACTTCCGCCCGGATCGTTGTCTGAAAAGGCGACATTGAAATCAGTAGTTTGCCATGTTCCCGTGTAAGACAGTTGCGTTACAGGCGCAAGAATATCAACATCATTAACAGATCCAACTGTGTTGGAGGAAACACTTTCATTGTAACCTTTATCATACGCGGTTACTGTAAAATAGCGGTTTGAAGATGTTCCTGAATCAACAATTACAGTAGTGTCTGTAACCTGAAATGCAACAACATTTTTAATATCAGAAATATCAATAGGATATATGTCAGACATATAAACATTATAATATTTCACAGTATCATTATCAGCGGGCAATACAGGCTTGGTCCATCTCAAACGATAATTATTAGCAGAAACCAATGAAATTGTCAGAGCTTGTGGACTGTTGGGTGCAATATTATCTTTCCAAGCCATAGGAGGAATATTTGCAGGATAGAGATATTGATTTTGTTTCATTAATGTATGAATGCTGTTTACATTTTCATCAATATCACTTGTACTGAAATACACTTGTCCAAAAGCACCAACAGCTCTGGATGTATCAATTTGATTTAATATTTCCTGGCTTGACCAATCAGCTTTATCAGTTAAAACACGCTTGAAAAAATCCTGATTATCACAATTCATGTACTTATTACTTTTTGCGCTTCCCATTCTGTATACGGCAATACCGGCATAAATATGTCTGCCATACCGTTCACCCATCCAATCACGTAACACAACATTAAACTGGGGAATAGTTGCAATATCCCAATAAATCTGTGGGCTTAAATAATCATGTGTACCAGCCTGCAACCATTCTCTTGATGCCTGATAAATATCGTAATAGGCTTCCCAGTTGTATCCCTGCCCCGGAATATTTTTATAAATACCGATTGGCGCACTTCCAACTTTTAACATAGGTTTTATAGCCTGAATATCGCTGTATGTTTCCGCAACAAATTGCGTTATATTATTTCTACGCCAGTCGTCTTTATTCATGCCACCTCCATAAGTTGCATACGTAGCGGCATCGTCAAAACTCGCATCAGGGTAACGAATATAGTCGAAGTGAATTCCATCCAGATTATAATTACTTACCATTTCAGAAATTATGTTTCGTAAATAAGTTCTGACGGCAGGAATACCCGGATCAAGCCACCATGATGTTGATGTTCCTTCCACATAGGTTTTACAATATTCGGGGTATGATTTCACAACATGCAAAGGACTTGTAACAGGAGGTTGCGTTGAAGAATCCCAAACCCTGTACGTAACAAACCATGCATGCACTTCCATCCCACGAGCATGCGCTTCCTGAATAACAAAACTTAAAACATCCCAACCGGGATTACTTCCCAAAGTTCCGGTCATACTTTTGCCCCATGGCTCTATTAGAGAAGGATACAGCAAGTCTCCCCGAGCACGAACCTGAAACATGATTGTGTTAAAATTTGCTTCTTTTAAATAATCCAGCAAATTAATCATCTAATGTTTCGGACTTCATATTTGTTTAATAATGAATGATATGCAGTTAGAAAATATTTCCATTTTGCGTTGTTTTCCTATTTTAATCATCAGAAT
>MEOG01000101.1 GCA_001769125.1 Bacteroidetes bacterium GWF2_35_48 | reverse complement strand
AGGGCAGGGCACAACAAGCATTACCGTTAACTTCGGAACTGCCGATGGCAGTGTATGCGTTACCGCGTATAATGCCTGTGGGGCAAGCAGCGCAAGTTGCACTGCCATTACGCTTTCTTCTGTCCCTGCTCAACCGAGTGTAATTACCGGCACTACTCCCGTGTGCCAGGGAAATAACGGTGTTGCCTATTCTGTTACCAATGTGGGAGGTGTTACACAAGCTTCCGGCGGTACCACCAATTCTATCACAGCCAATTTTTCTGCTGCTGCCACTTCGGGCACACTCACTGTTACACCAAGCAATGCCTGCGGCAATGGCACAGCAAGAACCTTCGCTATTTCCGTTTCTGCTATACCCACCACAGCCGCCGCAGGCACAGACATTAACCCGGCATGTGGCGTAACCACTGCAACCTTAGCAGGAAACAATCCAACAGCAGGCACAGGAGCATGGTCGGTAGTTTCCGGTACAGCCACCATAACCACCCCAAGCGCTTACAATTCGGGAGTAACAGGCCTAGCCGTGCCCGGCACTGCCACCCTGCGCTGGACAATTTCCAATTCACCCTGCGCTGCTTCAACAGACGATGTGGTGATTACTACTACTGCCTGCTTTTCTTGCCCTGCTTCCTTAACCGTTAACCACACTGTCGGCACTGTAGCTCCCGAAACAAAGTCAGTAACTTATGCTGTTGTTCTTTCTAATCTTTCAGGTGCTGATAAATGCTGGATAACCCGAAACCTAGGTGCTACCAATCAGGCAAGTTCAGCAACCGATGCCACCGATGCTTCTGCAGGTTGGTATTGGCAGTTTAATCGCAAGCAAGGATATAAAAATGGAACACCTTCACCACCTACTCCTGCTTGGACAATAACTTCCATTAATGAAAACAGTGACTGGCTTGCTGCTAACGACCCCTGCACCATAGAACTTGGCACAGGTTGGCGGATCCCTACCTATACGGAATGGTTTAATGCCGACGCAAATGGAGGTTGGGTTGATTATGATAATGATGCTACAGGTACATTTGGCTCAGTGTTAAAACTTCATGCAGCAGGGTGTTTGGAAATAAGCCTTGGTGCGCTCTACCTTCGTGGCACTTATGGTATATACTCCTGCAGTACGCAGGCCAATCCTACCAGCGCAAATCAATTGTACTTCAATAGTAGCATGAGTACCGTGATCACTGACAGTAAAGTATACGCTAATGCGCTGCGTTGCATTAGAGACTAATATTGAATATGAAAAAAACACTAACAATATTATCAATTTTAATTGCAGGCAGCCTGTCGGCTTTTCCATTGGGGAAGAGGCCCGACAGCCTTATAAATCTGGTTAACCATGCAAAATGCGATACGGTAAAGTGCCGCCTTTATAACGAAATTGGCAGAAAATACGAAAAAACTTCTACCGACACCGCTTTCTTTTATTATGATAAAGCAATTACGCTTTCAACAAAAATTAAAGACAGATACCGGCAGGCAGTGAGCCTGAATAATTATGGCGGCTTATATAGAACCATGAGCCAATACGATAAGGCGCTGGAGTATTTTAATAAATCCTGCATCATTTTTAAAGACATAGCCAATTCTCAGGGCAGGGGTGCATCTGTGGCAGTGCATACAGGTTTAAGCGATTGCTATAATAGTATAGGGATTGTATATTATTTTCAGGGCGATTATAAACTTTCGCTTGAGTATTATCAAAAAGCAATAATCATTCAGGAAGAACTATGTAAATCGCCTGTCGGGGTAACGGCAAAATCAGGGAAGAATGGTGTTGCCCGTTGCTACAACAATATATGCAATATTTATCAAAGGATGGGTAATTTATCCCGGGCGAAAGAGTATTGTCAGAAATCGTTAAGCATAGTCGAAGAAATGGGCGATAAGCCCGGTATGATCAAACGCTATGGCAACCTTGGGATTATTTATACCATGCAAGACAGCATACCCCGTGCTATTGATTGTCTTAACAAGTCATTAAATCTCTCCAAAGAGCTTGGCGATAAAAGAGGGATGTGTGGTACTTATATTAATCTTGGCATGGCTTATAAGAAAGGCAATAACTTTAATCTGGCCATAGTAAATTTTAAAAAAGCGCTGGGTATTTCCAAATCAGGTGGAGATAAAGAAGGGCTAACCGTCGTTAATGGCGCCATAGGACAACTACATCTTGAGCTTGCCGACTCTGTTGCAAAATCACCCATCGAAAAAGAAATGCACTACAAAGAAGCGATTAAATTTGGTCTCGAAGCTCTTAATCTTGCGAAAGAAATGAATACCATTCCTAAAATCAATATGGCCGCGGCTGATCTTCAAAAAGCTTACAAGGCATTAGGCAACACAGGCAAGGCGCTCGAATACGCAGAGCTTTATATTTCAACCAACAGCGCCATGTTCAAAGAAGAAAAAACCAAAGCCATCACAGAGATGGAAGCAAAATATCAGAACGAGAAAAAACAAAAAGAAATAGAACTTTTAAATAAAAACGAGGAGTTACAAAAAATCGAAGTCAAAAGTCAGAGAACGCAGAAATATGCGTTCATTGGAGGCTTTATCCTTATGCTGGCGCTTGCAGTTGTTATTTTCCGCAGTTACCGGCAAAAACGAATCGCCAATAAAATTTTATTTCAACAAAAAGAAGAAATAGTAGAAAAGAACGAAGAACTGCAACAGCAGAAAGAAGAAATTCAGGTGCAGGCAGAACTGTTATCCCTGGCAAATACTGAATTGGAAATACGAAATACACAGATTTTAGATTCTATTGGCTTTGCCAAACTTATTCAGGAGGCCATTTTACCAACAGAAGAACTGATAAAAAAACACTTGCCCGAATCTTTTATTTTCTTCCAGCCCAAAGACATTGTAAGCGGCGATTTCTATTGGTTCGCACAGGTCAACGGCAAGTCTTTGATCGCAGCCATTGATTGCACAGGGCATGGCGTGCCGGGCGCTTTCATGAGCATGATCGGCAGCACCCTGCTCAATCATATTGTAAAAGAAAATGGGATTACCAACCCATCCAAAATTCTGAATAATTTGCATATCGGCGTGTTAGATGCGCTAAAGGGTGATAACGAAAATCTACAGAATGGCATGGATATGTCGCTTTGCGTAATCGATAAAGAAAAGAAAACATTGGAGTTTGCAGGAGCCATGAATAGTATTTATGTGGTTAAAGAAAAGATAATAGAAGAAATCGAAGCAGACGACAATTCTATCGGCAGCATAGAGCTCAGAGAAATAGAGCACGGGTTTGCAGGTTTCACCACAAAAACAATGAATATAGAAAATGGGCAGGACATTTATATGTTTTCCGATGGTTACAATGATCAGTTCGGTGGGCCGGACGAAAGTAAATTTAATCGCCGTCGGTTCGAAACATTGTTAACAGATATTTCCGATTTACCCATGTGCGAACAACGAAACGAAATTGAAAAAACATTTTTTGAGTGGAAGGGCTCATCCAAACAGATAGATGATGTTTTAGTAATAGGAATTAAATTTAATGATGATGAAAATATTTAGACATCTTCCATTACTTTGCTGGCGCTCGTTTGTGGCCACTGAGTATACGTTCACTGTTCTTGCGGTCACTGTTCTTGCGGCCACTGAGCGGAGTCGAAGTGCTGCCTACCGCCGCTTTTTCGCTAACTGCCTGCTTCCTGCTATCTTTGTCATGCTGAGCGTAGTCGAAGCATTCCCGCAAAGCCTGACCAACACTGCCCATATAAAAAACGATGCCGGCGTTTATATTGTTTGTCCCCAGCATTTCACAAACAACATTAACGGCAATATTCAAAACGATGGTAACATTTATGTAGGCGGCAATTTCATAAATAATTCTGCTTTCAATTCAGGCAATGCAAGTAATGTAAAGCTAAATGGAACGACTCAGGATATTGGAGGAACAAGCTCTCCCTTATTCAATAATCTTATTATTGACGGTTCAGATAATAAAACAATTTCTATCCATACATCAATTGCCGATTCTCTTGTTTTCAATGCAAATAAAGTAGTAGTAACAAACCAAAATCTTATTCTTTTGCCCAATGCTACTATTGCGGGTGCTGACAATTCTCGCTTTATCGTTACTAATGGAATAGGAAATGTTGTAAAGAAATCTTTGCCTGTTTCAGCAAATTTTTTGTTTCCTGTAGGGGATGCAATTAACAGCTATAAACCCGCTATTATTAATTATACTGGTACGATTGATACTTTTACAGTAAGAGTAGAAACAGGAGTAAGCCCCACAACAGGAGTTGATGCAACTTGTGTTCAAAACACCTGGGTCATTGAAGAAAGTAATACGGGGAGCACAAATGCGACATTAAATTTAGGATGGAATTCAACCGATGAAGGCTCTTCTTTTGTTAATTCAATAACCACGATTTGGCAAAATAACAGTGGAGCATGGACTTCAATAGCCGGAACTCCTGGATCAATATCTAATACACCTGCTACGGAATGGTATCATGAAGCTACAGGCATTATTGATTTTTCGAATGTATCAAACCGTTTCATTCTAAAAACTTTTCCACCACCGATTATAATAAAGCAACCTGTAAATGATACAACATGCGCTGAAGGATTGTTAAATTTTAATATAACCGCAGCAGCAATGGGAACCATTATATATCAATGGCAGGAAAACTGCGGTAGCGGATGGAATAATATCACAGATGATGCTGTGTATTCAGGGACAACAAGCAATAATCTTGACATTTTAAATGCAACAACAAGTAATAATCTCTGCCAGTACCAATGTATTGTAAGCAATGAAAGTGGTGCTGTTGTTACAGATTCAGCAACAGCAATTGTAAATCCGATTTTTCTTATTCATGAATCTGTAGAAATTTGTTATGGGGATACTTTTGAATTTAATGGAAATTCGTACACGACAGAAGGCACATATTATGATACGCTGGTATCAGTGAATGGCTGTGACAGTGTAATCGAAACATCACTTATAGTTCATTCTGTCTATTCAATCAGTAACCCGCAAACTATATGCAGTGGCAACACGTATGTTTATAATGGAAATACATATACTGAAACCGGCACTTATTATGACACACTGATTTCAATTACTGGTTGCGATAGTATTATTGTTACAGAACTTACAGTAAATCCTGTGTATTCTATCAATAACCTTCAGACTATCTGTAATGGTGGCAGCTATAATTTCAATGGGAATTCATATACAACAGAAGGAATTTATTACGATACATTGGTGTCAATAAATGGCTGTGATAGTGTTATTATAACCGAACTTACTGTTTACCCAGTATATTCTATCAGCAACCCTCAAACAATTTGCAATGGTAGCAGTTATACTATCAATGGAAATTCATATACAACAGAAGGAATTTATTATGACACACTGGCATCAATAAATAGCTGTGATAGTGTTATAATAACAGAACTTACCGTTTTCCCAGTGTATTCTATCAGCAACCCTCAAACAATTTGCAATGGTAGCAGTTATACCATTAATGGAAATTCATATACAACAGCAGGAATTTATTATGACACTCTAACAACTGTCAATGGCTGTGACAGTATAATAATAACAGCATTAACTGTAGATAGTTTATCTTCAGAACCAACAATCATCATTGCATCACAAAATCCGGTTTGTTCCGGCACTCAAATAAATTTATCAGTTGCAGATGGTTCTTTAGGGACAGGGGCAACATGGATATGGTACGAGGGTAATTGCGGCTCTTCTCAAACAGGAACAGGAAACAATATTCCTGTTACACCGACAGTAACAACAACCTATTATGTGAGAGCAGAAGGAATCTGTAACAACACAAATTGTATTGATATAACAATTAATGTAAATCAAAATTTACCAGTCAGTATTTCTATTAGTACAAGCGACAACACAATTTGTAGCGGAACAGAAGCCACATTTTTTGCTAATACCATAAATGGAGGATTAAATCCGACTTATCAATGGATTATTAATGGAGCTCCTGTTTTGAATGCAAATGACTCTGTTTTTTCTTCAAGCACTTTGTCTAATAATGATACCATTTCTTGTTCGGTTATTTCAAGTGAAGCCTGTGCAGTACCACAAAATGAAGTAACATCAAACACTTTAAGTATTCAGGTTACACAAATAGTAAGTCCTGTAATAAATATTACATCAAATCCGGTTTTTCCGATTTGTCAGGGAACATCTGTTGGCTTTCTTGCAAATCCGATTAATGGCGGTTTCAATCCTTCATTTCAGTGGTATGTGAATAATGTGTATTCAGGAAGTGGTGTAAATTTCACACCAAACGGTTTATCAAATAATGATCAAATATTTTGTATTTTAAATTCAACGCTTGCATGTGTATCAAGCAGTACTGCTCAGTCAAACTTAGTGCTTGCAACAATTAACCCTTTCCCGCTTGTTGCTGTATCGCTTCAAAAAGAGAGCTGTTACGGGGCAGGAGACGCTTCAATAAGTTTAAATATTACACAGGGCAAACCGCCATACTCAATTTTCTGGGACAATGTAACCGGGCAAAATAACCTTGAAACGCTTTCTAATCTTGGTTCAGGAACTTATAATGTAACTGTTACAGATAATGAATCATGCAGTATTGATACATCCATTTTTATTTCGCAGGAAGGTACAGGATGCTTATTTATTCCAAATGTTTTTTCACCCAATAATGATGGAAAGAATGATGTGCTTTATGTCAGAGGAGGAAATATACAATCATTAATATTTAATATATACGATCGTTGGGGCAACAAAATTTTTGAAACGAACAATCAAAACTTTGGATGGGACGGAACATACAATGGAAACCCATTGAATGCAGGTGTTTTTGTTTATTACCTGAAAGCGGAATTATACAATGGAAATAATATAGAAGATCAAGGAAACATAACACTGTTAAAGTAAAATTTATTTGGCTTTACAGGATATTAACATCATTAAAAAACAAAATTTATGAACCCAAAATATTTAATTTTTGTAATCATTATTTTTGTAATGTTTTCAAATATTGCAAAATCTCAGGATATGCATTTTTCACAATACACAGCAAGTCCGCTTAACCTGAATCCGGCATTAGCAGGGACATTTAACGGAGACATACGAGGAATAATTTCGTATCGCGACCAATGGAACAAATTAGATCGCGCATATAAAACCTATGCTTTCAATTGTGATGCAGGTTTGTACAGGCAACGAACTCAAACAGGATTTCTTGGTGGAGGGATATCACTTCTGCATGATCTTGCTGGTGCATCAGGACTGGCAACAACATTAGCGAATGTATCTGTTTCATATCATTTGAAATTAAATAATGAAAATTTATTTACAGTTGGCTTGCAG
This sequence comes from Bacteroidetes bacterium GWF2_35_48, assembly GCA_001769125.1. Classification (GTDB taxonomy): domain Bacteria; phylum Bacteroidota; class Bacteroidia; order Bacteroidales; family GWF2-35-48; genus GWF2-35-48. The sequence goes on along the minus strand of MEOG01000101.1, from coordinate 5,187 downwards.
GGTGGCATTCTGCAACAAAAAATAAATGATAGTCATTTTCAGTGGGACAGCCAGTATGACGGATATAATTACAACCCGACGTTATCTTCAAATGAAAACCTGATTAAAAATTCTTATGTAGTCCCTGATATTTCTCTTGGTGGTGTTTGGAATTATCGTTCAAAGAGAGTGAAAGACCTTAACGATAACAATGGCATTAAATCGGAATTGGGATTAGCAGTTTTTCATGTTAATAAACCTGAATATAGCTTCTACAACTCAACAAAAGAAAAAATTAATTTACGATTTGTAACACATGGAAAAGTATCAGTAGGAATAAATACAGTTGTTGCATGTGTTCCTTCTTTTATATACATGAAGCAAGGGGAGTCAAGCGAACTACTATTCGGTTCAGGTATAAGATTAATGACAAAAGAAGCATCAACAGCAAAAGGCATCTTTCATGAAGGAGCGTTGACAGTTGGCGGATATTATAGATACAAAGACGCATTCATAGCCTCAATTTTATTTGAATCAAAAAACTTCTCAATAGGTTTAAGTTATGATATCAATATTTCCGATTTAAAATTAGCTTCAAAGAAAGATGGAGGACTCGAAATCACATTAAGATATACTACTCCAAATCCATTTAACTACAGAAAAAGAGGGAATAGTTTGTTGTAATTCTCTTGCAATAAATTTTCTGAATTCAATCAGAAAAAGGCTAAAAAGACCATTATTAGTAGTTGAAAAAACTCTTAAGTTTTTTAATTCCTATAAAAAGGTTTATAATCACTTAACCTAACAACTATCATATTTTTAAAAATGAATTTCAAGAACATAAATTATAACTGGACAGAAAAAACGATTTTAATAGTTGAGGATGATGAGATGAACTATTATTTGACAAAAGAAATTTTAAAAACGGACAAAAGTAAATTTTATAAGAGTTAAAGACGGCTACTCTGCAATAAAATTAATCAAAGAAAATTCAAAAATTGACTTGATTTTAATGGATTGTGAAATGCCTGGTATAAATGGTATTGAAACAACAAAGCAGGTAAATAAACTCATTCCTGAAACGCCAATTGTAGGATTTTCTTCTGGCGACAATAAAGAAAAATTTCTTGAAGTTGGAGCATGTGGTTTTATTAAAAAAACAGAAGAAGTACATTTGTTTTTTTCTGTTATTGAAGAACAATTCAGTAAACAGAAAATTATGTAGAAGTATTGCTTACTCCTACTCCTACTCCTACTCCTTAATCCTTAATCCATTTATTTTACACCTTTTTTATTTTTTTGGATTAAGAAGTAGGATAAGGATTAAAGATTAAGGAGTTTGACGGCGAATTCCTTAATCTTGCTTCTACTTTTTAATCCATTTATTTTACACCTTTATTCCCGCAAACCTGTGAGGAAAGCTTACACACAGGCAATCCTGCGATACCTCACAGGATTGCTCTTTATTAATTTTAAATATGATATATCGCATATTGGAAGTATATTTACTTTTTTTAGTTTTGTAAGTGTAAAATATTTATGAGAAAAATTTTCAATATATACATTGATGGGTTTCGCAATATTACGAAGCTTGGGAAAAAACTCTGGATTCTTATTTTCATTAAATTATTCATCATGTTTGTTATATTGAAAATGTTCTTTTTTCCGAATTTTTTAAAAACAAATTTCGATACAGACAAAGAGCGGGAAACCTATGTAATTAAAAATTTAACGGATCAGGGGAATGCCGACTGAGGACTGGAGACTGAGGACTGGAGACTGAGGAATAAATAATGTAGAATATAGAATATAAAATGGACATTGTAATAGTTAAGAACAAAATAGATTCATAAAAATGACAGGTATTGAAGATTCATTAGTTGACTGGTCGCGGGCACAATTTGCTCTGACAGCCATGTACCACTGGATATTTGTTCCCCTCACACTCGGACTTTCTTTTATTGTTGCAATAATGGAAACCCTTTATGTAAAAACCGGAGATGAAGAGTGGAAACGCATAACAAAATTCTGGATGACTTTATTTGGAATTAATTTCGCAATAGGTGTTTCCACCGGTATTATCCTTGAATTTGAATTTGGAACGAACTGGTCAAATTACTCATGGATCGTGGGAGATATTTTTGGAGCACCGCTTGCCGTGGAGGGAATTCTTGCTTTTTTTCTTGAGTCAACTTTTATAGCTATCATGTTTTTTGGGTGGAAAAAAGTCAGTAAAAAAACGCATTTACTTTCAACCTGGCTGGTAGCATTTGGATCAAATCTTTCTGCCCTTTGGATACTTGTTGCCAATGGCTGGATGCAATTTCCAACAGGAATGAAATTCAACCCTGATACTGCCCGCAGCGAAATGGTAAACTTTTTTGATGTGCTATTATCGCCTGTGGCAATCAATAAATTCCTTCACACTATATCGTCAGGATATGTTGTGGCATCTCTTTTTGTCGTAGGAATCAGTTCATGGTATATTCTGAAAAAAAGAGAATTTTTATTTGCAAAGAAAAGTATTGTTGTAGCTGCTGTTTTTGGATTGATATCTTCAATTTTTATTGCACTTACAGGAGATGGCTCTGCGTATGAAGTTGCGCAAAAACAACCTGTAAAGCTTGCGGCAATGGAAGGCTTGTACAATGGAAAAACAAATGCCGGATTAGTTGCAGTAGGAGTTCTGAAAGACAATAAATATAAGGTACCGGATGAAGAAAATTATCTTTTCAAAATAGAAATTCCAAACATGCTTTCTCTGCTTGGTTATAGGGATGCCAGCGCTTTCGTGCCCGGAATGAACGATTTGATTTACGGAAACGAAGAGCAAAAAATTGAATCAACTGCATCTAAAATTGAAAAAGGGAAAATTGCCATTACTGCCCTTGCCGCTTACAAAAAAGCAAAATCGGAAAAAAACATTGAGGTTCAAGATGCTTCACTGAAAGAGTTCCGTGAATATTTTAAATATTTCGGATATGGATACCTGAACAAACCAGAAGACATTATCCCTCCGGTTTCTCTCACGTTCTACAGTTTTCATTTAATGGTAATGCTGGGCTTTTTCTTTATTCTTTTGTTCTTTGTTGTTTTGTTTTTGATATTTAAAAATAAATTAGAAAAAAATAAATTGATATTGCGTGTTGCTTTGTGGTCTATTCCTCTTGGATACCTCGCTTCACATCTAGGCTGGGTCGTAGCAGAAGTAGGGCGACAACCATGGGCAATTCAGGATTTATTACCTGTGGGAAAAGCAACATCACACCTGAGCACTGGCACTGTTCAAACTACGTTCTGGTTATTCGCAATTCTGTTTACTGTTTTGTTAATTGCAGAAATTACGATTATGACAAAGCAAATTAAAGCTGGGCCGATGAAAGGAGGTCAAAATGTTTGAAAATTTATCAATCGAAACCTTGCAAAATTATTGGTGGATTATAATTTCCCTGTTAGGATCGCTCCTCGTATTTCTTATGTTTGTTCAAGGTGGACAAACGCTTATTTGGCAAATCGGAAAAACCGAAAATGAAAAATCACTTCTTATTAACAGTATTGGTAAAAAGTGGGATTTGACATTTACAACTCTTGTTACATTCGGAGGAGCTTTTTTTGCATCATTTCCATTATTTTATTCTACCAGTTTCGGAGGAGCTTACTGGGTGTGGATGCTGATACTTTTTGGTTTTATACTTCAGGCAGTATCTTTTGAATATAGAAAAAAAGCAGGAAATTTTCTCGGTGCAAAAACCTATGAATTTTTCTTGTTGCTGAACGGGATTCTTGCTCCTGTCCTTATTGGTGCAGCAGTAAGCACATTTTTTACAGGCTCTGATTTTTTTGTAAATGAGTATAACTTATCAAGATGGGAGCATCCTGCAAGAGGTTTAGAAGCGGCGCTGAACATTCAGAATCTTTCTCTGGGTCTTGCTGTTTTTTTTCTTACAAGAATTATTGGCGCACAATTTTTTATCCTTACAATTGATCAGAAAGAAATTGCTAAACGTGCAAAAAAACAAATTCTCCTAAACACAATTCCATTTTTAATTACGTTTCTGACTTTTGTTGTTCTTTTGCTTTTAAAAGATGGATTTGCAGTGAATCCTGATACAGGAATTGTTTCAATAGAAGCATATAAATACTTACACAATCTTCTTCAAATGCCCCTTGTGTTGATTTTGTTTTTCGTTGGAGTTATATTGGTTTTAACAGGCATTTATTTTAGCATTTTAAAAAATAGCTCCAAAGGAATCAATTTTTCAGGAGCAGGAGCAATACTTACTGCATTTTCACTTTTTATGCTGGCTGGTTTTAACAATACAGCTTTTTATCCTTCAACCTTTGATTTACAAAGTTCACTGACCATACGCAACAGCTCGTCGAGTCATTACACATTGGCTGCAATGAGTTATGTTTCGTTATTTGTACCTTTTGTAATTGCCTATATCTGGTGGGCATGGAGGGCATTAACAAAAAAGAAAATGACAGAACAAGAAATTGAAGAAATAAAAAATGAAGGAGGACATTTGTATTGAATAAACCGTAGCATTGTAGCATCGTTCCATGGAACGATGATTACGATGATTACGGTAAAACGATAAATACGTAATAGTGAATATTTAAAAAATATAAATTAGCCTAGCGGCGAATTTGTACAAAACAAACATTAATATGGAAAAATCATTAATAACAACAGCATTAGAAATACCAGGATATAAAATAACTCAAAACTTGGGTATAGTAAGAGGAATTACGGTTCGATCAAGAAGTATTCTTGGAAATATTGCTGGAGGATTTCAGACAATTTTCGGAGGAAATATTTCTATCTATCAGGAATTGTGCGAAAAAACCAGAAAAGAAGCATTTGACCTGATGGTGCAACATGCAAGTGAAATTGGAGCACATGCAATCATTTGTATGCGATATGATGCAAATGAAGTGATGAATGGAGTTACAGAGGTTTTGGCCTATGGAACCGCAGTAAAAATTGAAAAATTGTAAAAAAATTATCATGGAAAAAATAATATCAATAACGTGGATTTTAACATGGCCAGTGCTGATATTTGCTACTTACAAAGTAACGAAGTGGGCATTAAAAAAGATGCAATTACTTTAGAGAAATACTAATTAGTGTCTGTCCATACAGTCAGCCAAATTTTTTATTTGGCGTAAAAATTTTTTCTTATCAGAATTTTTTTTTGAATTTTC
>MEOG01000100.1 GCA_001769125.1 Bacteroidetes bacterium GWF2_35_48 | reverse complement strand
TAACTTTTTATTAACAATATCTGTTTGCTACATTTTTGAATTATTTCTACTGTATGTATTGATAATACTAAGATTTTTGATTTAAAATCCGTTATATTCTAAAACTACTATAAGCGATATTATAAGGTTACATATTACTTGAACAAGCAAAATAAAAAATAAAATTGTTTTTGCAGAACTAAAATAATATTGAAATATTATCTACAAAGCTTTCCCTTTTTCAAGCACATCAACTGCTTTTAAAACAGCATCATCTACTTTGTGCCAGATTGGATAAAAGCCCTTGTCGTCGAGAATATTTCGGGCAATGTATGCTTTTAATTGTGTATTTAAAAGTAAGGCAGCTTTTGCATTTGTATCAGAAGCGGGATTTATTTTTATTCCCTGCAATGCTGCAAAACGATTAAATTCTGCTGATAGGTTTTGCCCGTTAAGGTAAAATTCGAGTTTTTCAGGGTCTTGAAAACCTGATAGTTTTTTTCTGTTATTATCGGCATATTGAAAAGCAAATTTATAAACCAAACCTTTATTTATCACAGCTCTCAGATAAGTTGTATACCCGGCAGTATCCAAAGGAATAAAAATGTCGGGCATTATTCCTCCTCCGCCATAAACCGTGCGACCTTTCGGGGTTGTATACCGGAGCGAGTCTGAGAATTTAATACTGTCAGCCTCCTCGAGTTCTCCGTGCATGAGGCGCTCGCCCAGCTCATAATAATAATCGGCAGAACCTTTTGTGTAAGGCTTTTGGATGCAGCGACCTGTTGGAGTGTAATACCTTGCAATAGTAAGTCTCAATTCGGAACCGTCTTTAAAAACTACCGGTTCCTGCACCAATCCTTTACCAAAAGAACGGCGACCAATGATTGTTCCCCTGTCGTTATCCTGAATGGCACCTGCAACAATTTCACTCGCAGAAGCAGATGTTTCATCTATAAGTATTGCAACATCCAGATCAATGCAAAAGCCTTTCTGTGTTGAAAAATAATTGGTTTTAGGTCTTGATTTTCCATAGGTATACACGATCAGTTGCTTATCTGTTAAAAATTCATCTGCAAGATTTACTGCTGCATCCATGTAACCACCGCCATTTCCACGCAAATCAATAATAATTTTTTTCATTCCTTTACGTTTCAACCGAGTAACAGCTTTTTTAAATTCGTGTGTTGTAATTTTTGAGAATTTGTTGATTTTCACAAAGCCAATATCTTCACGAATCATGTATGAAGATTCAATGCTGTATAAAGGAATCTGACCGCGTGTAATTTCAAACGACAAAAGAGTTTTTTCCCCTTTTCTGCCAATTCCCAGCATTACTTTTGTTCCTTTCGGTCCTTTCAGCTTTTTCATTACTTTATCATTGCTGATTTTCACACCTGCAATCAGGGTATCATTTACTTTTACAATTCGGTCACCGGCAAGAATACCACGCTTATGCGAAGGTCCTCCTGAAATAACATTTACAACCACGACAGTGTCTTCCTGAATATTAAATTGTACGCCTATGCCATCAAAATTACCTTCAAGGGGTTCGCTCATGCTTTGTTGTTCACTGGCAGGAATGTATTGTGAATGCGGGTCAAGTTCGAGTAAAATCTGGGGAAGAGCAGCTTCAACAAAATCGGTTTTTGAGATGGTGTCTACATATTCCATTTCAACATAATCAATAACAGAAAGCAGTTTGTCAATAACCGGGTTTCCCTCGTGAGTTTTTCCCGAAACCCTGCTCAATAAATATCCTGCACCAATCCCGGCAACGAGTATCAAAGAAAAAAGAATAGGCATTAAGATATTTCTGCGGGAATTTTGTTTTTCCATATTAAGTATTTCAATGCTGCAAAATTAAAGAAATATAATGAATTTAAAAACTGAACTTCGAAAACCTTTTGCCACAGATTTCACGAATTTTCACAGATTTCAGTTCCTCTTCTTTAGAAAGAATTATATGAGTTAGAAAAAGTGGAATCTGCTTCAATTTCAAATTTTACTTCACGAAAAAATCCAGCATCAGATCATCTTCAAGATAAGCCTGCAAGCGGTCGTTTATTTGCACGGGTCCTGAACCTACCGGAGTTCCAGTGAAAATAAGGTCGCCCATTTTTAGTGTAAAAAACTGAGAAATATAAGAGATTGTTTTTTCAATAGAGAAGAACATTTCGGAAGAATTTCCTTTTTGAACAAGCTTTCCATTCTGAAGCAAAGAAAAATTTATTGATTTTATATCTTTAAACAAATCTTTAGGTATAAATTTACTAATTGGAGAAGATCCATCGAATGCTTTTGCTGCTTCCCATGGCTGACTGTTTTTCTGACATTCCTTTAAAATTGCAAATTCTGTGAAATCAATACCCAAACCAATTTCATCAAAATAACGATGTGCAAATTTTTCTGAAATATTTTTCCCAACCCGGCATATTTTATAAACCAGTTCCACTTCAAAATTCATTTGTGTTGAAAAATGCGGAATGAAAAAAGGCTTATTATTAAGAACAATTGTAGTATCGGGCTTCAAAAAAAAAACAGGATGAGTGTGAGGCATAAAATTACCAGGATAATTTCTGCACAGACCAATAATTTTCATTTACTGAAATATTTTAGTTTTAACTTTGTGAGAATTTGTTTCGTGTTTAATGGAAATTCGCCATCCATCATCCATTTATAAAAATGAGGGTCTTTTAGAAAAACATCTTTTACTTTTTGTCCCTTATGTTTACCAAAGTTAAATATTTCCTCTTCATTTTCATCGTAGATTATACGACCGGCAAAATCTACATTTTTATTATGGGACGAAAATTTACTGAGCTCTTCAACGTCATTTACTAAATTAGGATAACGGTCGAGTTGGGCTTTCAGCACTTCATAGGTTGCAAGCGTGTCTGCCTTTGCGGTATGAGCATCTTCCAACTCTTTACCACAATAAAATTTATAAGCTGCAGAAAGCGTTCGTTGTTCCATTTTATAAAAAATAACCTGAGCATCAATAAAACGGTGCTTACTCACATCAAAGTCAATCCCTGTACGTAAAAACTCTTCCGCAAGAATGGGAATATCAAATTTATTGGAATTAAATCCGGCAAAATCACATCCTTCAAGAAAATGGGCAATGATTTTAGCAAGTTGAGCAAAAGTAGGTTTGTCTTTTACATCATCATCAGAAATAGAATGAATTTCAGTTACCTTGGGAGGAATAGGCATTTCCGGGTTAATAAGAAAAGTACGGTTTTCCTGTTCACCGTTAGGATGTATTTTCAGAATGTGCATTTCAACAATTCTGTCTGTAGAAATATTAAGCCCTGTAGTTTCTATGTCGAAAAAAGCGAGGGCGCGTTTGAGGTTAAGTTCCATAATTATTGTATTAATCGTTCCATACTTCGGCAAGCTCAGCATAAATGGAACTATTTTACAATTCCATAGATTTTATTTCTGATGATTACTTTTTATTTTTTTTAGGGTCGGTCTGATTAGCAGGCTTGAGCCAGATATTATAGTTTAATACGCCTTCGTTGCACATTTCATCAAAAACCTCAATGGTTTTTTTAAAAGGTACATACGTTTTTTTCGGGTCTTCAACTTCTATTTCATAAACACCCGGTGGCAAAGCTATTACAAATACTCCATTTTTTTTATTGTAAACATATTTACCGAAAACGTCTTCCGCCAGCTTTTCCTTTACAATAATTGAGACATCCGGGTCAAACTCCTTCAAAGGTTTATTTCTCAGGGAATCGCCAACGGCAATTTTCCCGGTAAAAACAATAGTTTTTGCTTCTTCCTGATTGAAAATGACTTTGTAAATATCCAAATCTCCCAATCCTTCTTTTCTTACAGCAGCCATATACCCGTATCTACCTTTTTCTGACATATAGATCTGATAGTTGTCGTACGTATTATTTATAGGATAACCGAAATTTTTAGGTTTTGGCCACATATCTTCTGCCTTGTTTCTTTTGCTGTAGAAAATATCGTATCCTCCCATAGAGTTATGTCCTTCAGAACAGAAATACAGTGTTTTTCCATCACTGGATAGCAGTGGCATATCTTCATTATAAGACGTATTAACGCCATCGCCCAGATTTAGTGGAGGTCCCCAGGTTCCATTGGGAAGCAGCAAAGACATCCAAATATCCAGACCACCGTATCCACCCGGTCTGTCGCTTACAAAATATAAAGTATCTTTATTTATTGATACCGTAGCTCCGGATTCATGCCCTTTTGTATTAATATTTATTTCATCTAATTTTTCAAGCTCCAGATACTTCCCTTTAAAAAATTTTGATACACAAACATCATTATAAGCAACATAATTATCAGGTTTAATAAAAATCATTTCCCCATCGCGAGCCATTCCTGTTATTACTTCATTTTCATCGGGCGTATTAATTTTATTGCTTAAGGGTCTTGCGCTTGCCCATTTCCCCCAAAAAGTAATATGTGAAGAGTACACATCGTTTGTAAATTCCTGAAAATCACTAATGTATTTTCTATTAGTTGTAAAGAACAGGGTTTTTTCATTTTCACTTAGAAAGGGATGATAATCTGCTTTAATTGAATTAATGTTGGAACCAAGATTAACAAACGTAACATTTAAAGATCGTTTTACTAACTCACGTGCATTGTTCAAATCAGAAAGAGCTTTTTCCAGTCTTTCTTTTAATTCGGGAGATTTTGCGATAGCGTCTCTGTCTAATTCTTTGTATTTATTATACATATCAAGTGCTTTGTCGAACTTTAAAGAATGAAAGTAAGCCTGTCCAAGCCAGTAATAAATTTCATTCCCGGCAGTATTTTGCATAGCGACAAATTCAAGATAAGGAACAGAAAGAGACTTATCAATATTTGTCATTAAATAACAAATTCCTATTTTCAGATTAAAGTCTGGGTTTAGTTTGTCTTTAGTAAAAAGTTTAAGATATTGATTAAGCGCCATATCAAAATTACCATCGTAGAAATTCCCGCTCGCGTCGTTTTCTTTCTTTTTAGTTTTTTTATTCTGTGCAGTAGATAACTGTGGCAGAAAAGCGCAAAGCAGAACGATAAATGTAAGGTATTTAAAAACTTTAACTAACATGGATAACAGTATAAGCAGATACAAACCTATATTAATTTTACGATTTAGACAAACAGATATGAAAAATTTAATACTAATTTAACGAAAAAAGCCTTTTCCCTGTTGCATTCACAGGAAAAAGGCTTTAACTTTTTATCCGGTAACTGAGCGGAGTCAAGGTTACCGGGATATATTATGAATTAATCATCATCGGCATAAGAAGCATAAGAATTTCTTCTTTTTCGTCTTTTTCTGCCGGCAGGAGAATTCCGGAACGTGAAGGATCGGAAAGCTCAAAGAAAACTTCTGTACAAGAAATATTTGAAAGAATATCAATTAAAAAAACAGATTTAAACCCTATTTCCATTTCTGTTCCTTCATACTGACAATTAATTCTCTCGTAAGCAGAAATTGCATAATCTATATCCTGAGCAGAAATAGTCAATTGATTTGCCGCTAAATTTAATCGTACAAGATTACTGGCCGGATTCGCAAACACGGAAACACGTCTGAGTGTGTTATATAATTCAACCCTGTCAATAGTTAATCGGTTAGGGCTTTCTGAAGGAATAACGGAGTTATAATTGGGATAGCTCCCTTCTACAAGACGGCAAATTAACGTGTAGGCAGCAAAAGAAAAAATTGCATTTTTATCGTCAAACTGAACATTAACATCCCCTTCTTTTCTTACCAAAATGTTTTTTAATAATGTAGCCGGTTTTTTCGGTAAAATAAAAGAGGTAGTAGTTTCACAGCTTGCGTCTAACCTTCTGTAGCGAACTAATTTATGAGCATCTGTTGCAACAAATGAAATGTTTTCTGGAGAAAGCTCAATAAAGATACCATTCATTACAGGTCGCAGCTCGTCTTCTGCTGTTGCAAAAACAGATTTTGTGATTCCGCTAAGCAATGCTTCTGTACTTAAACTAAAGCTAATGGCTTTGTCTGTTTTAATTTCCGGAATTTTTGGGAAATCGGCTCCATCCTGACCAACTACTGAATATTTTCCATTGCTCGTGGTAATTTCAATACTTTTGGTTTCTTCATTGATGCTGAAGGAAAGAGGTTGCTCTGGAAATTCTTTCAGAATATCCAACAATCTTTTTGCTTCAATGGCAATATCAATGTTGCCGTCAGATTGAATTAATTCAATGTTGGTTGTCAGGGTTGACTCAAGGTCGGAAGTTGTAATTACTAAATTATTTCCGGTAATAAGAAAATGAAAATTATCTAATATTGGCAAAGTGTTTTTTGAACTTATTACTTTGCTGACTGCCTGTAAATGTCCAAGCAGGTTTGAACTTGATACTACAAAATTCATGCTTTCAGTTTTTTTGTTTAATACTAAATTCCAAAATTAAAAAATTTGGAGTTTCAAAAATATAAAAAAAACAGATATTGAGTATTTTTGTTATTAACATTATTATAAAATTATTGAGGTTCTGATATTTTTTTGAATCTGAATGGTAGGCGAAATGTTTTTTATTAAACCATTTTTCAGAATTTGCATAACCTTAGTTTGTATGATAAAATTTAGCTTTACGAAGATAATTCAAGTTTTATTTTTGAGGAAGAAAATACTTCAATTCTTTCATTACAGGATCAAAAACAAAATATTGCGCATTTACTAAATCTTTATCCTGATTAATAAATGCATACATTCTGTCTGGATCATAAGGAAAAGGGTCTCCGTCCTGACTCAGTTTTTTTGTAAAATTTGGTTTATAATAAAATTTTGCAAAGTTTCTAGTGCCAGATTTATCCGTTACAGCAATAATTACTAATGGTGTTGATTTTAAAATAGAGTCTTTCCTTTTTTGAGATACATCGGAAATAAAGGACTCAAAATTTAATCTTTTGAAAGATGCCAGAAATTCTTTCAGGGCAATTGTATCAAAATGTAAAATTTGTTTCCCTTCAGCAAGCGACTCAAGGCTAAAACGGTTATTTGAAAGATTGCTTACCCGAAAAGACTGAGTAGGAGCAGAAGGGATGTTTACTTCTACATTGGCAATATCAGAAAAATTATAACGGAAAACGGAATGATCGCGCCAGTCGTTTAAATCTGTTGTAAACCGCGAAGTAAGATACCCGAAAAAACCGGGAATATCCATAATAAATGGGGTAGAAGAACCTTCAAGTAACATATATGTACCTAAATTATCTGGAGTAGCTCCCCCGACAAAAAATGTTTTAATGAGTTTATCTTTCTGGTAAATTTCTACTTTAACTGATGAGGTTGCCAGAGACTTTACAATTGTATTATGAGTTGATTTTGAAACAGGCGCTTTTACGTTCAGCCTGCAAATTGTTTTCAGCATTACATCCACAAGATCTTTTCTGGCAGAAAATAATTCATTAACAGTCCAGAACCCATCTTTTCTAACAAGCGTGATGGTTTTATTATTTTTATCAGCCAGAAATATTTTGCTTATACCGGCAGTATCTTCAACAGCAAAATCTCTTAGTTCTTTGGGCAATGTGCTGCTTGTGTTTTTCAAATAAAGAAGAATAGATATAATACAAAGTGCGGCAAACAACAGCAAGGCAACTTTTATTTTTTGGGTCATTTTTTTATACAAAATTTATTTCGCGGGCAAATTTATTAAAATAAACGGAATTTTGTTTTAGAACCTTAACGATTTAAAAAATATCTGGTTACAAGAAGCAGGAAGGAGCATTGAAAATGGTTATTTCGTCTTTGTCTCTACGTTATATAATTTATAAAATTTTTATTTGCCGATTTTTTATAAACAATTCAGACCCTACTTCGACTTTTTCTCTATTTTTGTCTAAAAATGTATTTATGCATATTACACTCAATAATAATCCGGAAATTTTTGAACAGGAACAGCTCTCTATTTCTGAAATTCTTCAGATAAAAAAGTACACATTTAAACTTTTAGTTATAAAACTAAATAATCAGATTATTCAAAAGATAGAATATGATACAACTTTCGTTAAAGATGGCGATGATTTGAAGATTATTCATTTAATGAGCGGGGGTTGAGTTTTTTTAAACAGATAAAATATACATCTTTGTAATTGATTTTTTTAAACGTAGTATAAAATGTTGCAGGTTGCAGGTTGCATGAACCTGCAACTTGCAACTTGCAACATAAAATATTGTAATCACTATTAATGGGCTTTTTCTTTCACATAGGGCGTTATTTCAGTTTGCTGATACGGGTATTTGCCCGACCGGAGAAATTTGGCGTGTTCATAAGGCAAACATTCAAAGAAATTGATGATATAGGGATTCAGTCGCTGGGCATCATTTCTATAATTTCTATTTTCATGGGCGCAGAAGTTGTTATTCAGGCGGCGCTAAGCACCGATTCCCCGCTGATTCCGAAATACCTCATTGGCTTTACTGCCCGGCAATCTATTGTTCTTGAATTTTCATCTTCATTTATGTGTCTTATTCTGGCAGGGAAAGTAGGTTCGCGTATTGCTTCTGAAATTGGCACCATGAGAATATCTGAGCAGATTGACGCACTCGAAACAATGGGCGTTAATTCTGCTTCGTACCTTATACAGCCTAAAATTGTTGCAGCTTTATTTATTTTTCCATTTTTAACAATTCTAAGTATGGTAATCGGATTGGGAGGAGGCTATCTTGCAGGTGTTCTCGGTGGTTTAACAGCACCAAGTGATTATATTTACGGCTTACAGATTCAGTTTCGCGTTTATGATATTATTTATGCACTTATTAAAGTGGAGTTTTTTGCTTTTATTATAGCATCCGTTTCCAGCTATTATGGTTATTATGCTTATGGAGGCTCGCTGGAAGTGGGTCGTGCAAGCACAAAAGCTGTTGTGATGAGCAGCATATTAATACTGTTTATCAGTTACCTTTTAACCCAGATATTGCTTACATGATTGAAGTTGAAAACATATCAAAATCATTTGCTGACAAACAGGTTTTGTTTGATGTTTCTGCAAAATTCGATAAGGGAAAAACCAATCTTATTATCGGTCAGAGCGGCTCAGGGAAAACAGTTTTGCTGAAAACTATTGTCGGGCTTCATGAGGCAGATAAAGGAGAAATAATTTTCGATTGCGAACCTTATTCCGATATGAAAACGCGTCAGAAAAAGAAACTGCGTCAGGAAATAGGAATGGTGTTTCAGGGAGGTGCTTTATTTGATTCTCTTACTATTCTTGAAAACATTATGTTCCCCCTTGATATGTTTACCAATAAAACAAGGAAAGAAAAATTAGAACGCACCCGTTTCTGCTTAGACAGGGTAAATCTGAAAAATGTTGAGAAGCTTTTTCCTGCTGAAATAAGCGGGGGTATGCAGAAAAGAACAGCCATTGCGCGGGCTATTGTTTTAAATCCAAAATATTTATTTTTCGACGAACCCAATTCCGGTCTCGATCCTAAAACCTCGCTTGTTATTGATCAATTAATAAAGGAAATTACGGAAGAGTATAACATTACAACAATCATCAATACCCACGATATGAACTCCGTGATGGAAATCGGAGAAAAAATAATTTTTATCTATCAGGGGAAAAAAGCATGGGAAGGCACAAGACATGAGATATTTCAAAGTACATGCGAAGAACTGAATGATTTTATTTTCGCTTCAGAACTATTTAAAAAAGTACGAAACAGTGTGCTTAGCCAAATGGATGAAAAACGCTTTATGCCGGGCTGGATGAAAAAAGAAAATGACTCTTTACGTAGCAAAGAACAGGAATAACAGATTTTTCTACGATAAACACATACCACAGCATGTATGCGTTTTTCTAAGCTTTTATGTCTACGAGAAATGCAAAAATTATGACTTTTTGCAGTGCTAAATTTTCAAAATCTGTAAAGTGAAACTCTCAAAATCTGTAAAGTGAAACTTTCAAATTCTGTAAAATAATATATATCTTTGCGCTTTAATATAGTAAAGAAAATATCATGAAATACGTTAATAGGATATCTGATAGAGAGTTGCAAAGAAAATTGGAGTCGGCAGGAGCTTTGCTTATTCGAGGAATAAAAGCCTGCGGTAAAACCGAATCTGCTAAGCAGTTTGCAGGTAGTATTTTGGAATTAGACCAAGACGAGCAGGTTCCTTTTTTAATTGATACTGTGCCACAACGATTATTACTGGGGAAGACACCACGTCTTATAGACGAATGGCAGGAGTATCCTAAAATTTGGAACTATATTCGACATGAGATAGACAAACGCAGGGAAACAGCACAATTTATTCTTACCGGTTCAGCAAATCCCTCTGAAAATATTAAAATCCACTCAGGAGCAGGTAGATTTACAACCCTTGATATGCGAACAATGAGTTGGCAAGAATTAGGCTTTTCTTCTGGCAAAGGGAGTTTGAGCAATTTTTTTAAAAAAGAAAAAATTAATTTTCATGACGAACCTACAGAATTGGAGTTTATTATTGAGCGTATAATTACAGGTGGATTTCCTGCGTTAATAAACAAAAATTTGAGTCAGGCAATTGATTTGAATCGTGCGTATATTGATTTACTTGCTGAGGTAGATATAAGTCGTGTTTCTAATACTAAACGCGATCCTTCAAAAGTAAGGAATTTGCTTCGTTCGCTGGCTAGAAATACAGCAACAATGGTAGATATAACAACAATAGAATCTGATATACAAGACAAAGATTACAAGAGCATTTCACGTCCCACCATATACGATTACCTCGATACGCTTGACAGACTGATGATAACAGAAAATCAACCGGTTTGGAACACACACATACGTTCTTCTTCTTCGATGCGAAAATCACCGAAACGCCATTTTGCAGATGTTTCACTTGCAGTGGCTGCCTTGGGGGTTGACAAAGAATCATTACTTAATGACATTAAGTTTACAGGTTTTTTATTTGAGTCGCTTGCCACCCACGAACTTCGTGTATATGCGCAAGCAAACGATGCAAAAGTTTATCATTATAACGATTCAAGTGGTTTGGAAGTTGATGCTATTGTGCAAAAACACAACGGAGATTGGTGCGCTTTTGAAATAAAACTTGGTACAGGTCAAATTGAACATGCAGCGGCAAGCTTGAAGAAATTTGTTTCATTATTAGATGAAAAAAAAGTAGAGCAACCCAAATCACTAAATATAATTACCGGAACAGGCATTAGCTATACTCGTCAGGACGGTATAAACGTAATTTCATTATCTTCGTTAGGTTATTAATGTTAGCCCAAAATATTCCGACAAAAACATCACCAGATTATTAATTTTATAAAATACAGCTTTCGCTTATCTTTGTATCATTATGTTTTTCCGGAAAAAAAATAAACTCTTCGAAGAACTTGGTTACTACACCGACCAAGAAGGCATTCTTGAGCGCTATTACAGGGAGCAAGAAGGCTGGGATAAACATTTAGCTCAAACAAAAAAATATATTCTTGATTCTATTTCTCGTTATAAAAATAATTCAGTGGCTGTGCTCGGCAGTGGCTGGCTGCTTGATCTTCCGATAAAAGAATTATCCGAACATTTTAAAACAGTTACTCTTTTTGATATTTTTCATCCCCGTGAAATAAGACAGAAGTGCCGGAAATATAAAAATATTTTTTTTGAAGAAATGGATATATCAGGAGGGGCAGCAGAAGAGGCTTTCGTGGCTTCAACACAGTATAAAAGAACCAGTGAAAAGAAAAGTTTTTCTGCCTTTCAGATAAAAGGGTTTCAGTATGCAGCAAATTTCGATATGTATATTTCATTAAACATTTTAAATCAGTTAGACATTATTCCCTGCGATTATCTTTTAGAACATGAAGTTTATTCTGAATCAGAATTAATGGAATTTCGAATGCTGGTTCAAAATGCCCATCTGGATTCGCTTCCCAAAGGAAAAGCCTGTTTGATTACTGATTTTGAAGAAGAAATTATTTCTGAAAAAGAGAACAACATTGTTAAAAAAAACCTTGTCCATATTTCCATTCCGGAAAATGACACCGTTCAAAAATGGCAATGGGAATTCGATTTATCAGGCAATTATCATAAAAATAAAAAAACAATTTTTAATGTTATTGCCGTAAATGTATAATATCCAATTTTAATTTATCAATCTTTTATAATTATGGATGAAAACACATTAAATACTTTTTTGCGCGACCTGAAATTTGTTGTGCTTTCAAATGTCAAAACAGGCAAGGCTTTTGAAGTATTTTTTGATTTCAATTTACCCAATATGCACGATGAGATATTTGCTGTTGCAAAAAAAAAATATTTAAAAAAAGGAATACACATTTCTATTCAGGGAGGAGGAAGAATTACCAAGAGAAATGAATATATTGTTTTTCATGGAAGGTCATCAAAATACGGCAGGTACGAAGACGAGACCGTACTTTCACTTGCTCCTTTGCACCCTTTTTTTGAGAACAAAAAATATATTTTTCTTTCAAAATCCGGAGAAGATGATGTTGAGAAAATTATTGAAAGGAATATCAACTTATAATATACATGACTAAATAAAAAAGTTGCAGGTTGGTTGTAACAAAACGTACATCAATATTTATGGTTAATACCTGCAACCCGTAACCTGCAACAAAAAAATATAATTAAAAAAAAAATTACCAATTATGAACCAAAAGCATTTACTAAATAGTATTCTTTTCTTTTTTTTTATTCCGTTTTTGCTCCATACCGGCAATGTATTTTCACAACAAATTTCTGAAAAAACAAAACAGCAAATAAGTAAGACCTGTGAAAATTTCTCGAAACAAGCAGCGTCAAAATCACTACCTGTCTATAATTTGCAACCCTCCGCATGTCTGACAGGTGTCCGCCAAATTTTACAAAAACAAACGAAAAATTTTTTACCAAAGCAATTATTTGCTACTCAAAAAAGTGCCGATACACTTATGATCTCAGACACGCTTCTTATTACCGGTAGCTGGTTTCATGAGGGTCCGATATTTATCGTGCAAAGCGGATTTTTAAAATTTCAGAATGCTAATGCAACAATTCTGGGCGATATTTACGTATGGGGAGAACACGCGCGACTTGAAGCAGATTCTTCATTTCTGTATATTCCACAGCAATATTTCTACCAGCGATTGCTTTTTGCAGGATTAAATGCACAAATAAAATACAGCAACACAACTATTGACCACAGCGGACTTTCACACAATCTTATTGTAACAGATTCTGCCAAAATAGAATTGATAAACATTACGAACATCGGCTTCACAACAAATGGTTTGTCTGGTAATGCTGCTTATGTTATTGACACCATCAATCAGGCTGGAGAGTTTGTAATTACAGATAATGCAAATCTTGATTTTCAAAATGCAAATACCGTATTGCTGTGGCATCACATTCCCGAAGGTGCATCTTTTCAATATGCCTTTCCATCAGGTGTTAGTGCTGTAAATTATTTCATGGATGAAACCATTTCAGGAGTGAATGGTATTGCATACAGTATTTCTTTAAATGCCTGTACAGATGTAATGTGGGGGTTGATGCCGGAACGAAATTCGGACGTGGTTATTTCAAATTCTGAAATACGAGCTGTTGGATTGTGGTTTACTGGAGCAGACACTATTCAGGTCAACGGGCTTGTAAACAATTCCCAATACAGCGATTTCACAACCTCGCTTTCAGATAGAAATCTACGCTTTATAAATTCATCGGTTCGCACCTGGAGTCTTTATCCAATGGAACAATCTTATCTGAATGTTTCAGGGTGTATACTCGGAGAAATAGGCGCAATGGGTAGCTCCGGTGTAACAAGCCAGAACATTATGGTTGATGGCAGTGGTGGATATTTATTTGCTACAGATACAGCTTTTGTAATAACAGGATTTTCTTCTGCAACAACAAGTGTACGAAGTGAAAAAAACGGAATTCATCTTTTTGCTTATTCTGCTTTAACAAACGGAACAGCCAGTGCTCTTGGAAGCTCTATTCTTATTTGTGTTCAGAATTCGCTACCGGAGAACCCCATTGCTTATGATAAATCCTGTGTCTGGATGGCTAACATCTCGCAAGCGCAAAATTGTTATACAGACACGTTTGTTACTATCAAAGGCTCTGCATGGATCAATAAAACCAGTCAAAGTAACCTGATGGATTTTTCTTTTTACAGAATGTATTACAAGAAAACAACAGAGCAGAACTGGACTCAGATTCAGCCGGACGTGTTCAATGAAGTAGAACAGGACGTACTCGGAATCTGGAACACGCATGGGCTTGCTTCAGGGACATACGATTTAAAGCTGGCTCTTTATTGCGATCTTCCCGACAGTTTTAATGTTGAAGCAATCAAGCAAGTGAATGTATTGCCGGGCTTTATGGTTGGTCAAACTGCTGTTACAAAAAATGCAGATAAAATTTCTGTGCACCCCAATCCTGTAATTGATTTATTAAGCATTTCTTTTCCAGAAATAATTCAGGAAATTTCAGATATAATTTTCTATGATACATCAGGAAAAAAACTGAAAAAAAAGCCGGAAATAATAACCGGCAATTCTTTGCTTTTCAATGTTGCTAATTTAACTCCCGGATTATATTATTACTCCATTCGTTTTTCAGCAAAAATATTTTCAGGAAAATTTATTAAGAAATAAGCATTTTTTTCATGCAAAATTTTGAGTAAATTATTATTGAACAATTATTCGACTGACAAAGGTCGTTTCATTATTATTAATTTTTAAATAGTAGATTCCTTTTGCCCAATTACTCACATCAAGGCTCTTTTTGAAAGTACCTGAAGTATCCGGAATTTCCTCGAAATGAATGGTGCGACCCAACATATCATTAACCACAATATTTGCTTTATTGAATGTTACATTTTCAATTGCAATAGTTACCATCTCTTGTGCGGGATTTGGGTAACAGATCATCATGATTACATTCTCACTGGATTCAACAGAGGTTATCATAATATGCGCACCTGTTGTGTCTCCTCCACATTCATTAAGTGCAGTCATTAATACGAAATAAGTTCCAAACTGTGTATACGTGTGTGTCTGATGCTGACCTGAGGTTGCATTATCCCAGGTGGCAGATGATTCATCTCCAAACAACCATTTATATGAGGCTGCATTCGTAGATGTGTTATTAAAAGTAAGAGTCATACCAGTGCGGGAATAATTAAATGATGATACAGGCATGGTTCCCGGGCAAACAATGGTTACAGTAGTACTTACCGAATCTGTAATTCCGCATGTGTTTGCTGCCACAAGGGAAATTGCATAAGTGCCATAGAAAGCATACGTGTGTATGGGTTCAAAGATTGTAGACGTTTCTCCATCGCCAAAATACCAGGTATAAGATACAGCATTAGTTGATTCGTTTCTTAGCCCGATGGAAAGATTATCTGTTTCATTTGTGAATTCAGCTACAGGATTAAGAGCAACGCATACAGATGTTGTTAATGTGTCTGTAACTCCGCATTGATTGTAAGCAATCAGAACAGCATTATATGTGCCTGCACTTTGATACGCGTGTACCGGGTTACTGCTAGTATCTCCATCTGCGGGTAAGATTTCATCTCCAAAAAACCATTTGTATGCAACAGCGTCCGAAGAATTATTGGCAAAGGAAACTGTAAAATTATTGTTTGTATAATTAAAAAGCGCAACCGGTGCATTTGCATTGCAGTTCAGGTCAATTATGTAATACAGTGTGTCTGTGTAACCACAACTATTAGAAGCAATGAGTGTAACTGTATAAATTGTATCGCTTGCATAAGTATGACTTGGGTTTTCTTCTGTATTTCCACCAAGAGGAGGAGGAAGAATTATTGCTTCATCTCCAAAATACCAGATGTAGTTATCTGCATCTGTTGATGTATTCATAAATGAAACCGTAAGGCTGTCCTGCATATACAGGAATGATGCAACAGGAAGATTGGTATATGGACAAACCAAAGTGATATCAACTGTTACGGTATCTGTTATACCACATAAATTTGTTGCAACCATTTCAACCGTAAATGTTTCATAACCTGAATAGGTGTGAGTTGGATTAGTATCAGGTACTGCAAGGAACCAGTTGTGAACTATTTCATCACCAAATAACCATTGGTAGGTGTTGCTGTTTACAGAGGTGTTTGTGAAATTTACAGTCGTGCTGTCAATTGCATAGGTAAATGAAGCCACAGGTGCCGGATAGGGGCAGGTTAATGTGATATCAACTGCTACTGTATCTGTAATGCCGCATAAATTTGTTGCAACCATTTCAACCGTAAATGTGCCATAATTGGCATAGATATGAGAAGGATTTGTATCTGTTGCGGCTAAGAGCCAGTTATGGATTATTTCATCACCAAATAACCATTGGTAGGTGTTGCTGTTTACAGATGTGTTTGTGAAATTTACAGTTGTGCTGTCAATTGCATAGGTAAATGAAGCCACAGGTGCCGGATAGGGGCAGGTTAATGTGATATCAACTGCTACTGTATCTGTTATACCGCATAAATTTGTTGCAACCATTTCAACCGTAAATGTGTCATAATTGGCATAGATATGAGAAGGATTTGTATCTGTTGCTGCCAAAAGCCAGTTGTGGATAATTTCATCACCAAATAACCATTGGTATGTATTGCTGTTTACGGATGTGTTTGTGAAATTTACAGTTGTGCTGTCAATAGCATACGTAAATGAAGCCACAGGTGCCGGATAGGGACAGGTTAGAGTAACAATATTTACAAAAGTATCTGTAACTCCGCAGATATTTGTTACCACCATCTCTACATTAAAAGTTCCGTAGTTTTGATAGGTATGTGCAGGGTTTGTGTCTGTTGCTGCTAAAAGCCAGTTGTGAGTTATTTCATCGCCAAAAAGCCATTGGAACGAGGCTCCGTTTGTAGATGTATTTGTGAACGAAACAGTCGTACTGTCAATAGAAAAAGTAAATGATGCATCTGGAGCAGGAACAGGGCAATCCAATGTAATAACAACATTAAACGTATCTGTAATTCCGCAGATATTTGTTGCCACCATTTCTACTGTAAATGTTCCATATTCTGTATAGGTGTGAATAGGGTTTGTATCATTAGATGCTAAAAACCAGCTATGGGTAATCTCATCTCCAAATAACCATTGGTAAGAAGCACCGTTTGATGATGCATTTGTGAAAGAGACGGTCATGCTGTCAATTGTGTATGTAAAAGTTGCGATAGGATCAGGAACTGGGCATGTAAGTGCAATTACAACTGAAAAGGTGTCTGTAATCCCGCATATATTTGTTGCAACCATTTCAGCAGTGAAATTACCTACTTCTCCATAAGTATGAGCAGGATTTATATCTGTTGCAGCTAAAAGCCAGTTGTGAATAATTTCATCTCCAAATAACCACTGATAACTATCTCCGTTCGTTGAGGTATTTGAAAAAGTAACAGTCATGCTATCAATAGTGTAAGTAAAAGAAGCCACAGATGCCGGAACCGGGCATGTGAGTGAAACATCAATGGCTATTGTATCTGTAGTTCCACAGGGGCTTGTAACGACCATTTCCACGGTATAAATTCCTTCTTCAGAATAGGTATGTACTTGGTCTTGCCCATTTGTTGCCAGTATCCAGTTGTGAAAAAATTCATCTCCGAATAGCCATTTATATGTATATCCATTAACAGATGTGTTTGTAAAGGTGACAGTCATGCTGTCTATTGCATAAGTAAAGGATGCAACCGGAATTAATGTATCTATAACAGTTACAACAGCAGTGCAGGTGTTCGTATTATTTGCATCATCAGTTACAGTCAGAGTAACTGTATTGGCTCCAACATCGGCACAATCAAATGAATTGGGAGTAACTGTCATGGATGCAATGTTGCAATTATCAGAAGAGCCATTATTAATATCCGTTGCAAGAATAGAAACATTTCCGGTACTGTCAAGGTAAACATTGATGTCGGTGCAGACAGCCACAGGGTTTACAGTGTCTAATATTGTCAGTGTACCATTGATATAAAAAAAGTCATAATTTTCATCAATACCTCCACTTACAGTAATTGTGTAATTGCCTGCAGGGCTTGTGGGAAGTGCATCGCAGGTTATCGTGGGAAGTGTGCTCAGATCATTGCTGTCATCACCGTTTACAAATCCGGCGTAGGTGAATACGTAAACAGGATTTGCTTCGCTGCATAATCTCGAAGTATCTGTTGCCGTAACTGTAAGACTTGCCTTTGTAACATCAAAATCACCTGCGATGTAGATGAAAGAATAATTTTCATCAACACCACCAGATATAGTAATCACACCTGCATAATTTCCAGTAACAGTAGTTTCGTTAACAGATGTTGAAGCAATAGGAAGGGTTGTGAGTACTGTAGAATCTTCACTATTGACAAATCCACTATAAGTAAAAGTTAATGCCGGGTTGGCAGCTCCGTATGTTTTGCTTTTATTCTCAGCAGTAACAGTAAGCAGTGCTTGTGTAACTGTAATTTGAACAGTCATGCTTGTTGCTGTATAATTTATCAGATCATCAGGAGTGAAGTCCACAACCAAGTCGTGGCTTGCATCTGCATTCAATATTGTACCCAGAGCCGGTGTGTAAACAAATGTTCCCGGAACATCAGCTGTCGCATTTAATTGTGTTGAGCTGAGCGGTGTTCCGTAAACAATATCTGTTGGGTTTGACCAAGTAATAACAGGAGTAGCTTTAGGTGCTTTTTTCGTTACACTCCCGATTAAAAAATTATTGTTTGCAAAAACCGAAAATACTGTAAGCATCAGGAAAATGCTAATTAATAGATTTTTTTTCATAATAATATTCATTTAATTTTTGCAGAATTTATTCAGATAAAATTTATTATTTACTTGCTATTTTTAAATTATTGAACAACTACATCATCCAACTGGAAGGTTGTTGTTTGTGTTGAAGAACCAACTGCCCTGAATCCGATGTAAACATCTCCATTATATCCGGCTGGAAGATATTGTGAAAGGTCAATGTTTCCGGATGAAACCCATGAATAATTTGCATTGTTCTGGTTAGCCAGTGTTGCATCTATTTTTTTCCAGACTCCTGAATGACCATCAAAATTGTATAATATCCAAACAGTAAGACCAGAAAGATTTGTATGATTCCAGTAACTAATTGCAGATTTAAAAGAAAGGGTTTTATTGGATGAAAAATAAATAGCCGGAGAAATCAACCAGCAAATATTATTAATATCTGAAGCACCATAGGTTGTTGCCTGAATATATTTTTCGCTTCCGAAAACTTTTCCTCTCCATTTTCTTGATCCCATCGTAGCGGTATTGGTCCAATGAGGAATAGAAACATCAACATTTGTTACAGCACTGTTAAAGTACTCCGTCAGTGTGTTAAGAGGCATTCCTGATATAAACGGAAATGCAGTTCCAATTGTGTCGGGTTCAGGATTTGTATCAATTTTAAAATCTGTTACTTCATTTATGTCGCGAATAATCAATTGGTAAGTGGAATTGTAATAACCTAAAATCCCTGTAATCTTACCTTTACCGGCAGGTAGAATATCCAAAGCAAAATCAGCATAATTGCTTGTACGAACTATTATTTCTGCACCAGTATAGTCTTTAAGCGGTCTGTCTGTAGTTTCGTATTTTTCAGAATACGATTTGCCAGCATCTGGAAACGAAACATTGGTAAAAGTGACAAGCTTATTTTTATCACCCGGATGCGCTAGTGATATATCGTTAAAGTTTGCCATTATTTTAGGTGTTATGGCAGGTCCTAGCAGACTGTCTCTAAAAAGATGGTTTTTTAAATATACGGCAGGTATTCTTCCAACTTTCCATCCACCATCATAATAAGGCATCCCTAATTGTGGAGATCCACCATAATATCCAAAAACAAGACCTTTGCATTTTACGAAAACACGTTGCCCTATTTTGTATTCATTGTAATAATCAGAAATATCAACATTGATAATAATACCAGCAGTTTCATCCTGTATCACCATGTATTTATAAATGTTTCCCGATTCATCATTTCCGGTAACAACTCCTTCGATGATTGTGTCGCCTGTTATTGGAAAAAGTGAGTCTACATCCGAATTTAAGCCGATCAGGTTTGCAATGGTAATGTTTGCTGTCTCTGGAAATTCTGGGACGAGCATGTCAGGATTTTTATAATCTTGTTTCACGCAACCGCTTAACACCATTGTCAAGACTATAGCTGATAAAATAAATAATTGTGGATTTAATATTTTTTTCATATTCGGGTTTTATTTAGCATTAGTATGAGGTACAATATCTTTTGTCGTCCTTATTACAAATTGGAACTCACCGTCATAGGTTGATAAAATACAGGTAACATCGATATTCCCTGTTGGCATTGTATCAAGGGCAAAGCAAGCATACGGTGAGGTATATAAGCTATAGTCTATTCCTGTTGAGTCAACAAGTTTTCTTACTGGAGCTGCGTTTCCTGCATTATAGAGTGACCCATATGTTTCTGGGTCAATGTGAACATTTTTTATTGTTATAAGCTTTCCACACAGAGTTGCAGCATCTAATTGATTAAAAGCTGTAAATACTAGGGGTTGTGGTATTAAATTAACATTTGGCAGACTGTCTTTAAAAATATATTTACTTTTTATTAAATCGAGAATAGTTCCAACAACTGTTCCACTTTGATATCCTAGCTGTGTGGGTATAGTATGTGGATTTCCACTGCTGCTAATATAGCGACTACCAAGAACGAGGTCTTTACATTTTACATAAACTTTTTGTCCGGGTCTGTACATTTTATACAAAGCATCATTTTCAATTTTTAGAAAAATAGCACCGGAAGTATCCTGAATAGAAAGGTATTTATATACATTTCCGCAGGAATCATTGCTGATAACAGTACCATGTATGTAATTAAAATTTTTCACAGTGTCAAGACTAGTTGATGCCGCATTATGCAAACGCTTGAGAGAGTCAATGGAAATGATGGTAGCACCAGCAGGCATTTCGAAATCGGTGTACAATGGTGGTACATCAAAATCTTTTTTTGTACAACTCTCCGTAAAAATCACAGCAGAAATTAATAACAATGCTGATATTATGTATATTATTTTAGTTTTCATATTCAATTTTCTTTTCATTTTTCAATTAAAACTTAACACTTAAACCAATATAAAATGTTCTTCCAAAAGCATAAAAAAGTTTTGGTGGGAACTTGTCTATATTTTTTGTTTCAAAATCGAAACGCATCTGTTCATAACCATTTGTAACAAGTTTTTGATTGTCGAGCAGATTTGTAACACTTGCATTCAGGTTGATAAAGTAGTCTTTGTATTTCCATGATTTGCCTACTGAAGCGTCCATGGTAAACTGTCCGGTCATTCTCTTCTGTTCAATTACAGTGCTAATTAAAGGATCGCCGGGAAGCAAGCCATCCACAGCAATAGATGTTCTGCGTTCAGGATTAACATCTAAATAGATTCCATCAAACATACTTGCATTGATGCTTGCAAACCAGTATTTCGGGTGATTGTACTTCAATCCTATCGAACCTGCTGCTTGGGGTGTACCGCTGATAAAGAAATTTTTCAGGTAAACAACTTCGGTTGTATCAGGAACAGAGCCATTGTCAACAACAATTAATGCATTTGGCCTGGATGTGTAACGATAATTTCCAACCGCTGCAATACAAGTAACAGCAAGGGTTGATGTTGCTTTATATTCCACACCGAGT
Organism: Bacteroidetes bacterium GWF2_35_48; assembly: GCA_001769125.1. Taxonomy (GTDB): domain Bacteria; phylum Bacteroidota; class Bacteroidia; order Bacteroidales; family GWF2-35-48; genus GWF2-35-48. The sequence goes on along the minus strand of MEOG01000100.1, from coordinate 111,824 downwards.
TCAAGTCCCTGATGTGTTTTATTAATTCCGGTCATGATATAATTTACATACGTTCTGAGAACATCGTGGTAAAAGCTGTTGATTTCATTCTGATCCCAAAACATAGACTGGTAAGCGGTAAATCTGGCTTTGATTTTAGGGTGGCGTATCAGATAACTTATTTCAGAGCTGAAAACTTTTTCATCGGTAAGTCCGGGAATAAAGTCATTTCGGATACGTGGCGATACCATTGAATTTTTAAACAAGGGAGCTTGCGTATTGTAGCCAACAGTTAAAAGGAAAAAATGTCTGCCTGTAAGTTTGTAGGTAAATCCCTCTTTTAATCCAAAATTATAGAATTTTTTTGTTTCAGATTTCCCAAAAGAATTTTCAGGAAACCTACCGTTTTTCATATTTCCTGTACGCCAGAATTGTGTAGAATTAACAGAAGCAGCCGTGAAAAAATCGAATTTAGGATATGAGAAAACACCTTGCATCCAAAGGTTTTCATAGTTTATATTGGATGTATAATCGTATCCGAATTTATCACCTTCTTTAACTATACGGTTTGGATTATTTAAATCGTTTTGTAATAAAATAGTGTCAGCCTGAAAATCGCGTTCTGCAAACTGGTCAACATCTACCCAATAATCACCGCCAAGAAGATCTTCAATTGTTTTAAAGAAAAATCCTTTGTATGCTTTGGCTTCAACACCCCCGTTAATAGTTATGTTTTCGTTATATTCGTAATCGAAATTTGAATTAAGGTTAAATTGAGAATAATCCATTCTTCGTTCTTCAATAATATATTTCGACTGACCTCCTTCAAGCTTGCTGAGATAATTAATCTGGTACAGCCTGTCCCAATTTAGTTGTCTGACAGAGATGTCTGTTTGCCATGCTTCGGCAACAGCGGCTGCAACAATTGGGTCTTCCTGATAGCTGGGAAGATAACGGTAATAATCCGGGCGTGGGTCTGCGGCATTGTACCAGTTTAAAGAAGTACTTCCGCTTCTTCCGAAAGTGTAATTTGCAGCCGTGTTAATTTTTAATTTTGAATTTATGATCCAGTAGTGGTTAAGAATTACATAAGGTTCGTTTATATTTTTAACGCGTGCATTTCTTCTTTCACCGTTTTGGAACCCCCAATTCGGATTGTAAAAATTTGTTCCGACAAGATCGTACGTTTCTTGTGTAGAACTGCTTTGCATTCCGCGTTTTGATGGGGCAGCAAAACAGGTAATAGCAAGGCTGTGATTTGTATTTAGTTTCTTTTCAATGCCCATAAAGTAAGCCCACGCATCGTAAAAAGTGCCCTCAACAAAACCTCCATTGCCCCAGCGACGGGAACCACTTACAGTAAAAGCCCAGCCATTTTCAAGCAGTCCTGTTGAATAGGTTGCCATTACACGGTTTGTATATGTTTTGTTGGATACAGCATAAGAGATTTTGGTTTGTTTGCGCTGTTTTGAAGGACGGGTGTCAATATTTGTGGCTCCTCCAATATCGCCAAATGTAAAACTTGCAGGAGAAAGTCCTGGGGTAATATCTTTAAAACGGGTAGCATCATTCAAGCCTCCCCATTCTCCCCATACAGCTCTACCTGTCAATGCGTTGTTTACAGAAACCCCGTTGAAATATACCATCGAATTTTCTGAGTCATACCCGCGGATACGGAAACCTCCAACGCCAAGCGTGTAGCCGGAATTGGAAACAAAAACATCCGTTGAAGAATGTAAGGGACCGGAAATATTCTGATCTTTATTTTCGTCTTCAAGATCCTGTACCGATACAACACCTTCTGAATTGTCTGCGCCGTCAGATTTCATCCCTTTGATAAGGATTGCGCCCAAATCCATTGTTTCTTTGTTAATGGATACAGAAACCGAAAAACGTTCATATCCATCAGCTTCTATTATTAAATCATAATCTCCATAAGGGATTTGAACAAATTCAAAGCTTCCATTTTCATCAAGGGCTTTCTGTTGCGTGTGAAGGTTAACAACGGCTCTTTTCAAAGGTACGCCTGAAACAGAGTCTTTCAACTGACCGGTAACTTTTCCAACCTGAGCATAGATGACAGATGAAAAGCTTAAGAAACATACAATTATTAAAAATCTGAACTTCATATTTATATATTCAAAATAATTTTATATAAAAAAGGGCAACAAAGTTACTCTAATTTTTAATGTAACCGAAATTTTATGTAATGATTTATTAATTTAAAGTCTTTTTAGAGTTGGTGTTTGTTTAATTATTTGACTTACTGATTCTTTGTAGTTTGGTTTTTATCACATATACTAAAGCAAAAGTGTAATATTTTTGTGTAATATTTTGTAAAGCATATAATATTGTATCCAATCTTTCTTAAAAACAATGTATTTTTACCGTTATTATTTATTAATCCAAAATTGGTTATTTATGGAATACAGAATAGAAAAAGATACGATGGGAGAAGTTCAGGTTCCCGTTGACAAATACTGGGGAGCGCAAACACAGCGTTCTATCAATAATTTTAAAATAGGCGGTCAATTAATGCCTAAAGAAATCATAAAAGCATTTGCTATTTTGAAGAAGGCGGCAGCATTAACAAATTTAGATCTTAATGTTTTAACGAAAGAAAAAGCAGATTTGATTTGTCAGGTTTGTGATGAAATTTACGAGGGAAAGCTTGATGATCAGTTTCCTTTGGTTGTGTGGCAGACCGGTTCGGGTACTCAGAGTAACATGAATGTGAATGAAGTAATCTCTAATCGTTCGCATGTACTTCAGGGAAATAAGTTGGGTGAGGGAAAGCCGTTTATTCACCCGAATGATGATGTAAATAAATCGCAATCATCGAATGATACATTTCCAACAGCCATGCACATTGCAGCTTATGAAATGCTTTTAAAAACTACAAATCCCGGCTTGGAACTGCTGAAAAAAACACTGGCAGAAAAGTCTAAGAATTTTATGCAGGTGGTTAAAATTGGCCGCACGCATTGGATGGATGCAACGCCGCTTACCTTAGGACAGGAGTTTTCGGGATATGTTTCGCAAATTGAGCATGGACTTGCAGCTATAAAAAATTCATTACTGCATCTTTCAGAACTTGCTCTTGGAGGCACAGCTGTTGGTACAGGAATTAATACACCCAAAGGATATTCAGAACTCGTTGCGAAGCATATTGCAAAACTTACGGGTCTTCCTTTTATCACAGCTCCCAATAAATACGAATCTCTTGCTGCGCATGATGCAGTAGTAGAAGCTTCGGGTGCATTAAAAACGGTTGCTGTAAGCCTGATGAAAATAGCAAATGATATTCGTTGTCTTGCTTCAGGACCCAGAAGCGGTATCGGTGAAATTTTAATTCCTGAAAATGAACCGGGTTCTTCCATCATGCCGGGGAAAGTAAACCCGACACAGGTAGAGGCGTTGACAATGGTTTGCGCGCAGGTAATCGGGTGCGATGCTGCGATCACTGTAGGAGGTATGCACGGACATTATGAATTAAATGTGTTCAAGCCTGTAATGATTTTTAATTTTTTAATGGCTGCACGCTTGCTGGGAGACGCCTGTGTTTCTTTTAATGATAACTGCGCTATAGGAATAGAACCAAATTATCCTGTAATAGAAAAAAATCTTGAAAACTCACTTATGCTTGTAACTGCGCTGAATACACATATTGGCTATGAAAATGCAGCAAAAATTGCCAAGAAAGCGCATAAGGAAAATAAAACACTACGTCAGGCAGCTATTGAATTAGGGCTGGTAACTGATGAGCAATTCACACAATGGGTAGATCCCCGAAAAATGATTGGAGACTTGTAATAAAAAAGAGGCTTTACGCCTCTTTTTTTAAAATGCTGATGGTTCAAACATTTTAGGATGCGATGGATCAATAATAATTGTTTTCGGAATATTTTTGAAAAGTCCATATTTTTCAACCAAAGGCTTGAAGCTCTCTTTTCCGAATTTGCTAAGGCAATTGTAAAACAGCAGTCCTAATTCATACCCAGAAAGCTGAGCTCTGACAAAATTTATGTACTTTTCTTTGTCTGCAATTGCAGATGTATCCACAAATTTAATAATATGATATAAGTTTCCGAAATAATGCCCTAGTTCAGCATGATTTTCATTATAAAATTCTTCGTAATGAGACATGATTTTATTAAAGTCGGAGTCATAAACGAATCTTGCTTTTTGAAGAAATTTCTGAAATAAAACAGTGAAACTGTCGCGACCTTTAACACTTACAGACTCATTGTTTTCATTGTTTTTCGTAATTTCTAATGAATTTACAATAACATTCTGAACACTCAGAAGCTGAAAGAACGTACTTTCAAATCGTTCCTGCTTCACACTGTCGTGCAGTTCTTCAAAACGTGCTTTTAAAACTTCGTGTTCAATGTGTGTTGTTTTAAGTTCAATTTCATTGAATTTTGTTTCAATATGGGTCATGAGAATTTGTTGTTTTTGGCTTAAAAAGGAGGTGTAGATAAAAAACAAACCTGCCAGAACCCAGAAACAGAGCACTGCCCAAGCCATTATTCCGGAAATATTAGAAAACTCATTCAGAAAAAGTTTATCCGCAAGCGCAAATGCCCCTGCCAGCACTCCCAGAATAATTAATGTCCATGCAAATTTTGTAAAAAGAGATACTGTTGTTGCAAGATGTGTAACATCTTTGTTAATCTTTTTTTCATCATTAATGATTTTCTTAAAATCAATATTGTCTTGCGAAAAATCTTTCATATATTTAGTTTTAAATTGTTTTAGAACCAAGATATCTTTCTGTGTCTAATGCCGCCATACAACCGCTTCCTGCAGCAGTAATGGCTTGTCTGTAATGAGGGTCTTGCACATCGCCGCACGCGAAAACGCCTTCGACTGTTGTTTTACTTGTGCCGGGAATTGTTTTAATGTAACCGGTTTCGTCTGTTTCAATAAATGCTTTAAAAATACCCGAATTCGGTTGATGCCCGATTGCAATAAAAAACCCGGTAATGTCAATTTTTACATCTTCGTTGTTTTTGTTTTTAAGAATAGCTCCGTTAACGCCTGAATCGTTACCGACAATTTCATGCGTATTATGTTCAAACAAAACTTCAATATTGGGAGTTCTCGTAACTCGCTCCTGCATTGCTTTTGAGGCACGAAGATAATTTTTTCTTACAATAAGATACACTTTATTGCAGATTCCCGAGAGATATGTGGCTTCCTCGCAGGCAGTATCTCCACCACCAACAACAGCAACATCTTTTTTACGATAGAAAAATCCATCACAGGTAGCGCAGGCAGAAACTCCCATTCCCTTAAACCGGTTTTCAGATTCCAGCCCGAGATATTTTGCTGTAGCACCTGTTGCAATTATCAAAGCATCTGCTTCAATAAGTTTTTCGTCGTCAATAACAATTTTATGGGGTGCTTTAGAAAGGTCTGCAGCAGTGGCAAGTCCCATACGTATATCTGTACCGAAACGCGCTGCCTGTTTACGTAAATCTTCCATCAGCTCAGGACCTGTGATGCCATTAGGATATCCCGGAAAATTGTCAACTTCTGTTGTGGTAGTAAGCTGACCGCCGGGTTGCAAACCTTCATAAAGAACAGGCGACAAGTTGGCGCGAGCAGCATAAATAGCAGCCGTGTAGCCGGCAGGACCGGATCCAATGATGAGGCATTTAACTTTTTCTGCTGTCTGATTAAAAACATCTTTTTTTTCTTTCGGATTGAGGTTGAGAGGTTTAAATTCCATGGTTTTATTATTTACTATTTATTTGTTGATACGTTGCGCCTGTGCTGAGCGGAGTCGAAGCATGCAACGTATTTACATGCCGATTATGTGATTTATTTTTTAAACGTTTTATTATATCATCCGCATTCATTTTTATTTTTGAAAAAGCGAACCACCTGCGTCCTAAATCTTTTAGAGATGCGCCAATATGATAAATTTCCTTTAGGTCAAGTATTAAAAATCTGTCGTGCGATTGCGTAAACAATTTTACTTGAACCTCCGGGTATTGTTGATTATGTTTTTGCAAATCTAATTTAAATTGTTCGTTTATTTTAGAAGTATAAATACATGCGGTTACTTTTGTATTGCGTTTTGAGAGCAGATTGAGAATACTTTCATCCACATAATTGTCAATTAAAATTATGGATTTTTTTGCAGATTTTATCAGCCCTGAAGCAAAAACATAAGCATCGAATATCTGACCGTCGAAAAAAATGCCTTCTTGAGGGAGTAAGCTTGTATGTATCTGAAAATCTATTTCGCCAAGTTTATTTTTAATATTGTGAACATCGTGCTCCAATCTGTCAATGCGGTTGTTTACGGCATAACCTTTCAGCAGGTATTCTTTCAGAATTTTATTTGCCCAGATACGGAATTGGGTACCCCGAATGGATTTTACCCGGTAACCAACAGAAATAATAACATCAAGATTATATAATTTTACTATTCGCTTAACATTTCTGTTGCCTTCCTTTTGAACATGTAAGTAATCCTTACAAGTTCCATCTTCTTGTAGTTCATACTCTTTGTACACATTACCAATATGAATGGTAACATTTTGTGACGAAGTCTGAAACAGCTCTGCCATTTGTGCCTGAGTAAGCCAAACAGTTTCCTCCTCAATTCTTACCTCTAAGCGGGCAGATTTTGCATCTGTTTGATATATGATTATTTCGTCTTTCATGCAAAAAAATAAAATTGCTCCCTTTATTCTCCTTCAAACTGCACTAAAGAAAAAATAGTATATCCTTTCAATTTTTCGCGACCGTGCAAGTCAGGAAGTTCAATCACAAAGGCGCATTCCACGACTTCTCCGCCGAGTTTCTCCACCAAATTAATCGCGGCTTTCACGGTTCCTCCTGTAGCAATTAGATCGTCAACAATAAGCACCTTGTCTCCTTTTTCAATAGAGTCTTCATGGATTTCTATTGTATTGGTGCCGTATTCAAGGGAGTAGCTCTCCTCAATTGTTTTGAAAGGTAGTTTCCCTTTTTTTCTAACAGGGATAAAGCCAATATCCATTTTATAGGAAAGTACGGAGCCAAAAATAAAACCACGAGCATCAATGCCGGCAATTTTGTCAATGTCCATGTCTTTGTATCTTTCGTATAACTGGTCGCAGGTCTCACGGAAAGCATCCGAGTCCTGAATAAGAGTAGTAATATCCCGGAACATAATGCCTTTGCTCGGCCAATCGGGAACAGTGCGGATTTTTTCTTTAAGATTCATAATATTAGAAATTGTTTTTTACAAATTTAATGTATTAATTTTATTTGGCAATATAGTCGGTTTAATTCGTGGCATTTATTCTTTTTGGGAGAGGGTTGCAAGTTTCGACTTCGCTCAACTTATCAGGTTGCAGGTTGGGAGGGTTGCAGGTTGCAGATTTAACCGTAGACTGAGCGCCTGCCTGTCCGCCTGCCTGCCGGCGAGGCAGGGTAGGCAGGGATTCGAAGTCAAGGATACAGGGTGTTTGATCTTATTCGTTTCCCTCTGCTTCATCTTCTGAATAAACCGGGATGCTTATAATAAAACAAGTTCCTTTTGTTAGTTCTGTAGTAAAAAAAATTGTTCCTTTCATATTTTCGAGAATGCTTTTCACAATGCTTAATCCCAATCCCATTCCGCTTGTTTTGGTAGTGAAATTGGGTTCAAAAATTTTATTTTTCATTTCTTCGGGAATTCCTGAACCATTGTCTTTCACTTTTATAATAACCGTTTTTTCTGATAATTCAAGTTCAATTATTATTTCTCCCTTTTTGTTATCTGGAATAGCCTGTATTGCATTTTTAATAAGGTTTGTAAAAATCCGCAGCATCTGTTCTTTATCTGCATAAACAAATATCTCTTCATACATATTCAGATTTAATGCTATTGAAATATTTTCTGTTCCCTGAAAAAGCTGAACAGAGGTTTTAATAATCTGAACAATATTAAGTTTTTCATTTACCGCTTTAGGCATTTTCGCAAAATTTGAAAACTCTGTTGCAATAGCAGAAAGTGTGTCTATTTGCTCAATCAGCGTGCGTGTAACTTTTTCCATTACTGCTTCTTTTTCGGGTTTGTTATCTTTCCACACACGCTGTAAATATTGAATAGAAAGTTTCATCGGCGTAAGAGGATTTTTAATTTCATGCGCTATCTGTTTTGCCATTTCTCTCCACGCGCTTTCTCTTTCAGATTTTGCAAGTAAAGATGCGCTCTGCGCTAATTCTTCCACCATCCTGTTGTATTCTTTCACAAGGTTTCCGATTTCATCTTTACCTTTATATTCAATCTGCTCATTTTTTCTTCCAAGGGTTGTTTCTCTCAGTTTTCGCTGAATAAGGCTCAATGGCTGCGTTAGTTTATTTGAAATGAAAACCGTTATGATTATTGAGAGAAGCATTAAAATTACATATATGTTTATTATTGTTGCAACAAAAGAGAGCAACTCTTTTTTTAATGTTGTTTGCTTCGTGAAATATGGTAAATTAAGGTATGCTAAAAGTTTTCCATTGTTATTATGAAAAGGGACATAAGCTGACTGGAAATGAAGATTTCCTATGCTTTCCGTATGAATATATTCTGCGTTTCTAAAGATCATTAACTGCCTGAAAGCATCCATATTCATACGGGTTCCAACCAATCCCTTTTCGAAAATTTCTGTTCTTGATGTCCCGATAAGATTTCCCTTTGTGTCAAAAAGATTGATGTCGGCATTAAAAATATCTGAAAGTTTGAGTAAAACGGAATTAATATAATTTCTTTGCTTGGGCGATAATTCAAATTCGCTTCCTATATTTGTTTCCAGCTCTTTTACCACACTTTGAATTTTTTCACGAATATTCTCCTGATTTTTTTCATTATATTGTCGGATATTGTATAAAACAATAACACTTCCGATTAGAAACATAGACAAGAGTAAAAGCATTATCATTGATAATTGTACTTTATTCTGTAGGGAAAAGTTAAACGTCCGGATTCCATTTTTAAAATTTGTAATTAGCAAAATAAGAGAAGTGATAATAAAAAAGAAAACGAAAATGTATGAAAGCGAAGTAAAAACATCAACAATTTTGTATTGCGGTCTGCTGAGAATAATGGTGTTGTTTTTATCGGCATTGTAAACAAGATGGTTGTATTCGTCATCAAGATTGATGAATTTGAACTCTTCTTTACCATTGGTGTATATGTTTGACGTCAGATTATATCTGTAGTTTCCGGTTTGAGACAGCAACTGGGCATTCCGGTATTTTGCGTAAGAATATTCCTGAATATTGGATTTTTTTGATAATTTTTTATCTAATAAAAGTTCAGGATATCCGAGCTCTTCCGTAATAAGCTTTGATGCCAGTTCTACATAAAGAGTTACACGCTGACTGGTAGCATATATTTTAAATTTAATAACACCGAGATAATTGATACGACCATTAATATTATCTAAAAAATAAAAATTTGTTTTAGGAACCGGCACGCCGTATTTTTCAATAACATCTCCGAAAAAAGTAAAACAGTGACTCATTTTTGAATCGGGTTCTATATTAAAAAGACTGTCTCTCGTGCTGCACACATAAATGCGTAGGTTGTATTTCGACCAAAATCCTTTGAAATATTCTTTCTGTAAATAATCTTTTATTTCTTTTTGATACGTGTAAGGGTAATGTAGGTAATTTTTTACAGCTTTATCGGTAGTAATTTTCGGATGAATCTCCTGAAGTAGAAGTTCTGCAACAAGGTCGCGTTCGTTAGCAAGATTTACAACATGAACCTTACGTACTTCTCTTTCTTTTTCAAAGGAGGTAAGAGAAACAAAAAAAACAATGTATACGGATGCAAGAAAAACAAGGAGAAGTATAAGAAAATAGCTGTAATGCATATCTTTATACCGAATAAATGAAAGTACCGCAACAATAATTATTAAAAAGCTGACAGGATAAATTTTGGCAATAAATGATCCGAAGAAATAAAATACCGGTGCGCTAAGAACAATCAGGATAAAAAAGCAGATGAGGAATTGTTTATAGGAGAAAATATCTTTGAAAATACATATTATTTTATCTGTTAAAAGAATAAACGCCCCGAACAGAAAGGCAATGATGAAAAATCCGATAAAGCTGAAAATATTGAGGTCGAAAACTCTGTGTACATCAAAAGGGATGCTTGAATTTAAAATCAGGCTGTCAAATAAATTGTGATTAACTACAAAAAATATAATTAGTATCAAAAGCATCGAAAATAAAAATGCCTTTGTTATCCATTTTGATTTGTTTTTAAGAGTAAGTGGCAAAGGTGTTTTATAAAGAAGATATACTACAAAGAAAACAAGTGCTGCATTAAGAAAGAAATCACCTAAGGAAGAAAACAAATAAGATTGCGCATAATATTGAGGATCGAATAAATCAAGAGAATATAGGCAAAACGGAATTTTATATTCTATCATTATCAGTCTTAAAAACAATAAAATTACAGCGAAAATTCCTGTCCACAATATAGCCGTTTTGTTCTTTTTAGCTTGTATTGAATGAATTTTTAAAAATAAAATAAGCAGCGACAAAAAACCTGTAACTAAGAATAACAGAGATGAAAAAAACAAGGAGGAGCTAATGACCTTTTCTTGTCCGGCAACCAATGAAAACAAATAATTGTTACTGGCATCTCTGATTTCTGTTTTTTTAATGACAGAGTCAATTTTAATATCAATGGAAGGAGATAATTTAAAATCTTCATGAAATTCATTTTTCAAAAATTCATTTTCATACTGAAATTTTCGTTTGATGAGAATCAGACCAATAATTATCCTGTTAGGTTCTGTCTGCGTTTTATGTAAAACTTTGTACCATGAGTTTTGCAGAAAAACAATTTTATTGGAAAATGTTGAACCGGAATATTTGTGAATAACAGGAATGGTATTATCAGACCAGAAAACAAGGCTGTCGCTTTCATATATAAATACACCAAATCCCTTGTCATATAAATAGTCTCTGAAATCGGGATACTTTTGCTGTATTATTTCCCATGATGAATTGTTTTTTGTTTGACTCACTAAAGAATCAAGAAATGTGTTTAAAGCAGCTTCTTTTTTAAATAGACTCCTTTTAAACCCGGTAACATTAATTTCAGTGCTTTTTAGAGATGTATTCGTTTTATTGTCAAAAACAATTCCAAGAAACAATAGAAATAGAGATCCTATCAACAGAATATAGATGTTGTTCTTTTTTTTCAGGCTCAATCCTTGAATGTTCATTGTCGCTTTATGCAATAAATTTCTTTTGTTTCAATGCAAATTTTAAGTCAAAAGTTAAAAAAAGTCAAAGTCAAAAGTGGGTTTGTTAATAACGCTGATATTTGTATGTTAAATTTTTGCCATTACTAATTCCCTTTTCCCTTTCGCACATTGAGCTTGTCGAAATGTGCCCTTTGCCTTTTAATACTTAAAAAGAAAATAAAACGTTAAAATTATAAAATATTGATAAACAAAATTAAAACAACAAATTATTTTTAGCGGATTCGCAAAAAAATCATTTTTGGAGAAGATTCAATTTAAGAAGCAATAGGTTTTTAAAAAGTATAAAATTAATAATCCATCTTAAACTTTGGGAAATTCAATTTCATATTTGTATTTTTGAAAAGATTAAAAATTATCGTTTATGAGAAAGGCATTATTACTTTCATTTATATTTATTTTATTTGTTTCTGCACAACAGATATTCGCACAGACTGCCGCTGAGCTAGAAGCCAAGCTTGAAAGCGCATCCAATGCAGAAAAAGGTGCTATCCTTGCAAAACTTGCATATACATTGAGAAAGTCAAATCCGAATAAAAGTCTCGAATATGCAAATAAAGCAATTGAACAGGGTAAAAGCACAGGAAATAAAAACGATGAATTGTCGGGCTATTTATATGGAGGAATTGCTCTTACTTCATCAAATTCTTTTTCAAAAGCAGCCGATTATTTTGGCAATGCGCTTCAGATTGCAGATGAAACAGGCAGCAAAAATGGGTTAAACGTAATACTTACAAATACCGGATATTGTAATTACCGCGCCGGAAAATATGATAAAGCAATTAAAGCTTATTCCCGGTTGCTTGATATTCTTGGTAATGTTAATACAAGCGAATATGCTTCAACAGCGAATTTTTTGGGAGAAAGTTACAGGGGAAAAGGCGATTGCGATAAGGCAATGGAAAGTTATACGAAAGCGCAAAAAGCCGCAGAGGCATTGAATGATAAAAATGCCATGGCGAATTCTTACGAAAATATAGGGCTTGCATTTTCCTGCAAAAAAAATTGGTTAAAAGCTATAGAGTGGACAAAAAAAGCACTATCGGTACATGAAGGAATTAATAATAAAGAGGGAATTGTAATATGTTATCAAAGTCTTGGTTATTACTATCAGGGATATGGCGATTTTAATTCTGCGCTCGATAATCTGAATAAAGGGCTTACTACTGCAAAAAACAGTGGCCTCAATAATCTTGTTAAGGAACTTAATAAAGATATTGAAGCAGTAACTACTAATAAAGATAAAAAAACCGGCGCTGTTACAGACCTCGAAAAAAACATGAAACAACAGGATCTCGAAAAAATTAAAAATATTGAAAATATTGCCGACCAATTCCAAAAAGAAAATATTAATAAAGAATATGCATTAAAAGAAAAGGAACAATTAATAGGACAAAAAGAAGAAATTATTTCCATTAAAGAAGCAGAATCAAAAGTTGATAAAGAAAAAATTACCACCCTCCATCAGGAAAAGAAAAAAACAGAGGCAGAGCTTATTCAAGAGCAAGAGCAGGTAAAGCGGCAGCAGCAATTTATTTATTTTGCTATTGCTGTTCTTATTATTGTGATAATTTTTTCTCTGTTGCTGTGGAAACAATTTTCATTGAAGAAAAAGGCATATAATCAGCTATTCGCACAAAATGAAGAAATAAAAAAGCAGAAACATCAGATAGAAATTCAAGCAGTAGAACTTGCAAAATTATCTATAGTGGCCAGTAAAACAACAAATGTGGTAATGATTATGGGTGCAAATGCTGATTTTGAATGGACAAATGATAGCTTCACAAGGCTCTACGGATATGATTTAGAAACAATGCGGCAGAATAATTTGGGAAATCTCAGGGCTTTTAGCGGCAGGAAAGATATTGCAGATATTTTAAATCTTTGTGTGGGTGATAAAAAAACAGTTTCTTATGAAACCCCGACTAAAACCAGTCAGGGAATTAAAATCTGGACACAGACATCTTTAACTCCTGTTTTAAATGAAACCAACGAGGTTGTTAAAATTGTTGCAATAGATACAGATATAACAGAGATTAAAAAAGCAGAAGAAGAAATCCGCGCAAAGAACAACGAACTTGAAGAGAAAAATCTATTGATAACAGACAGTATCAACTATGCAAAAACAATTCAGGAGGCAATTCTTCCTTCAGCAAAATATATATCATCGAAATTTTCAGACTACTTTTTGTTTTACAAACCGCGCGATATTGTTAGCGGTGATTTTTATTGGGTTGGAGAATTGCAGGGTAAAATTTATGTTGCAATAGCAGACTGTACGGGGCATGGCGTTCCGGGTGGATTTATGAGCATGATAGGAAATACTTTGCTGAATGCAATAATTTATGAAATGAAAATTTCTTCGCCTGCCGATATTATGAATGAATTGAACAGTAAGGTTATTCAAGGGCTTAATAAGGGCAGCGACATCGTCACACATCAGGAAGATGGCATGGATATTACGGTTTGCTGTATTGATAGAGAAAAACACGAGATTGAGATTTCTCTGGCAAATCATTCTGCCTATATGATATATGGTGAAGAATGTAAAGAAATTGAAGGAGATATTTATTCTATCGGAGAAATGCTTACACAAAGACTAGACAAGGCGTTTACAAGTGCAAAATACACATATACTCCCGGTTCTGTATTGTTTATGTTTTCAGACGGTTTCAAAGATCAGTTCGGTGGGCCTGAGTTACGAAAATTTTCATCAGATCGCTTTCAGTCCTTGTTATTTGAAAACAGAACGATGCCTATGGCGGAAATACCTCAAAAATTGCAGGAGGCTTTAGATGTCTGGAAAAAAGAAGAACAGCAGGTAGATGATATTCTGGTTGCAGGAATCAGATTGTGATTTTGTGGCGAAAAACAAGATTTTCGGAGTGGGATTAAAATTACATTTCGAAAAACTCAAAATTAACTTTAATTAACTTGGCAAATCTTTCTCCGGTAAGAAGCATGTCTTTATCATCTCTTCTGTAGTGCCAGCGAATAGTAATTTTTACTTTGTTTGCCATATATTCAAGAAGGAGCAGTATTTTGGTAATTTGTTTTGAAGAGCTCGTATTTATATAATCAAGCATGAAGTCAAAATAAATATCTCCTTGTGGAGCATCAGAAAAAAAGCTAATCCATTCTATAATAGGTTGATAAAATTTATTCGCATTTTCAGGCAATGACCTTTGTGAAATCCTGAAAATATTCTTACCAGGGTCAAGGACCACTTCAGGGGTATCTTTCGTAGCTTCTAAATAGAGTGGTTCCATAAATAAAATTAATTTCTCTTACCGAATTTCATCCTTAATGAATTTCACAAAATAAAACAATATCTTTTAATTGTGAAAATTTTTTGCTAAAATAAATTCATAATATCTTCATTTTAATAAAAAAGTTAATAAAATTTGTTGATGATTTTTGATGTTTATTTGCCTAAAACATTATATTTACAGGTTTATTAAATTTAATTTCATCATACAACAATGAAACATATCTTAAACCAATTTATTACAAAGAGTGTAATTGCAGCAGTTTTAATCTTTTCACTTTTTAATAACACGACTTTTGCCCAAAAAGAAGCAGACCAGAAAGTGGATGTAACGCTTCGGATTATAGGAATTGTGAATAAAGATGGGCAGAAATTTAAAGATGTTACAGCCACGCTTTATTCAGATAACAATAAAATAAAATCTCTGGTAACGGCAACCGATGGAAAATTTAGTTTTGACCTCGACTTTCAGAAAAATTATATTATTGAAATATCTAAATCTGGCTATATTTCTCAAAAAATAAAAGTAAATTCACATATTCCCGAGAAAAAACTCAAAGGCGACTCTTGGTGGTCTGTGAAGCCTGTAATAAATATGCTTGAATCTCATGCAGGAATAGATGCTGTTGCATTGAACGAGCCCGTTATAAGCGTCGAATGGGTTGATAAAAAAGACGACTTTAAAATTGACGAGACCTACTCAAAAACAATGGCAGCAAAAATTGACGAGGTAAAAGGAAAAGTTACAGAATTAAAAAAAGCAGATGTTAGTAAAAAAATAAAAGAAGGTGACAAGCTTTTAGCAAAAAAACAATACGAAGAAGCATGGTTATTGTATTCTGAAGCAAAAAAAATTCTTCCGAAAGATCCTACTGCTGCGGAAAAAATTGCTGGCGTAAAAAATAAAATTAAAGATTCGCCTGAACAGGGTTATAAGAAAGCAATGGACAAAGCAGAGAAAGATTTAGCAGCAAAAAAATACAATGCTGCAAAAAAATCTGTGGAAATTGCTTTACTTTATAAAGAAAATGATTCCGCCGCAATTGCAAAACTTCAATCTATCGAAAATGTTCAAAATGGAGGCTCTGATTTAGCCGGCGATGGGGAAGATATTGAAAAGCCTAGCCCCACTCAAGAAAAAGAAAATATTCTCAAAATAGAATCTTATAAAAAAGAACTTCGTGTTTTTGAAAAAGATAATAATCGCAGATCTATTGCTGCTATTTTAGATAGTATCGGTAACTTATACCGCTCAAACAAAACAAACGATGAGGCCGTTAAATATTATTCTCAGGCTGTCAAAGTAACCGAAGAGCTTGGAGATAAAAAAAATGTTGCAAAAATTTTAAGCAAAGAGGCAAAGGTTCACATGGAAATGGGAAATTACGAAAATACCCTTGACTGTTATGAAAAAGCCCTAAAAATTACAGAGGAACTGAATCAAAAAGATGAAACCGCCAATATCCTCGGAAATATGGCCAATCTTTATAATTATACATACAGAACAGATGATGCGCTCAAGGCTTATGAAAAACTGGTCGACCTTAAAAATGATATGGGAGATCAGAAGGGGCAGTCAGACGCTTTAAGCAATATCGGAGATATTTACCTCGCAAAACAAGATGCGCAGAAAGCCATCGAAAATTACGAAAAGTCTTTAAAAATTGATATTGGTTCAAAAGATATAAAAGGGCAGGCAACGAATTATAATAACCTTGGGGTTGCTTATCATAAAAAAGGAGATTATAAAAAATCTATACAGAGTCACGAAAAAGCGCAGAAAATTTTTGAGGAGTTGAATGATAAAACGGGTTTGTTTAAAACCTATAACAACCTTGGGAACAATTATTATAAAATGAATGATTTTGTCAAGGCAGAAGATTATTACAACAATACATTAAAAACGGCTAAAGCTGTTTCTGATGAAAAAGGGCAGATTAGCGCATTGTACAACCTAGGGAATATTTTTAAAGATCAGAAAAAATATGAAAAAGCCCTTGAAAATTTCAACAAAAGTGTTGAGCTTGCTAAACAAATAAAATATCAGGAAGCGCTTGGGAAAAACTATAAATCCATGTCTGCTATTTATTATGATAAAAAAGATTTTCAGAAAGCGTATGAACATTATAAATTATATGTAGATGCAAAATTTATTGAAGACGATGAAGGACAGTTGTCGGAAATTCAAGCCAAGGTAGAAAATGATCTTCAGATTGAGAAATTGAAGGCAAAACTTACGGCACAAACAATGCTTTCAATGCTAAAAGACGAACAGAATTTGAAAGAAATTGAGCTGCGAGATGTAGAAATTCAACGACAGGAAGAAGTGAATCAAAAGCAACGCATTCTGATATTTGCATTTGTATTAGGGTTTCTGATTGTGATTATATTTTCATTTTTACTTTTCAGGCAATACAAACAAATTAAGAAAAGTAATAAATTACTTGCGCAGCAAAACGAAGAAATCAGGCAGCAGAAAGAAGAAATTACCGCTCAAAGAGACCAGCTTGAAGAAATCAATATTGAATTGGAAAAACTCTCCATTGTTGCCCGTGAAACAAGCAATGCTGTTATTATAATGGATGGAGAAGGTCGTTTTGAGTGGGTAAATGCAGGCTTTGAACGGCTTTTTGGTATTACCCTCGAACAGCTCATTCAGCAAAAAGGCGACAATTTTATTGACACAAGCAACAGTTCAGATGCTAAAGATTTATTCCTCTCTTGTATTGAAAATAAAATTACCGTATCTTATGATACATTTACCTTTGATGCTGCCGGTAATAAAATATGGACACAAACAACGCTTACTCCAATTGCCGATGCTAGTGGTAAGGTAATTAAATTAGTTGCTATTGATTCAAATATTACACAAATCAAGCTTGCGGAAGAAGAAATTAAACAGCAGAATGAAGAAATAAAAGCACAGAGCGAGCAGTTGAAGGAATTCAATAAAAAACTCGAAACAAAGAACATCCAGATAATGGATAGTATTAATTATGCAAAACGTATACAGGAAGCTATTTTGCCAAGACAAAGCCTCATTTATACAGCATTGCCGGATTCATTTATCCTCTTTAAACCAAAAGATATTGTTTCTGGAGACTTCTACTGGTATGCACAGTTGGGAGATAAATGGTTTGTTGCGGCTGTAGATTGCACAGGTCATGGTGTGCCGGGCGCTTTTATGAGTATGATTGGAAATACATTGCTGAATGAAATTGTCGTAAATAAAAAAGTGGATGTACCTTCTGCTATTTTACTTGAGTTAAATAAGGGTATTTCTTTCTCTCTTACACAGGGTAAAGAAGGCGAAGATTCGCAGGATGACGGTATGGATATTTCAATTTGTTGTGTTGACACAGTGAAAAAAACAGCAACACTTGCACTGGCTGGTCATGCTGCTTTTGCTGTTCGGGATAATACCCTGAGCTCTGTTGAGGGAGATATTTTTTCTATTGGTGGAATGTTTGCGAATAATCCTAATATTGAATTTACAGACAATGTTTTTCCTCTTGATAAACCGTTAACTCTTTATATGTTTTCAGATGGATATCAGGATCAGTTCGGTGGCGCAGACAATAAGAAATTTATGGTAAACCGTTTTGGAAAATTATTATCTGAAAATCAAAATTTACCTATGTGTGACCAACACGTTCTTCTTGATAAAACCATTGAAGAGTGGAAAGGATCTCGCAAACAACTTGACGATATTCTTGTGATAGGATTACGTTTTCCGGGAGTATAAAAATATTTTCTGATATTAAAAAATGCCGGTTTGTATATACAAATTGGCGTTTTTTGTTTGTAATAAAGCCTTAATGAATAAGCTTGCGCTATTTTATTTGTTTTCTGTTTCCTGAATGCTGAAAGTCTCGTCAAGTTCTTCAAACATACTGTTGTTGCTGATGTATTCTGGAACAATTTTTTTCATTAGTTTTACAATTTCAAATTCTTGGTTGTCTTTTGCAACAGTAATCAACTGGGAAAGAGACTCCGAAACATCATTAAATAAATATTCTCTTACCTTGGCAATCATAATTTCTGAATGAGGCGTAGGAAGGTTGTTTTCATTATCATTTAATAATTCTTCGTAAAGTTTTTCTCCGGGTCTTAATCCTGTAAAAACAAGATTAATATCTTTTCCTATTTCGAGACCGGAGAGGCGAATCATCTTTTTAGCAAGATCCACAATTTTTACGGGTTTTCCCATATCAAAGATGAATATTTCGCCACCTTTTCCCATTGCGCTTGCATTAAGAACCAACTCACATGCTTCTTTTATGGTCATGAAAAATCGCGTAACATCAGGGTGCGTAACAGTAACAGGACCCCTGTTTTCAATTTGCTTTCTGAAACGAGGAATTACCGAACCCGTAGAGCCAAGAACATTTCCAAAACGTGTAGTGATAAAGCTTGTTTCTGTGTGGTTGTTGAGCGACTGTGTGTATATTTCTGCAATTCTTTTTGATGCTCCCATAACATTCGTGGGATTAACAGCCTTATCTGTTGAAATCATCACAAACTTACTGATATTGTATTTTGCAGATAAATCCGCAATAATTTTTGTCCCGTATACATTTGTATGTATTGCTTCTGCCGGGTGGTTTTCCATCATGGGGACATGTTTGTAAGCAGCAGCATGAAATACGAAATTGGGCTGAAATTTCTTGAAAATAAATTCCATTTTTTCACTGTTTGTTACATCTCCGATAATGGGTTCAAAATTGTGAAAATTATATGCTTCTTTCAGCTCCATTTCTATATCGTAAAGGGGAGATTCCGCCTGATCAACAAGAATAATTTTTTTGGGATTATAATTTGTAATTTGTCTGACAATTTCACTCCCAATGCTTCCGGCAGCTCCGGTTACAAGAATAACTCTATTTAGTAATTGTTTTCTGATTTGAACAACATCAAGACAAATCGGGTCGCGTTCAAGAAGATCTTCAATACGAATGTTTTTTATCTGGTTGAAACTTAATTCTCCGTTAATCCATTTATTGACATCCGGAATTGTAAGAACTTCTACATTATTATTAAGGCAAATTTCTACAATTTCTTTTTTACGCGTAGAGCCAATGTGTTTTTTTGAAAAAATAAGCTTTGAAATAACATGTTTCTGAAGAATGCTTTCAAGATTATTGCTGTTGTAAATCGGAATGCCTTCAATTTTTTTGCCTACATTACGGTTAGAACTGTCAAGAAATGCAATAACAGAATGATTTCTTCCCAAATCACTGTCAAGAGTCCTTTTTGTTATAAGACCCTGCTCGTCAGTACCGTAAATCAAAACATTTGCCCTGTGTTTCTTGGGATAATTGTATTCCAGATATACTGTTTTAAGCAAAAGACGCGAAAATGTCATTGTGAAAACAGTAATAAAGAAATCTATCATTAACACAGATAAGGGAATAATAAACTTATTTGTAATGAAAAAATAACTGATAATATTTCCCAAAACAAATACAGCACTACCAAACATAACTACAATTACAATGCGTTCTGCGTCTTTTGTGCTGGTGTAACGCACTATACCGGTATAAGTTTTCCCAATATAAAAACTCAGAGCACGAATGAAAATGACAAATGGAAAAGAGAAAAACAGCGGTTCTTTATAAATTTCAGGTAAATAAAAATTAAACCGTAGCAAATAGGCGAGTGTAAGAGATACTATACAAATGAAAATATCAAAAGCAAAAACGATCCAGCTTGGAGTATTTTTTTTAATAAGCACCATTTCTACCCATGTTTTTATATATTTTAAATATATTACAGACTGATTTGTGTGTTGTTAATTTTAATTCATTATGCGTGAAAAGGCAGTAATAAAAAAATTATTTATGCAAATATATTGCCATTTTTTCTAAAATATCAGAAACATACAAATTTATATTTAATATATAAAAAACACACTTAAATAAGAAATTTTTATTTTTTTTTGGTAATTTTTAAATTATTGTATATTTTTATATTTTTATTAATCACAAATCTATCATTATGACAATTTACATTGGTAATGTCTCCTACAAACTAAGGGAAGACGATCTTCAAGCTGCATTTGCTGAATTTGGGACTATCAGTTCAGTGAAAATCATTAAAGACAAAGTGACTAAAAAATCTAAAGGCTACGGGTTCATTGAAATGGATAATGAGGAAGAAGCTGAAAGAGCAATCGAAGCCATGAACGGAAAAGAATTTCAGGGAAGAGCGCTGAAAGTTCACAAAGCGCATCCCCGGAAAGAAGAAGAATAATAAAAGATTTTTTATCTATCACACAAAAGAGGACGAATTTTTCGTCCTCTTTTTTATTTTTTACTATCTTTATATTTTATTTATTACTCAATAAATGTAGAAAAATAACGTTTAAATTTATTTAGCAAGTTCTTTTTTTAAATAGGGTCTGCTGAAAAAGTCTGTCGTATGCCAGATTCGAGGCGACAAGACGAAGATGTATAATAATACTTCGAGTCGCAGGCAACAAAGAAGATGGTATGCGACAGACTAACAAAACAAAAATATAAAATTATAAAAAGAAGGTGCAAGGATTTTTAATGAATCATTTATTTTATCTTGCACTTGTTATAAGAATAACATATTCTAATCATTTAATATCAAATACGTTTTGTGATTTTCAGCAGACCCTAATTACAAAATAATTTAAAGTTACAGGTTAATTTCGATGCTTTGGCTCTGCTCAGCAACCCCAAGCTCAATTACCCTAAATCTGAAATATAACACAATTGAAAAAAATATTATTTACATATTTCCTTTTCTTTATTTCATTTTCCCTTACGTATGCAACGCATAACAGGGCAGGAGAAATTACGTATCGGCAGATTTCGGATATGACTTACGAAGTTACGATTCTGATTTACACCAATTCGTTAAGCGCTGCTGACAGACGCGATATTGAAATTCAATGGGGAGATGACACGCAGTCTGTTATTCCTCGTTCAGAAATTGTGTTTCTTCCAAATTATTACAAAAGGAATAAATACATAGGAATTCATACATTCCCCGGTCCAGGCACTTATGTTCTTGTTGTGGAAGATCCAAACAGAAATTTAGGCGTACAAAACATTCCCAATTCTGTAAATGTTGTATTTTCCATTAAAACCATAATGCGCATTTCTGATGATATTGGATTTAACAATACCCCTGTTCTCACAACCCCACCAATTGATAAAGCGGCAGTTGGGAAGCTTTTTATTCACAACCCCGGAGCTTTTGACCCCGATGGCGACAGTCTTTCGTATAAACTTACGCAATGTACAGGAGAAAATGGACAGGAAATTCCCGGATACACTTTTCCGCAAACAAGCAATGCTTTTTATGTAAATGAAATTACAGGCGATCTGGTTTGGGACACCCCCGTGCAAGATGGCGTATACAATGTTGCAATGTTTATCGAAGAGTGGAGAAACGGTGTGCGTATTGGAAAAATTGAACGCGATATGCAAATTGATGTTTATGATGTGAATAATAATCCACCTGTTTTAGTTATTCAGGATAAATACTGTATTGAAGCAGATTCTGTGCTGCACTTTTTGGTTTCTGCCAGCGACCCCGATAACGAACAGGTTACCCTTACTGCAACCGGCGGACCTTTTTTGATTGACAATACCCCTGCACATTTTGAACAAAACACTACCGGATCGGGAACGGTCTCAACATATTTTACATGGATGACGAATTGTTATAACGTGCGAAAACAACCCTATCAGGTTATTTTTAAAGCGCAGGATAATAATCCAGAATTACAACTCGTCAGCCAGAAAAATGTTAATATTTATATAATCGGACCTGCTCCTAAAAACTTACAGCTTACACCAACCAACAATTCCATTGCTGTTCATTGGGATGTTAGTAATTGCGACAATGTAAAAGGTTATAAAGTTTATAGAAAAACAGGCTCCTCCGATTTCGTTCCGGATGTTTGCCAGACCGGAGTTCCTTTTTCTACTGGATTTAAGTTAATCGCTGAAATGGAAGGATTGCATAATACAACATTTATTGACAATAACATTGGACTCGGGCTGATGCAGGGCTATAATTACTGTTACCGCGTTACTGCATGTTTTGCTGACGGCGCTGAAGGATATTCTTCTGTTGAAGTGTGCTCTGACCTTATTCGTGGCATACCCGTTATTACAAACGTAAGCATTAATAATACAGATTCTCTCAACGGCTCTGTATATCTTGCCTGGGCAAAACCCACAGAATTAGACACACTGCCTTCAAATCCGAACGGTCCGTATAAATATTTAATTTATCGTTCTTTTGATTTATGGGGTACAAATCTCGCTCTGATTGACTCGCTTGATCATCTTGAAGATACTACCTATGTTGATACGCTTATTAATACAAAATCAACCCCGATTTCTTATAAAATAGAACTATACAATGACAGTACCGGTAAACGTTTTTTGATTGGAGCGCCAGGTATTGCTTCCTCTGTGTTTGCCGACCCTGTCCCCGACGATAACAAAATAATTTTGAATATTAAAAAAAATATTCCATGGCACAATTTAACATATACTATTTACAGACAAAATGAATTAACTTTAAATTTTGACTCAATCGGTTTTACTGAAAATCATTTATACGTGGACTCCGGTCTGGCAAACGAAAAATTATTTTGTTATAAAATAAAAAGCTCGGGAATGTATCCCACAGGTGGATTTGTTGATCCGATTATTAATTTTTCGCAAATTACATGCATCGCTCCTGCAGACACATCTCCTCCATGCACTCCGGAATTACAGGTGGTATCTGTTTGCGACAGCCTCAGGAATGAATTATCATGGACTAATCCTAATAGCAGTTGTGCTGACGATGTGATTTCATACAACATTTATTATTCGCCCCTGATGGATGTTGAACCTGTTTTAATAAAAAACATTCAGCCTGCATGGAAAACCTCGTGGGAACATTACCCTTCCTCGACAATGGCGGGATGTTATCATATAACTGCTGTTGATTCATTTTTAAATGAAAGTCCGAAATCACTAAAAATTTGTATTGATAATTGTTCGTTCTATAAACTCCCGAATATTTTCACTCCTAATGATGATGGAATCAACGATCTTTTTGTCCCTGTAGAATCTTATTTTGTCGAAAAAGTAGATATGAAGATTTATAACCGCTGGGGGATGCTTGTTTTTTCAACAGACGATCCGCAAATAAAATGGGATGGTAGAAATGCAGAAAACAAACGAAGGGTTTCCAGCGGGGTTTATTATTATGTATGCGATGTATATGAAAAACGGCTGACAGGCCTTGAACACAGGACAATTACAGGCTTCGTACAGGTCATGGCTGAAGATGCAGGAACCAAACTAAAATGAGAAAATATTTAAAACATATTAATTTATTACTGATTCCGGCATTTATGTTTGCTGTCCTAAATAATGTTCAGGCGCAGGACATGAGAGAGAACATGATGAAAGCTTCAGCTTCTTTATTAAATAAAAATTATTTAAGCGCTGTTGAATATTTTTCTGATGCTATTACACAGAACAGCCATGACGCTGAATTATATTTAAAAAGAGGAAACGCTTACCTGTTGCTTGAAGACTACGAAAACGCTCTATCAGATTTTCTGAAAGCAGAAAGCATGAATAATAATAATTCTCTTTATCCATTGGCAAGATGTTATGCATTAATGAATGAAAAGGGAAAAGCTGTTTTTTATCTGGAAAAGCATCTTTTAACTGAAAATAAAACACCGCAACGTATTTTAAAAACAGATGAAGCTTTTTCAAATTTGTATTTATCGGCTGAATGGAAAAATTTATGGAAAAAAGATTGGTATACTGAGTCTGAAAATTTGCTATCAGAGGCCGATTACTTCCTGTCTTCCGGTAAACCGGAAAAAGCAATTGAAGCTTTAAATATTGCAGATGAAAAGAATCAAAACAGTGCGCAACTATTTTTTCTATACGCCAAAGCGCTTATGGCAATGGGCGATAATGCCTCTGCAATTACAAATATAAATAAAGCGATAACGAAGAATCCATCTAATGCAGGATATCTTCAGCTACGCGGCGATATTTATAAAAAAAATAAAAAGATAAAACTTGCCTTGAAAGAGTATGAATCAGCGCTCCAGCTAAATCCTGCCAATCTTCATTTATTAAAAGAAAAAGCTAGGGCGGAAGCAGACAATAAAATGTTTTCCGAAGCAATTGCAGATTTTAAAATGTATCTGAAATATTTGCCGGATGATGAAGAAGCATTGTATATTTATTCAGGCTTGCTGTATGAGAAAAAAGAATATAACGAAGCGCAATTATTATACAATAAAATAATTCTGCTAAACCCTAAAAGCGCACAGTATCTTGTTGCGCGTGGAAATAATTTTTTCATGAACAAATCATATCTTTCTGCTGAAACAGATTATAATCAAGCACTCGACCTTGACCCAAAAAATGCAGAAGCTTACAATAACCGCGCTTTGTGCAGAATGTTTTTGAAGAATGAAAAAGGAGCCTGCTCTGATTTCAAAAAAGCAGCAGCATTGAAATTTCCTGGAGCAGACGAGCAGTTGAAAAAGAATTGTAGATAAGCCTGCGCTGTTTCTCATCCTACTCCTTAATCCTTAATCCTACTCCTTAATCTTTAACCTGCCAGACTGCGTCAAGCAGGCAGGTCCATAATCCATCTTTATCTCCCGTTTTCACAAAAAAGTTGATGTAAAACAATGCTTTAAATCGTTAAATCAGTTATATTCAAAATTTTGAAATCTTTTTTTTTCGTTTATATTTGCAATTATACAATGGAAGAGAAAACCTGTTTTTGTTGATTTTTCTATATTATGTAGATTTTTATTGTATAGAAAAATATCATATCATTACAAACGAATTATCTTGAGTTAAATATTAAACGGTTTTAATAATCACATAAAACGAAAAAAAGTGTACAGGCTTCAATCAAAAATTGACACAAATTCCGAAGAGTTCAAAAAGAACAAGGAAGAATTTCTTAAATTATTAAATCAATACAAAGAAATTCACAAAGACGTTACCAAAGGAGGCTCTCCCGGCGCAATAAAAAAACACAAAGAGCGCGGTAAGTTGCTTGCCAGAGAACGAATTGATAAATTAATTGATCCGAATACTCCCTTTCTGGAATTATCTTCCCTTGCATCATACAATCTGTATGAAAACGGATTTCCGTCAGCAGGTATTGCAACAGGTATCGGATTGATACACGGCAGAGAGGTCGTAATTATTGCAAACGATGCTACCGTGAAAGGCGGAACATACATGCAATACACCATCAAAAAGCATTTGCGCGCACAGGAAATAGCAATGGAAAATCATTTGCCCTGTGTTTATCTGGTTGATTCCGGGGGCGCTTTTTTGCCCGAGCAGGATAAGGTATTTCCAGATAAAGACCATTTCGGCAGATTTTTTTACAATCAGGCGAGAATGTCGTCAATGGGAATCCCCCAGATTGCAATAGTTATGGGCTCTTGTACTGCCGGTGGCGCGTATGTTCCCGCAATGAGCGATGAAACCATTATCATCAGAAATCAGGGAACAATTTTCTTAGGAGGTCCCCCGCTTGTTAAAGGAGCAACAGGCGAAATTGTTACTCCCGAAGAACTCGGAGGCGCCGAAGTACACACATCCATATCGGGAGTTGCCGACCACATCGCTGAAAACGATCTGCATGCCATTCAGATTTGCAGAAACATTTTTCAGTCTATGGATAAAAAACCAAAGCAACTCTTGGACATTGCCCCTATTGAAGAACCTTTCTACGACCCTGAAGAATTATATGGAATTGCGCCTCTTGATTTCAGAAAAATGCTCGACCCCAGAGAAATCATCATGCGAATGGTTGATGGTAGCAAATTTCATGAGTTTAAAGAAAATTACGGTTCTACTCTTATAACAGGTTTTGCCCGGATTATGGGCTTCCCCGTAGGTATTCTTGCCAACAACGGAGTTCTTTTTTCAGAATCGGCTCTGAAAGGTACGCACTTTATCGAACTTTGCACATCGCGGAAAATTCCCCTGATTTTTCTCCAGAACATTACCGGATTTATTGTAGGAAAAGAATACGAAAGAAAAGGAATGGCAAAAGACGGAGCCAAAATGGTTCACGCAGTTGCCAATGCGAATGTTCCGAAATTTACCGTAATATTTGGCGGCTCTTTTGGCGCAGGAAACTATGGAATGGCAGGAAGAGCTTTCAGCCCGAGATTAATGTTTATGTGGCCGAACAGCAAAATTTCTGTGATGGGTGGAATGCAGGCCGCAACAGTTCTGATTACTGTCAAGCAAGACCAGTTGAGGGCAGAGGGAAAAGAAATGCCCGAAGCTGATGTCGAAAAAATGAGAAAAAGTATTATTGATAAATATGATTTTGAAGGATCGGCTTACTACAGTACAGCCCGTTTATGGGACGACGGCATCATTGACCCCGTTGACACACGAAAAGTACTTGCAATGGGAATCGCCGCTTCTTTAAATAATATGTTTCCGGACAAGCAGGACGGCGTATTCAGAATGTAAATAGTGTCAGCAAGAAAACGCCAATTTCCGCGTTACTCTCGACCTGAAAAACAGTCATGTACTTTAGTACACTCTTTATTTTCAGGTCTTCGAAAGTCTTGAATTTGACGTTTTCTTATCTGACACTGAATTTTCTGGCAGACATTAAATTAATGGGAAAAAATATATGAAAATATACGAAACACTTGAAATAGAAATAAAAAATTATGTTGGCACTATCTGGATGAACAGACCTGACCTGCATAATGCCATGAATCAACAATTAATAGCAGATTTGATAGATTGCGTTGAAAGCATGAATGAAGAACAGGATGTCAGAATTGTAGTGCTGCGCGGCAAAGGAAAATCGTTTTGTGCAGGCGCTGACCTGAACTACATGAAGGGAATCGCAAACTTTGGTTTTGAAGAAAATTATCAGGACAGTCTGAAATTGGCGAAATGTTTTAATGCAATCTACACGTGCCGGAAACCCAGCATCGCCATTGTTCAGGGTGCTGCAATCGGCGGGGCAAACGGTCTTCTTGCTGCCTGTGATTTTGTGTACTGCGCCGACGATACAAAATTTGCGTTCAGCGAAGTAAAACTGGGTATTGTTCCCGCTACGATTTCTCCCTATGTTATGAAAAGAATCGGCGAATATGGTTCAAGAGAACTCATGATCAGCGGAAGAAGATTTACCGGAAAAGAAGCCGAATGGTACAGACTGGCAAATAAATCGCTTCCCATTGAAGAACTCGATTCTTATGTTGCATCCGTAATTGAAGGATTAATGACCAGCGGCCCGGAAGCAATGTCTGCTTGCAAAAAGTTAATTTATACGATTTCCAATAAATTATCTTTTGAAGACTCTATAGATTACACAGCGCGTACGATTGCAGAGATGAGGGCATCAAAAGAAGGTCAGGAAGGAATGGCCTCTTTCCTCGAAAAAAGAAAACCAAATTGGGTAAATTAATCGTATTTGTATAGCTACTGTAGACACAAATTACACAAATATTATTACTTGATAATTAGTGAAATTAGTGTCATAAATTTAAAATTTGTAATGAAAAATGAAAAAAGAAATAAAGTTTAGCCTTATATATCGAGACATGTGGCAATCTTCTGGAAAATATGTTCCACGTGTAGACCAGTTGAAAAAAATTGCTCCTGTCATCGTGGAGATGGGCTGTTTCTCGAGAATTGAAACCAATGGAGGGGCTTTTGAACAGGTAAACCTTTTGTACGGAGAAAATCCGAATACGGCAGTACGTGAATGGACAAAACCCTTTAATGAAGCGGGAATTCAGACCCACATGCTCGAAAGAGCTCTGAACGGAATCCGAATGTTTCCTGTTCCTGCTGATGTTCGCAAACTTATGTACAAAGTAAAAAAAGCGCAGGGAGTAGATATTGCCCGTTCCTTCTGCGGTTTGAATGATCATCGGAATCTTGAGTTGTCAATAAAATATGCTAAGGAAGCGGGAATGATTTCTCAGGCTGCTTTGAGCATTACTCATTCTGAAGTACACACGGTGCCATATTTCATGAGCGTTGTTGATAAAGCAATAGAATACGGCGCTGATGAAATTTGCCTGAAAGATATGGCAGGTGTAGGCAGACCTGCTACGCTCGGGAAATTGGTTCGCGCTATCAAAGAAAAATATCCGAAAACAATTGTTCAGTACCATGGACACTCAGGTCCCGGATTTTCTGTTTCTTCTATGATGGAAGTTGCACGCGCGGGAGCCGATTATCTGGATGTTGCCATGGAGCCTCTGTCATGGGGAATGGTGCATCCTGATGTTATTACTATTCAGGAAATGCTTAAAGATGAAGGATTTCTTGTTCCCGAAATCAACATGAACGCGTACATGGAGGCAAGAGCCCTTACGCAATCTTTTATTGATGATTTTCTCGGATATTTTATTGACCCGAAAAATCGCTTTGTATCTTCTCTTCTTATTGGTTCAGGTTTGCCCGGCGGAATGATGGGAAGCCTTATGGCAGACCTCAAAGGGGTTCACAATGTTATTAATTCTGTTCTTGTTGCAAACGGAGAGCATGAATTAAGCGAAGACGACCTGCTTGTGAAATTATTTGACGAAGTAAAATTTATATGGCCGAAATTGGGATATCCGCCTCTGGTTACACCCTTCAGCCAGTATGTGAAAAATGTAGCGCTTCTGAATATTCTGCAACTTGTTAAAGGCGAAGAACGCTATTCTATGATGGACAACAACACATGGGATATGATTCTCGGAAAATCAGGCACCTTGCCCGGTACACTTGCACCTGAAATAATAGCCCTTGCCAAAAATTCCGGTAAAGAATTTTATACAGGCGTACCTCAGGATGCTTATCCCGATGTTCTTGAAAAATACAGAAAAGAAATGATCGAAAATAATTGGGATTTCGGTCGGGACAATGAAGAACTTTTCGAATTTGCCATGCACGAAGCCCAATACAGAGACTACAAATCCGGTGCTGCAAAAACCCGGTTTGAAGAAGAAATTGAAAATGCAAAAAATCAAAATTCAGAAAAAAAATCATTCTTTAAAATGAAAGAAAAACAAAGCCCGAATAGAAGTGCTTATCCTAAGGAAAAAGCAAATGAAAGCGAAGCAATTGCCGCTTTCTTATTGTATTCTCTCAATTATAAACCCAAATCGGTTATTGAACATTCCAATCCTGAAAATAATGTATGGAATACAATTGGTTTCTGGAGAAATATATTGAATGTTGTTGTCCGTTACAATTCAAAAGATATTGAAATTTCTTACGCGTGTTCAAAAAATGGTAATTACGAAATACAAATTGGTGGCGAAATAATTAATGCAAAAATAGAATATCTTAACGAGGGAGAAATTGACATCAGCGTGAACGGGAAAAAATTGTTTGCATCAGTAAGCGCAGAAAAAGACGGTTCGTTCAAAGTCCTTATCAATGGGCAGGAGTTTCTGATGAGCAGAAACGACATGCTTTTTGAAAAATCAGATTTAGAAGATAGTGAAACCGGAATTGTTTCTGCTGCAGCAAATAATTTGTATTCTCCTATTCCCGGAAAAATTTTCAAATTAAATGTTAAAGAAGGCGACAAGGTGAAAAAGGGCGATGTTGTTATTGTTGTTGATGCCATGAAAATGGAAAACAATCTGGTAGCAAAAAAAGATTCTGTTGTTAAAAAAATTCATGTCAACCTGAATCAGATGGTAACTGGAAATTTTCTTTTAGTGGAACTGGAAGATATTGCATAATAAATTCATGAGCCTTACTATTACCGAAAGCCCGAGAGACGCAATACAGGGATTGCCCGCTTATATTCCTGCCGAAATAAAAGCATCCTATATCAACCAACTTCTGAAAGTTGGCTTTGATATTATTGATGCAGGAAGTTTTGTTTCAGAAAAAGCAATTCCGCAATTAAAAGATACGGGAGAAGTATTAAAAAAACTCAGGCTCGAAAATACTGAAACCAAAATAATGGTTTTAGTTGCAAATGCTAAAGGAGCTGAAAAAGCGATGACGTTTCCGGAAATAAATTGGATTGCATTTCCTTATTCTCTTTCTCCCGTTTTTTTAAAAAAGAATATCAATTGCGCACCGGAAGAAAGTTTGATAATGGTAGAACAAATAAATAATTTGTGCGAAATCAATAAAAAAAAGCTGAGGGTATATCTGACAATGGCATTTGGGAATCCATACAGCGATCCGTATCATACAGAAATGGTTGCCGAACAAGTTTCTATTCTTTCAAAAGTGGGAATCGGGCATATTACTCTTTCTGATATTACAGGAGAATCAAACCCAAAGCTGATTTCAGATGTGTATGAGCTCGTAAAAGAATTTAAGGAAATAGAAATCGGATTGCATTTACACACGAGCAAAAATACAGCTTATGAAAAAACAGATGCTGCTTACAAAGCTGGATGCAGAAGTTTTGATACGGTTTTAAGCGGAATGGGAGGTTGCCCCATGACCGGCTATGAGTTGCTGAATAATCTTGATACTATTGCGTTTCATAATTATTGCGCCACAAATAAAATCAGCAACAAAATAAATAAAGATATGCTGGATCTGGCTGTAAAAGCCAACAGAGGCATTTTCTCTGAATTTTATTCTCATCAAATTAAAGATAAAATCAATAATTAATCAAACAGAAATTATGCAAAAAGTAGTAAAAAATGCAGTTGAAGCAATACGAGGACTGACAGACAATATGTCGGTATTATTTGGTGGTTTTGGATTATGCGGAATTCCTGAAAATTGTATACAGGCAATTTATGATGCGGGCATAAAAGGTCTGACCTGCTATTCAAATAATGCTGGAATTGATGGCTGGGGGCTTGGTCTTTTGTTGCAAAAACACCAGATGAAAAAAATGATAGCTTCCTATGTCGGAGAAAACAAAGAATTTGAAAGGCAGTTGCTGGCAGGTGAATTAGAGGTGGAACTGATTCCTCAGGGCACACTGGCAGAGAGAATTCGCGCTGGCGGTGCCGGTATTCCCGCTTTTTTTGTACCAGCCGGATACGGTACCGAAGTACAGGGGAACAAAGAAGTTCGCGAGTATAACGGAAAAATGCACTTGCTGGAAATGGGAATCACAGCCGATTTCGCCATAGTAAAAGCATGGAAAGGCGACGAATACGGAAACCTTATTTACAGAAATACGGCAAATAATTTTAACAATATGATGGCAAGCGCAGGAAAAATTACCATTGCAGAAGTTGAAGAACTTGTTCCCGCAGGGGCTCTTGATCCGAATCAGATACACACTCCCGGGATCTATGTTCAACGAATTTTTCAGGGTGTAAACTATCAGAAGAAAATTGAATTTGTAACAACACGTGATTAAAAAAATATTGTATTTAACCCCAAAAAAGAATCTTATGGCATTAGATAAAATAGGCATAGTAAAAAGAATTGCGCAGGAATTAAAAGACGGTTATTACGTTAATCTCGGAATTGGAATTCCGACTCTTGTTGCAAATTATATTCCGCAAGGCATGCAGGTAATTCTGCAATCAGAAAATGGCTTGCTTGGTATCGGTCCTTTTCCGACAAAAGAAAATGTGGATGCAGATTTAATTAACGCGGGCAAGCAAACCGTAACAGCCACCCCCGGCGCAGCATTTTTCGATTCGGCAACAAGCTTTGCAATGATACGCGGCGGTCATGTAGACCTTACTGTATTAGGCGCTTTTGAAGTATCAGAAACCGGCGATATTGCAAGCTGGAAAGTTCCGGGAAAACTTGTTAAAGGAATGGGAGGAGCCATGGATCTTGTGGCTGCTGCAAAGTACATCATTGTTGCCATGCAGCATACAGACAAGGAAGGAAAATCCAAACTGCTGAAAAAATGCACCCTTCCCCTTACCGGCGTTAAATGCGTTAAGAGAATTGTAACAGAGCTTGCAGTAGTAGATGTTACATCTGATGGCTTTAAGCTTATAGAGCGCGCTCCGGGTGTATCTGTTGAGGAAATTAAAAAAGCCACCGAAGGCGTGCTTGTTATTGAAGGGGATATTCCTGAAATGAAATTTTCTTAAAAAAACCGGCGCAAAATTTTATATTTGTAATACTAACTAAATCTATATAATTATGAATTATCCGAAAAAAGTTACAATTGGAGATATAACTGTCAGAGACGGATTTCAGCACGAAGAACTCTTTATCCCAACCGATGCCAAAGTATGGCTTGCAGAGCAGCTTATACTTGCCGGATTTAAACATATTGAAACCACAAATTTCGGGAATCCCAGCGGAATGCCACAGTTTAAAGATGCAGACGAACTGATGAAAAGAGTAAGAAACAGCAAGAAAATAGCGCACCTGATTAATGATGTTTGCATTACCTCAGTTACAATACGTGAAAAAGCAGTAGAAAGAGCAATACAAGCTAAAAAAGAAGGTTTTGGTCCTGACAGAATTTTACTGATGGTTTCTACCAGCGAGTCGCATCATAAAAAAAATTCAGGACTTTCTTTGGAAGAGTATTGGAAAATGAGTGAAAAGTGCATTAAAGATGCTCGTGATGCCGGAATTAAAGTCAATGGTACGGTTAGTACAATCTGGGGTTGTCCTCTTGAAGGCCCGACAGAAATGAAAAAGGCAATTGAGTTTACAAAAAGATGGTTTGATATTGGCGCCAGCGATGTTGAACATGCCGACCACGATGGTTCTGCTTCTCCCGACAGAGTGTATGATTATTTTTCCATGCTCCTTGATGCAATTCCAACACCTGAAAAACACATTGTTCATTTTCATACAACAAGAGGATGGGGGCTTGCTAATGTTTTAGCAGCTCTGAATGCCGGTATGACAAATTATGAATCAACAATGGGTGGTATTGGCGGTCAGCCGGCTAATTTTGTAAGCGGAGTTCCTGTTTCCGGTACTGGTTCTTATTATTATAAAGATCCGAATATTGTAGGATTGGTTTCTACAGAAGATATGGTAGTAATGATGGATGAAATGGGAATTGACACAGGTCTTAATATTGATAAAATTCTGGAAATAGGAAATATGGTCGAAAGAATCACAGGACGCAGACTTCGCTCTGAATCTATCAAAAACGGCAGAATTCCTAAATCTCTTAGTGGGAAAAAATAATAACGGATTGTTTTGCAGGCGTTTCGTGATGCTTAAACTCAACAATCAGAAAGTAATACTCATGTAATAACTTAAATTAAATAAATTATGTATCATCCCTTATTAAACGAACAACATCAGCTTATCAGAGAATCTGTAAGAGATTTTGCAGAAAGAGAAATTAAGCCTATAGCTAAAGAACTCGACGATAAACAGCAATTTTCCGTAGAATTAACACACAAAATGGGAGAAATCGGTCTGTTTGGACTTGTTGTGTCACCAGACTACGGAGGACAAGGTATGGATTACCTTTCTTATATTATTGCAGTTGAAGAATTGGCCCGGATTGACAGTTCGCAGGCTGCTACTGTTGCTGCCGGGAACTCTCTCGGCATGAACCCGATTTATTATTTTGGCAATGAAGAGCAGAAAAGAAAATATCTGCCTATTCTTTGTACCGGAAAAAAATTATGGGGTTTTGGTCTTACTGAACCCAATGCAGGCTCTGACTCAAGAAATTCAAAAACCGTTGCTAAACTTGAAGATGGAAATTGGATTATCAATGGCTCCAAAATCTTTATTACAAATGCATCTTCAGAAATTACCATAGGGTCTACAATTCAAACTGTTTCAGGTGATGATGGCAAGGAAAAAGAATTTACCGCTATTATTGTTGAAAACGGAACCCCTGGTTTTATTGCAAAAACAATGCACGACAAACTTATGTGGCGCGCTTCTAATACAGCGGAACTTTATTTTGATGATTGCAAAATTCCTGAAAGTAATGTACTGGGAAAAAGAGGCGAGGGATCAAAAATTATGTTAAGTACTTTAGATTGTGGAAGGCTTTCTATTGCAGCGATGGGGCTCGGTCTGGCACAAGGTGCTTTTGAGCTGGCAATGCAGTATGCTCAGGATCGGATTCAGTTTGGAAAGCCAATAAGCAAACAACAGGTTGTTGCTTTTAAGCTCTCTGAT
Source organism: Bacteroidetes bacterium GWF2_35_48 (assembly GCA_001769125.1). Classification (GTDB taxonomy): domain Bacteria; phylum Bacteroidota; class Bacteroidia; order Bacteroidales; family GWF2-35-48; genus GWF2-35-48. The sequence continues at coordinate 77,241 of MEOG01000100.1, read as the reverse complement.
ATGGCTCTTAAAATCGAATTAGCCAGAAACCTTTTGTATAAAGCATGTTGGCTGAAAGATCACGATAAACCTTTTGCTAAAGAAGCTGCAATGTCAAAATTATATTGTTCTGAAGTTGCCAAAGAAGTTGCCGATGAAGCTGTTCAGATTCATGGTGGTTACGGTCTGATGAAAGATTATGATATTGAAAGATTATACAGAGATCAGCGATTGCTTCAAATTGGCGAAGGAACTTCCGAAATTCAAAGATTGGTAATTTCAAGATATATTGGCTGCTGATTTGATTGAAAAATGTTTTGTGAAAAAAGTGTCCGGAATTTCAAACGGGCACTTTTTTTGTTTTCAGAAATCAGCATATTCTCTTCACGCATCAACATTGAATCCTTACTGCTTCAGAAAAGCATTCCATCCCTGCGCTTTCAGCTCAATCAGGCTTCCTGAAGAAGAAACAGCCATCATCCCTTCAGATGCAGAAGTGATATGTCCGATTACAGTAAAATTAAGATTTCCTCTTATGATATCATGGTATTCTATCGGAACCGTAAAAAGTAATTCATAGTCTTCTCCTCCATTTAAAGCGCAGGTCATCGGTTCAATATTGAACATTTCGGCAACTCTTCCGGTGTCAATATCAACCGGAATTCTTTCAAGAAAAATTTTACAGCCGCAATGGGAATTTTGGCAGATATGTATCAATTCAGAAGACAAGCCATCTGAAATGTCAATCATAGAAGTAGGCTTAATTCCCAATTCTTTCAGGTGGGTAATAATTTCTTTTCGCGCTTCGGGTTTCAGCAATCTTTCCAAAACATATTCGTGGTCTTTAAAATCGGGCTGTGCATTTGGATTTACCTTAAAAACTTCTTTTTCTCTTTCAAGCAAAAGAAGACCAAGGTAAGCGCCTCCCAAATCTCCCGATACACATATAAGGTCGTTTTCTTGAGCGCCGTTTCTGTATACAATTTCCTCAGATGCAGCTTCTCCAATTGCGGTTATACTTATTGTAAATCCTGTCAGCGATGTAGATGTGTCTCCTCCTACAAGGTCAACTCCATATTTTTCACAGGCTAGATAAATGCCGGAGTAGAACTCTTCAAGCATATCCAACGTTATTTTGGATGAAATACCAACAGAAACCGTAATTTGCTTTGGTTGTGCGTTCATTGCATAAACATCAGAAAGGTTTACAACAACTGCCTTGTAACCCAAGTGTTTTAGCGGTGTGTACATTAAATCGAAATGCACGCCTTCCAGCAAAAGATCTGTTGTAACAACGAGTTGTTTGTCGGGACAAGATATAACGGCAGCGTCATCGCCCACTCCTTTAATTGTGCTGCTATTTTTTATTTGAATTTTTTCTGTCAGATGTTTTATTAATCCAAATTCGCCAAGATCAGAAATTGAAAGATATTGTTTTTCTTTATTCATGAGTTTATTTATTTCAGGTATTAAGAATTTTCTTCAAGTACAAAATGAACTACTTTATTTATAAATTTATTGAAGGGATATATTTCTTTGAATGTTTCTATAGCAAAAGCTGGATAACCGGGTTTTAAAACTTCAGCATCTTTTAGATTAACAAGCGGGCAATAACTTTTTAATTTCAGAAGCTTAGGATATGGAAAATCTTTTGGAAAACCTTTGGGAATTGTCTTCAGGCTGTCTCCCCACAAATCTCCGAATTTTGATTTGAATTTTTTATCAAAGATGATTTTGTTGAAAGTGCCAATATTATCTGCAATTTCTTCACGTACGGCTTTTAAAATTTTTGGTTCCGGCATGTAGATTCCTCCTGCAAGAAAACTTCCGCCCGGTTCTATATGCACATAATATCCGCCGAAGGGACTTTTTCTTCCTCCCGGAGCAATATAAGCCCCGAAATGTGTTTTGTAAGGCGTTTTATCTTTGGAAAAACGAACATCCTTGTAGATTCTGAACAAGCATTCTTTTGATGTTACATCGGAAATATCCTTATCAAATTTTGCAATCTGCGGTATCAGATAAGAAATAAAATGGTCAAACTCTTTTTTGGCTTCTTCGTATCTACTCTTATTTGCGTCAAACCATTCTTTGCAATTATTTTGTTTTAAATTGCGCAAAAATTTTAAAATTGTTTTTGATATCATATTCGATAATTTTAGAATTTAATGAAAGCTTAATTTTGGTTATTCATTTATTTTACTACGCAATAATTCGTATATATGAAGTTTTTTCATCCCATTGATGCTAACGTGCCCACAATAGGTTGGGGTTTTGCGCTGTTATAAAACTTTACCAAAACGTACACTTGCCTGTCTGCAAGCAGCTACCGTGTGGACACATCTTTTTTTTAGCTGGATTTTGTCACAAAATTTGCATACTTATATTTTATTGCCAGGTTTAGCATAGGAATTGTGCAAATTTTCCGCCAAAATCTTTTTTATTATCATTCGTTTATACTCCGAGCTTATTTCGACTTCGCTCAATAACCGTAGCTCGGGGTTATAAACCCGCCTGACCGGCAAGGCAGGCATTCGACTCCTCTGGAGTCGGTTTTACAATAATAAGAAAAATTTCAAGATATGCCATATTTGTGTCCACACGGTAGCTGCAAGCAGGTAGGCGAAGCCTTAGCGTTATAATTGTAACAGATGCTTGCGCAAAATCCAAATATTGCGTGTTAGCGAGCGTTAATTATTCCGATTTATTAAATTTACAATTACTTTAATCATTATATCTTTCTCTTCTGACTTGCTTACTGCAATCATCAAAGTCAATGCAACTAAAGCATTGTCAGGAATTCTCTTTTTACCAAATTGGTCAAATAACAATTCATTCTTTTCCAAAAAATATAAAAAGATAAACGCAGCAATTCTTTTATTACCATCGGTAAATGAATGATTTTTTGTAATAAAATAAAGTAAATTTGCAGCCTTTTCTTCTACACTTGGGTACAAGTCTACATTGTCAAACGTTTGGTAAATTACAGCTATTGAACTTTTGAAAGAATCATCTTTTTCATGTCCAAATAATTTACTATTGCCAAATACATTTTTTGCTTTTTTAATGAGTTTTACTGCCTCAGTATATGATAATCGGTATAATGATTTATTTGTTGTATTGGTTATTTCCAATGTTTGGTAATCATACCTATCAAGAATATCTAATGCATGAGCATAATCAGATATTATTTTTAATAATCCTGTACTTTCGTCATTTGATAATTCTTTATAATTTAATACTGTTCCTAAAATTTTTACTGTTTCTTGTAATTCTTTTAGTTGTATAGTTTGTTTTGTCAATCTCTTTTTATCTAAAGAATAACCTTTAATTAAATAGTCCTTTAATATTGTATTTGCCCATATTCTAAATTGTGTCCCACGTTGTGATTTAACTCTATATCCCACGGAAATGATAACGTCGAGATTGTAATATTCAACATCTCTTTTAATCTCTCTACACCCTTCTTTTTGAACTGTTGCAAATTTAGCAACAGTTGAATTCCTATTTAATTCATTTTCATTATACAAATTAGTTATATGTCTTGAAATTACAGATTTATCTCGTTGAAACAATTCAGTTAATTGCATTAGATTTAGCCATACAGTCTCATTATCTAATTTTACATCTATTTCAGTTTGACCATCTTTTGTAGTATATATTTTTATTTCAGACATAACTTGTTTTTTTCTCAAAGATAATAAGATTATTAATTTGTAGAAAATGCCTGTTAATGCTCGCTAACTCCTTTGTACGTATACCCATGTAACAACAAAGTTGTACTTTATATGTTATTTTCGTACAAACAGGTACAGCTTTTTTTGTTTCATAAGCAAACATTATTTTTGACAGGACAAGCTTTTAATTACTGTTGACACCATATACAGTCTCGTTCGATTACCGCTCAACCTGCGAAAACTCGGAACCCGGAACTCGGAACTCAGAACTTATCTTCAAATCAACTCATCCCCCAATATTATAAAAATCGCCTTTCGTGTTAACTGTTCCGCATGCGGGTTTTTCAGCGATTGCTTTTCTGAAAACACTTTCAATGTCGTGTTCTCTTATTGAATATCCGATATTACTAAAAAGGCAGGGCTTAATAAATCCATTTGCTGTCAGTCGTAAACGATTGCACTGCGCGCAATTGCCACCATCTCCTCCTTCCACAATGGAAAAATCGCCTTTGTCAAGCTGCATCTGGTGGATAAAACGAACTGAAAAATTATTTTTTTCAGCGAATTCTTTTACCATTTGCGCATCTTCTTCCTGTGAAGATTGATGTACAACGCAATTTAATTTAATTGGAGTAAGTCCTGCATTTTTTGCCGCTTCGATACCTCTTAGTACATCTTCAATATTTCCGCCTCTGGTAATTTCTTTATATTTTTCAGGGTCTAAGGTATCAAGACTGATATTGATACGCATAAGTCCGGCATTTTTAAGAGGGAGTGCGAATTTATCTAATAAAACAGCATTGCTTGTCATTGTCAGTTCTTCAATTCCATTTATTTCAAATAACATTTCGACAAGATTAACAATGCCTTTTCTCACCAGAGGCTCTCCTCCTGTAATTCGAATCTTATTAATTCCGAAAGAAACACCCACTTTAACAACTTCAACAATTTCTTCAAATGAAATAATGTCTTCGTGCCTAAAACGTTTAACACCTTCTTCCGGCATACAGTATTGGCAACGAAGGTTGCATCGGTCGGTAACTGAAATGCGCAGATAATTTATATTTCTGTTATAAGGGTCTAACATGCACAAGTTCTCCTTTATTAATTGACGAAACTCCAACCGGAACAAACATCATCGCGTTCGCTTCTGTTAGTGCATGAATATGCGCTGAACCATGATAGTCTGGTTGAATTATTTTACTTTCATTATTTATGATTACCGGCACAATTGCAAGTCTTTCTGTCCTTCTGCGGGAGAAATTTTCTGCAAGGGGTAATTTTAAATTCAAGGGCTGATATTGGTTTCCTGATAATTTTAAAAGCAATGGTTTTACTAAAAGCTCAAATTGTAAAAAAGAGGAAACCGGATTTCCCGGAAGACCAAAACAAAATACGTTTCCTTTTTTAGCAAAAAGAGTCGGTTTCCCGGGTTGTACGGCGATGCTGTGAAAAAGAATATCAAAGCCAAGTTTTTTTAAAATTGCAGGTACAAAATCAAAGTCTCCCATAGAGACGCCACCGGTTAAAAGAATAACATCGTTTTGCTGATGCGCTTTTTCAATTTCTTTTTCAAGAACGGATTCAATATCTGAAACAATACCGCAATAGTTCGTATTGACATTGCATTTTTCTGCCTGCGCTATTAACTGATAAGCATTGCTGTTTCTAATCTGCGCACCTGAAATTGGTTCAGATGGCTCAATCAGCTCATCTCCGGTAGTAAGAATTGCTACATTTGGTTTTCTGGATACAAGCGGATTTGTACAACCAACAGAAGCCATTACTGCTATATGAGCGGGTGTTATTCGTGTACCTTTTTTTAATACAGTCATTTCTTTTTTTACATCTTCCCCTTTGTAACAAATATTATCAGATGTTTCTTTGATAGAAAAAACCACTTTATTTTCAGAATTGCGTTCACTGAATTCTACCATTACTACACAATCGGCTCCGTCAGGCAACATGGCTCCGGTCATTATTTTTGAACACTGTCCGGATTCAATTTTTTTTTCAGGAATTTTTCCGGCAGCAATTGTTTCAATAACTTCAAGGGGCATTCTGATATCGCACTTTTTACAAGCGAATCCATCAACTGCAGATTTATGAAAGGGAGGCATGTCTGTATCCGAAATCACATCTTCTGCCAGTATTCTGCCTGATGCATTTATCATCGGAATACGTTCATTTGTTAATTCCCGTGCAGACGAAATTACAATATCAAGGGCTTTTTCAAAAGGTATCATTTTTCAAAATTTTTCCAAAAATGCAAATTTAGTCTGATTTTTTCATATCGAATCTTTTTTTTCACAAAACCGGGTTTATCCATGAGAAATATCATCATATCCTTGCTCTCTACACTCAAAGAAACTTCAGGGCTGCATTGAGCGTAGGGGAAAATTTACAAAAAATTCAAATCTATGATAATAAATGTAAATATGCCTAACCTGTATGTCATTATACATAAGTAAAATCCACAAGGCAGTTCAGTGGCAATCCATCCTGAGTACGGCAAATAATTCAAGAATGAGTCTCCTCCGAAAAGTATCTTTTTATATTTTTCCCGCAGATATCGCAGATTTCCGCAGATGTAATTAACTGATAATCAAAATGAGATTTATCTGCGTTAATCAGCGTAATCAGCGGGAGTATTTTTTCGGAGTTGACTCAAGAATACATTTTAAAATTGAAAAAAAATAAAAACTCAATTTGACCGATGAATATGAATATTTGACCGATTTCATAATAATAGAATAAAAAGATAGATTAAATTTGTAATTGCATTTATAAATTTTTTTCTTTGTACATAATAAAAATTTGAAAAATGAAAAAGATAAGCGTTTTAGTAATCAGTTTTTTAATCGCCTTTAATGTAAACATTAAGGCAGATGAGGGGATGTGGCTGCTTTCTCTGATAGGGAAAAATTATGAAAAAATGAAAGCCATGGGTTTACGCCTGACTCCCGATGATATTTATAATATAAACAAAGCCAGCCTTAAAGATGCAATAGTTGGTTTGAGTAATTCACAATATATTCAGCAAGGAGGTTTTTTCTGTACTGCAGAATTAATTTCAGATCAGGGTCTGATGCTCACGAATCATCACTGTGCGTATGATGCGATACAGCAGCATAGTTCGTTAGATCACGATTATCTTAAAGATGGTTTTTGGGCAAAAACCAAAACAGACGAATTGTCTAATGCTGAAATGTCGGCATCTATTCTGATACGGATGGAAGATGTTACAGCAAGAGTTTTGGCAGAAGTAAAGCCGGAAATGACAGAATCAGACAGGTCTTCAAAAATTAAAAAAATTGCAAAAGAAATTGAGAAGGAAGCCGGAAAGGAAACCGGATATTCTTGTTTTGTGAAACCAATGTTTGACGGCAATCAGTATTTTCTTTTCGTGTATGAAACATTTCTTGATATTCGTTTAGTTGGAGCGCCTCCATCATCAATAGGAAAATTTGGTGGCGATACAGATAACTGGATGTGGCCGCGCCATACAGGCGACTTTTCGATGCTTCGTATCTATATGGGACCTGATGGAAAGCCTGCAAAATATTCAAAAGATAATTTACCCTACAAACCCCGTCATTTTTTACCTGTTTCATTAAAAGGAGTGAAAAAAGATGACTATGCAATGATTCTCGGATTTCCCGGTACTACAAAACGTTTCATGACTTCGTGGGAAGTTGAAGAAAATATTGAGCGTTCTAATCCTATTCGCATAAAAGTTCGTACTGCAAAACTCGATATTTTAAGAAAAGATATGGAGGTTGATGATAAAATAAGAATCATGTATGCCTCAAAATATGCACAGTCTTCAAATTATTGGAAATACAGCATTGGACAAAACAAAGGCTTAAAAAGACTTGGTGTTTATGATCAGAAAAAAGAGTTGGAAAATAAATTTGATAAATGGGTTAATGCCAGTGAAACAAGAAAAGAAACTTATGGAGAAGCTTTTGATTTGATTGAAAAGGCTTTTAATTCTAAAAAGCAAACAAGTATTGCTTATGAATATATGCTCGAATCTATGCTACAGGGCGCTGAAATAACGCTCGCTCCTTATCAGTGTACAATCCTTGCGAATACATTGAAAAATACTCCCGATAAAAAAGATATTATTGACGGGCTGATTGAGGATTTAAAGAAAACAGCAAAAGAATTTTATAAAGATTATAACGCTTCAACAGATAAAAAAGTTCTTGTTGAAATGTTGAAAATGTATGCACTCGATGTTCCTGAAGAATTTCATTTTTCTGCATTAAAAGATATTCAGAAAAAATTTAAAGGTGATTATCAGAAATACGCTGATAAGCTTTTTGAAAAATCAATTTTTACAGATGAAAAAAGATTTAATGATTTTCTTGCAAAACCTTCAGCTAAAGTTATTGAAAAAGATCCTGCTTATATCCTAACCCAATCTGTTATTGAAAAGTATATTGAGCTTGCGCGTGCGTCAAACAGTTCTACCGATTTAAATAAAGGAATGCGTTTTTTTGTTGCAGGGCTTATGGAAATGGAAAAAGATAAAGTATTTTATCCGAATGCAAATTCTTCGATAAGACTTACCTATGGTAAAGTTGGGGATTATTTCCCTGCTGATGCTGTATATTACAACTATTACACTACAATAAAAGGTATTATGGAAAAAGAAAATCCAAAAGACCCAGACTTTATTGTTGACGCTAAATTAAAAGCATTGTATGAAAAGAAAGATTTTGGCAGATATGCCGACCCTGCTGATGGTTTAGTACGTGTTTGCTTCACAACAAATAATGATATTACCGGAGGGAATTCGGGAAGCCCCTGTATTAATGCTAACGGAGAGCTTATCGGAGCAGCTTTCGATGGTAACTGGGAAGCAATGAGCGGAGATATAAAATTTGAAACGGAGTTGCAGAAAACCATTATTTGCGACATCCGCTATGTATTATTTATTGTTGATAAATTTGCCGGAGCTACAAATCTGATCGAAGAAATGAAAATCGTTAATTAGGTTATACCTTACATTTTAAAGAAGGGGCTTCGTGCCCTTTTTTTATGAAATAATTACATCCGGTTTATTGAGTCTATTCTGAAAACCTTTAAAACCTATATATGACACTAATTTCACGAATTTAATATATTAGTTTTAAGAGACAATTAGTGCTATTCGTATCAAAAAATACTTTACTGAGAAGACTCTTTATTAAGAAACTGTTTTGAATTTTGAAAATATAATTTTTAATATGAGATATTGCTGCAATAATGAAACCTCCCTGCCAGCCAATGCTCAATTGCAAACAGGCAGGCTGGTACGAGGTTTTGGTCATTTGTGGAGGCATTTATTTTACAATCATATATGCCCTACAGGCATATCATCGTAGATGATACATTATTGTAAATAAATGCTTAAATTTCTACCCCTGAAACATTGGAGATGTTTCATTATTTTTATCAGACAATAATAAAAGAAAAAAAAATTCAAAACAGTTTCTAATAATTATCAATTTACAGAACGCATTTTCTGTTCATCTTTTCTGAAAGAAGGGAATGCATTCATCCTAAAAAATTTTAAAATTATGAATCTTGATTTTCGTGAAATATTTTCTGCATTTATGGTTTTATTTGCCGTAATTGATATTACAGGCGCAATTCCAATAATCCTTGATATTAAAGAAAAAGGCGGAGGTGTAAAGCCCATAATGGCTTCATTAGTGGCACTGGGTATTTTTCTTGCTTTCTTTTTTATAGGAGAACCCTTGCTGGGTGTTTTTGGAGTTGATATCTATTCTTTTGCTATTGCAGGCTCTTTTGTTTTATTTTTTATTGCTCTTGAAATGGTTCTGGGCGTGCAGTTTTTTAAATCAGAATCGCTTAAACACGCTTCTATTGTGCCCATTGCATTTCCCTTGGTTGCAGGAGCAGGATCCATTACTACTTTATTATCTCTGAAGGCAGAATACAATGCTACGAATCTTTTAATTGCGTTAGTTTTAAATATCGTGATTGTGTATGTGGTTTTGCGCGCTACAAAGTTTTTTGAACGCATACTCGGACATACAGGAATTGCAATTTTACGAAAGGTTTTTGGCATCATATTACTTGCAATTGCGATAAAACTATTCACAACAAATACAGGAATCCATTTAGGAAAATTACATTAAAATGGCTGAAATTTTTATATATACAGATGGAGCGGCAAGCGGAAATCCCGGACCGGGCGGATATGGCGTTGTATTGCTATCCGGACAGCACAGAAAAGAATTATCACAGGGCTTTGTTCTTACTACCAATAACAGAATGGAACTTCTTGGGGTAATAGTTGGGCTTGAAGCACTGAAAAATCAGGGAAGCAATGTTACAGTGTATTCAGATTCGCGCTACGTGGTGGATGCCATTGAAAAAGCCTGGGTTTTTGCATGGAAAAAGAAAGGATTTAAGAAAAAAAAGAATCCGGATCTTTGGCAACGGTTTTTAGATGTATATGCAAAGCATAATGTAAAATTTATCTGGGTAAAAGGTCATGCAGACAATATAGAAAATCAGCGTTGCGACGAACTTGCCGTTGCATCCTCTCGGTGGAAAAACCTACTTACAGACACAGGATATGAGGAAAGCCTGAAAGATAAGTCTGCCCTTTTTGATGATGAAGAATAACAATCGCACTTGCCTGTTCAATTCTAAAATTTGATAAAACTAAAAACAAACTTGCAATAACCCGACTCCCGACTTCAACAACCAACACCCTGCAACTTGCAACCTGCAACAACTCCCAACCTGCAACCAGCAACATCAAACACCCTGCAACCTGCAACTCATCTGCTTCTAAGCCATTCCTAAAACAATGTATTCCCTTTTTCCGGTTCGCTTTTTGAAAGTGTACTTTCCTGAATCGTTTCTTCTTCGTTCTCTTCTACATCAGCTTCTTCTTTTTTAGGAATAACCGTTGTTTTTTTATTCTTCGGAACAGGCACGACCACCGGCTCCATTCCTACAGGATAAAGTCTGTTTTCTCTTAAAAACATTCCAAGCTGAATGGCCTTTTTTATAGTAGAAATATTCAGTTCGATTTCCCATTCATCATCCGGCAGCGGTTTATGCTTTACTGCAAATTCAACAGCATTTTCAAGGCAATATTCTATTACAGGCTGCATATTTTTTTTCTTAACTACCAGCTTTGGTTTATCATTCGGATTTGTCATATTTTATATTTTTAAAATTGGGGAAGCAAATATGAGAATTTTTTTTTAATCATGAAAGAATTTTTCGGGCAACCATTTCAGCGCATTTTTCTCCATCCATGGCTGATGAAACAATTCCTCCCGCATACCCGGCTCCCTCTCCACATGGAAAAAATCCAGATATTTGTAAATGTTCCAATGTTTCTTTATCACGTGGAATACGAACTGGCGAAGATGTTCTCGACTCCACGCCCACAAGCAGCGCCTCCTGTGAAATGAATCCTTTCATTTTCACATCAAATTTTTTAAATCCTTCTTTTAAGCTTTTAACAATGAAAGAGGACATCCACTCATGCAAGGGCGAACTATGCAAGCCCGGATTGTAGGATGATGCTATAAGATGCGTGGATATTTTTCCGGATAAAAAATCTGTAAGTCTTTGAGCTGGTGCTGTTAGTCCTTTTCCTGCATTTTTATATGCATTTTTTTCAAAAAATTCTTGAAAGCGCAGACCGGCAAATGCACCGTGAGATGCAAAATCTGAAAAATCTTCATTCCTGATCTCCGTAACAATGCCTGAATTAGCCCATGCTGAGTTTCTTGTTGAAGAAGACATTCCGTTCACAACAATTTCTTCCTCCCCTGTTGAAGCGGGAACAATCACACCTCCCGGACACATGCAAAAAGAAAAAACGCCTCTGCCATTTACTTGCTCTGCGAGTGTGTAGCTTGCTGCCGGCAGGTATTGCCCGCGCTCTTCTTTGTGATATTGTATGGAATCAATGAGTTGTTGCGGATGCTCCACTCTTACGCCCATAGCAAATGCTTTCGCTTCTGTCAGAATATTTTTTCTTTTTAACAGCTCAAAAATATCACGTGCAGAATGACCCGTGGAAAGGATTACAGCATCTGCAAAAAATGATTCCCCATGCTTTGTTTTTATTCCTAGTATTTGATTATTGTCAATAATAAAATCTGTAACCTGTGAATTGAAATTTACATTTCCACCGCAACTTTCGATAGTAGCACGCATTTTGGATATTATTGCGGGAAGCTTGTTTGTCCCGATATGAGGATGCGCCTCGAATAAAATTTCATCACTCGCTCCGTGAAGATGTAATACCTGCAATATTCTTCCAACATCGCCCCGTTTATTTGAACGCGTGTATAATTTTCCATCAGAAAAAGTTCCAGCTCCTCCTTCTCCAAAACAATAATTGGAGTCAGAATTCAAGAACCCGGTTTTATGTAATAATCCAATATCTTTTTTACGCTCTTCAACCTTTTTCCCACGCTCGAAAATAATAGGTTTTAAGCCAAGTTCAATACATCGGATGGCAGCAAAAAGACCTGCCGGACCGGCTCCTATTATAATAACAGATTTGCTTTTTGAAACATCTTGCAATTTCAGTGTAAACTGTTCCTGTTGCTCTGTTTCATCGTGTAAAACAACCTGTACACGCAAATTGATTTTAATGTTTCGTTTCCGCGCATCAATTGACTTTCGTATTATTTTCAGGCGTTTTATTTCTGCAACCTGAAATCCCAATATTTTTGAAGCAGCCAAAGAAATAAAATCATTGCTTGCAGCCTCTTCCGGCGATAATATAAGATCTGTAACATGTCCCATAAACATTGCAATTTAGTGATTTTTTTTCACGCACTTACCATCAGTTCAAAAATTTGAATTGATTTCATTTTTTCTCATTTTACCTAAACAAATAAATTAAAAACAAGCACACTCGTCCACTTCCCACAAAGCACTACACGTAGACGAGTGCGAACAAGCAAAACAAAATCCATGTAAAATATTTTTACATTTAATGTTTTTCAATTATATTTGTTTGTTATTAATAAATCTGTTATGCAACAACTGATTATAAATATTACAAACGAGAGCAAAGCTCGATCTTTGATAAACTTTTTAAAACAATTAGATTTTATTCACATCGAAAAAATTAATACCGAAAAACAGATATTGGAATTCCAGAGTGAAATTTCAAAATCCTTTAAAGATTTAAAAGAGGGTAATGTTTCTTCGTGGAAAAACAAAAAGATAACTTTAAAAAACGCTTAAATTCAAGGTTGAAAAAACTGATTATTTCTACAAGCTTGTAAAAAAACTTGTTAAGAAATACAGGAATATTGAATCCGATATTGATGAATTCCTTGATAATATTGAAGAGATTAAAGATTTGGGTATATCATTAGGACATAACCTATATAAAGCAAGAATTAAAAATACTGATAATAACAAAGGGAAAAGTGCGGGTTACAGACTTATTACCTATTTACAATTTAATGAAAACGAACTGACCTTAATATACATTTATTCAAAAAGCGAATTGGAAAATATCAGCGAATCTGAACTAGACAATATAATTATTAACACTTTTTATAATGAAAACATGAAATAAATTTCAGATAATTTAAGTGTTGCTTTATATTTCTCTTATTGAAGATCGCCAGTTTTTAATGACAAATAGAGAAAGCTTGGGCTCACATTTAAACCACCACTCTCATTAAAGCCATCTGCTTGCCTTTCAGGTCAGGCAGCTTCGTGGTAAAAAACTTTTTACCTCCAACAAATATGATACATTTCAATCTCTGCCATAATTTCAAAAACATTCTGTAAATTTGTTTCTTTTAAAAATGAATTATGGAAATAAATGCAATACAGGACGAAATAATTGAAGAGTTTTCTGTGTTTGAAGACTGGATGGAAAAGTATTCGTATCTTATTGAATTGGGGAATAGTGTACCGCCGATAAGCGAGGAATTTAAAAAGCCTGAAAACCTCATTCAGGGCTGTCAGTCGCAGGTATGGCTGAATGCAGAAGTTCAGGATGGTAAAATACTTTTTTCTGCAGATAGTGATGCGATCATAACAAAAGGAATCGTGGCTTTATTAATTAAAGTTTATACAAATCATACGCCTGTAGAAATTTTAAATACAGAGCTTTATTTTATTGATAAAATAGGATTAAAGGAAAATCTTTCTCCTACACGCTCCAACGGACTTGTTGCAATGATTAAGCAACTGAAAATGTATGCGCTGGCTTATAAGGCAAAAATGAAGTGAAGAAGGGAATTAGAAATATCTATGAAATATGTTGCAGGTTGCAGGTTAATCTGGTATATGGATAATATTGGTAAAATTTTTACGCATAAATACCTGCAACCTTGAGGACTCCGCTAAGTCTACGGTCAAACCTGCAACTTGCAACCTGCAACCCTGACTTCACGTCAATATCATATATTATAATAATAAAAAACTGTTTTCTCGCATGAACAACGAAACATTAAATTTAGAAGCCGATATTGTCAAAACCCTGAAAAACATTCACGACCCTGAAATCCCTGTAAACATTTATGATCTGGGCTTAATTTATGAAATTAAAATTGACGAAGAAATGCAGGTTGAAATAGTAATGACCATGACTTCTCCGAATTGCCCTATGGCAGATGATTTGCTGAATGACGTTTATGAGCAGACAGGTAAAATTCCGAGCGTAAAAAAGGTAAAAGTGCAGTTAACTTTTGACCCTCCGTGGGATCAGGATCGTATGACCGAAGAAGCAAAATTAGATCTTGGCTTCTTATAATAAAAATAAGATAACAACCACCATTAAAGCCGAAGCCCTTGCTCTCGGTTTTTCTGCATGCGGCATATCTAAGCCTGTATTACTGCGAGAACAGGAGACTTATTTTCAAAAATGGATTGAAAATGGGTATCATGCAGACATGTCTTACATGAATAAAAATATCGAAAAACGTTGCAACCCTTTTATTCTTGAGCCATCTGTACAATCAATTGTTTCTCTTTTGCTGAATTATTATACCGAAAAAGCTCAGCCTGAAAATACGTATAAAATTGCAAAGTACGCGTGGGGTAACGATTATCACGATGTGATAAAAGAAAAATCAATAAAACTATTAGCAATAATAAAAGAGAAAACGGGTGCAAACGCTCACTTTTTTGTTGACACAGCTCCAGTATTTGAACGCTTTTGGGCGCAACAATCAGGTCTTGGCTGGATTGGAAAAAACACAAATCTGATTTCAAAAAAATTCGGCTCCTACGTTTTTATTTCAGAGCTTTTTCTTGATGTTGAACTTGATTATGATTTCTCTGAAACAAATCAATGCGGTAATTGTACTAAGTGCATTGACGCTTGCCCTGCAGGTGCATTGGAAGCACCGTTTCTGTTAAATGCCAACAAATGTATATCCTATCTTACAATTGAAAATAAAAACGAAATTCCACATTTTTTAAAAGGAAAATTGCAGAATCAGATTTTTGGCTGTGACATTTGTCAGAATGTGTGTCCCATGAATAAAACAAAGGTATCGCACTGTGAAGAAAAATTTATTCCCTGTAAAGAATTTTTCCAATTAAATAAAAATGATTTTGAAAATTTAACAGAAGAACAATTTAAAAAATTATTTTACAAAACACCTGTAACCCGCGCTAAATATACAGGTTTGATGCGTAATATTAGATTTGCATCAGAGGTTTAAATGACTTACTAGCCTTTATCCATAAAGTCAGTGTTTGATTCAGAATGACCGAGTTCAAGGTAATACATTGAGCTTGCCGAAATGCTTGCGAAATAATAAAAATCAGGAGTTTACTTATGTAAATGACTGGTTTTTATTATTAGCATAACAGGGCAAACAACTGGTGGTTGTTTGAGCCAGCTAGTGCGATGCTCGGACATTATGGACAAACACTAATTAGTGTTAGCAAGAAAACCCTTGTTTTTTGCTTAACAGTGTGAGTGCTTGATAAGAAAAGGTCAAGTTCAAGGCTTTCGAAGACCTGAAAATCAGGAGCCTGCCTTGTCGGCAGACAGGTGTACTAATGTACATGACTGTTTTTCAGGTTGAGAGTAACGCAGAAATTGACGTTTTCTTGCAAGCACTAATTAAAACTGCTTCACATAAAGATGTTCAGAGGAATGAGAGGAAGGTTTGCTTCGCTTATCCAACCATAAATGCAAAACAACGAGAAGCCATAAGCGGTTATATAAAAGAGTTTTTCCTGCAAAAAATTCCTTTTTCAGAGTTTCAACATACGAAGGATTTACAATTCCGTGTTTTTTTATATTTGATACAGAAAGCGTGTCTTCAATTAAGTAGCGAAGGTCTGTTTGCAGCCATTTTGCCAAAGGAATTGCGAAGCCCCACTTAGTCCGTTCCATAATATTTTTCGGAATGTATTTATAAAGAACTTCCTTCAATAAATATTTCTGCACACCATTTTTTATTTTCAGATCAGGAGAAAGATTCAGCGCAAATTCAACAATCTGATAATCGAGCAGTGGCACGCGGGTTTCGAGAGAATAATGCATGCTTGCACGGTCAACTTTAACAAGAAGATCATCTCTGAGATAATATTTCAAATCAAATATTGCTTGTTCTTCTGCGGGATTCAGTGTTCGCGACAATTGGCTGTAATTTTCGTCAAGTGAAATATAAGTAAGATAACTTTTATCGAGAAGCAGATCAATTTCGCTACGTGAAAACAAAGCCTGTTCCTGAGAAAAAATATGACTTTTCAATTGTCCTTTAGGTGGTTGTTTTAATAGCTGGGATGCCTTTTGATATTTATTGTCTGATAGTTTTGAAAAGCCCATTTTCAGAGGTTTTCTGAATGTTTTGACAAAAGGGTTTGCCAAGCGGTGCGCCCACAGATACGCGCCATACCCATGAAACAATTCATCCCCCCCATCGCCTGAAAGAACCATTGTTACATGTTCTTTCGCAAGTTTTGATACAAGCATGGTAGGTATTGCTGAAGAATCTCCAAAAGGTTCGTCAAAACAGGATACAAGGCTTTCAAAAAGAGGCATTGCCTCTTTTTCCGTTACAATAAATTCATGATGCTCCGTTTTCAAATATTCTGCAACCTGCCTTGCATAGCCCGATTCGTTGTATTTGTCTTCTTTAAATCCAATAGAAAATGTTTTAACAGGCTTGTCGGAATATTTTTGCGCAATAGCAGTTACTAGGCTGGAATCTGTTCCTCCGCTTAAAAAAGTACCAAAAGGTACATCGCATATCATTCTGTATTGAACAGATTTTTGAAGCAATTCGTCTAATTTTTGTTTTGCCTCTGTTTCGTCAGTACATATATTCTGACGTATATGATCTTCAATTTTCCAGTAAAGTTCAATTTTCAGCGAGCGATGGGTAATTCGGGCAAAATGACCAGACGGAAATTTATAAATGTTTTGATAAATAGTATTTGGGCCGGGAATAAAACCGAGATACAGAAATTCATTAACAGCGCGTTTGAAAATTTGAAGATTTTTGGTTAGAAAATCAAGTTTTAATAGCGCTTTCAATTCCGAAGCAAAAGCAAAATTTTCTCCATCCCAGTAATAATAAAGAGGTTTAACTCCTAATCGGTCACGAAAAATATAAAGTTTATCTTCTTCTTTGTCGTAAATAGCAATGGCAAACATTCCGTTTAATTTTTTCACGAATGTAACGCCCCATTCAGCGAAAGCCTCTAATATAACCTCTGTGTCTGACTTTGTTCTGAAACGAATATTTAGTTCGCTGGCAATTTCCTGAAAGTTATAAACCTCGCCATTGTATACAATGACATAACGGTTGCACCGCGAGTGCATGGGCTGGTTTGCTTGTGCTGATAAATCAATAATACTTAATCTGGTGTTGCCAATACCAACTGTATCATTGCAATAAAAATCATTGGCATCAGGACCGCGATGGTTCAGGGAAACCATCATGTTAATAAGCTCTCCGGGTGAGAACTTATTACTTAAAGAAAAAAATCCTGCAATACCGCACATTTTAATATTTCAGCTAATGATTAGTTTTCGTGTAATAAATTCTTTCCCTGTGTTGATACGTATAAAATATATTCCTATTCCTAGTTTTTCAACATTCACTTCGTAGGAATAAGTTCCTTCTTTTTGAGTCTCTTTAATAACACTTATTACTTCCTGCCCAATTTGGTTATATATACTAATACATACGAATTGGGAAGTATTTATGGAATAATTAATGTTAATCGTATTCGAAGCAGGATTGGGGTAAAACAAAATATTTTTGTTCAGCAGGGATAAATTGCCGGACGAGACAGTAGTCTGTTGTGCTACTCCCTGAAGTAAAAAAATGAAAACAAAAAAACTGACAAGTGAGGCAATTTTTCTCATTCGTCCTACATTATTAGTTAGAAAGTGACTGTCTAAAATTCAGTGTTTAGTTCAGAATGTTCGAGAAAAACGCAACTACTTGCCTATAAGCAAGCAGGTCGGACATTATGGACAAACACTCGATATACAAAATTAATGTTTTTGTCATAACAAATGAACATTTAGTCAATATAATTTTATAATTGGTTTAAATTTGATCATTTTTAAAGAATAACAATTATGGAATTTCAGGTAATAAATTTTTACAGCAATGATGCAGGCGACCTGCTGACCGAAGCTCGAAAAATAAGAACGATGGTTTTTATTAACGAGCAAGGTGTTGATCCCGCATTAGAATATCAGGGAGATGATGAGGCACTGCATTATTTGATAAAAAATATAGATAAATATATTGCAACAGCACGTTGGAGAAAAACGGATTCCGGAGTAAAATTAGAACGCTTTGCCGTATTGCCGGATTATAGAAATACAGGTGTGGGAAAAGTAATTCTTGACGCTGTTTTAAAAGATGTAAAACCTTTGAAAAGCGCTATTTATCTTCATGCTCAGGAAAAAGCTGTGAATTTTTATTTGAAGAATAATTTTATTGTTGAAGGAAATATGTTTATGGAAGCTGGGATTAAACATTATAAAATGGTGTATGGTGGGTAAATTAAGAATTAAGGAAAGCAATCCTGTGAGGTATTGCGGGTAGGCTTGAGCGAAGGCTATCCTCAAAGGTTTGCGGTAGATAAAATTAGAAATTAAAAATTCGGAATACAATAGGAATACAATAGGAATTCGATAGAAATACAATAGGAATACAATAGTAATTCGGTAGGAATACAATTGAACATCTACCGAACATCTATCGTTGCACAATTGAATATCTATCGAATCAACAATTGTACATCTACCATACATCTACCGTTGCCCTATTGAACATCCATTGCTGCCCTACCGAACATCTATTGTGCATCTACCGTACATCTATCGAACATCTACCGTAGCCCAATTGTACATCTACTGAATTAAATTTCCCCTATATTCTTTTCTGTCATTCATTTTTCTAATTTTGCAGTAATAAAAAATCTGATTTTGGGTAAGCTTAAAACATTAGCAGGACAAACCGCAATCTACGGACTCAGCTCCATGCTTGGTCGTTTGCTGAACTACTTGCTGGTTCCCCTTCATACCCGTGTTTTTGCGACAGAGCAATTTGGGGTAATTACTGAATTGTATGCTTATGCCACCTTTATTATGATTGTTCTTACCTACGGAATGGAGACCGGTTATTTCCGTTTTTCTGAAACCGAGAAAGACGAAAACCGCGTATACAGCACATCTTTGATTGCTCTTTTATCATCATCGTTTCTTTTTATTTTAATTACAAGTATTTTTTCAGGACAAATCGCGGACTTTATTAATTATTCTGATCATGCTGAATACATAACATGGTTCGGAATAATAATGGCTGCCGATGCCTTTACGGCTATACCCTTTGCTCGTTTAAGGCAGAAGCGAAAAGCATGGAAATTTGCTTTTTATAAAATTCTTAATATTTCAATTAATATTCTTGGGAACTTATTTTTCCTTGTGTTGTGTCCGTGGATTTTAAAACACAATCCCGATTCTTTTATATCGAATATTTATTCTCCTGAAATTGGTGTTGGCTATGTTTTTATTTCAAATCTTATAGCCAGCGTATTTACAATCCTGCTTTTGCTTCCGGAGATGATGAAAATAAAAATGGTATTCGACTCGCCCCTGTTGAAAAAAATGTTGCGGTATTCTTTACCCCTTTTAGTAGCCGGGCTTGCCGGGATGATAAATGAAGCATTAGACAGGGTAATGCTAAAACGCCTCTTGTCGCCGGATACAAATGTTATGAGCCAGTTGGGAATTTACGGCGCAAATTATAAAGTTGCAGTGCTGATGACCTTGTTTATCCAAATGTTCCGATACGCTGCTGAACCCTTTTTCTTTTCCGAAGCAAAATCTAAGGATGCAAAAAAAATGTATGCCGATGTGATGAAGTTTTTTATTGTTTTTTGTCTGCTGATTTTTATGGGCGTAATGTTTTATATAGATATTGTCAAGCATTTCATCGGAGCCGGTTTTCATGAGGGAATAAAAATTGTTCCGATAATTCTGATGGCAAATTTATTTCTTGGAATTATTATTAATTTATCTATCTGGTATAAGCTAACAAACTATACAAGATACGGCGCGTATATTGCAATTTTCGGCGCTGTAATAACGATTCTTTTAAATGTACTGCTTGTTCCTCTTGACAACCCTTACTTTGGCGGCTACATGGGAGCGGCATGGACACATTTTATCTGCTATTTTTTAATGATGATTCTTTCTTATTTTATGGGTCAGAAGTATTATAAAATCAAATACGATTTAAAAACTATTTTTATTTATATTGGCGTTGCTGTTGGCTTTTTCTTCTTAGCAGCATATCTGCGTACTACAAATTTCTGGCTCAACATTGGCTTTGGAACCATGTTGTTGCTGATATTTATTTTATTCGTTGTGTGGAAAGAAAATTTGGTTGAGTATCTGGTTCGTGGGAAAGGCGGTAAGCGACTGTAGAATCGTTCCATACTTCGACTTCGCTCAGCACAAGTGGAACGATTGTACAGAACAGAGCAAGGGGAGGATGGGAAAAGAATCAGCAATCAATGTCAAAGCACCAATCGGTGTCTGAGCGGAATCAAGCGGTGTCTGAGCGGAGTCGAAGACACCATTTATCTCAGCAAACTAAAATTTCCTTGTTTTGTTTTAAAGGTTTCGTCAAGAAGTTCAACCTCTATAAAGTAAGTGTAAGTATCAGCGGGTTGTGCCATTCCATTAAAAGTTCCATTCCACCCCTGTGTTTTATCATCGGTTTCATAAACAAGTTGTCCCCAGCGGTTGTATATCTGAAATTTTCTGAATTGTTTAACGCCCCAGCCTTTTGCAAAGATTATGTCGTTGTGTCCATCTCCATTAGGAGTAAACACTGTAGGGACATCAATTGAAAATTTTGCATCTACAATTATTCGGATAAGCTTTGAAACTGAAAAACACCCGATGCTGTCAGAAATTGTTATAATGTAATCTGTTGATCTTAGTGGTGTGGCAACTGGTTCGTCGCAGTTGTTGCAACTGAGTTTATAGTCAGGGAGCCATTGATAGCTTGTATTATCCTGATCTACTGTGGTAGACAAATTAATTGATTCACCGATAATAATTGTTGTATCTGCAATGGTGCTGAGATTTGGAATTTGCTGAACTGCAATTTTTACAGAGTCTTCATTCGTGCATCCTTTGTCGCTTGTGATCAAAGCGTGATAGGTAGTTGTAGTAACAGGGCTTGCAACAGGATGATAAATCATTGTATCGCTAAGCGCATTCGCAGGCGACCAAAGAATTGTGGAACCGCCGCTTGCATTCAATTGCGCTGTTGCGCCTAAACAAATAATCGTATCATTTGTTAAAGCTAATACAGGTGTAGGATGCACTACTATTTGTTTTATTGCCGTATCAACACAACCAGCCATGCTTTCTGAGATATAAAGAGCAACATTGTAAATTACATCTGAAGCTGCATTGTTAACAAATGTTTGTGTTGCGGGATTTTGTCCATTGAAAATACTTCCGTTCCCGAAATCCCAATACCATGAATCCGCTCCTGTTGATTGATTCGTAAAATCTGCCAAAAATGGTCCACAACCCGATGTGTCTGACGTTCCGGAACTAAAATCATTTCTTAAAAAATCTGCAATAACCTGATATATATTAATTGTATCTTTTTTTAATGGCATCTGACAGGAACCTGATGTTGCATTTAGTGTTACAACAAAAAATCCTGTGTCTGGGAAGTAGGTATAGTCATGGGCAGGAGCAAACTCGTGGCTGATGCTTCCATCTCCAAAATCCCATGTTACAGATTGAATGGAAATTGTGTCCGTAACATTAAAGCTAACTGTATCTCCTTTACAAATATGATCATCATCAAGTAATATGTTTGCCCAAGGACCACCAACATTAATTGTAATTGTATCAGTATCAACACAGCCGTGAGATGTTGTTGTTTGAAGGATTAGCTCATAGTTCCCGGGCTGTTCATAGGGGAAAGATGGCGAAGTCAGGTTGGAGGAACCTACCCCATTGCCAAATGTCCATGAATAGGTAGTTGGGTTGTATTCTTCAAGTGTTGTATTTACCAAATTTATAGGATTGAAATTTACAGGATAACAATTTGTGTCCACAACAGCAATAAGATTATCGGAAGAAGTAATCATATTATTTAATGTTACATAGAATCCGGCGTCAATGCTTTGTGATTGAATATAAGCTGGTCGGATTAACGTATCGGAACAGCCCAGCGCGTTGAACACAATCAATGTAACATCATAATCTCCTTTTACAGGGAAAGAAATAGTCGGCGATTGCTGGTAACTGCTGTCGCCGTTGCTCAAATACCAGTGAAAATCTGTGGGAGGATAATCTGTGGGAATGGATGTTGAAGACGAGTTAAGCAGAATATCATCACCTGTACAATATACTGTCTGAGAAAGCGTAAAGTTCGATGTTACAGCAAGCGATGCAATATATTGATTTTTTGTAAGAGAATTTATACATCCGAAACCATCTGTAACTTCAAGTGTAATGTTATATTTTCCGGGTGTGGGATACGAATGAGAAAATGCAGTATCTGTAGAAGTTTGGTTATCTCCTAAATTCCATAACCACGAAACAATATTTGTGTCCGGTGAAAATGCCTGGCTGTGAAAGGGTATTGTTATGGGAGATTGCGCACAACCTATCAGCGTGTCGCCGTAAAATTCAACTTCGGGTTTAAATACACGTACCTGTCTTGATATTGAATCAACACATTGCAGTTCATTCAAGCTCATTGTTTTTGCGTAAAGCCAAATGGTGTATGTTCCGGATGTGTCGTACAAATGATCTGTTAATGGAAGACCCCAAGATGTGGTGGGTGTTCCGTCTCCAAAATTCCATCTCCAGAAATAAGCATCTTTAAAGGTACTTGCTAATAATTCATTAGGATCAAAACAAATAGTATCCTTCCATGCGAGGGAATCGAAATTAGCATAAATATCTTTTGGATAAACCTTAATACTGTCTTTATATACGCATCCCAGAGAATCGTTGAATGCATAAACCAACACCATATAATCAGGAGTACTCAAAGGAGCAACCGGATATTGGTGCATAACTGTATCCTGATCTGTTGTGTCCACAAGCGAGCTATCGCGCCAGTCCCATGTCCAGTATTCTGCTCCCTGCGTGTTGGTGGTCATGATATATTGATGGGGATCATCGCAACTCATCAAATCTGTAACAACAGAGCGGGTTTTAATGATGGGACCTTTAATATACACACTGTCGAGAATTGTATCGCGGCAACCGTAATAATTTGTTACGAGTTGAAAATGGGCATAGCCTGTATCTACAGTATTGCGAAGAATTTGAGGGACGGGATGCTGTAGGTTTGATGTAAGTGTAAGTCCGAATTTCCAATCGTAGGTTTGAATTTTATTCGTGTCGGCAGATGTATTGGTTATGAATATTGAATCCTGCGCACATGCAATGTATTTATCCAGCGTGAAGCCCGGCAGCTGGTGGCTTCCGAAAAAAAGCTGAACAGAGTCTTTTGCTGTACAATTGTGCTGGGTAGTGATTGTTAAAGTAATCCAGAATTGCCCATCAACAGTATAGGTATGAGAAGGGTTTTGAAGATTTGATGTCTGTCCGTCATCAAAATTCCAATTCCAGCCGACAACATTATCATATTGTGTGTTGCATGTACTATTATCTTCAAAGTTTACGGGTATATCCACACAACCCATATTTGTATCTGCTTCAAAAGATACGTCCGGAAATTGAACGATCACATTTTTCGTTTGCGAGGCTCTGCACCCGTTTTGATTTAATATCGTTAGAACAACGTTGAAATTACCCTGACCAGTATAAGTATGGGATGGATTTTCTGTTGTTGAAGTTCCGCTATCGCCGAAATTCCAGCTCCAGGAAACATCGCCTGTGGAGGTATTTGTGAAATTTACGTTGTGAGGCACTTTGCATCCATACACGCTATCTATTAAAAAATCTGTAGTCGGAGGATTTACTATAGTGATGAAATGCGAAATTGTATCAGGACACTCCACGGGCGCAGCAATTAATGTAACCTCATAAGTTCCGGTTGCTGTATAAATAATTGAGTCTGATGTACCGCTTGTTCCATTTCCGTAAATCCAGATTCCGGGTGTTCCCGAGGTATTGTTGAAATGCACCATCTGATTCAAACATCCGGTATCACCTTCTACAACATTAAAGGAAGCTGTAACTGTAGATATATCTATCATTTCTGTAATAACAGTATCATTGGAGCAACCATTCTGATCTGTAGCCACGAGTGAAACATCATAGATTCCTATATCATTATATGTATGCGATGGGTTTTGTTGTGTAGATGTATTAGCAGAACCGGAAGTTGGATCGCCGAAATTCCACTGGAACGCGAGAGGCGTTGATCCGCTTGAGTTATTTGTAAAATTTGTAGTGAGAGGCGTAAGGCAGTAACTGGTAATATCTCCGCTTATAGAAATGGTTGGAACTACAGAAGCCTGCGCATAATCCGTTAGATTGTAAGGAATCGAAATACAGCCGTGCGCATCTGTAACGGTTAAAGATACCGGGTAATTTCCCTCTGTAGTATATATGTGTGTCGGGCTTTGTTCTGTGGAGGAATAGCCATCGCCAAAATACCAGAGCCAGTTTGTTATTGTTGAGCCTGTAACATTTGAACCGTCCTGAAAATTTACTGAAAGGGGCAAACAGCCTGCATGAGCCCCGGATGTAAAACTAGCCACGGGAACGTACCATACATTAACAGGTATTGTCATTACATCAGTCTGACTTCCATTTGATACAGTAAGGCTAACGGTGTAGCTTCCGGGGTTTGGATAGCTGGTAAAAGGATTGGCGTCAGATGAAGTGTTTCCGTTTCCAAAATCCCATTGATAGCTTAATGTTCCACTGCCTGTAGACGAATTTGTAAAAGAAACCAAAGGTATCTGCCCGCAACCCTCTGTTATGTCAGCAATAAAAGATGCAGTAACCTGTGCTTTGAGCGAAAAGGTTAAACCAAATAAAAAGAAAAATACGAATATCCGTTTTGTCATCAAAAAAAAAATTTCTATGTAAAAATAGAACAAATTTTTAATTTTGTAAAATTAATACTATTTTTGTTTGCAAAATAATGCTATTGAAAAAATATTTACATTATATATTCGTCTTATTTATTTTAATATCAGGAGAAAATATTTTTTCTCAGGATATTCATTTTTCCCAGTTTTACGCTACTCCTTTAAACCTTAATCCTTCTTTAACCGGTCATTGTAAGGGCGATTGGCGCATCATGGGAATACACCGCTCCCAATGGAAATCGGTAAATGTTCCGTATCTTACACAATCTGTCGGCTTTGATCATCAGCTATATTTATATAGTCAGAATTTTAGCTGGGGAATTAATTACGTACACGATAAATCAGGAAACCTGAATCTTGAGGCAAATAAATTCTATGGTTCTTTCGCATATCATATAAAACTTCCTGAATTTAATGTTTTGCATATCGGCGTTCAGGTAGGGTATGTAATGAAAGGTCATTCTTTAAGTGGACAAACCTATCCCGAACAATGGGATGCCTTAACGGGCATTTTTAATAATTCTTTGCCCAGTAATGAATCAGGTGCTTTTGACGAACCCTCGTATGTGGATTTGAATGCAGGACTTTCCTGGAGTAAAAAATTTAAAAAGTTTGAACCTACTGTAGGAGCTGCTGTTTATCATATTACGCAACCAACGGAATCGTATCTTCCGGGAGACAATAAACTTCCTTCCCGTATTGTTTTTCATGCAGATATACCGATTGATCTTACAAAGCAGGTTTATTTAGACCCGAAAATATTATGGATGACCATGAAGAGCGCAAATGATTTTATAGGAGGTGCAAATTTAGGATACAAACTCCCATCGAATCTGTTAAAGCTAAATTCATTTTGGTTTGGCGGTTATTTGAGAAATGGTTTCAGCAATACTGATGCTGTATTTTTTGTTGCTGGTGTGAATTATCGTGATTTTGATATTGGCTTCAGCTATGACATTAACTTATCCGGGCTAAAGGCTGCAACCAGAAATAAAGGGGCTTTTGAAATATCTTTGATTTATACTTCTCCGAGTACGATTACACCAAACAAAGCTATTCCTTGTGACAGGTATTGATAATTTATTCCGAACCCAATGAAACAGCTTATAACTTTAGTCCTTTTTTTGTTTTTAATACCGGTTTTATCTTCTTTTTCTTATACCCCGAAGGATACAAATCAAATTAAGGTTAAGGCTGCCTGGAAAATGAAACGTTTTGCTAAAAATGCAGAACGCGATGGCGATTTCTATACTGCTATTGATTATTATGAAGCCTATTGTGCGCGTAAACCCAAGGATTTAAAAACTGCATATAAGCTTGCAGAATTATACCGCAAAACAAGAGATTATAACAATGCAGAATCTGCATACTTAAGAGTTTATGAAACAGATAAAGGAAAAGATTTTCCACTTAGTCTGTATTGGTATGCATCTATGTTAAAAATTAATGGAAAATATAAAGAAGCAATACCTCTTTATGTGAAATTCAGCAAAGAATACAGAGGGCAAAAGGATGATAAGTTTTGGCGAAATTTATCAAAAGCTGAAGTTACCGGATGCGAACTTGCCCAAAGTTATATTGATACGGTTTGGAATAAAGCCAAAAATAAGGTAATTATTTCACGAATGGATACATCTATAAATAGACCCAACATAGAATTTTCTCCTTTGCCAATTTCTGAAAATGCTTTTATTTATGGCTCTTTACGTTTTGATTCTGTTGCGCGTTATAATCCAAATGATACAGCTAAAAAACCCGTTCGTAAATTTTACATTGCACAAAAAATTAAAAACGACTGGAAAAATACAGGGTTGTATTCAGGTCCTTTCAATAACGATGAGTATGATGCAGGAAACGCTGTGATATCGCAGGATGGAAAGCGTTTTTATTTTACGTATTGCGCCAAAAATTGGAAAAATAAAATAATTTGTAATATTTATCTCAGTCAGAAAGATAACGACGATTTCTGGGGAGAACCGGTACGGCTTCCAAAACCAATTAATGAGAAAAAATTTACATCTACCATGCCTGCTCTTGGTACAGATTCTAAAAGTGGTCAGGAAATTCTTTATTTTGTATCCGATAGAAAAGGCACCATAGGGGGACAGGATATTTGGTTTTCGAAGTTCAATAAAAAAACGGGAAAATGGACAGAGGAGAAAAATCTGGGAAAGCTAATTAATACTCCAGGAGATGAACTGACACCGTTTTATGATATGCAAACCCGATCTTTATTTTTCAGCTCTGATAAACTTCCCGGTTTTGGAGGCATGGATATATATAAAACTATTGGAGAGCAAAGAAACTGGACAAGGCCAGAAAACCTTGGATATCCTATAAATTCAGGAGCTGACGATTTATATTACGCTTCTTCAAAAACAAAGGGAGAAGGTTTTTTTACCTCAAACCGTGAGGGTGGAGCTTTATTAAGAAATTCTACATGTTGCGATGATTTATATGTTTTTCAGGCGCCCGACCTTATTAAAATAGTTGCAAAAGGCTCTTTGTATGCCGTTAAAGATAGCAGTGTTTTTAAGATGATCACAAAATCAGACCAATCGGAATTTGTTAATATCGATAAAGACAAATTAGATACTTCTACTGTTTCTTTACTTGGCTCAAAGCTGGTGTCTTTATTTATGTACAAAGAAAATACCCGCGATTCCATTTTTATTACGAATACAGTTTCCTCTGATAAGGGAGAATATTATTTTAACATGGAACAGGGAAATAAATATTTTATTACCGTGGAAAATTATGGATACGACAACAAGAAAATTAATGTATCAACAGAAGATATTACAAAGTCTGATACAATTCGCCTTGACGCTGTTTACATGAAAGTTCTGGCAGATAATACAGGGAAAATTATTAAGGAAAAAGAAGCGATTGTAATGAATAATATTACGTATGAGTTTGGTAAAGCCGATCTAACGGAAGATGCGTTAAAGTATCTTGATAAAACAGTATATCAAACCATGCTAAAAATGCCCAAAATTGTAGTTGAAATTGCTGCACATACCGACTCCATAAGTTCTGATGCGTATAATCTTAAATTATCTCAAAAGCGCGCTGAAAACGTTGTGAAATATCTTATAAGCAAAGGGCTTGATAAAAAACGCCTTGTTGCTAAAGGATATGGAGAAAGCCAACCTGTTGCACCCAATACAAATCATGATGGTACAGACAACGAAGCAGGTCGCGCTAAAAACAGACGTACTGAATTTAAAATTGTTGGTTCTGTTGACCAATATTACGAAATTGAGTAATAGTAAAACAGCATTTGTCAAGCGTTTCAATTTGCATTTTAATTGAGAGGATTTTTCATGAAACACATAATTCTCAGCCGGGTTGATAATATTGGCGACGTTGTCCTGACATTGCCTCTTGCAGGTATTTTAAAAGAACTTTACCCTGAATGTAAAATTTCATTTCTTGCGAAAAATTATACCCGCCCCATCATAGAATCCTGCAAAAATATTGATGAAATTATTATTTGGGAAGAAATTTTACAATTATCAAAAACAGCGCGGGTTTCTTATTTCAAATCTTTAAATGCAGATTCGATTGTACATGTGTTTCCTCATAAAATAATCGCCCAGCTCGCTTTCCTGTCAAAGATAAAAACCCGCATCGGAACAGCCAGAAGACCTTACAATCTTTTGTTCTGTAATAAAAAAGTGAATATCAGCAGAAGGAAATCAAACCTGCATGAAGCGCAGCTAAACTGTAAACTTCTGGCGCCTTTAGGATTGAAAAAAGAAAAGGACATTAAAGAGATTTCAAAATATTTCGGATTGACGAATACTTCTGTCCTTCCACCACAATTTTCCATGCTGTTATCGGACGAAAAATTTAACCTGATTCTTCATCCGAAATCGAAAGGCAGCGCACGTGAGTGGGGCATGAACAATTTTACCAGACTTATTGAATTGCTTCCCAAAGATCAATTTAAAATTTTTGTTACAGGCAGCACTGATGAAGGTAAAATGATTTCCGGGTTTCTTGAAAAATACTGCAATCAGATAACTGATTTAACCGGGCGTTTAACGCTTGCGGAATTAATTGCATTTATCAATGCGGCAGATGGCTTGGTGGCTGCAAGTACAGGGCCCCTGCATATTGCTTCTGCGCTAGGAAAATACGCATTGGGTATTTATGCGCCCATGCGTCCCATTTTTCCTACACGCTGGGCACCCATCGGAGCTAATTCTGAATATTTAGTGCTTGATAAAGAATGTAAAAGTTGTAAAAAATCAAAGGATTGCCTTTGTATTCGCAGTATAAAACCCGAACAGGTTGCAGAGAAAGTCTTGCTGGCCTGTCAGAAAAAGTTCGACCACGCTGGCAGATGTGAAGCAATATAATGTATTATAATAAGAAGATATTAAAATTTGTAATAATTTTTTCAAATAGATAATTTATTGTATTTTTACTGAATATAAACCCACGATAAAATTTTTTGTTTAATAACCATAAAAATTAATATTATGAGTAAATCTTTATTACTATTATTTGTTGTTTATATACTAACAACATTATCCTTACTCGCTGATGGTACGGATCGGGCCATTCAAAGTGGCGTTAAAAGAAAAGTCTTTATTGAAAATAAAGGTCAGTTTGATGGTCGTAATTGGCAAAGTGATAAAAAAATCAAATACGCAATTGATTACGATGGATTTAAAATGTTTTTCAATCAAAGCGGTTTTACATATCGGATGGACAAGTTTTTACGAAACACTGAAGATTTTGAATTTGAAAGTTTAGTTGACAGAAAACAATCAAAAAAACCAAGATGGATTACTATCAGCGAACTTGTTGATGCCTCATGGGTAGGTTCAAACCCAAATGTTGAAACTTTTGTGAATGAGGTAACAGATCACTATTTTTCCTATGCAATAAAAAATCCAACTACAGGCAAAATTTCCAATGTAAACCATATCAATGGTTACAAACAACTGGTATATAAAAACCTATATCAAAATGTGGATGTGGATTATTTCATTAACCCTGAAAAAGGAATAAAATATAATATTACGCTTCGTCCCGGAGCAGATTTATCTAAGGTCAGAATTAAATATAATGATTTCCATTCAAAAACCAAATCTGAATATACCCGGTATTCTATTGAGCCATCAGGGGATTTTAAAATTCAGACTTCATTAGGAGATATCGCAGAACTTAAACCTATTGCTTATTATTCTGATACAAAAGAAAGATTAAATATTAAATTCAGATTTGAAAACAATGAATTATTTTTTGAAGCAGAGAATTATGATAATTCACGTGAGATGGTTATTGACCCGTGGATTATTAACGCAACATTTAATTCATCCACCGCAGTTTGGGAAGTTGAAACAGATGGACCAGGCAATGTATATGTAATTGGAGGGGAAACCCCTATGAAACTTGAAAAATATAATAATGCTGGGTCTCTTCAATGGACCTATTCCACACCGTGGGACACTTCCAATGTATGGTTAGGAACACTCGCCACCGATAACTCAGGAACTTGCTATATTACATCAGGTACTTCCCCTTCTATTGAAAGGATTAATAACTTAGGAGGAATGGACTGGCATACCGACGGCAGCGCAACAAGTGATGAATGGTGGTCAATTTCATTTAACTGCGATAAAACAAAACTTGTAATAGGTGGAACAAAACTTAATATGCTTGCATTTTCAGCCTATGCAACCATTTTTAACATGAATACGACCGATGGTTCAGTTATTTCAACTCAAGATTTGGATTATACGAATATTGCAGGCTTTGGAGCAAATCCGATTGAAGTCAGATCCATAGCTTCTTCATTAAATGCAAAATACATCTTTTTAACTCATAAAGACGTTGGAGTTATTAATCAGAATATTGGCTTATGCCCATCAAACCTTCCTGCATTTCAGGTACCCAATAATTATGAGTTGTCTTATAAATGCGAAAATTATCTTCCTGCAACACAAAACGGGGGAGGTTTAAAAGCCTTATGTGGCAACAGTTTGTATATTTATACTCATAGCGGAGATTCTATCCACAGAAGATCTCAGGTTGAAGGGGCACTGATAAACTCTGTACCTTTGCCTGGTGGCAGCAGTCAAATTCTGCTTGGAAAAAAAATTATTAAGAATAGCGGGATGGCTATTGATAATTGCGGAAACGTCTATGCCGGCTCGGGAGACAGAGTTGTGAAATTTGATCCAGATCTGAATATTCTTCTTGAGACAAATACAGGTTTTACAATTTACGATATTGCAATAAACATAAATGGGGAAATTGTTGCTGTTGGAGCCCAATCAAACAGCGATGTCACAAACAGGAACGGAAAAATTCAATCCATCAATATGAGCGCTTGTCCGCAAACGTCTGTGGGCTGCTGTGATGCAAATATTTGTAATGTTGATACGGTTTGTTCCACGGATGCTCCCTTTGATTTTATTGCTTCCAATGTTGGGGGTATCTGGTCAGGCTCAGGAATAACAAATGCTTCAACCGGAACTTTTAACCCTGCTGTTGCAGGTCCAGGTAATCATCAAATATTTTACACCATGCCATGCGGAGCGGATTCTGTGATAATAAGGGTTAATAGTTGTGCCGCCTTATCAGTTTGTGAACAGCCAAATGGTGATATTACAGTTCTGAATGGCACTCCAACATACATCTGGGAACAATATAATCCAGCAACTACAACGCCTATCACAAATGAAGCTGAATGCACTGCATGCGGTGGAACCTGGACTCCTTTTGTAAACCTCTGCATGGTAAATTCAATGCCTGTTACCGAATGCAATGCTCCTGCTTCCTGGACCACATTTGCAACCGGATCAACTGTTACTCCTTCAGGTGTGTGGCCAATCAGGGTAACAGACGGAAGTTTCAATACGATCCAGGTGGATAATATGACATCGGTGATTTCCTGCTCCGATTGTTCAATGCTAACAGTCACTCTTAACCAAACACCTGATAATGGTACCTGTAATGGATCTGCAAATGCATCTGTTGCAGGTGGAACTCCGCCTTATAATTATCTATGGAGTACCAGTGCTACAACATCATCAATCAGTGGCTTGTGTGCCGGAGTTTATTCCCTTACCGTAACGGATGCGAACAATTGTTCTGTTGTTAGTACCGTTGACCTGACAGTGGTAGGATCAAAAACAGTTTTCGAAAACTCAATTGAAGTCTTTCCAAATCCGACAAGTAATAAAATCTACATCAAAAATGCTGGCAATGCTAAAGTTGTTATTTATAATATGACAGGAGAAATAATTAAGAAAATGGAAAATCCGGGTAACCTAAAGAGCATTGATATGTCATCGTTTGACAATGGAAGTTATTTGGTTCGAATTATTAAACAGGGTAAAGAATATTCAACAAATATTATTCTCCGGAAATAAATATTTATTTCCGAATCGCAGGTTTATTGTTTGCCTTATGAAGCCTGCACGAAACCCGTTATAAATAAAAAAAGGGACTTTCGTCCCTTTTTTTATTTTATCATTCCAAGTTCTTTTCCAACCTTGGTAAAAGCAGCAATGGCTTTGTCGAGATGCTCCATCTCGTGTCCGGCAGAAATCTGTACTCTTATTCTGTCTTTTCCTTTTGGAACAACTGGGAATGAGAAAGCAATTACATAAATTCCTTCTTCCAGCATTCTGTTTGCGAAATTGACAGCAAGTTTTGAGCAATCGGGGTATTTGCCAAACATAATTGCACAAATAGGGTGATCTCCTTTAATAATATCAAAACCAGCTTCAGTCATTTTTGACCTGAAATATTTGGTGTTGTTTTCTAATTTATCGCGAAGTTGTGTGGAAGATGTAAGCAAATCCATAACTTTTATTGTAGCTCCAACAACAGCTGGTGCAACAGAGTTTGAGAATAAATATGGACGGGCTTTATTACGCATCCAGTCAATAATTTCTTTTGGTCCGGAGATGCAGCCACCGGAAGCACCACCAAGGGCTTTTCCAAAAGTGGTAGTTATAATATCAACACGACCCATAACATTACGATACTCATGGGTTCCCCTGCCTGTTTTCCCTAAAAATCCGGTTGAATGGCTATCATCTACCATTACAAGGGCATCATATTTTTCTGCAAGGTCACATATTTCATGTAATTTGGCAAT
Organism: Bacteroidetes bacterium GWF2_35_48; assembly: GCA_001769125.1. GTDB lineage: Bacteria > Bacteroidota > Bacteroidia > Bacteroidales > GWF2-35-48 > GWF2-35-48. The sequence goes on along the minus strand of MEOG01000100.1, from coordinate 43,893 downwards.
ATCACCATCCATACTGAAAGAACCATCTGTTGCAATCATTCTGAAACGACATTTTTGCGCTTCCTTTAAGCAGCGTTCCAAACCTTTTCCAGCTTTATTTGTAGTAGGATCAACTTCTTCAACATCGCGCATATCGCCATGATTATAAATCCACCTTTGTCCTTTACAAAGACGTATTCCGTCAATAATAGAAGCATGGTTCAACGCATCAGTAATAATTGCATCATCTTCACCAAGGAGTGGTTCAAAAACAGCTCCGTTAGCATCAAAGCAGGAAGAGAAAAGGATAGTATCTTCCATTCCTAAAAATTTTGAAACTTTTTCTTCCAGTTGTTTGTGAATATCCTGAGTACCGCAAATAAAACGTACGGAGGATAAACCATAACCTCTGTGATCAATCTCTTCATGGGATGCTTTTATCAGATCCGGATGAGATGACAATCCAAGATAATTATTTGCGCAAAAATTCAGACATTTTTTTCCTTTAACAACAATTTCTGCACCTTGTTCACTTTCAATAATCCTTTCATTTTTGAAAAGACCAGCTTCTTTAATTGCACCTATTTCTTTTGCAAGGTGCTCTTTTAATTTTCCGTACATTTTTATGATATTTAAGTTTATACTTAATTTTAAGCAAACAAATATATGCGATTTTATATTTCTGCTCCATGATTTACAACATAAAAAAATAAAATTTAATTCATGCTTATAATTTTAAAATTAATTTATTTTTGTTCGGGTAATTATAAATATTTCAATTAATTAAATTTATAGATATATGGGAAAATTTTCAAAAATTTTAGTAGTTGGTTCTGCCGGACAGATAGGTTCTGAGCTCACAATGGAACTTCGCAAAATATATGGTAATAATAATGTTATTGCAGGAGTAAGAAAAACTGCTCCTTCTGAAAAATTAAAAAATTCTGGTCCGTTTGAAGTAGTTGATGCTGTAAACAAAGAGCAACTGATTGAAGTCGTAAAAAAACATAATGTGGACTGTATTATCAATATGGCAGCGATTCTTTCTGCTACTGGTGAAGCAGATCCAAAACATGCATGGAATGTAAACATGAACGGGCTCATAAATATTCTTGATGTTGCCCTTGAGTACAAAATGAAACAGGTACTTGTTCCTAGTTCTATTGCTGTATTCGGTCCCGAAACACCTAAGAATGCACCACAGGAAACAATTCTGAAACCGACTACTATGTATGGAGTTACGAAAGTATCCGGAGAATTACTGGCAGATTATTATGTTAGAAAATTCGGACTTGATGTTAGAGGGTTGAGATATCCTGGTATTATCAGCAATGAAACACTTCCTGGTGGAGGTACTACAGACTATGCTGTGGCTATTTATTACGAAGCTATTAAAAATAAAAAGTATACTTGTTTTGTTAAAGAGGACACACGCCTCCCGATGATGTATATGCCCGATTGTCTGAAAGCAACCTGTGACCTGATGGAAGCAGATTTTACAAAATTAAAACATCACAGTGACTTTAACGTAGGCGCAATGAGCTTTACTGTTAAAGATATGGCTGACTCTATTAAAAAATATATTCCTGAATTTCAAATTTCTTACGAACCTGATTTCCGTCAGAAAATTGCTGATTCATGGCCAGATTCTGTAGACGATACAGCTGCCAGAGAAGAATGGGGATGGAAACCCAGTTATAATCTTGATGCTATGACACAGGATATGTTGAAAGTTATTGGTGAAAAACACAAAAATGAATTAATTTAATTCATGAAGTTTTTTTATTGAAAAGCCTCAGGAGTAAATTCTTCTGGGGCTTTTTTATAAGATACAATTTTACAATACCCCCTACAATTTCCTCAACACCATCAGTCCATCCCGAACAGGAAAAAGTACATTTTGCACCCTTGTATCTTTTTGTACAAGATTGTTGAAATCCTTTATGCCATGAGCAAAGTGATCATTATTCCGCAAGTTTCCATCAACTACTTTTTCACTCCATAATACATTATCTGCAATGATAAATCCATTTTTACGAATAAAAGGAAGCGCTATTTCATAGTAATCGCAGTATTGATTTTTTTCTCCGTCAATAAATACAAGATCAAAGCTGGTATTTAAAGTTGGAATAATTTCTCGCGCATCTCCGATATGAAATTTTATTTTATTTTTCAATTCAGATCGTTCAAAATAAGAGCGTGTAAAATCTTCAATTTCGTCGTTTATTTCAACTGTGTGGAGTATTCCGTTTTCAGGAAGACTTTTAGCCAGACAAAGGGCAGAATAACCGGTATAGGTTCCTATTTCTAATATATTCTGAGGTTGAATCATCTGGCAAATCATCTCAAGAATTTTTCCCTGCACGTGACCGGATGCCATACGTGGATGCAACATGCGCACATGGGTTTCGCGATATAGTTCCCGCAGAAGTTCATCTTCTGGCTCTGTATGATCAAGTATGTATTTTTCGATTTCTGTTAGCATTTTAGATTTTCACTGTATAAATTAATCGTATTTTTTCTGATTTTCCGAGACATTATAATTGATAACTTTTAATATTGAAATACTATTGACTTTTTATCAGATACTATTTTCATTTTTTTATCTCGACTCACATTGATTCGCGTTGACTTTAGTCAACGTAATAAATACAAATAAACTCAATTCGGCTTTAGCCACATATTATCCCAAATATAATATTTTCCGGAGTGTTCTCAAAATTAGAATTTTTTCTGATTGCCCGTATTATGATTTATTTTACATTTGTTTGTTTTTCTTAACAAAGATATTTTAAAAATAAGATGAAAAAAATTATCAAACTTTTTTTTGGGATTATTGCTTTGGTAGTTATATTATTCCTTATTTTTCTGGGATATTCTATGCTTACAAACTATGATCCGCAAGACAGGGAAGAAATTTTTAAAAGTGAAAATCCAAATCAATTTAAACAGGGAGATACGCTTCGATTTCTTATCTGGAATATAGGGTATGCTGGTCTTGGCGGCGACATGGATTTTTTCTATGATGGTGGAAAAAATATGCAGACAAGCAAAGAACGTACTCTTGAAAATTTTGTAAAAATTAAGTCATTGCTTGCAGAAAGCGATTCGATAGATTTCATAATGCTTCAGGAAGTTGATGTTGAAGCAAAACGCTCTTATTATATTAATGAACGCGACAGCCTATCTTCTTTTTTAATAGGATGGAAACCATACTTTGCAATGAATTACAACGTGAAATTTGTTCCTTCTCCAATTTCATCCCCCATGGGAAAAGTAATTTCCGGAATTCTCTCGTTAACAAAGCATGAACCCTTGCTTTGCGAGCGATATAAATTTCCGGGAGAAGGTCCTTTTCCAACAAATTTATTTATGCTCGATCGTTGCTTTATAGTCAAGCGTTTTCCTGTTTCTGAAAATAAACAACTTTTGGTTATTAACACGCACAATGCCGCTTTTGAAGACAGTGTTGTAAAAACAAAGCACATGGAATTTCTGAAAGGCTTCTTGTCAGATGAATATAGTAAAGGCAATTATATAATTATGGGTGGAGATTGGAATCAAAGTCCTTTCGGCGCAGATAAAAATTCATTTTCAAAATCCCTTCCTGAGAAACATTTTAAATTGATTTCTATTGCAAAAGATTTTCTTCCAAAAGAATGGAAATGGATTTACGATCCAACAGTTCCCACGAATAGGTATTTGAATTTTCCTTACGACCCTGAAACAACACCGAAAATTATAATTGACTATTATCTTATATCTCCTAATGTTGATGCGGTTTATGTTCATACTAAAAATCTTGATTTTCAAAATTCAGATCATCAGCCTGTTTTTGCAGGTTTTGTATTGAAATAAAGCCGATTAGTTTTATTATTTGCATTTAATTTCTTAATTTTGTACTATCTGTTTCTGAAAAAATTCCGTGGCAAAAGAAAATAAAAATAGTATTCCTGAAAAAAATGAGAAGAAAATACCTGCTGAAAACACAGTAGATGCCCGATCATTTTATCCTGCCCTTCTTGACGGAATGAGTCAGTCTTATGTATGTATGCAGACTCTTTATGATGAAAACAATACTCCTTACGATTTTCTTATTTTAGATTGCAATCGAAATTTTCTTTCACTTTCAAATCAAAGTCAGCAAATCATTGGAAAAACATTATTTAGTATTCTTCCCGATATTAAAAATGATAAGTTTAATTTCAAGGAATTTTTATCAAAACAAATTAACTCAGGAGAGAAAGAAAAGGTTGAATTTCATTCCGAATTTTTTAATCGTTGGTTTATCATTTCTAAATTTTCTCCAGATGGAAATTATATTTGTGTTTTATTCGAAGATATTTCCCGTTACAAATTGCAGGAAATAAAAAGTCATCTCGGAGAGCACAAATTACTCGAAAAAAACACAGAAATATCTACGCAAAACGAAACAATAAAATCCATCAATGAAGAACTGCTTGAAGTAAATTCATCTATTTCAAAAACCCAGAAAAAACTTATAGCGAGCGAGGAACTTTTCTTTAGTATTTTTCAAAATGCATCAGACGGTATTTTTCTGATCAGCGATAATGGCTGTATATATGAATGGAACAAACAATGCGAACTAATTACCGGTTATAAAAAAGAAGAAGTTATAAAAAAATATGCATGGGATTTTCAGTTAAATATGATACCTCATGAAAAAAGAACGAATGAAACAGAGCAGGAATACAAGCATATTATTTTAGATTTTTTTAAAACAGGAAAAGCAGAATGGCTCAATATTTCAAGGCGTGCTGATATTGTTTCAAAAAATAATAAAATATGTAATATTCATTTTTCTTATTTTAGTATTACCTTGTCAAAAGGAATAATGCTCGGTTGTATTTTTCATGATCTTACAGAATTTTATCAAATTCAAAAGAAAGTTTTTGAACAAGAGAGCGACCTTGAAGCAATTATTTCTTCTCTTGAAAATGTGATTTTTGAATTAGATAAAGATTATCGCTTTTTAAATGTTTGGGCATCCGATAAATCATTTTTATTTTTTGAAGACTCCTTTTTTTTAGGAAAAACACTCCGCGCAGTTTTTGACCCTGAATTCAGCGCTAAATTTGAAGCAATAATTAATGATGTTTTCAGGAATGGAATCATTCAAAACATAGAATATCCATCAATAATTGAAGGTGACAATCGTTGGTACAGTGCTAAAATATGCCTTATCAGGCATCAGGGAGGTATGCCTGATACTGTTTCTGTTCTTATTTCTGATATTACTGAAAGAAAAAACAGGGAGATTCAATTACAACAAAGCCTTGAAGAAGCATCTCATTACCAGAATACTTTGCTTGAATTAATAAGGCATGAAAATATTGATTTTAAAACCGACATTGCCAGATTAAATGAAATAAATGCAGCGACTCTTCAGGTTGACTTTTCATCCGTCTGGCTTTTTAATGAGGAAGAAACGGCACTGCAATGTGTTGATTCTTTTTGCTTGTCAAAATCAAAACACGAAGAAGGAACAATTCTTGATATTACAAAATATCCGATTTATCTAAACACGATAAAAAATCAAAGAAATCTTGTTGTTGAAGATGTCCTTACCGACGAACGTACCATAGAATTTAAAGAAGACTATTCTATACCCAACAATATCAAAGCTCTTGTAGATACTCCTATTTGGTTACGCGGAAAAATTATTGGTGTGCTTTGCGCAGAAGTAACTACAGAAAGACATTGGACTTACGAAGATCAGGTTTTTACGGCTTCAATTGCAGATATGGTGGCGGTTTCACTTATTGCCGAAGAAAGAAAAAATTTCGATGCAATTCTTCAGGATAAAAATGAACAATTAAAATTCACGATACATAATTTACAACAACTAAACAGGCAACTAAAAGAAAGTGAAGAAAAATTCAAAGCGCTTTCTGATATGTCTCCGGCTGTAATTGTAATTTATAAGGCTGAAAATATTTTATACGCGAATGATGCCACAATTACATTAACAGGTTATTCGAGGGATGAAATTCTTAATTCTGATATCTGGCGTTTTGTTGATACGGAAGATGTTGGCATCGTTTCTGAAATAACACTCGAAACACGTTTAAAGTCTAACACGCGAGCTCCTAAACGTATTGAGTTCAAAATAAAAACAAAAAATAATGATATCCGCTGGCTTGATTTTTCAGTCGGAATAATTGAATTTAGCGGTGAGTATGCTGTAATCGGAACCGCTTTTGATATAACAGAGCGGAAACTGGCTGAACTGGAATTGAAAGATAAAAGTGAAGAAATTGCAATTCAGATGGAAGAACATCGCTCTCTGAATGCAGAGTACATGGCTACGAATGAAAATATTCACAGAGCCAACAACGTTCTTCAGCAAACCATATCACGCCTTCGTGATAGCGAGAGTCGCTATACCGAATTATTTGATAAATCTGCTGATGGATATTTTATAATGAAAGAAGTTATTCACGATTGTAATCAGAAAGCCTGTGAGCTTTTTGAAATGACACGTAAAGAACTTATAGGCGCAATACCCAATGAACTTGCTCCTGTTTTTCAACCCGACGGCAGAAAATCATCTGAATCCGGAAAAGAAAAAATCAGTGCTTGTTTAAATGGCAAGCCACAGTTTTTTAACTGGAAGCACAAAAAAAAAGACGGTTCTTTATTTGATGCTGAAATTACTTATAAATTATTGTCTCTTAAAGATGATGTTTTAATCATTGCAACAATCAGAGATATTTCAACAAGATTAAAAAGCGAATTGAAAATAAAAGAAAACGAAAAAAAATTATCTGAAGTTTATCAGGTAGCCATGATAGGAAGCTGGCAACTTGATTTAAACAAAAGAGAGATAACATTAAGTAAAGAACACCAGTTATTAATTGGTCTGGATTCCCTGAGTGCCTTGCCTTTGATAATGCCCTTGATGGAGTATGCCGAGAAATTTATTGCCCATAAAGATATTCCTTTATTATTAGAGAAATTTCAGAGAGCAAGTATTACTGAAAATCATGAGGAAAGCAACGAGCCTTTCGAGTATACTTTTATTCATCCTTCCGGCGAAATCTGTATCATGGAGGTACACGCCAAGTTTTTTGATAAAGGTATTATTTATGGTATTACACAAGATATAACCGAAAGACGCAGAACAGAAGAAATAATGCAATCAACAGATGTCTTGTTGAAAAGTATCAATACTTCTGCACAGATTCTTTTGACTGAAGAAAATCATGATGAAGCAATAGGACAATCTCTTGCTGTAATTGGAAATGCAATAGGATTATCTTCAATTTGTATTTATTCGCATTTACCAGATTCTGATGAGCAGCCTGTATTTAATCACAGAGTTGAATGGACTTCCGAGCAACTTCTTTTTAATGATCCCGATTTGCAGAATGTGCCTTATGCCTCGCTTGGCATTGAGAGATGGTTCGTTCTTCTTTCATCTAAAGAAAATATAAAAGGCAGACCTAAAGATTTTCCTTTAAAAGAGCGGATGTTTTTAGATAAAAAAGAAATTTTGTCTTTCCTTGCTATTCCTATTCTTATTGAAAATAAATATTGGGGTTTTATTGGCTTTTCAGATAAAATGCAAATGCGCAAATGGAGTTCTTCGCAGGAAAATATTCTTGTTAATTTTGCAAATACACTTGGTGGAGCTATTGCTAACAAAATCAGAAATGAAGAAATTCTGCGTTCAAAAGAACAGGCCATGGAGGCAGACAGACTTAAAACTGCATTCCTGGCTAACATGAGCCACGAAATAAGGACTCCAATGAATGCTATTCTTGGCTTTACAGATTTATTAAAAGATGAAAGCCTTCCTACTTATAAAAGATCTGAATTTGTTGATATCATTAATAAAAGAGGGAAAGACCTTCTAAATATTATTAATGATATTATTGATATATCAAAAATTGAAGCAGGGCAGATTGTTATTCAGGATACAGAATGCTCGTTAAATGCAATTTTATTTGAATTATATAATTTCTTTGAGTCTGATATCACACTTCGCGATAAAAAAGATATTATTTTAAGATTACAACACGGATTAGATAATTCAGGTTGCTTTGTTTTATTAGATGATTTCAGGCTTAAACAAATTTTCACCAACTTAATTGGAAATTCGGTTAAGTTTACAGAAAAAGGATTTATAGAGTTTGGTTATAAAATTGAAGGAAATAAAATATGTTTCTATGTTGAAGATACCGGCATTGGCATTTCAGAGCAAAAGCAATCTTTGATATTCGACCGTTTTCGTCAGGCTGATGACAGTACTACCAAGCATTATGGTGGCACTGGGTTAGGTCTTGCAATTTCAAAAAGCCTTGTGGAGCTTATGAATGGCTACATGGAGCTGGTTTCTGCTCCTGACTGCGGATCTAAATTTTCGTTTTGTTTACCCTACCGTAAAGTAAGCCCAAAGCATAAAGAAACAAAACAGGCAGAAGAAAAAAGCATCATAGAACAAAACTGGGATGCAAAGGTAATTTTGATTGTTGAAGACGACCATGTGAATTTTCATTATCTGAAAACATTGCTGAAAAAAACCAAAGCAAAAATTCTTCGCGCAGAAAATGGTCAGGAAGCAATTGATATATGTAAAGAAAATCAAAGCATCCAAATGGTGCTTATGGACATGCAGATGCCTGTAATGAACGGCTTTGAAGCAACAAAAATTATTAAAGAAATAAGAAAAGATTTACCCGTAATCGCACAAACTGCTTATGCCATGGCCGAAGATAAAGAAAAATGTTTTGCCGCCGGTTGCGATGATTATATTACCAAACCCATTACCCTGAACTCTCTGCTGTGTGTTTCTGCAAAGTATCTGAATAATTGATTTTATTCAGATCATAAACCCTTATCAATGGGCTACTATTATTTTTTCCACCCATCGGGTATTGTCGCATGTGATAACTAATATATAGACACCATCGGGCAGTTGAGATGTGTTATAATTTATTATAGAACCATCTGCAATTTTTTTTGCGATACATTGACCGGTCATGGTAAAGATTTCAGCATTGATTTTTTTGCACGAGGGAATGTTAACCTGAAAATAGGTATCAGCAGGATTCGGATGCAATGTAAGAGAATTTCTTATTTCGATAATATCGGTAAAATCCGTTACATTAAGTTCTATAGCCACTGATGCAGTATCGGTTGCTGAAAAAATATTAATATTACAGTAGTAGGTACCCAACGCAATTCCATAAGTATTAAAGTTAAGAAATAGTGGGCTCGATTGATTTGATGTTAAATTTCCACTTTCTGACGAGAGGGTAAGCCATGTTGAATTAGGTCCGTTATTAGTAAGTATTATAACATCAGAAATGGAATGAGGGGTAGCCCCGTATATATCACCATCGATTTGATACAATAAAACAATTGAATTTTGTATTGCCGAATCAATTTGTAAATACAGAACTGCGGTTGCTGTTTCATTGCCTCGAACCACACCCCAACCACTACCATCTTCCCCATGCCAGTTCACATCTGAACCATTTCCATGAACCCCGCTCCATGCCATCGGGCCGCCAGTGCCACCTATAAAGCTTGTAGCTGAATCAAGTGTTACACCCAGAGGAAAGCTAACTGTTACATCTTTCAGCCATTCTGAATCTGTGCTTCCGTTGTAAAGTGAAAAATTAAGAGCGACCGGAACTCCTGTATTTATGGCCGATGGGGATGCTGTTAAGGTTGACCCGTCAACACTTCTTTGTTCTTGAGCTCCTTGAGCCTTTCGTGATACAGAGGCATTATCAATATTTGCCTGATACGTCAACAGACCTCCCCCGGTGTTGGTTACATAAATTGTATCGGTATCAAGTATATTCTGAACCATTGTTTTTTCATAATGATCTGTGGAAACTAATAATTCAGGACTTGCAAAATCCATGGGTGGAAAAATAATATTATCTACCCAGGCTGCATCACTTCCGGAATTCACAGAACCGTCTTTCTCATATTTCCACTCGAAGGAATGAAACCCCGAATTCATTTGAAATACATGTATGGACCAGTCTTGTTCTCCTGACCATTCAGCAACTTTTACACTATCAATATAAAAACATAAAAAATCGTAGCTTGCCTCAGAGGATACTTTTTTGTAAAAAGACAGTGAGCCCGCGGTACTGACAGTCCCGACCAACTTGAGTACACTAACCTGATCGTGGGTAATAAGCCCTGAATGTAATGAATAATTTCCTCCGTAATGTATTGTATTATCAATATACCATTGTGCATTTCCTGCAAGACCCCATGGGAAAGATGATATGCCACCTGTTTCCCAGTTCTCTATGATTAATCCAATTCCAATAAGAACGTTTTGTGTTTTTGTATACGACCTGTCACCATTAATCTCTGAATTAACAGTACTGACGTATCCATAAGGTGTTGCAGGATCAGATGTAATATTCAGGATGACAATCCATGTGCTGTCCGGAAGTAATAATGCTTTTGTATTTCCAGATACTGCGTTAATTGTTAAATAGGAGTCTTGAGGAAGATATTCCGAAATCAGGTTATAAGCAGGCGAACCACCTGTGTTTTTGTAATGGATATTAATTGTGCCTGTTTCTCCCGGATCAAAAATGTTATCATTCAAATCAGTGTATACTGTATTAATTATCTGAATATTCGGAGCTCTCACAATAAACGATACGGTATCTGAGGCCTGTAGTTCGTCTGAAGTGGCATTAATAACAAATGTAATCAGGGTATTGTCAGCGATTTGTTCATTAACACTGAATTCAAAGACCGTATCCAGATTACCGGATTGATTTAATTGCAAGTTTGACAAAAATGCCAGACTGTCAACCAGCGAATAGTTTGGATCAACATCTTCGAGCACCAATTGAATATTATTGATAGAAGCCTCACCTACGTTTGTAAGACGAAGAGACATTTGAACATTTTCACCATATTCCGGAATATTATTGTCGGGACTAGTCAGGTTATAGTTGGAAAAAAGCAACCCACGGTTTGTAAACAAAAACCCCTTAATATTTTCGAGCCAATTATTATCAATTACTTTTACAAAAATAGAATCACCGGGAAACTCTTCTGTTAATGTTCCGGAAATAATCCCGTTATTATCTATTCCTAAGCCTTTAGGAAAAGGTTGTGGTTCAAGAATTATTCTTGTGTTTGCCGGAAAAGTCATACCTGAGAAACTAAATTCCTGGTACGAAATCTGGTCTCCCATTGAAACTCCTGCCTGCCATTTTTTTATAGAAGGAGTTGGGCAATTTCCATAATCAATATAAATAGTCCCATCTACAAAAAGAGTAACAAGATATTGCAATTCTGTACCATGAAAATTTGCAGTCCAGTAAAACTTTGCGTACGTTGTGTTGCCTTCATAGCGGATAGTGTTACTATTATAAATGCCATAAAAAGGCGCAATGTTTTTTAAATATCGCAGCATTAAATCCTCATGCCTATTATAAGGAACTTGTGGATCTTCGTTTTCAAACATTAGTGCTCCCTTTTGTGTTGCCGTTCCAACAGTATATTTTTTACCATAAAAAGGAAATTCAAACTGTAGTGGTGCATTTTGAAAGGTGTTTGACAGTACTGTCCCTGTAATTGGAGTTAAAACATTAGAAACTTGTGTGATTTTATAATTATTAAACGGAAACCACTTGTAGGGCTGGATTCCTCCTTGTGCCTGCACCTGCGCATTGTATGGGGTGTTCAAGGTAGCCTTGGGAATGGTGTCTGTGGTAATAATTATATCATTAAAGTTTACTGTTGCCTCAACAGATAAAATGGTACTGTTATTATTGGTTAATGGTACATTTGTCTGAGAACATATATATTCATTTGTACCATTTGTATAATCTATAACGGAATAATTGTTGATGGTTCCGATTCCTTCTGAATTGGAATCCGATTCTTCAATTACTAAAAAATATTTTGCTTGGACACCGGGTTCAACATAATTTAGAAGTTCTGACAAGTCAAGACCAAATTCAATATTTTTCTGGTCATTTGTGCTGCCTCCCTGCATATAAAGGTCGCTTCCCTGATACCTGAACATAGGAAATTCTTCGATGTGTTCCGGGTAGCTTGATGCCAGATTGGTAGAGATTCCTGCCATAATTTTTATTTTCTCACGGTTGTCATAGGTCATGCTTACTTTTGCTGTAAGCAGGGGAGAATAGTTTGTTTTTACATCACAAATATAAGCGGTTTTATCCCAAAATCCTCCTTGGTTGTTATGAAAGGCAAGTGCCCGGTACATAACATAACAAAAGCCTGCATCAGCCCAATTTATCGGACCTCCTGAAATAGATCCCGCGTAAGAATTCGCAATTTTTACTGCCCCTATTTCCCAGTCTTTCAGATCTACTATTCCATCACCTGTTATATCAATATTATTTGTATACAAGCCATCGTTATTAAAATCAACTCTTACACTATCGTTATAACCAACAATTGTCATTGAATGGGATGTATTTGAAAAATTTCTTATAATGTGTTTCCCGGCTTCAGGTAAACCGGCAGGGATTTCTTCCGGATAATCAATGTGATTGGCATAAAAAAAAGCAAGCCCCCCGACAGCGGAATTATCAAGATGATCGTTGATCCAATGTTTGAGATTATCTAATCCCTCCGGAGTGCCAACGCGAATAGCATATACAGAATTAATGCGGTTTTGCATTATCTTGTAATATTTGTCATAACCCGTGAGCCACTTCGTCATAGCGCCATCCGTCATTACCCCATTATTTACTGTTAAATTAGGGATTCCGGCTTCACGGATAATATCCATGCTCTCGAGAAAGTTAGCTCCACAAACACTGTTACCTATGTTTAAAAAATTATAAGTGAAGCTGTACGCGTACCTGTTTGAGTCAAGGGATGCGTTGTAGCCTCGTTTCCGGTTTATCTCGTAAGTAAAAACATAGCTCTCGCTTGATGCTTGTCCGCATGAACAGCCACTTTGCCAGAAAATGCCCCTCCAGTAGGGTTGGGTAGAATTATCTACAACGGAAGGCAATGCAAGGCACGTACTTTTGTATGAATGAGTCATTTTAATTTCAGGAATCTTTTTTAACCTCAAAGAATCCCATGCAGTTAATTTAATGTTTTGACCAGATGCATACCCGGATAAAAATAGTATGATTATTACGAAAAAGATAGAATAATTATGAATTTTCATAGCGGTTAAATTTTTAGCAATTTACAAAATTGTTACGGTAAAAAACTTATTTTATGCATTTTTTTAATTAATAAGCCCGAAGCCCGAAGCTCGAAGTTCGAAGTCGGAAGCTCGAAGCTCGAAGCTCGAAGCTGAATCGACTTCTGACTTCCAACTTCCAACTTCCAACTTCTGACTCCCGGCTTCAACAACAGTTAAAAAAAACATATAACCACTAATCATTTTCAATCAGGTATCGTGCATCATCATCCAGTTGTTTTTCGAAACTAATACCTTTTTTTTCTGCTTTTTCTTTAATCGTCATTATCCAATTAGGATATTCGCGTATCATTTTTTTTGTTCTCTCCAAATCTGCTTGAAAAGCAATTTCAGGGAAAATGATATAATCTTTTTTGAGCTCCCATATTGCATCACCCTTAATCATGGTATCAGGATGTACCTTGTTATCGGCGGCTTTTTTTAGAATAAATTGATACCAGTCGCTATTATTTTTTATGCACTCAATTTTTTTGTTTATCTGTTCTTCGCTTGGCAAATATGAAGAAGGTTTTTTATACGTAACAGGATTAAATTTATCGGGGTATAATGGTTTGAGGGCATTCGCAATATTTTCAGCTACATAAGCTTTCCCACTGGAAACATAGTGTTCGGTAGGATATGTTTCGTAAAAATAATTGGACGAGAGCAGCTTCATATTATCAACGACAATGACTCCATCTTTTTGATAACGTTTTTTAAGAATATCTGCTGTTTGATCAAGAAGCATCGCTAATTCTTCCCCAACCATTTTAGCCACTTTGTCAAAATCTTCAGGCAAAATCACGAAAACCAGATTCCAGTTTCTTTTTTGGGCAATACGAACAATTTCATCCAGATTTTTAATCCTAACATTAGTTGCTGTATCTATTTGCAGGGCGAACATTTTAACAAGGTTACAAGCAAAATAGGTTTTATCCTTTTCAATAGTTCCTTCTACGGTAAAAATTTTTAAATTATTGACAAGAGAGATTTCCCAATCTAAAACGGTTTTGGCAGGGTATTTCCCATTAAAATAAATGCTGTCGGTTTTCCACTCGTTCAAGTATATTTTTTCCCGTTCTTCTTTTGTTCGGGCATCGTAATAACCAAGAGATAATAAAAAACGTCTGAATATTAAAGGAATTTGTTTATTCATCATTAATTTCTGAACAGAATAAGCAGCCTCTGTTTCGCTGTTAATCCAGAATGAACCTAAAGAACGGATGTTTAATTCTACAATAATGGTTTTAACGGGGGAGTCTTTATCTATGTAGTTCATTATACTTTCTGTAACCCCGGCATGCAGATATCCTTTATGAATGGCATTAATCCGGAGTGAGGGATAAAATTTATGCAGCCATGTACTTATAGTTATCTTGTTGCTGTCTGTTTTGTTATAAAAATAATTGGAAGACGAGGAAATAAAAAGCACATCACTTTGCATTTGATATTTTGAAATGGAATCAATCAGGTCTGCATGTTGATGGACATCAGAGGGCCATAAGGTATATTTATAAAGATAGTTTAATGTTAGCAACACCCCTGCCAATACAAGTATTCTGATAATAATATATCTGAGTTTCGCGGTCATTCTTAAAATTGAAAATAAATAAACGGATTATAATTTATCCCTGCAAGCGCCAGAATTGAAAACAAAAGTACAGCATATACCGACCAGCGGATTATGGCTTTTTTGGGTACAATCCATGTATCGAATCTTTTATTGTAAAGGATGATGTCAAGAATAATAAATAAACCCAGTAGCACCCAGATTATATTACTTACAAAGAATGTATCCTGAATACCATAATTGTTGAACAGAGACTCGAAAACCAGCATTGCTTTGGAAAAAGATTCGCTGCGGAAAAAAATCCATGCAAAGCTAACGAGCAGAAAAGTAATAATTGCTGAGGTTATGTTAACGAATCCCCAACCCGTAGTTTGCTGCAATGGAAATAGTTTCTTTTTCAGCATTTCAAAAACATAATAGATGGCATGGAGCAATCCCCAGATAAAAAAAGTCCAGTTGGCACCATGCCAAAGACCGCTGACAGTAAAAACAATCAAAATATTAAGAAAAAATCTGTATTTTTTTACGCGGCTTCCTCCCAAAGGGATGAATAAATAATCGCGAAACCAAGTTGACAACGAGATATGCCAGCGATTCCAGAATTCTGCAATTCCTTTTGCAAGATAGGGAGTTTTAAAATTGTCCATAATAAAAATTCCCATCATCATGGCTGAACCTACTGCAATGGTTGAGTATCCGAAAAAGTCAGAATATATCTGGAATGAATAGAAAAATATTGCCTGCAAAATAGAAAGGGAATTATATACTTCGGGTTTATTATACACTTCGTTTACCAAGGGGGCGAGATTATCTGCAATTACCATCTTAATAAAAAGACCAAATAAAATAAGCCGAAGCCCATTGTTAAAATTTATCCAACTGAAATTGATTTTTTGCCGGAATTGAGGTCCCAGCCTTGAAAACCTTTCGATGGGTCCTGCTACTAATTGTGGAAAAAATACCACGTAAAGGGCAAAATAACCAAAGTGCTTTTCCGGCTTTTGCTTTCCCTGATATACCTCCAACGTGTAACTTAATACCTGAAACGTGTAAAAAGAAATTCCTACAGGTAAAAGAACATGAAATTCCGGTTTATCATAAAAAACGTTAAACTGGCTAAATACATCTTGAATACTACTGTTTATAAAATTGAAGTATTTAAAAAAAAACAATATTCCCAGATTCACCGTCATGCTGGTAGCAAGTAAGATTTTTTTCAGTTTTCTTGAGGTGGTTTTATATATTTTTTGTGAAATAAAAAAATCAACCGTGGTCGTTAATAAAATTAACAAGGCATACTCTACTTGCCACGACATGTAAAAATAATAACTGGCAAGTAACAAAAAAAACCAACGGAACTTATAGGGAATTAAATAATATATTAGAACAGCAAGAGGTAGAAATATAATGTACTGTAGAGAATCGAATAACATAATAAAACCTGTTTTTCAGGCTCTAAATTTAGTGAAAATATTTTCACTCAATGAAAATGGCAGAAAAAATTAAAATGGGACGTGAAATGAGTACAAAAAACATTTTTTTTTACAAGTCTAAAGATAATTGTTGTTCGAATAATTTAAAACTCATCCTGTGATAAGGAGAAGTGCCGTGCATTTTGATTGCTTCCCGGTGAATTTCTGTTCCGTATCCTTTATTTTTAAACCATCCGTAAACCGGATATTCTTCATGAAGCTTTTGCATGTATTCATCTCTGTAAGTCTTTGCCAAAATGGATGCAGCAGCAATGGATAAAAATTTACTGTCGCCCTTTACAATACATTTATGCGGAATATTTTTGTAGGGTCTGAATTTATTCCCGTCAACAATGATGTGTTCCGGTGTAATTTTCAGCAAATCTAATGCTTTGTGCATTCCAAGTATTGATGCTTTCAGAATATTTATTTTATCTATTTCATGGTTGTCAACGGAGGCAACAGCAAAAAACAATGCATCTTTCTCAATTTCTTCTCTCAGTGAAAAGCGTAAAGCTTCTGCTATTTGTTTGGAATCATTCAAGCGATTGTTTGTATAATTTTCAGGTAAGATAACTGTAGCAGCAAATACAGAACCCGCAAGACAACCGCGCCCGGCTTCATCACAACCTGCTTCTATGATTCCCGATTTATAGCAAGATTTTAATATGAATTTTTTATGCAATGTAAATATTTTTGGTTATTTTCAAACCTGTTACTTTGACTGTTGAACAAGAGCTCTGCTTTATTAGAATATTATATAATTTTCAAATTGTATCATCTTCAAATTTTCAAATCAAGCCTTCTTCTCCTCCACCAATAAATTCACAGGGGTTTCAACTTTTTCTTTCAGCAATGCGTATTTCAGAACATCGAGAATCGTTTTAACATAATGAAATTTCAATCCTTTAACATAAATTGCAGCAATATCATCAATGTCTTTTTTATTTTCAGCAGACAGAAGAATTTCTTTTATGCCCGCGCGTTTTGCAGCAAGAATTTTTTCTTTTATTCCGCCCACGGGAAGCACTCTTCCACGTAAAGTAATTTCGCCGGTCATGGCAATAAATGGTTTTACTTTTCTTTGTGTGAAAGCAGACGCAAGTGATGTTACCATGGCAATACCAGCAGATGGCCCATCTTTAGGAATAGCGCCTTCGGGAACGTGTACATGCACATTCCAATGGTCGAAAATTGCGGAATTAATTTTTAAAATTTCTGCATGCGC
Organism: Bacteroidetes bacterium GWF2_35_48; assembly: GCA_001769125.1. Lineage (GTDB taxonomy): Bacteria > Bacteroidota > Bacteroidia > Bacteroidales > GWF2-35-48 > GWF2-35-48. The sequence goes on along the minus strand of MEOG01000100.1, from coordinate 26,458 downwards.
TTTAATGTATTCCAGTGCTATAACAGCAGATTCTTTCATTACTTCGCCAAGATTTCCGGTAAGGGTTAAGCCTCCTTTTCCTTTGCTAACGCTGGTTTCAATGTATAAAATCTCACCACCGGCAGATGTCCAGGCAAGTCCTGTAACAACTCCTGCAAAATCATTTCCCTGATAGTTTTCTTTCAGATATTCCTGCGGACCGAGAATATCAAAAATCATTTTTTCTGTGATATCTTTTCCGGTACGTTTTCCAAATGCAATATTTTTTGCAATTCTGCGGATGACCTTTGCCATTTTTTTCTCCAACTCGCGAACACCCGATTCTCTCGTGTATTTGTCAATTATTATTTCAATGACATTATCAGGGAACACAAGTTGCTTTTTCTTCATGCCGTGATCTTCCAGTAAGCGTGGAATGATGTGGCGCTTTGCAATCTGAATTTTTTCTTCAACAATATATCCTGTAACATTTATCATTTCCATCCTGTCGCGTAGAGCAGGCGAAATAGTGGCTGTGGTATTTGCGGTTGCAATGAACATGACCCGTGAAAGATCGAATTCAGCCTCCAGATAATTATCATGAAATGCATTGTTTTGTTCAGGGTCTAAAACTTCCAGTAGAGCAGAGGAAGGATCTCCACGAAAATCATTTCCCACTTTGTCTATTTCATCAAGCATGAAAACTGGATTTGCCGATTTCACTTTTTTAATATTCTGAATAATGCGACCCGGCAAAGCGCCAATGTAGGTTTTTCTGTGTCCGCGAATTTCTGCTTCATCGTGCAGTCCTCCTAATGAAATGCGTATATATTTTCGTCCCAATGCTTTTGCAACAGATTTTCCCAAAGATGTTTTTCCAACACCGGGAGGTCCAAACAGACAGAGAATTGGGGCTTTCATGTCGCCTTTCAATTTCAGCACAGCAAGATGTTCGAGTATGCGTTCTTTGATTTTTTCTAATCCGAAATGATCGTCGTTTAAAATTTTTTCTGCTTTTTTCAGATCAAATTTATCTTCTGTGTACTCATTCCATGGCAAATCGAGAAGCGTTTGAATATAGTTCAGTTGTATGGAATAATCGGGCGCAGCCTGATTCATGCGTTGCAGTTTTGTTACTTCTTTTTCAAAAAGCGTTGCAATTTCTTTGTTCCATTTTTTTTCTTTCGCACGATTTTTCAGCTCCTCTGCTTCTTTCTCAACCGGATTTCCCCCCAGTTCTTCCTGTATGGTTTTTATTTGCTGATGTAATAAATATTCTTTTTGCTGCTTGTCGAGTTCAACTTTAACTTTCGATTGAATGTTCATTTTCAGTTCCAGCATTTGCAACTCGCGATTCAGATATTCAAGAAGAAGTGTGGCGCGGGCTTTTAAATCGTCCGTCTCAAGAAGTTTTTGTTTTTCTTCGGGTTTCAAATCGCTGTTGGAGCAAATAAAATTGACAAGAAAAGGGAAATTATCAATGGTTTTTACTGCAAACGCTGCTTCATGCGGAATATGCGATGTAAGGTTGATAATTTTTATCGAAATGTCTTTCAGGGAGCTGATAATGGCTTCAAATTCCTTATCTTTTTTTTCAGGAAGAATTTCAGGAAGAATAGAAATGTTCCCTTTAAAATAAGGGTCTTCCGAAACAAAAGAATTTATTTTTAAACGTTTTTGCCCCTGTATAATTACGGTTGTTGATTCATCGGGCATCTCAATAATTTTGAAAATATGCGCCAGAGTGCCGGTCATGTTCAAATCATTTATTTCAGGACTTTCCACGCTGATGTCTTTCTGTGAAACAGTCCCGATAATTTTATTTCCCTTGTAGACTTCCCTGATTAATTTAACGGATTTGCTCCTGTTTACGCTAATCGGGAGTACCACACCCGGAAATAAAACCGTATTGCGAAGTGGCAATATTGGCAAAATGTCAGGTATGTCAGCATCTTTAATCAGTTCATTCATGTCGTCTGAAATGATGGGGATTATTTCTGCATCCTCGGGAATGTCAGATTCTGCAATGCTTCCCCATCCGATTTCTATTTTTGTACTCATATATATTTTTGTTTTTTAAATAAGACAATTTGACAAGACAGAAAGAGGCAGAATATTTTCCTGATTTTCTAAAGACTTGTAAATCTTGTCAAACACTTCAAAAGTGCTGTTATTTGGCAATAGTTATGCCATTATTGTTTTAACTCTGTTTTTATTCATGAATCTGTTATTCGGTTGCCCCCCAAGCCCCCCTACTTGCAATAAACCGTATACCCATCTTTTACCTGATATTTTGCCCGAAATTCATCTTCCATTTTTTTATTTTCTTCTTTTGTTCCGCATGATTTTGCAAAATCTATTGCCTCTTCAATACCTTGTTGTTTTGCCTGACAGTAATAGCATTTTTTGCAGGAAGAAACGAACACAGAAAAAATAAAAAGCACTAAAATTATTATTTTACGTTTAAAATATTTATTCATTGTCATCATTGGTTTCAATCCATTTATAAAGTTTGTCGGCTCTGCGGATAATCGTTTTTACCGGCATAGAAAGAAGTTCTCCTTTATTAGCTATTTCTGTTGACTTCAGGTCAACCCTGATTTCTTCAACTTTTTGCTCAAGCACCCCTGTTGTAGGCCCAATAATAAGAACTTCATCTCCTTTTTCAAGTGTTCCTGCTTCGAGTAAAATTTCGCCTATCTGCAATTTAGAAAAATAATTCATCACTTTACCAACATACATTTTTTTTCTGGTGGAAGCGGATCCGTATTTTTTACTCCATTCGCCCAATTTTCTGCCAAGGTAATAACCATCCCAGAAACTGCGATTAAAAACAGAAGAAAGTCTTTGCTCCCACGCTTCTATTTTTTCTGCGTTGTAAGTTCCCTCCACGATTGCATCCAAAGCCTCACGATAACATTCCGTTACTGTTTTTACGTACTCTGGTCCACGCGCCCTGCCTTCGATTTTTAATACCGTAACACCTGCTTTTACTATTTTATCAAGAAACCCAATCGTGCAAAGATCTTTCGGCGACATGATGTATTCATGGTCAATCTCAAGCTGGTTGCCACTTTCTTTTTCAGTAACACTGTAAGCTCTCCGGCATATTTGCAGACAGGCGCCGCGATTAGCAGAATAATTGTATTCATGCAGGCTCAGATAACATTTTCCTGAAATGGCCATACATAATGCTCCATGACAAAATACTTCAATCTGCATCAGTTTTCCTGAAGGTCCGCGCAATTGTTCTTCATTAATTTTTTTTGAAATTTCTGCAACTTGTTTCAGATTGAGTTCTCTCGCTAATACAGCAACATCCGCGTAGTTTGCATAAAATTTCAATGCCTCGTAATTACTTATGTTGAGTTGAGTTGAAAGATGAACTTCAACCCTGATGGAGCGGGCATAGCTAATCACGGCAAGATCGGAGGCAATAACAGCGTCAATGTTATTTTCTTTTGCAGCACTCACAATTTCCATCATCAGCTCTTTCTCTTCATCATAAATAACCGTGTTTACAGTCAGATACGAGCGAATATTGTGTTCCCTGCAAATTGCTGAAATTTCTTTAAGATTTTGCAAAGTAAAATTCACACTGGATTTTGATCGCATATTGAGATGTTCCACACCGAAATATACAGCATTGGCGCCCCCCTGAATGGCAGCAGCCAGCGATTCAAATGATCCGACCGGAGCCATAAGTTCAATTTGTGGTATTTTTTCTGTCATTGTTTTATTCCAAATCAATATGAAATGCAAAAGTAGATTTTTGTACCAAACTTTGAAACTTATATGATAAAATTCTATCTTTACAAACTTTTTTCAAAATGATTTTGACGAAAAAATGTTAGATATTAATTTAGGTTTAAGAGCAATCCTGTGAGGTTTTGAGCGACAGCATGAGCGAAAGCTCCTCACAGGTTTGCAAGGATAGGAGAGAAACATTTGGATTTAGGATTTAGTAGTAAGATTTAGGATTAAGGACTTTTCCGTATCTTTTTAATCCTTAATCCTTAATCCTTAATCCTTAATCCTTAATCTTTAATCCTAATTCTTAATCCGATTAATGAATTAAATTACGTAATAATAGTTTGTAATATAAAATCATGCACGATATAAAAATGGTTGACCTCAAGGGTCAGTACCTGAAAATAAAAGAAGAAGTTGATGCCGCGATTGCAGGTGTTATTGAAAATACGTCATTTATAAATGGTCCGGATGTTAAAGCATTTCAGTCGGAACTCGAAAAATATCTCGGAGTAAAGCATGTAATTCCCTGCGCAAATGGTACAGATGCTTTGCAAATCGCGCTAATGGCACTAAATCTGCAACCGGGCGATGAGGTAATAACCTCCGATTTTACGTTTATTGCTACAGTTGAGGTAATAAAATTACTTCGCTTAAAGCCCGTCCTTGTTGATGTTTATCCTGATACGTTCAATATTGATATTGAAAAACTCGAAAAGGCAATTACTGAAAAAACAAAAGCTATTATACCCGTACATTTGTTTGGACAGTGCACAAACATGACTGCAATTCTTTCTCTTGCAAAAAAACATAATTTGTTTGTTATTGAAGATACCGCGCAGGCAATAGGTTCTCAATATTTTTTTCCGGATGGAAGATCTGAATTTGCAGGAAACATGGGAAACATAGCTTGTACATCTTTTTTCCCTTCTAAAAATCTTGGTTGTTTTGGCGATGGCGGCGCAATGTATACAAATGATGACGATCTGGCTGCCCGTCTTCGTCTTATTGTGAACCACGGAATGAAAACCCGTTATTATTACGATGACATTGGCGTGAACTCAAGGCTCGACTCCATACAGGCAGCATTGCTTCGTGTCAAATTAAAATATCTTGATCAATATAATAAAGCAAGGCAGAAAGCGGCTTCTTTTTATGATACGATTCTTGGCGTACATCCAAAAATTCAAATTCCGTCACGAAGTAGTTTTTCAACGCACACATTTCATCAATATACGATTGTTGCAAATGGATTTAACAGAGATGAATTGAGGTTGTATCTCGAAAAACAGGGTATTCCTGCCATGATTTATTATCCTGTTCCCCTGCATATTCAGAAAGCGTATGCCGATTGCGGTTTTAATGCTGCATTATATCCGGTTACAGATAATCTTTGCAAAAATGTTTTATCTTTGCCTATGCATACAGAGCTTTCAGAAGAACAATTATTATATATAACAAATCATATACTCAAATTTTTGCAGTTTTAAAACAATGATTTTTGTTCTTGTTTTACCAAACAGAATAAAGTATTTTTGAATCGAAAATAAATCTATGGAAAAAGAATATTTTGCGCACGAAACAGCAGTAATTGATGATAACTGCAAGATTGGAACAGGAACAAAAATCTGGCATTTTTCTCACATCATGTCAAATTGTATTATAGGAGAAAATTGCAACATCGGGCAAAATGTTGTGATCTCTCCTGAAGTTGTACTTGGAAAAAACGTGAAGGTGCAAAACAATGTTTCCATCTATACAGGCGTAATTTGTGAAGATGATGTATTTCTCGGGCCATCCATGGTTTTCACAAATGTAATTAATCCCAGAAGCGCAGTATTAAGAAGGGATCAGTATCTTAAAACAATCGTGAAAAAAGGTGCTAGTATTGGCGCAAACGCAACCATTGTCTGCGGCAATAATATAGGTGAGTTTGCGTTTATCGGAGCTGGAGCTGTGGTAACAAAAGAAGTAAAACCCTATGCGCTTGTTGTTGGAAATCCCGCTAAACAAACAGGCTGGATGAGCGAGTTCGGGCACCGGCTTCACTTTAACGAAGAAGGAATTGCCGTTTGTCCCGAAAGCAAAGAAACGTATCTTTTAAAAAACAATAATGTAACAAAAAGCATGTAAATACGCCCTATCAGGGCGTATCATGCTTTTAATGCTTTTTAATCACAAACAAAATGACACAAACAAACCCCACAAAAAATTTCGCTGTAATCGGCGTAGCCGGCTACATAGCTATCCGCCACGTGAAGGCAATTAAAGAAACCGGAAACCGTCTTGTAGCTTCGCTAGATAAGTTCGATAGCGTGGGATTTCTTGACAGTTATTTTCCCGAGTCTGATTTTTTTATTGAATTCGAGCGCTTTGACCGACATGTTGAGAAACTGAAAAGAGAAGGATTGCATCTGGATTATGTTAGTATTTGCTCCCCTAATTATATGCACGATTCTCACATCCGTTTTGCATTAAGAGTGGGTGCTGATGCTATATGTGAAAAACCAATTGTGCTGAATCCCTGGAATATTGATGCTTTGCAGGAAATCGAAAAGGAATCCGGTAAATCTATTTACAACATTCTTCAATTACGTCTGCATCCATCTATAATTGCTCTTAAGAAAAAAATAGATGAAGCACCAAAAGATAAAATGTTTGATATAGATTTAACATATATCACAAGCAGAGGAAAATGGTATTTCTTCTCATGGAAAGGAGATATGTCAAAATCCGGAGGCATTGCAACCAATATCGGCGTGCATTTTTTTGATATGCTGACGTGGATTTTCGGAGATGTAAAGGAAAATATAGTGCATGTTTCTACGCCTGAAACTGCATCAGGCTTTCTTCAACTTGAAAAAGCAAGAGTACGCTGGTTTCTGAGTGTTGATCAGAATGCACTGCCAGTTGAGGTGCTTGCTAAAGGGCAAAGAACGTACAGAAGCATTACAGTAAATGGAGAAAGCCTCGAATTCAGTGATGGTTTCACAGATTTGCATACAGAAAGTTATAAAGGTATATTAAATGGAAATGGTTTCAGGATAAGCGAAACAAGAAAATCTATTGAAACCGTTTATGATATCAGGAAAGCAAATACTGTTGGATTAAAAGGAGAGTTTCATCCGTTTTGCAAAAACAGCAAATAGTCGAATGAAAGAGTTAAATTTTAAGGGAAAGGAAAAAACGGAAGCAATCCTGTGAGGTATTACAAGGGCTTGTGCAGGGATATCCTCACAGGTTTGCGGGTTATGAGAAAGTAGCGTAATTGTTTATGTTAAAGTTGGAGATTTCCTAAATCCTACTCCTACTCCTTAATCCATATATAAAACAGAAAATCAAATCAATTCGATATTAGAAAAAAAAATATTAAAAATAAATGTAAAAAAATTATGTACGACAAATTAATTTCAGGAGAAAAAACATTGGCCGTAATTGGTCTGGGTTATGTTGGACTACCAATAGCACTGGAGTTTGCAAAAAAAATGCATGTAATTGGTTTTGATATCAAACCGGACAGGGTTGCCATGATGCAAAATAAAATTGACCCCAGCAATGAATTGCCTCCATCCGATTTTGAAGGCTGCGACATTCATTTTACTCATTCTTTAGAAGATTTAAGAAAAGCACATTTTTATATAGTGGCAGTTCCAACTCCAATAGACAAGCACAATCTGCCGGATTTAACCCCACTTATCAAAGCTTCTGAAACAGTAGGAAAAGTATTAAAAAAAGGAGATTATGTGGTTTACGAATCTACGGTTTATCCCGGCTGTACGGAAGATGATTGTATCCCTGTATTAGAAAAAGAATCCGGGTTGAAATTTATGCAGGACTTTAAAGTGGGTTACTCTCCCGAGCGTATTAATCCGGGCGATAAAGAACACACTTTGGTCAGAATTAAAAAAGTTGTCTCCGGCTGCGATGCTGAATCTGCTGAAAGTATTGCAAAAACGTATGAATTGGTTATTCAAGCAGGCGTTCACAGGGCAAGCTCCATTAAAGTTGCGGAAGCAGCTAAGATTATTGAAAATACTCAGAGAGACGTAAACATCGCATTAATGAACGAACTGTCAATAATATTTAATAAAATGGGTATTAATACCTTTGATGTATTGGAAGCTGCCGGCACAAAATGGAATTTTCTTAAGTTTGTTCCGGGTTTAGTGGGTGGTCACTGCATTGGGGTTGACCCGTATTATCTTGCATTTAAAGCCAAAGAATTCGGATACCATGCGCAAATGATAAACTCAGGTCGTTCCTTGAATGACAGCATGGGTTCTTATATTGCAGAACAAACTGTAAAAAAGATTTTGTTCAATGATAAAAATATCATGGGATCAAAAGTCCTGATTATGGGTGTTACATTTAAAGAAGATGTGAGCGACATCCGTAATTCAAAAGTTATTGATATTATTAATGAATTAAATTCGTATAAAGTAACCATTGATGTGGTAGACCCTTATGCATCATCCGAAGAAGTGAAGCATGAATACGGTTTTGAACTTGCAAAATCAATTGGAAAAGATTATGATGCAGTAATTGTTGCTGTAAATCACAAGGAATATGTATCTTTAACGGAAGAATACTTTCAGTCAATTTCTACGAAAAATGGCGTTTTGGTTGATGTAAAAGGAGTTTTTCGTCATAAAATGAAAAAAATCACTTACTGGAGTTTATAGCATGATATTAGTTACCGGAGGAACGGGTTATATAGGCTCTCACACAGTTGTTGAGCTGCTGAATGAAGGCTTTGATGTTGCAATAATTGATAATTTGTCAAATTCAAACATTAGAGTTTTAGAAGGAATAACTGCAATTACAGGGAAAAAACCGCTTTTTGAACAGTTTGATCTTTGTGATGCCTCACTGTTGAATAACTTTTTTAAGAATAATCGTGTAGATGCAGTAATTCATTTTGCAGCATATAAGGCTGTGGGAGAATCTGTTGCAAGCCCCCTGACGTATTATCACAACAATCTGGTTTCTTTAATGAACCTGCTTTATGCAATGTCTTCCTACAATGTTCCTGCGCTTGTTTTTTCTTCATCATGTACGGTGTACGGTGAACCCGATTCACTTCCTGTTACTGAATTGGCACCAATAAAAACCGCAACCTCTCCCTATGGAAATACAAAGCAAATTTGTGAAGAAATTATTCATGATAGTATAAAAGCGCATCCAAAACTGAAATCTATAGCTTTGAGGTATTTTAATCCCATTGGTGCGCATGAAAGTGCTTTGATTGGTGAATTGCCAATTGGCGTGCCAAATAATTTAGTTCCTTTTATTACTCAAACCGCTTTTGGGCTGCGCGACTGCCTGAAAGTTTTTGGGAATGATTACGATACCCCTGATGGAACGTGCATCAGAGATTATATTAATGTAACAGATTTAGCCAAAGCGCATATTGCCGCATTGAAAAGAATGCAGAAATCTGAGAATGAATCGGGATTTGAGGTTTTTAATCTTGGTACAGGCATGGGATCAAGTGTTCTGGAGGTAATAAATTCTTTCGAAAAAACAACAAGTGTCAGATTAAATTATATATTTGCAGACAGAAGGTCGGGTGATGTGGTAAAAGTGTATGCTTCTACGGATAAAGCTAATAAAATACTGGGATGGAAAGCGGAGAAATCTTTAGATGAAACACTGTTATCTGCATGGAAGTGGGAAAATTTTTATAGGAAAAGCATTGCAAATTAAACTGATAACTAGGTGATAAAGTTAATTTTTGTGTTTTTCAACAAGAATTGTTCAAAAAAATTTGAATTTTGTTAAAAAATAAAATACTTTTGCAAAATTAACAGTTAAAAGACTAGTATGAAAAAGTATAGCGTTTTATTTTTGCTGGTAATAGGAATACTCGTAACGGGTACATTGTACATGGGTTGTAAAAAGGGACAGGATGACCCGTTTTTCTCTTTCCGTTCCAGAAAAGCACGTGTTGCGGGGGAATATGATATTACAAGTAAAAATGTTTCATACATTACCAAGCTTAGTTCCGGGATGAGAATCCAGACAGACATTGTTATTAGCGGAACAAGCCAAAAAACTACGATTAAATGGCTCGGTCTTGCTCCTGCTTCTGGTACCGGAGATAGCACTTATGTGGAAAATGCAACCATACTTCAAAACTGGATTGAATTCGACAAAAAAGGTCCTTTTAAAGGTATTTATGAGTATAGAGTTGTTCAATCTTTTTTAAGAGAAGACAGCAACTATACCAGAAAAGTTACATATACACATAAAGAAGAATTTGTTGGTTCATGGGATTTTTTAAGCGGTGTTGATAATTACAAGAAAAAAGAAAGAATCGCTTTGATTTATGAAGACATGACAGAAACTGATACTAGAACAACCATTTTCACTTATGAAGACTTACCTCCATCAAGCCCTACAACATCTCAACAAGTTGTTGGACATAAATATGCGAATGGCGAACGTGGGGAAATATTGCATATTCGTGAGTTAAGAAGTAAAAAAATGGTTTTTGACTGCAAAATAAATCAATTGACTATCGGGGTTGATACAACATTATTCGGTCAATCGGGTTCTTCTTGGTCTGTTGATGGAACAATGATTGAAACATTAGAAGAAAAAACTGATAAATAAAAAAAATATAGACAAAAAAAACGCACCGAAATCTGGTGCGTTTTTTTTTGTCTTTTATTTCAAGTCTTGCGATGTATATTGTATAGATTTTTTTTTATGTTAACCAAACATAGCATAATTGTAAAATTCCTGTTGTGACAAATAGAATAACCGAGAATAACACACTGTAGGATTATGCAATATAATCAATTCGAAGCTCATTTTCATGGGCTGTTCATACATTTGAGACTGTCTGTTACTGTTGTGGTAAACCTAAATAAAAAGCCATAAAAAGAAAAAAGCAAATCTCGGATAGAAACTTGCCTTTATTATTTCAGAAAAAACAAGGAATAAAAAGCTTTAAATTTTATAAATTAATAATTCCTAATTCTTAATTCTTAATTCTTAATTCCTAATTAATACTATGATGGATTATAAATTCCTCCAACCTTCAGCGGAATATACATACCCCATGTGAACATGCAGAAGAATCCTGTCATTTTAGTGTTTGAAGCGAACATAAAGTCCGGACGCTGACCAAATTCAAATCGAAGACTTACTCCTTGATTGTAAGGATCACGGTAAATCCAACCCATTCTCCAGCCGATTAACCTTTTGTCTTTGCTCGAAACTTTATATTCTTTACTACTTGTTGTGAAGTTTTTCAGTGTTAAAACCGGAGAAAAAATGCCATCAATGTAAAAGTCAGTATATCTTCTGTTGGAGCGGGTTCCCCAGCCATCTACATCCACATAAAGCTGAACAATTCTTTTGAAGTTAAATCCTGCAAAAATAGCCTGAGAAGCCATTCCTCCGTAACCATTTTCTTTTAAACCTGAAGTGTGATTCGCTATAGCGGTGTCTTTTAACATTAATTTATCAGAGCCTTCTTCAAAATAAGTCAGGCTGTCGCTAAGATTTGCAAATTTTATTGCATTCGTCATAGAATATACTCCACCATGGAACATAATCATTCTTCTGATTGTTGCAGGAACTCCTCCCGCAATAGAAATAGTTGTTCTTGTATTTCCAGATTGGGTACTGCTTAAAACAATCGCAACATTTCTTCTTTTTTCTTTATGTGAAAGAACAATGCCGAGGCCACCTTCCGTATAGAAATAATTGCGGTTATTTACATTGTCAGGATTATATCCTGTAGTAGCATAAGCGGTACGGAAATCAAAATTAAATTGCAAGCTTTTTCCAAATAAATAATCTGCACGTAATCCCCAACCTGCGGAAAATGTATTTTGGGCATTTACATCGCAAAACAAAGGATCAATAGCTAAAGAAAAATTCTTAATATCATAAGGATCATCATCTGTTATTCTGTAAGTAACACTTTGCGCAGTTACTTTTACAGAACCGGCTATTAATAAAAAGTAAAGAATATATGTAATTTTTTTCATACGATTTCAATTTTAAAATTTATCATAAATTAATCAGGGTTAAAAGAATTTGGTAAAGCCGAATCTCAGCGTGAGCAAACTGGATTTGACTTTTTTATCAGTATCGTTAAATTTATCGAATGATCTGAAATACATTCCCGGCATTACAGATATTCCGAATTTCTGATAAATTTTCATACCCAATGTTCCTTCAAGATAAATACATTTACCTTTAACAGGTTTTTTTGCAATAACCTCATAGCCTATTTTTCCCATTGTATGAAATTCTTTGAATTTTTTATACACAACAAGTCCAAGACCGTAGCTTCCATAACTATAAGCTTCACTTACCTCTGAAAGCTTAGTGGAGTCAATATTGACCTGATTGTAACCTGCATTCAGAGAAAAGCCTATTCTTAAAGCGTCATCTCCTCCAAGGTTATCTTTTTCCCCAAACATTCTTCCCATTCTGAATCCAAATAGCGCTCCATCAGTACGGGCAAGATCTTCCTGTGCTTCTTTGGTTTTCGATTTGTTTGTTGCAGAAAGCATATAAAAAACACCGGTCATATCTGTGTTCCAATACCACCTGTCTGAAACATAGTCTATCAGCATAACGGGCATACCTACTCGATAGGAATAGTTGTTTTTTGTTATATCGCTTTTTACTTTAGATAATCCGAACTGGAGTCCGGGTGCGTATTGGCAATTAAACCCAACCTGCGCTGCAGACCAAAGGCTTGTCAATACAAAAATTGAAATTAAGATTTTACTTTTCATACAATAAATAGTTATTTAATACTTTGGTATTTTTTAACAAAAATATATTTATTTTTTAATTTTAAAAAAATAATAATGCGTGTTTTTACCCAATTTTAAAGGATAATTTTTTTCGTAGCAGAATTCATGTCGGATATTTTATTCCCATTTCTTTTGCTTTTTCCATCATAAAAGCATAGGCTTCATCGTGGTTATTTCCTATTATTCCATCCAGAATAGCATCTTTTATCGCAATCTTTAAATCGCCAATCGTTTTACAGGGAGGCAGGGAAAATATCTCCATTATTTCTTCGCCGCTTATGGGTGGTTGAAAATTTCTTACAGCATCTTTTTCTTCTATTTCTTTCAGCTTTTGGCGGACAAGGATAAAATTTGCAAGAAACATTTTTACTTTGGCTTCATTCTTTGAAGTAATATCTGCTTCGGCAAGAGTCATCAGATCGTCTACTGTATCTCCGGCATCAAAGAGAAGGCGGCGCACGGCAGAGTCTGTAACTTCTTCCGAAACTAAAGCAATAGGCCTGAGGTGAAGCTCAACAAGCTTTTGAACATATTTCATTTTTTCATTCAGGGGAAGTTTGATACGTGCAAAAATTTCGGGAATCATTTTTGCTCCCAGTGTTTCGTGTCCCCAGAAGGTCCAGCCGTGTTCTTTAGAAAATCTTTTTGTCGCCGGTTTTCCGATATCATGCAAAAGTGCTGCCCAACGCAACCATAAATCTTCAGAGTTTTTACTGACATTGTCGAGCACCTGTAGCGAATGCCAGAAATTATCTTTATGTCCTATTTTTTCTCGAACCTCTACTCCCTTCAATTTTTCAATTTCCGGAAATATCAGGGGCAGCAACCCAGTATATTCAATCAAAAGCCAGCCCGACGAAGGTTTTTGGGTAAGCATAATTTTTTTCAACTCATCAATGATGCGCTCTTTGGAAATTATGGAAATCCGTTCGTTATTATCGCTTATCGCACGCAGTGTATCTTCTTCTATCTGAAATTCAAGCTGCGAAGAAAAGCGTATTGCCCGCATCATTCGTAAGGGATCGTCTGAAAATGTAATGTCTGGATTTAATGGCGTGCGAATAATTTTATTTTCAAGATCCGATAATCCGTTAAAAGGATCTACGAGTTTACCGTAGCTTTCTTTATTCAGGCTTATTGCAAGCGCATTGATGGTAAAATCTCTGCGGTTCTGATCATCTTCCAGCGTTCCGTTTTCCACAATAGGCTTACGGGAATTCCGCTGGTAGGATTCTTTTCGGGCGCCGACAAATTCCACTTCAAATTCTTTAAAATGAAGCATGGCTGTACCAAAATTTTTAAAAACTTTGATTTTTCTTCTGCCGGCTTTGGCTGCCACTTCCTGCGCAAATTGAATTCCGCTTCCGACAACTACAATATCAATATCTTTACATGGTCTTCCGAGAAGCGCATCTCTTACAAAACCTCCGATAACATAACAAGGAATGCCAGATTGGTCTGCCGTTTCAGATATTATGGAAAATATTTTATGGTTTAAAAATTTCTGCATCTGTAAAATTATTCTGAAAATTTTAATACCCTATGAATTAACCGCGCCTTCCAGAAGATCAATTTTTTTCAGGTATTCAATATTGTTGGTAACATACTCGTGTGCTGGAGCAGAAGTCCCTATATCTGTATCCTGAAGTAATCTTGTTTTGTCAAAAACCTGATTGAGTTCAATAAATTCAAGATAAGGCTCCAGTCCTGCAAATATAATACGAAGATTTTGTTTTTTATGAAATTCAGACTGCCAGAATTTTAAATATTCAGAATGTTTTGCTAATTCACAATGGCTTTCAATACTTCCTCTTGCCCATTTTTTAATTTGGGGGATTGAAGATTTTGGAATAAAACAAAAAGGTGGCAGGTCGTTATAATAAGGACCAATTGCAACTAATAGTTTTTCAAGTGTTGTATGTGAATTCATGCCAGATGAAATGTGATACACCTGGTGCTTGCGTTTTGCAAAAAGAAGCTTGATGATTGCTTCGGCAGCATAATCATTCGGAATGATATCGAGTTTTGATTTTTCATTCACAGGACAAAGCCGAAGCGCATTCAGCGTTGCCAGTGCCCATAAAATAACCGGAGAGCGGGGAGTTGTGTGTCGACTGTCTCCCATAATAATGGAAGGTCGAACAATTAAAATTTTTTCAACAGGCAGTTCTTTTTGAATAATTATTTCACCCTGCATCTTTGTATACGTGTACTTAACAAAGTGTTTTGTTTTTTTATCGGGAAACTCATTTTCATAAATTATTTTGTTCTTTACTCCACTACCACATATAGATGCAGTCCCGACATATACAAAATTATTCAGATACGGCAGTTTTTTTGCCCAGTTTACAATATTATAAAGACCTCCAATGTTTGTATCTTCTACAAGTTGATTGTATATTTTAGAAAAAGAGGTGTTAGCCGCAGCGTGTATAATGGTGTCAACATTTGCAAGTGTTTTGTTTTCTGAAAGTAAATCTGCAAGATTGTCATGAAGCAAATCGCCAATGCAGGGAATCACTTTGTTTTTATCAAAAAAATCGTTGCGAAGATTGAAAATAGTTGCTATTCTGTTTTTTGCTTCTGCATTATTTTTTGCACGAACAAGACAAAATATTTTTGAAACCTCTTTGAGCTTTGAAAGTTCAACTAATAACTCTCCTCCAAGTAATCCGGTTGCTCCTGTAAGAAAAATATTCATAAGAATTATTCGTGCTTTATGGATTTGGAAAAAAGATTGATTAGCAGAACACCGGCAAGGATTAAAATTATTCCGATAATAGCATAAATATCAAGTTTTTGTTTATGAAGGAAGTACCCCAGCATTGCCACAAACACAATTCCAAGACCTGCCCATATTGCATAAGCAATTCCTACCGGCAATACCCGCAGGCTGAGTGTAAGAAAAAACAAACCTATAATATAAAGAACTAAAACCCCTACCGATGGCCACAGGCGTGTAAATTCTTTTGTATATACCAGCGAAGATGTTGCTATGGTTTCAGCAATAATGCCCAAGCTTAAAAAAACAAGCGAAAGAATTTTCTGGCTCATTGTTTTTTCTCTTTTTTATTTTTAGTTTGTTCAACAATAGTTCCGCAAAATTATTTTTCCCCTATATTGGGAAAAATGCTGCAAGATAGAATGAATATGATAAATCTCAATTAAAATAATAATAAAAACATTTTGGCACGTATTTAGATATGTATATATTTGCAAATATTTAAAATTTATTATTATGTTAGAACATTTAACAAAAGAAAGTTTTAAAACTAAGGTTTTTAACTTTGAAAAAAATAAAGATTGGAAATACGAAGGAAGCCTGCCTTGTCTCATTGATTTTTATGCAGACTGGTGTGGTCCTTGTAAAATGGTGACTCCGGTTTTAGAAGAACTTCAGAAAGAGTATGAAGGGAAGCTGGTTATTTATAAAATCAATACAGAAGAGGAGCAGGAGTTGGCAGGCGTTTTTGGCATCAGAAGCATTCCTTCTCTGCTTTTTGTTCCAAAAGATGGACAACCACAAATGGCGCAGGGAGCTTTACCTAAAGAATCTTTCGTGCAGGCGATAAAGGATATTTTGGGTGTTGAGAAGAGTAGTTAGGTTGTAAAATAGTAAGGTTTAGGTATGGGTTGCAGGTTTTAATACCTGCAACCTACAACTAATTTTACATCTCCTCCTTCATCCATTCAAACGTAGCATAGTGCTCCCCGCTCATACCAAGCGATGTGTATACTTTCTGTGCGTTAACATTTCTTTTATCAACATAAAGACGAAGTCCTTTCAGGTGTTCATCTGTAAGGACTTTTTCTTTTAAAAAGTCATACATTTTTCTGAAAATACCTTTACCCCGGTGTTCAGGAAGAATATATACCGACTGAAACCAAAGCACCAGCCCATTTCTCCAGTCGCTCCATTCATAGGTTACAAGCATTGATCCCACAACTTCTTCATTTATTTCAGCCACATAATAAATCCCCTTTGTTGCGTCTGTAAAAATAGAATTAACACCTTTTTTTAGGATATCAAGATTAAGTTCCAATCCTTCGGTTTCTGCTGCCATAGCGAGCTGGAATGCAATAATTTTTTCTTCGTCTGCCAATCTGGCTTGTCTGATGTGTATCTCTGTCATGAAAAATAATCTGAAAATTATAAAATATTTCTAATTTTAAAACCTGAATTTTTCAAAACTAAAAAGAAATTGAATATACATACACATTATCTGAAAATTTTTCTGACACTCATAATCGGGATAACAATTATTATGACTAAAGCTCAGGATAAAAATTTTGTTGACAGTCTTGATCGGGTTGTTTTAAAAGCTGCAACAGATACGGGAGTGATAGGCGCTTATGGCGATTTATTTTTAGCCTATATTCATACAGAGCCGCAAAAAGCATTGGGTTACGCAGAAAAGGGACTTACTTTTTCTAAAGAAAAAAAACGTGATAAAAGTGTTTCACGGTTTTTAAATAATATCGGATACTATTATCAGCTTCAGGGAAAAATGAGCAAAGCGCTCGATTATTATGAAAAATCTCTTCAGATAAAAAAAGAAACCGGGAATAAAAAAGGAGCAGCAATGACGCTTGTAAATATTGGAAATCTTTATTATGAAGCAACAGATCTGGAACATGCGCTTAATTATTTTCTTGATGCGCTTGAATTGTTCGATCAGCTTGAAGACCAGAGGGGCAGAGCGTATTGCCTGAATAACGTGGGTACTATTTATGAGGAGCAAAAGAATTACACGAAAGCTTTAGATTTTTATAAGCATTCGTTGAAAATAAAACGGAAAATCAAAGATAAGCCGGGCACTGTACGTTGTTTGGTAAATATCGGAATTATTTTTACTCATTTTTCTGATTTTGATAAAGCGTTAAAAATGTTTAATGAGGCGATTGTAATTGCTGAAGAAAAACAAGATAAGGTTTTGTTGTATTTGTCATACAGAAATATGGGGGAGACATGCATGAAAATGAAAAAAAATAAAGAAGCTGCGACGTATCTGGAAAAGGCTCTGGATAATGCAACCGGTTTAGATGCGCTGGATGAAATTCATGACCTTTATGAAAGTATTATTGAAAATTATACTCAAACGGAGGATTACCGGAATGCCTACAATTATCAGGCGGAATATATAAAGTTACACGATAGCATTTTCAGCTCACAGTATAACGAGAATATCAAACTTGAGAAATCAAAACATGAGAAAGAAATAGCAGGCTTAAATAAAAACATCGGGGAAATATCAGAGAAAATGACTGCAATCAAATTTCTGTTTGCTTTTACATCATTATTGATATTTTTACTTGTATTGTTTTATTTTCAAAAGTATTTAAAAAGAAAAAATAAATGCAAATAGTATAATTTTCTACGTAACCAATTTTAAAAATAATTTTATGAATTTTTTGAAATCTAACTTACCTTCTAATGACGCCATTCATAAGATTCTTCAGAATCGGGAAATGCGTATCGAATTATTGATAAATCGGTTTCGGATTATTTTTTTTGCAGCCCTTCTGGCTTTTGATGTTTTTATTTTCATTTTTATGGATCGCCTTTTTTCAAGAGAGGCAGCGATTGAATTGCTATCGTACCTTTTTCCATTGGCAGGGTTTATTTACATTCATAAGCTTGCATCCGGTAACAAATATAGGCCTTGGGTTAAGTATTATACTGTATTAGCAGATTTATTAGGCTGTACAATTTATACGCTGATTATAATGGGATTTGATAAATTTCCATATCCGATAACCCAAAAAGAATTTTTACTCACAATGTCTTTTGCATTTTTGTTTTTTCATACATTAAGTTTATACAGAGGATATAAAAAAATAATATTTTTCTCGTCTGCAATAGCTGTAATCGGGAATGTATTGGTTTATTCTTATGCAGGATATTTTTTTATGATGGGTATTTTTACAACAATCATGATATTAAATTTTTCTTTTTTTTATTTCTGGGCCGGCAATAAAATTATCGAAAGTGTTATTGCAAATTCACAATTGAATGCAGCTTACGATGAAATAAAAGAAGCCAATGCTGAAATTTTGCAACAAAATGAAGAGATTTCCACACAACGCGATATGATTGAAGCGAAAAGCAAAATAATTGAACACAAAAGTCTTGAAACAACTCAAAGCATTCAATATGCTTTACGCATTCAGTCTGCCTTACTTCCCGATGTTACTATTTTAAACAGGTTTTTTCGGGAATCATTTGTTTTATATAACCCAAAAGATATTGTTTCCGGTGATTTTTACTGGGTATATAGTTTTTCGAAAAATGGGCAAAATGAAATTTTATTTGTAGCAGCAGATTGTACCGGACATGGAGTTCCCGGGGCTTTTATGAGTATAATCGGGATGCAAGTATTGCATACTTGTGTTGATATGTGTGATAATTTTAATGATTTGCTTCCTGCAGTGAATCGGGAAATAAAAAAAGCATTGCATCAGACTGCCGATGATAATTCTACACGGGATGGAATGGATGTAGCACTTTGCTCTTTCAACCCTGTTACATTAAAATTATTATATACAGGCGCCAATCGTCCTCTTTGGTTATTTATGGATGGAAAATTTCAGGAAATCAAACCAACCAAAGCAGCAATTGCCGGCTTTACAAGCAATGATCAACTTTTTGAAACGCATGAATTTTTATTACAAAAAAAAGATAGTTTTTATATTTTTTCGGATGGATATGCCGATCAGTTTGGTGGTAATGAAGGTAAAAAACTTATGACAAAACGATTTAAAGAACTTTTATTTTCTGCAAACAGTGAAAATTTGAGCAGGCAAAAAGAAATCCTTGAAAATGCTTTCAACACATGGATGGGAGAAAATGAACAGGTAGATGATGTGCTGATAATCGGAGCAAAAGTTTAGCCAACTTTCGATATCATTTCAACTTTCATTTCTTCGGCGTTGAATGGTTTGAGTAGTGAAAAAACATCTTCTGTTTTCGTGTTTTTATCTAACCATATTTTTTCATCTTCTCTTTTGAGAATTACCGGCATCCGGTCATGAATATCTGTCATTAAACTATTGGGCGTAGTGGTAATAATGGTAAAGGAATTGATGGAATCTCCATCTGGGTTTTTCCATACATCCCATAATCCGGCAAAAGAAAAAAGAGCATCCGATTTTAAAGTTATAACATAAGGCTGCTTTTTCCCTTCCGCTAATTTTTTCCATTCATAAAAACCATCTGCAGGAACAAGGCAGCGCCTTCGTTGAAAAGGAATTTTGAAAGAAGGTTTTTCTCGAATGGTTTCTGCGCGGGCATTGAACATTTTATTTCCTATAGCAATTTCTTTTGCCCAGTAAGGTATCAGTCCCCATCTGAAAAATTGAATTTTATCTGGTTTTTCATTAGTAACAACCGGCAGATTTTGTGTTGGAGAAGCATTGTACATTTCTTCAAAAAGCCTTTCTACTTCTGCATTGTAGCGGTCAACTACTTCCTGCTGCTTTTTTGTTAATTTGAATCTTCCGCACATAATATCACGGATTTTGTGCATTAAAGCATCTTCTGCATAATGGCTCGTACACATCTTTCTCCCCAAGCAACACTATGTTTTCCGCTTTGGATTTTCTGTATGAAAACTGAGCAAGTTCGCCACAATGCATGCATATTGCGTGTACTTTTGAAACATATTCTGCCGTAGCCATTAACGAGGGGATCGGTCCAAAAGGCTTGCCTCTGAAATCCATATCAAGACCCGCTGCAATTACACGAATCCCATTATTCGCAAGAGTATTGCATACATCTGCTAATCCGTTGTCAAAAAATTGCGCTTCATCTATTCCCACTACATCCACGTCGTTTGCCAGCAATAAAATTTCTGCGGAATTGGAAACCGGAGTTGAATGAATTGCATTGGAATCATGGGAAACAACCTGTTCTTCTGAATAACGAACATCAATGGTTGGTTTAAATATTTCAACCCGCTGTTGCGCTATTTTTGCACGTTTCAAACGTCGGATTAATTCTTCGGTTTTGCCTGAAAACATAGAGCCCACGATTACTTCCACCCAGCCCTTTCTGTTTGTACCGTCTACTTTTTTTTCTAAAAACATTCTTGCTATTTGTTTTACAAAGTATCTAAATTTGTATTCACTCCGAAAAGCACATATTAAAATCAGCCACTAAGGCACGAAGACTCAAAGAAACACAAAATTATGATATTCATACACATAGCCTTTGTGAAACTTAGGGTCTTTGAGTCTTTGTGGCAAAAAAAGACTTTTCGGAGAAGACTCAAATTTGTATTTTAAATTTCAATATGTACTTTTATAGCGGTTCTTTAGGGAGGATAAGTAAATTATGGATTTAGGATTTAGGAGTAGGAGTTAGAGTGGGAGAATCTACTATGTTTAAAACCTAAACAGAAATCCAATGATTGAATAATCCGCCGAAAAAGAAAACCTTAAAAAAGAACATTAAGCAAAAATAACAAAAAAACAGGTTTTGCGTTTTATACAATGATTTTTCATTTATCAAATTATTAACATAAATTGTTTTTCCGGATGGACAGAGTAAAAATGAAAGAAGAAATTCAAAAGAAACACGATGAATTCAATATCCTGTGGAAAAGGATACAACAAGTAGAAAACGCAAAGGAAATCCCTCAGATTGAAATTGATCTTGGGCTTGAAAAAATCCGCGAATTGTATGATTATTTTATTCAACTTAATAACATCAATAAAAAAACTATGGATGTGTCTGAGATTATTGCAGAATCTTCTGAAAAGGAAAATAAAAGCAAGTTGAAGCAGATTTTTTCAAAGTCAAAAAAGAAAGAAGAAAAGCAGGCACAGGAAGATATAATAATTGAAGAAGAACAAGTCGCAATAATTAATGAAACGCCAATTGTTATTGAAGAAAAAGTAGCTCCTGAAATAATTTTTGAACCTGTTGCAGAAATTATAGCTCCGGTTAAAGAAGAAAATGAAAATAAAATAATTGTTGAAAAAACAGAAATTGTTAAACAGGAAAAAACTGCTGAAGAAGTTAAGAAAGAAGCACTGATAGATGTGCTTTCAAAATCAGATGTTAAGCAGGATTTTGCAACAAAGCTTCAGCAAAAATCAATTTCTGACATCTCGCAGGAAATTGGTCTGGCCGATAAATTATTATTTATAAATAAATTATTTGATAAAAACCCTGAAATGTTTTCAGAAACGGTAACTTTCTTAAATAAATGCAGTAGTTTTGCCGAGGCAAGCGAATTCCTGAAAAATCAGTTTAAATGGAATGAGGAAGATGAAACTACTCTTGGTTTTTTGGATGTTGTAAAAAGAAAATTCAATTAGAAGTGTTTGTCCATAATGTCCGACCTGCTTGCTTGCAGGCAAGTTTCTGCGTTATGCTCATCATAAAAATAAGTCATTTACATCAGTAAACTCCTAATTTTTATTATTTCGCAAGCATTTCGGCAAGCTCAATGTATCACCTTGAACTCGAACATTCTGAACCAAACACTGAGTTTATGGATAGACGATAGTCCTATATGATTTATGAAATTTGTTATAGTTTTGAATTTGTATTTGAAGAGTGCAAGGTAATTTCGACAAGTGATATAGTGCAATGTGCTGCTATGCGATGAGTTGGTCGAAGCGAGCCTGTTTGCCTTCATAGCAGTGGTCGAATTAAGTTTGTCGAACAGCTCAATTACTTTTAACCTGTAACTTGCAACATCATAGGTTTTTTTTTAATTAATCGTTTATAATTTTATTTTGTAAGCCTCGTTTATTAATTTTGTATTTTTTATAAAGATGATACGCAAATTGCGGGGAGGTCGAAAGGTCGGATGTCGAAATAGTCAGGTAGTCAGGTAGTCAGTAGTCAGGTAGTCAGTAGTCAGCAGTCAGTAGTCAGCAGTCAGCAGTCGGCATGACTGTAGACTGTAGACTGTAGACTGTAGACTGTGAACAAAGCAACTTCCGGCTTCCAACAAATGAATAATAAGAACATTTTGCGTAACATCAGTAAATAACAGTAAAAAAAACATGAGCCTTAAACAATTTATTTTCAGCAAGCAGTTTTTAAAGCATTTCATTATCTCACTTATTTTGGGAAATGTTTTGCTTTGGGGTTCCTTGTTTTTTGTTGATATTTATACGCGGCATGGAGAAGCAATTCCTGTGCCCAATCTGAATGGCATCACGTACAATGAAGCTGTTAAAATTCTTGATGATCTGAAAATGACTTGTGTTATAACCGACTCTGTATATCTGTCTGATAAACCAAAAGGAATGATTGTTGACCAGAATCCGCCCGCTGATTTTCATGTTAAAAGCGGACGCCTGATTTTTGTTACCGTAAATTCCATGTTTCCAGAACGCGTTAAAATGCCCGACATTGTTGGCGTTTCATTGAGGCAGGCGCAGGCTGTCCTTGAAACTTATGGATTGAAAGTCGGCAAATGCAAATATGTACCGGATATTGCAAGGAATAATGTTTTGAAACAATCGTATAAAGGGAAAAAAATCTCTGAAGGCAGCATCATTGAAAAGGGTTCTCGTATTGACCTTGTATTAGGTAAAGGCGACCCTGAGGAAAAAGCTGATTCCCTTAACAAACAAACAAACGAACCTGATGAAGAAAATTTATAGTATTTCTGTTCTGTTTTTTATTTTCTGGTCTTCTCTGCTTGCTTTCGGTCAAGAGTATGAGTCTGATTTGGATTATAATCCTGTAATAAAAAAGTATATCAGAGAAAACGCTTCTTCTGTACTGAAAAAGCAAGCGATGAGCGATACTTTGTCGCTTCCATTTTTTGATGATTTTTCTAAACCCGGAATTTACCCTGATTTGAATCTGTGGTCGAATGATTCGGTATTTATTAATACACAATACCCTATTGATCCTCCCTCTATTGGTGTAGCAACATTCGATGGGCTGGATCCCTTAGGCAGTCTGTATCCGCATCTTGTACCAGGCTCTGCGCTTGTTGCAGATTATCTTACATCCCAACCAATAAAATTGAATTATCTGCCTTCCGACTCGGTTTATATCAGCTTTTATTATCAGTCAAAAGGTCTTGGTCATTCCATTGAAGAAGAAGATTCGCTTGTTCTTGAGCTGTTTTCTCCTGTAACACAGCAATGGCACTGGTACTGGAGTTCCTCTGACACAACGGGGAGTGTTTTTCGTTTGGTAATGAAACCCATTACAGACACAATTTTCTTGCAAAACGGATTTCGTTTCCGTTTTAAAAATTATTTCAGTTATGGCGGACAGAGCGAACCAAGCTGGTTAAGTAATTTCGACCAGTGGCATATTGATTACGTATATCTAGATACAAACCGTTTCATGGGAGATACCATTACCGAAGATATTGGCTTTGTATATCCGATACGATCTGCTCTGAAATTTTATGATGCTATGCCTTGGACACATTATCAAGCTGTAGGTACTAGTATTTTATCTTCACATTTAATCTATGTATATAGAAACATTGGCCAAACAGTAGGCTGGAATGTTGACAGATGTTTGGATTTTACAGATCCGTCAGGAATTACTGTACCCGATACTTTAGAAAATAGTTTAAATGCCGAAGCTAATACTCTTTTTGATGTACAAATTACTTTTTCATATCCATTCTCATCTATGATGCAAGATTCTGCAAATTTTGAAATGAAAGCCTACCTGAAAATAAATGACAGTACAAATATTGCTCAATATATGCGTTGGAATGATACTACACGTTTTCAACAGAAATTTTCTAACTATTATGCTTACGATGATGGCTCTGCTGAAAGAAAATACGGTTTAAGCGGACAGGGAGCCCAAGGTTCAAAACTTGCCTATAAATTTAATAACTATAAAGAAGATACTTTACGCGGCATCAGTATATTTTTTAATCATGTTTATGGAAATTTTACAAGCGGGAAATATTTTACCATTGCCGTGTGGAGTGAAAACGGAGGAATGCCGGGAGATACGCTTTATACACAAATTGGCGAAAGAGTTCAATACAGTAATGAAATTAATGAATTTACACAATTTACATTTACAAATCCTATAATTATTCCAACAGGAAATTTTTTCTTAGGAATAATTATGACAACTACCGATAACCTGAATATAGGGCTTGATAAAAACCGAAGCTCGCAAAATAATTTGTATTACAACACTACCGGCGTATGGCAACAATCAAGCATTCAGGGAGCACTGATGATGCGGCCTCTTTTCGGAAAGGAGCTTCCTCTGACTATTTCAGAATTGAAAACGGAACATTTTCAGGTTTACCCCAATCCTGCCTGCGCTACACTGTATTTTAATTATCCTCCTGAACTGAATTTAATGCAGTCGTCAATGTTTATTTCAGATATTTGCGGAAAAACAGTTGTTTCTCAAAATCAGCTGCCGGAGCAAATTGATGTATCATCGCTGCCCGCGGGCTTTTATTTTGTTACAATCATCACTCCCGGTAGATCGAAATATTCAAGAAAAATTTTGATTGTCAGGTAAACAGAAATTAAAATTATTACGCGTAATAATTTTTTGAGGCGTTGCGTGATTTTTATTAATATCGCTTTTTATATCTATTTGCTGACTCCAGAGGAATCGAATATTGATAACCCCGAGCTAAGCTCGGGGTTAATACAAATGGCAATAAAATGATTTTGGCAAAAAATTTGCTCGTTTGTGTAGTAAAATATCTTATGTGATTATACCTTGCAAATTTTATGACAAAATCAACAAAATATATCAAACACCTCAAAATATTACGTAGCTAAAAATGACAGATACTCCAGCAGACGAAGACATTGATGAACTCGACGAAAGTACGGGGCAAAATGATTTATTCGAGCATTACCGTTTCGATGTGGACAAAGGTCAGTCCCTGCTACGTATTGATAAATTTCTTACCAACCGTATTGAAGGAATTTCCCGGAATAAGGTGCAGAATGCTGCAGAGGCAGGTTGTATTAGGGTTAATGATGTTCCTGTAAAATCTAATTACAGGGTTAAACCATCCGATTTAATTACAATTCTTCTTCCGCATCCAAAGCGCGAAATTGAATTAATTCCTCAGGATATTTCTGTTGAAATTATTTATGAAGACGACGATCTTGTAATCGTAAATAAAACGTCTGAGATGGTGGTGCATCCCGGATATGGCAATTATACAGGGACATTAGTAAATGCGTTGGCATATCATTTTAGAGAGTTGCCGCTTTTTAAAACCGGAGAACTCAGACCGGGACTCGTACACCGCATTGATAAAAATACGACAGGTCTCATTGTTGTTGCGAAAAATGAACTTGCGCTCAGCAAACTTGCATTACAGTTTTTTCAGAAAACTACGTTTCGGCGTTATATAGCTTTATGCTGGGGAGATGTAAAACCCGATGAGGGAACTATTACGGGGCATATTGGGCGCAGCTTTTCAGACCGCAGGGTGCGTACTGTATTTCCGGAAGGAGATTATGGAAAACACGCTGTAACGCATTACAAAGTTCTTGAGCGTTTTGGTTACGTTTCTCTTGTTGAGTGCCGCCTAGAAACCGGTCGTACACATCAGATACGCGTGCATTTTCAGCATATAGGTCACCCCCTTTTTAATGACGACACCTACGGAGGAAATAAAATTCTAAAAGGAACCACATTTACAAAATACAAGCAATTCATACAAAATTGCTTCGCGCTTCTACCGCGCCATGCGCTGCATGCCCGCTCCCTCGGCTTTGTTCATCCTACCACTGGAAAATATATGGAATTTCAATCTGAATTACCTGATGATATGCAAAAGGTAATTGAAAAATGGAGAAACTACACCGTGGGAAGGGATGCTGAATAGCTTGAATGTTATTGACTCTCCTTGCTGACACTACTTAGTGTCTGTCCATAAACTATCTTTTGTTGATAAAAAGGGACATTCAGAGTATTCTTCTAAAAAGTAATATTTTATCTTCGAGAAAAAAACGAG
>MEOG01000099.1:11219-72917 GCA_001769125.1 Bacteroidetes bacterium GWF2_35_48 | reverse complement strand
TCATTGCCCGCTGTTTGGCCAATCCATCGCACAGGCATCTGTTAGCAAAACATCTCTTATTCTATTATTTGAAGTGAGAAATGTTAGTAAATGATATGATTTTATAAAAGGTTGTTGCAGGTTGTAGGGTAACCGGGGGTTAAGCGCCTGCCTGTCCGGTAGGCAGGGAGTCGAAACCCAGGTTGCAGGTTAGGCTTTAATTCCGGCAACAAACTTTTTCAGATTTTTAAACTCAAGATGAATATCTGTACTTAGCAGTTTTCCTTTTTTATCTGTATTAACTGAGATATTAAAAGAAGGACCGTTCTCGTATTCTCCTTCATAATCAGTATAAGAATCAAAAGCCTTGCTGTACTTTTCATAAATTTCACAAATGTACATTAACGCAATGTCTAATTCATCTTCAAAAAGTTCCTGAGGGTCTTCCTGAATAATTTTTGGGGTTTGTGTCTTTTTAATGGTCATAATGTTGGGGTTTTTGTGATTATATAATAATGGTTTGGTAATGTAGATGCGTTGCATGCTTCGACTCCGCTCAGCACAAGTGCAACGCATTTACAATACCAACCAATGGTATCTACATTCCAATCGGCACAGATCCGGCAAATACAATTTCACCAGGATTAACGCCAGTATTAAAAGAATCAATTAATACTCCATTTGCATTATACCGAAAAACAGTTCCGGGTTGCACATAGTCGGCTGCATCGCTTACAAAAATCTCCGATTCAGGACTTACGTTTAACCCATAAAATATTTTTCCTGTTCCGGATATAAGCTCCGATGCGGGAAGCCCATTTTCATTAATTGACATTTGAAACACGTGTTGATTCAAATAATAAAGTGTATCTTTTGTTTTATTGATGCTCAATTTTACAGGATAAGAATTCAAATTCTGAAAAGACATACTCGTTTCAATTTCATACGTATCTGGATTTATTCTTAACAAAGCTGCATTTTCTTCATGTTGAAAACCTCCGCTGCATAAAATCCAAATCTTATTATTTTTATCAAGGACTATGCTGTTTGGCTCTTTCACAACATTTATTGTGTGAATAATCTGATCGATATTTCCGTTTATTACCAAAACTTTATTTCCTCCACTCCAGTTACAAATAAAAATTCTTTCATAATAAACCAGCATTTTTTCAGTGGAGCAACCTGTCTGTATTTCTCCAGTTTTTAAAAATGTTTTAGGGTTTACAATATACAATTTATTTCCATACAAACTGCTGACGAATGCTTTTTCTTCATTAAAAAAAGTCATGTAGCGCGGTGAATTCAATCCTGTAATTGATGAAATAACTTTAAAAGAATTTGTATTTATCACTTCAATTTTCGACGAATTATTCACAACAATGAAACCGGTGGAATCTATCAAAGAAAAAGACTGTGCAACATCTCCCAAAGCCGATTGGTTTACATTCTGAAAAACATTATTTGCAATTTGTTTTTCAGCGATATTATACACAGAAAGAGACGCATTACCCCAATTATAATTTCCTTCGCATATAATAAATGCTTTATTCGTTTTTGTAATAGTAACGGGGTTTTGAGGATTCACAGGCTGAGGCCCTATCGGATACTTTTTACAGGAAATTAATAATAAAAAGAAAAATGTAATTAATAAAAGAGACTTCATTTGCTTCCGTTTTTCACAAAAATAAGAATCATTTATAAATTATGTTATGTTTTATTTGATATTTAAAAAACTTAATTAACATTGCATAATAAACAAACCAATAATCTGATTCTTAATCAGAATTTAAAACAATGCACATTCTGTCCTTATTATCATTTATTGTTTTTATCCTATATTTTGGAGCAGGGATATTTGTGCTGGGGCAAAATTTCAGATCTCACATCAACCGATCTTTTTTTTATTTTACATTAGCAATTTCAATCTGGTCGTATGCGTATATTTTTCTTTATCAGGCAGAGTATAAAGAATCTGTTTTTTATTGGGACAGAATAGCCTCTATCGGCTGGACTTCCTTTCCTGCGCTTCTAGTATTCTTTTACTCAAAACTCACAAAACAAAATGCATTAATCATTAAAATTATTGTATGGCTTTTCGTTATTTTATCTATAGTTTTCATCTATAAATCGTTTACTTCACACCTCTTAACAAGCGACTGGTATTATAATAACTTCACATGGATTCCTTTTAAGGAAAACACTTCATCGCTCTGGTACTGGGCATTTAATATTTTCATGATAATATCAGTTCTCCTTTCTGTTTGGATGATTTTTGACTGGCGAAAAAAGGAGAACAGTAAAAGAGTAAAAATTCAATCAAAAATCTTTTTAATAACGCTTGGAATATCTATTATCGGAGGTTATTCAACCAATTTTATTGCTCCGATTTTTAATCTGGGAGATATTCCTAATGTCGCTCATATTATATCGATTTTTTGGGTTGGAGGTGTTGGTTATTCAATAATGAAATACCGCCTCATGGTACTCACTCCAAAAGTTGCCGCGAATGAAATCGTTTCTAACATGAAAGAACTTCTTTTCTTTGTAGATTCACATGATAAAATAATCAGAGTAAATAAATTCACTGAAGATATACTCGAAACAGAAGACGAATATATTGTCGGGAAAAGCATAGATTACTTTTTTAAAGAAAAAGAAAAAATAATAGAAGAACTTATTCTGGAAAAAATCCAACATCAAAAACCTGTTGCTGATTTTACATTGATACCAGTATCAGGTATAAATATTCCTGTCGAATTATCATTCTCAACTATTCATGATAACACCGGAGACATTATTGGAACTGTAATTGTTGGTCATGACATACGGCAAAAAAAACAGCTTGAAGAAGAAATTTTTGAAAGAAAAACAGCACAAACTGACTTAAAAAATGCGCACGACGAACTTGAAAAGCGAGTAATAGAAAGAACTTACGATCTTACAAATGTGAACCACGAATTAATTTATGAAATTACAGAACACAAAAAAGCGAAAACCGAATTATTAAGCGCAAAGCAAAAAGCAGAAGAAGCCGATCGTTTGAAAACAGCATTCCTTGCAAATATGAGTCATGAAATAAGAACACCCCTTAATGGAATGCTGGGTTTTTCTGATTTATTAAAAGACCCTACTCTCACATCAGAAGAAAGAGAGGAGTATATTGAAATCATAAAAAACTGCGGAGACCATTTACTTGATCTTATTAATGATATTATTGACATATCAAAAATAGAAGCAGGCCAACTTATTATTGATAAAAGTCTTGTTGACATCAACATTCTTTTAAAAGAAATTCATGTTTCCTTTGAAGGAATTATAAAAGGAAAAATCAATAAAGATGTTCAAATTCTCCTTACACAAATGCTTGAAGAAGAAACCCCCAAAAGAATGGTTGATGAACTCCGGCTCAGACAAATATTAACAAACCTTATTGGAAATGCAATCAAATTCACAAATCAGGGAAGTATTGAAGTAGGCTGCATTCAATATGATAACACAACATTGCAATTTTATGTAAGAGATACCGGCATCGGAATATCTCAGGATAAAAAAGAGCAAATTTTTCAGAGGTTTGTGCAGGCAGACAATTCTTTTACAAAAAAATTCGGAGGCACAGGTCTTGGGCTTGCAATTTGCCAACAACTTGTCGAATTGATGGATGGCAAAATATGGGTTGATTCAGAAGAAGGGAAAGGATCGGTGTTTTATTTTACGGTTTCTGTATATCCATGAACAACAATCCGAAGATTTTTTGAGCCGGAGTGGTCGAAATACATGGTACCGTCTAAATGATCGTATTCGTGTTGAAAAATGTGAGAAGTATAAGGATGCACAATCTTTTCGCAAATAAAAGTCCCGTCAATTAAATTATATTCTACAAGTACCCAAATCCAGCGATAGGTTTTTGTAACTAAAACAGGATACCCCGAGCCTGTGGGAACAGAAAGACAACCATCCGGATCAAGAAAAGTTGTATCAGAGTGAGCAATAATACGTGGGTTGATATAAAATTCAAAAGGAGGATTATTTGCCGGGAGTTTATCATAACGCTGAATCCAGAATGCGCGGCGGTTAATACCAACCTGAGGCGCAGCAATACCGACACCCGGATGAGCAGGATTGCGTACAGTTTTATACATGCGGTTCATCAGATGTGTTAATGTTGTTGTATCGCAAGGCATAATGGGTAAAGAAACCGAACGAAGAATTGCAGAATCCGGTTGCAGATAAATATTCATTACCCGCATAAAAGTATTTTCATCACCATTATTAATGGTATCTATTTCCGGTTGTGTAAACGCAGGAGGCGTAAAATTTGAAATGGGCGAAGAAATTACAGGGTCGCATGATCCATCAATTACAACAGCGCGATAGGTTAAGGTATTTGAATAAGGAACGGTAATATTGACAGTATCTTCGCCACTTACATCTGTCCATGTAGTTCCGTCTGCAGATGATTGCCATTGGATAGTTCCACCCTGATAACCTTCAAGGTATAATACAACTGAATCGCATTTTAAAGTCTGAGAGAAAACTGTCAGAAAAAATGCAGAAAAAAATATTGAAAATATATACTTTAAATTCGTCATACACTTAATTCATTAAAGAAAACTTCTTCGTAACATCCATATTTTGTCCACCGACTTTTATTACATAAACTCCTTTTGAATAAGATGAAATGTCAAAAGAGACAGAGGTTTTCAATCCGGTTTTTAAAATATTTTTGCGTTGCAATTCCTGCCCGAGTAAATTATAAATAGCAATTTTTCCATCAATAATTTCAGATTGTTTTTCAAATTCAACGTGTAAAATTTTACCTGAAATATCCTGATAAATTTTTATATCAGCAGGAGTAAGCAATTCTGCTACACCCGAAGCATCAACCGTAACCCTTATTGTATCAGTGCTGGTACAATTATTTGCATCTGTAACCAAAACAGTGTAAACGGTTGTTGTTTGAATCGTAGCCGTAGGATTAGAAAAAGTAATATCAGAAAGTCCAGTCGCAGGTTGCCAGAGATACGAATAACCAGCATTCCCAAATTGAGCAGTAGGAGTTCCACCAAGCAAAATGCTTTGATTCGGAGCAACAATTTTATCATCTCCGGCACTCACAACCAGAGCCGCAGGCTGCTGTATGCTAACGTATTTGTGCATTTGCGCGAATACAGAAGCTGTATAAAAACCAAGTAATAATAAATAAATATATTTCATTTTATATTAAATCAGATAATTCCCAACGCGTGTTTCAGGTCATTCACATGGTAATCCCACATTTCTTTAGCTTCTTCAAGATCTTCTTCAAAGTCGAAATCTGTTATATTTAATGCTAATCCTCCGGTTAAATCATCAATATCAATTTTAAACTCAAAATAATATTTTGGGATATCGTCTACCCAGCGAAATTTAACATATTTCTCAGCTTTTTTTGTAATTAGTTCCGCGTGTTCCTGCGAGCCATCCCAAATAAAAGTATATATATTTTTATTAATATTAACATCCTCAGCAAACCATTCCGATAGCCCAGAGGGAGTGCTTAAGCGCTCGTATAAAACTTTTGTCGAAGTTTTAATATTATACTCTAGCGTATATTTTATTTTTTCACTCATTGCAAAAACAATTTTTAGTGTTTTGCAATATACAAAATTAAAATAAATACAAAAAATAAAAAATGTAGTCTGACTGAATAATTTATAAAAAAAAAGTCGGGACAGGCTCAGCCACCGACTTATGTATAAAAAAACATTTTGCGTAATAGGTTAACAACAAATTTTAGAAAAACCCTGATTAAATTATTTCGAAATGTATAACAGCTTGCGGACAATGGTTTCTTTACTATTATCTAATTTTATTAAGTAGTAGCCACTTTGTATATTATGATATTTAATAGAAATCAAATCGCTGGCGCTTCCTATCGGATATTTATTTGTAAAAATTAATTTTCCGGTAATATCAAAAAGTTCAACATTAATTGCATTACAATTGCAATAATTTATTAAAATCCAAATTTCATCACCATTAAAGTAAGGTTGCGTTATACTGAATTTGTCGCTGATTTCTTCTGCAATATTTGTAGAAGACGCAGAGAATACTAAGCGAAAACGAGAGTTTGTATTTACAACATCACTATAAAAAGTGTATGAAGAATCGGTTTTAAGGTTGATCATTAATTGCAATTGTGTATCATGAAGAAATACATCAAGAGAATCCGGAAAATGCATAATTCTGGATGCATTGATAAAATATACGCCAGGCTTGCGAATTTTTATTCCAACAGGAATAATTGTTGATGATGATAAAACAGGAAGCGTATTAATAGAAAGTGTATCATTTGTTGATGAAAGAGAATAAATTTCATTATAATTTTCGTCTTCAGAAAAAATCTTATATGCATCATAACTTCCATCAAAAGCAGAAGTTGCTTCTGACATAAAACGAAAAAATGTTTTATTAAGAGTACTGTCGTTAGATAAATCCAAACGAATTACAGGTTGGGTAGTACTTTTTGCGGCTTTTTTACTTTTAAGATTTTTCAGGTTTCCTGTTGTAGCATGAACTCTTGATGCATTGTTAATGGTTACACTTCCATTTGCAGTAGCAACAACAAAAAATCCCTGTCCCGGATAAATAAAACCATCGCCGCTTTCTCCCAGTCCTCTTGTATATGACTCCCAAGCGCTTCCATTTTTAATATACATAGCACTGTTAACATTATTTAGAATAACATTTGCCTCGTCATCCCAATCAATAGCAGAAGGAAAAGGATTGCCAATAAAATTCCAACCTTTTCTTCCTGGATCACTGTATGTAACAGGAATAATATAATTACCCGAATTATACACTTCCCCGGAAGTTGCTGTATATGTTTTGTATTTATTACTAAAGTAATAGACATAAAATCCTTTTCCGGGAGTTAATGCACCTGTTGTTGTCTGCACCCAATAATCAGTTCCGGTTGAAGCTTCATTATAAATATAGCAATTATTATTATGGCTTCCAATATCAGAAAATACAGTTTGTACATCATCATTGCTTACAGGAGAAGTAAGACCATGCCACATATTTTTTGCTATGGACGTTTTAAATGTGCAGGCGCCCGTATTTGTCATCGTATTTGTAGTGATAAGGGAACCAGAATGACCGTTTGGACCAGCATCAACAAGCATAGACCCGGCATTTGAAAGAGATGAAGAAACAGATAGACCTCTGTCTTTTGCAATATTTAATGATTTAGTGGCATTCACAGTCAAAGCTCCGAATGTTGAAGGTTCGTCACAGTCAAAAATATATGTTCCGTTTACTACTACATTCGTAAGGTTTATTGGCGATGTACCTCTCAAGTATTTACTTGTACCATTAAACGTAAATGTACCAGAACCAGAATTGATGCTGGCATTATTTGTTAGATCACCGCTAATTGTAACATTATTGGAAGAATTAGAGAAGGCACCCCCTTCAATTAAAAAATTATTTTCAACAGTTATCGGATTACTTAATGAAACACCTGATGAATTGTTAACTGTTAAACTATAAAATGTTGTATTTGCTGTTCCTGAAATAGCTTGAGCAGCATTTCCATTAAAAATAACAATACCTCCATTATGATTAAATACTCCATTATTAGTCCAGTTTCCTGTAACATAAAAATTATTGGAATGTCCGGTTAAAGATCCGGAAATTACAACATTTTGAAAAACATTAACAGCAGTACCCATTAAAGTTGTTGCATTCGTAAAAGTAACAGTATTGTTATCGCAGTAATAATATCCGGTATTATTCCAGTTTCCCCGAATAGAGACATTATTAGCCCCTGCATTTAATGTCGAACTTAAATAAAAATCAAAATTAATTGTAATCGGATTCGTAAGGTTTTTTGCTCCGCTGCCGGACATATTCAAATTATTAAATACTTCACCAGTTGTATTCGTTATCGCCTGATCAGAATTCCCGCTAAAAGTAACAGAACCTCCACGCGGAGTAAAAGTTCCAGTATTTGTCCAATTTCCTTTAACATCAATTGCATAATTACTGGCACTTACATCAAGAGTAACACCCGAAATATTTATATTTCCATTCACAACAATAGCACCCGCAAATGTTTTTGTATTTGCAGAACCAGTTGTTGAAACTGTTAAATTATGATACGTACCTGTCCGAACAGCTTGCGCCGCGTTAGCCCCATAAACAACAGTATTCCCATTTGCAGCCGCATTGAGGTTTGTTAATGTAAAATTCGCTCCCTCTAAAGTCAGTGTTGAATTTTCGCCTTGTGTAAGTGTTGCAGAACCCGCGAGCGTACCTCCTCCAGCAATTTTAATAGTGCCGGTATTTGTTGCGTTTGCATTTATGGTTAATGTATTAAAAGATCCTGTAGCAGTAATTGACTGACCTGCCACTGTTACAACTTGAATGTCTACAAGAGTACTGGAGATGTTCGGATTACTACTTCCTGTTATTCCCCCTGTAGTAGTTAAAACACCTGCATTGGCTCCTGTTACATTGCCCGTCGAATAAATAATTATCCCACCATTTCCAACGTTTAGAGTTTTTGACGGATTTGTAGACCATTCTGCATTTCCTTTGATAGCAAACTGGTAACAACTGGCTGTCAGATTTATTGTTACAGTATGCCCTGCTGAAATTTCAACAAAAGAACCAGCAGAAGGAACAACTCCACCAAGCCAGATAGCTGCATTATTCCAATTTCCCGATGCTAAACTAATAATTATTGGACTTACAGAAACAGATAAAGTTTGAAAATCTGACGAACCACAAAGCCTTGTTGCATCAACTCTGATAGGATAAGTACCCGATGTAGCGCCCCAGGTTACAGTAACAGTGTTGGTGCCCTGACCTGTAGTAACAGATCCACCTCCGGAGGGAAATGACCAGGTATAAGAATAACCCGTAGTATTAGTTACAGAATATACAACACCAACCTGATTAACAACAACCAGCGCATCTCCGGAAATTGAAGAAGTAGCAATTGGGTTTAGATTAACAGATAAAACAACAGGAGTGTTGTCTGTCCCACATGAATTTTTTTCAGTAACCTGTACGCTGCCAATCATGCCAATTGCTCCCCAATTAACAGTTATAGATGAAGTTCCCTGACCTGAAGCAATTACACCACCCGAAACAACCCATGTGTATATGTTCCCCAAAGTGTTAGTTACATAATAATTTTCAGTAGTACTAATACAAACCGAAGAATTCCCTGATATTGCATCTGCTGAATATGATGAACAAGTAGGATTTCCGAAAGCAAACTGACCAGAAATTCCACTTAAAGAAGTCCTATTAGCAATAGAACCCACGGCAATAGCATGTGTTCCGTTTAAAGCCCAAGAACCAGAAGAACCTGTCCGGTATAAAATTCGTGTGGCATCACTGATAGTATAACTTGAGAACCCATTGCCTGTTAAACTAAGATTATAATTTGTACTTGATAACCCTGTAGGTGAAAACTCCCAATACCCATCCGTAAATTGATTTGCAATATTTATTCCGGCATCTATCAAAGGCAATCCTAAAGAACCCGGGTCTGTATCAAAAAACTTAATTGTAAGACTTCCATTCGTAAGGTTTGAAAAATTTACAGAAACAGATCGCGAAGACGTTGAAGTACCAATAGGGAACAAGATTTCAGAGCCGGTTGAATTTATCCATCGTGTGAAAGTCCCAATAATATTACCGGAAGAATAAACCAAAGACCCGGTTGATACAACATCTGTTCCTAATGTTAATGCAGAAGATCCACAATCAATATTTCCCTGAGTCATTGTAAATACAGAGGTAACATTCAAATTACCTGATAATGCAATATATCCGCTTGTTTTATTTATAGTAAAATTACTAAAAACTTCACCACTCGGATTCGAAACAGACTGTATTCCTGTACCATTGAAAGTCAATGTTCCGGAACCGGATAAAAAACTTCCATTATTGGTCCATGAATTGCCAACAAAAAGATTAAAATTATTCGCATCTAAAGTACCAGTACTTATTGTTAAATTCTGTAAAACTGTAAGATTTGAAACTAAACGAGCAGTTACAGTCGAACTATTAATTGTTAAATTGGGAACAGTAGAAGCAGTATTAATATTTATTATTTGTGCTGCCGGGGAAGAAGCATCTCCAATCTGAATTGTACCGGCAGACAAAGAGATAGTACCGGCAGTTAGTGTAACCCCTAAATTCGCAGCACCAGCACCTCTTATAACAATAGTACCGGATGTCATAGAAAAATTTGAACCCGCCTGATCTATTTGCAAAGGAGACACGCCTACTGTTGTTACACCGAAAGCGGAAACTAAAACAGTACCACCAGACATAGAAAAAACTATATTAT
This sequence comes from Bacteroidetes bacterium GWF2_35_48, assembly GCA_001769125.1. Taxonomy (GTDB): domain Bacteria; phylum Bacteroidota; class Bacteroidia; order Bacteroidales; family GWF2-35-48; genus GWF2-35-48. The sequence continues at coordinate 62,587 of MEOG01000099.1, read as the reverse complement.
CTGTAATTGCAACACGGGTAATTGCTCCGGCAACATTAAATGTTCCGCCTTCAACAATAAGCTGTGTTGTACCATTAACTGCCCTGAATGAATTATCAGAACTTGTTCCAAGATTTACTGTTCCGGCAGAAATTCGCAATAATCCAGCGACAGTCCAGTTAAAATTCCCCGAATTTATTGTTGCTCCATTACACCACAAACCTGCTGTTTCGGGTATTCTGAAAGGAGCCGCTATAACATCCGAAAGAAAAGGTGTAAGAGAAATAGAGGTATTGCTTAATTTCAATGTTCCGTTAGTAAGTGTTAAACCACCATCAGTTAATGTAATTAAAGACTGCGCATCAAGTACATTGTCTTTGCTTACACCTTTATTAATTGTTATTGTATTAAAAGCGATTGCAGAAGTACCGGTAACAGTATTATTAGATGCGCCGCCAAAAGTAACTCTTCCTGTTCCCACAGAATATGTACCATCATTTCGTAAACTTCCGTTTATTGTTATATCCTGATTTACGGCATTATTAAAAGTGCCATAAATTATTAAAGTTGAAAATACCTTTACCCCTCCGGTTTCGCTGATATTTAATGTAGCTCCTGAATTTACAGTTGTTATACCAGAAATGGTTAAATCAACACTTCCGATATTGTTGGTACCACCTGTAGCAACAAAATTTCCCCCAACATTCAATGTTCCTATCTGGCTGCTAGATGTAATTGTTCCGCCATTAATAGTAAGACCTTCCGCTCCTATTGTTAAAATTTTCTTGGAGCTCCAAAGCAAAGAACCATAAATGGTTATAGAACGACAGGATTCATTGGCTTTTACCAAAACATTATAGCCTGCACAAATAATAACATCATCAAATTCTCCCGGAACTGTTGGCGAAACTTCTCCTCCGCAGCCAACCTGAGACCAGGAATCTGCACTCCCCCATTCTCCTCCTGAAACCCTTGAATAGAACGTTGCTCCATAAGAATTAAAAATACTTATAGAAATAAAAAATAAAAATACTAATTTAAAAAATAACCTCATTGGGGTTTCAAATATTTATTCAGCAAATATAAATCAAAAGTCTCAATTTATAATGTATAAAAACATTGACTTTTATCAAATTTCACAAGTATTTATACTCATTTTGTTAATAAAAAATGGTATAACAAATTTTTTTACGAAATAATTATACTTTTGTTGCAAATACTTATCAACATGGAAAACATAATCACATTAGATAATATAATTAAAAATTATTTTGTAGGAACTGAGGTTATCAGGGCTTTACGGTCTGTATCATTAAGCATTTCAAAAAATGAGTATGTGGCCATTATGGGACCATCGGGTTCGGGAAAGTCTACCTTAATGAATATTATTGGTTGTTTAGATACAATAACCAAAGGTCAATACATACTGAATGGAACAGATGTAAGTAAGCTTCACGACAATGATCTTGCAGAGATTCGCAACAAAGAAATCGGGTTCATTTTTCAGACATTTAATTTGCTCCCCCGCTACACTGCGCTTGAGAATGTTGAATTGCCTCTTATTTATGCAGGAAAAAACAAGAAAGAACGTCATGACAGGGCAATGGAAGTATTAGAACAAGTAGGACTCGGCGACAGAGTAACGCATAAACCAAATGAACTATCCGGGGGGCAAAGACAGCGAGTAGCAATAGCGAGGGCATTAGTAAATCATCCATCTATTATTCTAGCAGATGAACCAACAGGAAATCTCGACACAAAAACATCCTATGATATAATGAAACTTTTGGAGGAAATTCACAGAAATGGAAATACAATTATTCTTGTAACACACGAAGAAGATATTGCAAAATGTTCCAGAAGAATTGTGCGTTTGCGTGACGGTATAGTTGAATCAGACGAAACGAATGTGTCCGATATGAAATTAGCAGCTTTTTCGGGGGTGTAAATGTAGCATCGCTTCATGGAGCGATGTTACAATACACCCCTTGTCAAATATATTTCAAATTTCCCTCCTTGTTAATAACGGTTAATAAATAATCATTTTTTCCCTGATATAAGTTTCTATTTTTGCAAAGCAATTAAAATTCATATATATATGCCAACATCACCCGCCAAATTCTTTGCAGGAACCCAATCACGGTATTTAGCAGAAAAAATTGTCAAAGCCTACGGAGCTGAACTCGGTAAGTCAACCATCATAAAATTCAGTGATGGGGAATTTCAACCTTGTTTTGAAGAAACAGTAAGAGGGACAACTGTTTTTCTCATTCAGTCAACCTGCCCTCCTGCAGAAAATTTACTGGAGCTGATATTTATGATTGATGCAGCAAAAAGAGCTTCTGCCTACAAAGTTGTTGCAGTTATTCCTTATTTCGGATTTGCACGACAGGATCGTAAAGATAAGCCCCGTGTTTCAATTGCTGCAAAAGCTGTAGCAGACATGCTTCATTCTGTTGGTCTTGACCGCATAATGACCATGGATTTGCATGCAGACCAGATTCAGGGATTTTTTAATTTTCCGGTTGACCATGTGTATGCCTCAACATTGTTTGCAAAATATGTTGCAGACCTGCATCTTGACAACATGATTGTTGCTGCTCCCGATATGGGCGGCTCAAAAAGAGCAAATGCATACTCACGCTTTCTGAAAACAGAAATGGCGATCTGCTACAAAACCCGGAAAAAAGAAAATGTTGTTGAAAGAATTACCATCATTGGCGAAATTAAAGATAAAAATGTAATTATTCTTGACGATATGATAGATACGGCCGGTACCATTACTATGGCAGCCGATCAAATGATGCAAAACGGAGCCAGAAGTGTGCGCGTGGTTGCAACACATCCTGTATTATCCGGTCCCGCTTATGAACGAATTATGGATTCTGCCATTGAAGAAGTTGTTGTTACAGATTCAATTCCTTTACAAAAAGAATGCAGCAAAATTAAAGTAATCTCTTGCGCAGAGCTGTTTGCTGATGTGATACACAAGGTTTACAATTTTGAATCTATAAGTTCGAAATTTATTTTTTAGGATTTAAATCAATCTATACTTTTTTTTATATCTTTGCAGCCTTTTAAAATAAAATATTTATTAACACGTGTAATGGGAGTTCGTTCGTAAAGCGAATTTTAGTAGCACACAATTTGTAAAAAAATGAGAACATTTGAATTAAAAGCTCTGAAAAGAGAAGGCGTTGGCAGAAAATTATCAAAAAAATCAAGAAAAGCAAATTACATTCCTTGCGTATTGTATGGTAAAGGAAGCGAAAATGTGTTTTTTACAACTTTTGAAAATGAAGTAAAAAAATTAGTGTATACACCATTGGTATATACTGTAAAATTAGATGTTGATGGTGAAAAATACGATGCAATATTGCAAGACATTCAGTACCATCCGGTAACTGAAAAAATTCAGCATATAGATTTTATTCGTATTTACGAAGATAAAAAAGTAGATATAGAAGTCCCTGTTAAACTTCATGGTTTTGCTATTGGAGTAAAAGAAGGCGGAAAACTAACTCAAATCAGAAGAAAATTAAAAGTTCGCGGTTTCATGAAAGATCTTCCCGATGTTATCAATCTTAATATTGATGACTTAAAAATCGGACATTCCATAAAAGTTCAGGATGTAAAAGTTGATAACATTGATTGTTTAGATCTTAAAAATGCAGTTATTGCAACGGTTAAAGTAACCAGAAATGTTGTTGAAGAAGTAACTCCTGGTCAGGAAGGTGCTGCTGCTGCTACTACTCCTGCTGCCGGTGCTGCTCCTGCTGCTGAAAAAACAGAAGCTAAAAAACCTGATGCTAAAAAACCTGAAGCTAAAAAATCTGAAACTAAAAAGTAATTATTCGTGAAATTTCTTATTGCCGGTCTGGGTAATATTGGGTTCGAATATCAAAATACCAGACATAATATTGGTTTTACAATTTTGGACGTTCTTGCTAAGGCGTCCAATCTTGTTTTTACGAGTGAACGTTACGCGCATAAAACAGACTATTCCTTTAAAGGGAAAAAATTTGTACTTGTAAAACCAACAACTTATGTGAACCTGAGCGGAAAGGCTGTAAATTACTGGCTTCAGAAAGAAAATATTCCGGTTGAAAATTTACTTGTTATAAATGATGATATAGCCCTGCCTTTCGGGACTATCCGAATCCGCCAAAAAGGAGGAGACGCCGGACATAATGGGTTGAAACATATTAGTGAAACGCTAGGACATCAGAATTATGCGCGGCTGCGTTTCGGAGTCGGAAGCGACTTTCACACGGGCGGTCAGATTGATTATGTTCTTGGAGAATGGTCTGATGAAGAATTAAAATTATTACCGGACAGAATAAAAATTGCTATTGATGCAATCAAATGCTTCGGAGCGTCGGGGCTTGCTTTTGCAATGAATAATTACAATAATAAATAAATCGGTTGCGCAAGATGTTTTTTTAATTTCAGAACTCCTGACTTGGCAGCAGACTAAAATGTTGCCATTGTAAACGCATGTTTATTCCTTTACAGATTACAGGGCGCTCCGATGGAGCTTATATTCAACTAACATATTAATTTTTCAATAAACAGTAAAATCCTAACGGATTTTTTGGATTCAAGTTCCGATAGGAACGGATACTGTTTATAATAAATAACAGAGTCCTGTATAATAAGCTCCGTTAGGAGTGCCCTGTGAATGTCGCTCCGATGGAGCTTATATTCAACTAACATATAAATTTTTCAATAAACAGTAAAATCCTAACGGATTTTTTAGATTCAAGTTCCGATAGGAACGATACTGTTTATAATAAATAACAGAGTCCTGTATAATAAGCTCCGTTAGGAGCGCCCTATGAATGTCGCAGTTTTTGTATTAAGTCGAGAGTACAGCATAATGAAATTTTATATCTGATAATCAACAATAACAGGATTGCATTAACGACAACTTTACGAATTTTACGACAATTTAGTTTACGGGCTAATTAGTGTTTGCTGAAAAAGTCTTTCGTGTGCCAGATTCGAGGCGCCAAGACGAAGATGTATAATAATACTTCGGAAATCAACAATTACTTCCTTTCACAATCATAGAATAATACGCTCCCTTTTTGCTCATCAATTCTTCGTATGTTCCGGTTTCTGCAATTGTGTTTTGCGCTAAAACAATTATCCTGTCGGCAATTTGAAGTGTTGGTATTTTATGACTTATTATTACAGCAGTCTTATCTTTTAAATACGTTGTAAGATAGGAATGAAACAGTGCTTCCGTTTCTGAATCAAGGTGACTTGTTGGTTCATCCATAAAAACAAGCAAGGATTGCCTGTAAAAAAAACGCGCAAGGGCTATTTTCTGCCATTCTCCAATACTTAACTCACTGCTTTTTTCAAAAGTATTTCCGAGCAAAGTATTTTCTTTATCAGGAAATTTTCGTAATAACTTTTCAATTCCTGCTCCATTAGTGGCTTTTGAAAAATCATCATAAGAAAATTCACTTTGTACATTTCCGAAAGCAATGTTATCTTTAATTGAAAAATGGAATTGTGAAAAATCCTGAAACAATGCGCTGATTGAATTTCTGTACGTATCCAATTCAATATTTTTAATGTCTGTTCCATCAAGCAGTATTTTTCCGGTGTCGGGATCATAAAATCTGCACAGCAATTTAATCAGCGTACTTTTGCCTGCGCCATTTTCTCCCACAATTGCAAGCGTTTCTCCTGCTTTAATTTCAAAATTTATATTTTGTAAAATTTTTATATCAGAGCCGGGATAAGTAAAACTAAGGTTTTCGATTTTCATACCATCAACTAAGAACTTTTTCCCAAAAGAAATCGAATCAGGCTGCCTATTTATTTTTGGTTCTAATGAAAGAAATTCATGATAATAATTGAGAAAAAGACTGTCTTCGTAAAGATTCGCAAGATTGTTTACAACCCCTCTGAAATAGGTAAACCCGCGTTGAAATGCAAGAAAAAACAAAACCATGGTACCGGCTGTCATTGCGCCATCAATGGTTTGTTTGGCAATAAAAATAAAAGAACCAAAAATTGCAAGAGCTGTAAAAACCTGTCCTAATATTTCAATTCCAACGCGACGGGACATTAATTTTAAACGCTCTTGTTTAAGCTCTTTCCGTACAGTTTTAAATTCAGTTTTAAAATAATTTTCCAATCCGAATAAACGAATATCTTTAATATACTTCTCACCTACTGCGAGAAAATTCAAATACCGGGATCGCCTTTCTTTTGAAGTATTTTTCTTATTCCATTCAAATAAAAATCTTGCATATTTTACGCGAATAAAAACGCCCGGAATAATCGCGGCTAATAGAATCAAAGCGATACTCCAATGCACCCAAAAAAGAATTACGATTGAAAGAATAAGAGAAAAAGAATTTTGCCAGATTGCAAGAATACTGTTAATAATTCTTGCCGGTCTGAAAACAGCCTCTGTTCGTGCGCGAAATAAAATATCCTGATATTTCTGATTTTCAAAATGCTCAAGATCGAGCTGTGAAGATTTTTCATGAAGCTTATCAAAAACAAGATCGTTTACTTCCTGAATGTGGTTTTCTTTTGTCAGTTGCGCTAAATTCGATAAAATTTCATTTATTAAAAAAACAAGCCCGGCAATTGCTATAAGAATAATAAGATAATCAAATTGAAAACTATTATTCTGTGATTGAGATACATTTGTTATCGCATCAATAATTTGTTTAATCAATAATATAAAACATAAAGGAAGAATGCCATTAAATACAGAAATACCGGTATTCAGTATGGGCCATTTTTTCCGAACAGAATAAACGAATTTTATGCTTCGCTTGAGATTTGATAATATATTATAATGTATATTCACTATTAATTATTTCGTAAAGATTTTGTCATAAAATTTGCGGATATGCTCTTAAAAAAATAGAAGAATAAAACTGTGCAAATTTTTCGCCAAAATCACTTTAATATGTTGTTTATACCCCGAGCTCCGCTCGGGGTAATTAACATTCGACTACTTCGTAGTCGCTTTTGCTAATTTATTTTTCTGCTGATATTAATATTATGCTTATTCAACAAAAACTGTGGGTGCGTTTAATTATTACTAAACATGAAATTCGCAACTCTTTTGTATTTCAATTTTGAAAAATAGTACCCACTAATTATGGCAAATTACCAATATTAAACTCAAAAATTTTTATATAAAAAACCCATTTTCACTATTCAAAAATAGCAGAAATTAAGGATATTTACAAAATCAAATAAATTTCGCATACAATCGGATAAAAATCCGGTGTGTTGCAAAAAGTTTGTGTAGAAAATTCCGGTAAGGAGTTATAAGAGAAATTAGCTTTCCGTTTCTTTCAATTTTTATTAATTTCCCAATGATAGCACTCGCTCCAATCGTCTTGTCGAAATCAATGCAAGCATCTCCGCGTGTTAAAAATAAATTTGAATTTGATATTTTTATCAACCTGTGCGTAATAAAATTTTCATGCTGTTCAAAAGCGACAATATCCCCTTTTTGCAATAGTTCCGGAGCAATAAATTGATAATACCCGATGTCGTTTTTTTTCAGATAAGGAAACATGCTGGTGCCGGAAAGTTGTATTTTCACGGTAGCTCCCGATTGCAAAACTTTTTTGTTAAGCTCCCATATTTGCTCGCGATCCTCAATATTCATCATCCAATATGTTCTTTTATAAAATCAATGATTTTTGAATCAGGATAAAAACCCAATTCATATACAGGGACTGATAAACTAAGCTTGCTTACAGTATCAAGCAAAGAAGAAATCAATTTTTCATCATAGGGGTGTTGAATACAATTTGCTAAAATTTTTGAAGCAGCTATTGCTCCATTAATTTTTTTAATTGTATTTTCTTTCGATTGCGATAAAATAAAAACCGCGTTTATCGGAGCAGATTTTGGTGTATCATCATCATACAGGGGCGTATTGTAAAAGAAAAACTCCTCTTTATTTTTACGGATAAACAAGCGATCATCATGAATTACCTGCGCTCCGTTATCTTTCCATAAATTTGCCATTGTTGATTTACCAATTCCTGAAACTCCGGTAAAAATATATCCGTGGTTGTTATCCGCCACTCCCGAAGCATGCAAAAGAAATCCTTTGTTAAAACTTGCCAGATAATAATAGATAAGCGGTCCTAAGGGTGGTAAAAAAGGATCAATGAGGAGGCTCTCTTTTTCAAAAAAAAGATGCATTTCTGATTCAGAAACAAGATGAAGAATTACGCTGCCATTCTGTGGCAACACGGCAGAAATATAAATGTTTTGATTTTGCTTGTAAACACCCCATTTATTTTCAAAGCCCGCGTCATTTAATTCTTCTGCATTAAATAAACAAAATTCTTCCGTTAAATTTAGGTTCGGTAATCCTGAAAAACATTTAATTGTTAAATTTATATCTGCAAAATTATCGGTTAAAAAATTACGACAATAAGCACCTATACATATATCGCTTTTAAAATTACAAACGTCAATACACACCTGGTGATCGGCAATTGAAAGATATATATTTTTTGTAGTATTCATTTTCATTGTTGTCCGATAAATAAACAGGGCGCTCCTATGGAGTTCCTTAATTTTAAGTCCCGCCAGCCTGCTGTCTGCTACCGTGTGGACACATCTTTTTTTGCTTGATTTTGTCACAAAATTTGCATACTAATATTGTTTTGTCAGGCTAAGCATAGGTATTACGCAAATTTTCCGCCAAAATCTTTTTATTCTCATTTGTTTATACCCCGAGCTTGAGCTCGGGGTTATAAACCTTCGACTCCTCCGGAGTCGTTTTTCATTATTTGTGTCCACACGGTAGCTGCTGTCTGGCAGGTAAGGACGTATTGTTTATGGGAAAAATAATTTATTAGCTCCACTTGCCAGACCGACAAGCAGGTAGGAGCATCCTGTCATGAAAACGTGTTGTAGTGACATGTTTAAAGTGATTAATAAAATTTTATCGGACAATAGTATCCATTTTAAAAAAAAAGAAGAAACAATGTTTCTTCTTTTTTGCTTATTATTTTCTTTTTACCATTCATCATCGCCGGGGTCGCCACTACTGCTTCCGGGATCAGGATCGCCTCCGGGAGATTGCATTATAAGCGTGATGCTTGAGTCAATTAGTATCTCCTCAAAATCAGGTGAGATGTAATTCTTTTTTTTGGTTACTATTTTAGTTTCAATCATCAAGTCGCATTCAAATAATTTTCAAAAATATAATTATTTCTTTAATTCAAAATTATATTTTCAGTTTTTTTAATAAAATTTATCACATCATCCTGAGCAATAATACGTTTAACCTCATACTGATGTGTTACTGCCTGAATTATTTCATCAACAGTTTTTTTCCCGTCTATCTGATCCCAGATAAAAGCGCCCACCTCATTCAGTGTGTAAACCTTGTCCATTTCTGCTACTTTATTGACAACAGGAACAAGAATGTACTCGTCGCCAACTCTACGGGCAACAAGATTTTGCTTTTTTCGCAGTATTCTCATTAATAATTCTCTCATGGCTTTAGTGTTTTATAATTTTTTCAATAGTTGTTTTTTCTGCTGAAATAATTTGCAACAAATATACGCCATTTTCTATAGAATTCATATCAAGAACACTGTGATTTTTATCAGTATTTATACTCATTTTTACCTTGCCCTGAATATCCGAAAGTACGATTTTGTAAAAACCGGTATAATTAGTATGTACATTTAATACATTAATAACAGGGTTCGGGAAAATATCTATTTGCTCTGATAATGTTAATGAATTGTTGCCAGTAGAAATATCCACAACAACACTTTCGATTGTTGAGCAACCTTCAGGCGATGTTACGGTAACGGTATAAGTACCTGCTTCCGAAACTGAAATTGTTTGTGTTGTTTCAGAAGTTGACCATGCATAAATTGATCCTGAATTTCCTGCATCGAAAATTGTTGAACAACCTGCGCATAACTCAATACTTGTTCCCAAATCAACAACAGGAAGCAGATTGATTGTTACACCAATTTCATCGGTGCTTGAGCAACCATTGTTTGTAACAGTAACAGAATAAGTTCCAGATTCACTAACAGAAATTGTCTGATAATGCGAACCGGAACTCCATGTATAACTATTTCCGTTGATATAACCTGCATCAAGTGCTACAGGTAAGCCTTCGCAAGTTTCAATATCGGAACCAAGCTCAACATAAGGAGTGGACTTGATTTGAACATAAACAGCATCGTAATTTGAACAGCCGTTTTGTGTAACAGTTACAGAATATGAACCGGTGTATAAGGGAACAATTGTCTGTGTCGTCTCATTTGATGACCATAAATACTGCGCTCCTGAAATTCCTGCATATAGAGAAATATTTTCATTATCACAGGCAGTAATATTCTGACCTAAATCTACCGTTGGAATCGCATTGAAAACAATACCTACAGTGCCTTCACCTGAACAACCATCACGCGTTACGGTTACAGAATAAATACCCGTTTGTGTTGGATTTAATATCTGATTTTGAGAGCCAGTACTCCACAAATACGTATTACCTGTTACAAAACCTGCATCAAGAGAAACATACGTTCCCTGGCACACTTCAGAGTCAGAGCCTAAATCAACATAAGGAGTAGGTTTTGTTGTGATAGTTATTGCATCAATAGCAGAGCAGCCATCAACAGTAACTGTAACTTCGTAAGTGCCAGCGGTTGTTACATCAAGCGTTTGAGCGTTTGCATTGTTTGACCAGATATAGCTTGCGCCGGTATTTCCAGCATCCAATGTCAGCGTTGTTCCATTACAAATAGCCTGATTTGCTCCAAGATTCACAACAGGGAACGGATTGAAAACATACGAAACTTCATCTGTAGCAGAACAAGCATCTTTTGTTACAGTTACAGAGTACGTACCTGTAGTGGTTACAGTAATTTGCGAACCTGTTGTTCCAGTACTCCACTCATACGTAGCGCCGGGGTTTCCTGCCTGTAAAACAACAGAAGATGTTTCACAAAGCGTGTTGTCGTTTCCTAAATCAACTATAGGTAATGGATTAATCGTAACATCAACCTGCGCTGTTGTAGTGCAATTATCTTTAGAAACAACAACAATATACGTACCTGATGTTGCAAGGCTGATGGTTTGCGTTGTTTCTTCGGTAGACCATAAAAATTCAGCACCGGTGTTTCCAGCATCTAAAGTTACGGGTGTACCTTCGCAAACAGTTTGGTTTGTTCCTAAATCAACTATTGGAAGAGGTTTTACTGCTACAACTGCATTATCCGTATTGATTGTGTTACAAACTCCTGTAATTTCACAATAGTATGTTCCGGCTTCTTCGGAAGAAATAATATTTAAAGAAACGGAAGAAGAAGTTTCTCCGGTTAAGAGTGTATTGTCTTTATACCATTGGTAAGCTATTCCAGTGCCATCTGCATTAACAGATAAAGAGTAATTTTCGTTTTCGCAAATACTGATTCCTGCTGGTTGATTACTTACGGCAACAGAGTTATTAACTGTAAGAACCGCAGCATCACTCTGAACAGAACCATCATCATTAGTAACTACGCAATAATACGAATCCTGATCTGCTGATGTTGCAGAACTAATCGTATATGTATTTTGTATTGCTCCATCTAAAATACCTTCTGAATTGTACCACTGGTATGTTTCGCTGTTAGGATATGCAACATCAACGCTTAACGAAACTGCTTCATTAGAGCATACTGTTTGTGAAGTAGGTTGTACAGATATTTCAGGAGGGTTTACAATGTTAAATCTGAGATTAAATCTTCCAGTTGTATTAATATCATTTTGTATAGTTGTAAATATGTAAGAATTTTCAGTAGTCATTACAATGATAGAATCAAGCAAAATATCTTCAAGAAGAACTTGCGCATTGGTAGGTAAATTCTCAATTTCATTCGTAGAGATTGTGTATTCGCCTGCAAGACCAGTTTTCACACCGAGTGGAATTACAAAATCCTGAATAAATATCGGGAATGAATTTATTGACATTGAATCTTCATTCGCTAAAGTGTAAACTTCAGGCATATTGGAATTTTCAGAGAAAAATTTATACGCATCATAATTAGGGTCAAAAGAAGTTGTAGCATTTTCATTAAACCTTACAACAGCATCAGAAAACAAGCTGTCTTCCCATGAAATATTTATTCGCGCAAGTAAATCCTGTGTTGCTTCTTTTAAAAGAGAAGATGCAGTATTGTGAACCCTGACATCATTTGTCATACTAATAACTGGACTCGAAGCATTGGCAACTACAAAAAAGCCCTGACCTGGCTGAACATAGCGAGTACCGCCGTTTGTACCAACACCGCCAACATAAGAAGCCCAAGTCGAACCATTTCTAACATAAATTGCATCATTTAAGTTTGTTTTTGTCCATCCGGAAGAAGCTTTCCAGTCTATTGCTGATGGGTAAGGGTTTCCTATAAAATTCCAACCGTCCCTCCCCGAAGTTGTATAACTTAAAGCAGGACCTTGTGTTCCTGTATTAAAAGTTCCACCTGTATAGGTTTTAAATTTATTATTAAAGTAATAGATGTAATACCCTTTAGCTACTCCCATATTCCCGGAAGTTATCTGCGTCCAATAACCATCAGCAACGGTTTCGTTGTACCAGTATAAATTATCATTATGTGTGGCCAGATCGTCAAAAACAGAAGGAATACTTGCAGTACTTACAGGTGAAGAAATACAATGCCACTTTTCTTTTAAAATTCCGGTTTTAAATTTACAAGCTCCCCCTGTATTTGAGATGCTGCCTGTTATTAAAGAACCGGAGTAAACACTAGTACCGGATGCAGAGCCATCCACCAAAAGAGAGGAATTTGCACTTGTTAAAGTAAGTGTATTGGTTACAGTTACTGCTTTTTGTGAAGGAATAGTAACTGTTCCTGCAGATGAATGATTTAATGTAAGATTATAAAATGAATTAACAGATGCTGATCCGGTTATACTTGCAGCAGTTCCGCGCATAATAACAGTTCCGTTACCATGAGTGAAAGTACCGTCATTCGTCCATGTGCCGTTGCAATCAAATGTGCCGTTTGAAGTAGATTCAAGAGTTTGCCCACCATTAATGGTAATAGCACCCGGAACTTTAAAAGTTACATTTTGCCCATTGCCAACGGTTATTTTGTCGTTATTGTCGGTCCATGTGAATGCATTGGTTGCCTGAATAGTATTTCCAGAAGTAGAAGCGTCGCCAATAGTGAGGATTTGGGAAGTGTTTTTAGTAAGATTGTAAAAACTGGTATTTTGTGCGCCTTTTATAGTTTGTGAACTTGATCCTGCAAATGTAACAGTAGATGTCCCAAAGTCAATTGTACCACTGGCATATTCCCAGTTTCCTGCGGTTGTTATGTAATTCGAGATTGTTAATGTTCCACTTGATTTATCTATTTTAATACCAGGAAGTTTTTTTTGACCGTCTGTAATGGGTCCGGTTAAAGTCTGATCTATAGTACCGTTGAAGTTCAGGGTTCCATTTCCTCCTCCATTTGTTGAGGTTGATGTATTTGAAATGGTTAAACCTGCTTCAACATTTATAGTGCCGGTATTTATTGAAATAGATCGGGATCCGGCTGATAAACCTGTAGCTAACATCAGTGTGTTATTTGCTGTTATCGTATTGCTAATTACAAAAGTATAATTATCGGTATTATTAAGGATATTTGCTGCAGAAAGGGTTAATTTATAAAAATCTACAGTTCCTGCAATTGTTAAGCTTAGGACGGATGATGACATAGTTGTAAAAAGACAAGTACCTGTGCCAGCATCAAAAGTTCCCCCTGAAACAGAAAAATCTCTAATAAATCTGGTTGTTCCAGTAGTGGCATTAAATGTTCCACTGGATATTGTAAATGTCCCATTTATATATATAGCTTGCGTAGCTCCTGAAAAAGTACCTCCATCAATAGTTAAAGTGCCATCAACCAAAGTTTGATCGCCTACATACAAAGCTGCTCCCTGTGCGAATGTTCCTGCTGAAAGAGTTACAGTTAAAACATAAAAGACAATATTTTGATTAAATGAATTGGAAAAGCCATTGTAAAAGGTTATCGAATTTATTCTGGAGGTGGGAGTATTAAATGTAGTTACATCTAAATTACAGTTTCCTGTAGAAATGTCACCGTCAAAAATAATATCATCTCCAGCTGCAGGTGATCCGGTTCCACCATAACCATCGTCCCAGTTGTCAGAATTACTCCATGCATTGTCTCCTCCTGTGTTTGTCCAGTACCATTGAGTCTGAGCATAAGATGAAGTAATAAAACAAACAACAAAGCTAATTAAAAGCGATAAACGTATAAATGTTTTCATATTAAGATATTTTATATTTTACTATTTAAAATCTCACAAATTTAATAAAAAAAAAGTATTTAAAATTCTATTTCAATGGGTTTTTTATGTTATTGATATGATATTTATCATTATGATGCTATTCAATAGACTAACAATAGCTTCCAATGGTTGCATGTAGGGGTTAGCCTAAATATTACTATAAATGTCAGCAAGAAAACGCCAATTTCTGCATATACTTGAATTCCCTCTGAAAAGGTTTTTTTTTTGATATTTGCCGATGACCTGCCAGACGCAGGCTGGTTATACAAACCTGCCTGCCTGTTTACTACAGGTAAATTTACATCAGGTAAATCTGCCGACAAGCTACCGTGTGGACACATCTTTTGGACAAACACTAAATATCCAAAAAAAAAGCGGTAAAGATTTTATACCAAAAAGAATCTATTGAAAAAACAAAATAAGTAAATATATTTGCTCCATTAATTATGAGTCTCCTCCGAAAAGTATTATTTTATTAATTTGCCATTGATTTCACGAATTAACACAGATTTAATTAACTGATTAATAGAATTAATAATCTGTGAAAATTGGCGTAACCTGTCTGCCGACAAGGCAGGTCTGTGGCAGAAAGGTTTTCTGAGTGGTCTCATGCTTTATTTTTTGAATTTGTGATTGCTTAATATGTAATTTTCAAATTTGGAGTAGGAATAGCACTTCGACTACGCTCACTTCGGCAAGCTCAGCGCATCGCAGTGTGGCGAGTAGGAGTAGAAAAAGAAAAGTATTTTCTGCCCGTATTACTACTTTACAGGGCTCTCAAGTGCAAATTATAGCCGTGGTATAGCACTATTAAATTTCTCGAATAAGCAGCATTATTTTTTGTAATCTTTTTTTATTTATTTTACAGAAAAATTTCTTGTGAAAAGGATAATTCTTGCAGTAACGAATGATTTAGTATCGGACCAGCGTGTTCATAAAATTGCTATGTCGCTGCATGAAACAGGTTGTTCTGTTAAACTTGTTGGTCGTGTTCTTCCGAAAAGCTTGCCTGTTGGAGAAAGAAAATATAAAACCAAAAGATTTTCTTTGCCATTTACAAAAGGTCCGGCTTTTTATGCTTTCTACAATATCCGGCTATTTTTATTTCTTTTGTTTTCACGTTTTGATATTGTTGTAGCGAATGATTTAGATACACTTCCGGCATGTTTTCTTGCATCAAAAATACGCTTTAAAAAATTAGTGTACGACAGTCATGAATATTTTACTGAAGTACCCGAACTTATACACAGAAAAAATATTCAAAGCTTTTGGTTGAAAATAGAAAAATTTTTACTGCCAAAAATTAAATATTCATACACCGTATGTGAAAGCATCGCCAGTATTTATAAAGAAAAATACGGAATTGACATGAAAGTTGTCAGAAATATTCCTGAAAAAAACAATAGAATTCAGATCGGTATTTCTAAAACAAAAGCATCCGCAAAAAAAGTAATTATATATCAGGGAGCGCTTAATGTAGGCAGAGGTATTGAAAACGTGATTGAGGCAATGCAATACATTGAGAATGCAATATTCTGGATAATCGGAGACGGCGATATTCGTGAAGGATTAAAACAATTAGTATTCAAATACAATGTAAGTGAAAAAGTTCTATTTGTGGGAAAAGTTCCTTTTGCAGAATTACAGCGTTATACAAAACAAGCACATATCGGGATTTCGCTTGAAGAGCCGGAAGGTCTGAATTACTATTTTTCTCTGCCCAATAAATTGTTTGATTACCTGCATGCCGGAATACCTGTACTGATTTCAGATTTGCCGGAAATGCGAAAAATTGTTGAACAATATAAAACAGGCGAAATTTGTGAATCTCGAGAACCGAAAAAACTGGCGTTTCAAATTCAAAAAATGCTTACAGATGACAGTCTGCGTTCTATTTGGTTGAAAAATATTGCTCATGCAAAAGAAGAATTAACGTGGGAAAATGAGAAGAAAGTTTTGTTGGGGGTTTATGGGTTGTGAGTTTGAATCCACTCCGCAAAGTGTTTTTGACACGAATTGCACAAATTGTCTCTGAAAAAACAACTAATAATCAACTTATTAAATTCGTGAAATTAGTGTCATTTATGGGGTTTTCAGAGTGGATTCAGGTTTAAAAATACAAATCGCACCATACTTCGACTTCGCTAAGGACAAGTGGCGCGATTGTACAGTGTGGAGAGTTGCTTAGAAAATTTAATATTTGATAAAATCGGGGGTGTATTCATCGCTGCATGAAATTTCCTGAATGTATCCGTTGTGAAAACCAAGTATGTAAAAGATTGAAACAGCATAATCATATTCTTCCTTTGTTATGCCTTTGTTAATTTCAGGATATTTATTAGCTTTAAATGCCGGATAATACTGAAACATCAGGCTTATCCAAATATCGGTTCCAAAATTTTCTTTTATCCAACTTAACGATTTTTCAACATTATTAATATTGTGTGGCAAATTTAAAATCCGTATCATCATTCCTCTTTTAGCCAGTCCCTCTTCTGCTCTGATATTTCCTACCTGCCAGAACATTTCACGAATTGCAGCACAAGAATGCTCTCGGTAATTTAAAATACCGGAATATTTCTCCGCATGTTGATTATCCCAATACTTTAAATCGGGCAAATAAATATCTACCAGCCCATCTAATTGCTTTATTATTTCAGTATTTTCATAAGCATTGCTATTCCAAATAATGGGAACAGATAAACCCTTTTTCTTTGCCTCTTGCAGTGCTTGAATAATCTGAACCGAAAAATGAGAAGGAGAAACAAGGTTAATATTATGCGCGCCTCTATTCTGCAAATCGAGCATCATTTCTGCTAATTCAGTTATGCTGATTTCGCTCCCCTCTCCCCTATGACTGATTAAAAAATTCTGACAAAAAACACATCTGAGGTTGCAATGCGAAAAAAAAATAGTACCGCTTCCCTTTGTTCTAGACAATATAGGCTCTTCTCCAAAATGAAGCTGCGAAATATTAACTTTTATCTTATTTCCCGCCCTGCAAAAACCTTTGCTTTCATGCCTGTTTACAACACAATTATGGGGGCATATATTACATTGAGACAAATAATTTTTCATGAAAAAGACCCCGGATTATGAGACCTATACATTTTATATATGTTATTATTTATTTTACGTAAAATGCTTTTTTCAACCAGTCTACAGTCTACAGTCTACAGTCTACAGTCTACAGTCTACAGTCTACAGTCTACAGTCTACAGTCTACAGTCTACAGTCTACAGTCTACAGTCTAAAGTCTACAGTCTACAGTCTGCCTGAATACCGACTGCCGACTGCCGACTCTTTGACTGCCGACTGCCGACTCTTTGACTGCTGACTGCCGACTTTTTTTGACTGCCGACTGCCGACTTTTCCGACTGCTGACTCTTTGACTGCCGACTGCCGACTCTTTGACTTCCGACTTCCAACTTCTGACTATCAACTTCCAACTTAAACATCAATTTCCACAATTTGCGTAAAACAGTTTAATGATATCATAATAGTTAAGAAAAAATTTATTCTTCAATTTCAACAAAAACAGGGCAATGGTCTGAATGAACAATATCTTTTAAAATAGCTGCATTTTTAAGATTATTTTTTAACGCAATGCTTACCATGTGATAATCTATTCTCCATCCTAAATTTTTGGGTCTTGCACCGGCTCGATAACTCCACCAACTGTACTGTGCGGGTTTATTATTGAAGACTCTGAATGAATCAATAAATCCGTTATCAACAAATGTATCCATCCAGGCTCTTTCTTCTGGCAAGAAACCTGATACATCTTCATGTAGTTCAGGATGGTTGATATCAATGGGCTTGTGGCAGATATTATAGTCGCCTGATAAAATAAGTCTCGGACGTTTTTTTAAAAGATTGCCCGTGAAATTTAGAAATGCATCAAGGTATTCCATTTTAAAAGCCTGCCTTACCTCACCTGTTGTGCCTGAAGGAAAATAAGAATTTATAATTGTAAGGGATCCAAAATCTGCCTGGATTATTCTTCCTTCAGCATCAAATTTTTCAATTCCTATACCGTAGATAACATTATCGGGTTTGATTTTTGAAAGAATAGCTACTCCGCTGTATCCTTTTTTTTCAGCCGGAAACCAGAAATGATAGTAACCGAGCGATTCAAAAGCCTGTGTGTTGATTTGTTCAATATTGGCTTTTATTTCTTGAATGCAGAGAATATCCGGGTTTTCTTCTTTTATCCATTGGTCAAGTCCTTTGCTGAGAGCAGCTCTTATTCCATTTACGTTGTATGATATTATTTTCATTTTTGTTTCACGTTTAATGTTTCACGTTAACCGCTGACTGAGCGAAGTCGAAGTCAGCGAAGTCAGCGACGACGAAATCAACGTTTCAAGTTTGTCATGTCAATAAATTTTGACAGATTTTATTACGGCAAATATCGTAAATAATTTTAATAGGCAAATTGTTTAAATATTCTTATTTTTGCACACTTATTTAATAATGATGAACAGAGGGATTGTAATAAAATCAACAGGAAGCAGATATACTGTCAAGGATGGAAAAGGCACTTACCTTGAATGTCTTATTGGAGGAAAATTAAGGATACAGGATAGTAAAATTACGAATCCCGTTGCAGTTGGCGATTTTGTTACTTATGAAATAAATGGCGATTACGGAATTATAAAAAGCATTGAGCAACGAAAGAATTATATTATCAGAAAATCTTCCAATCTTTCCCGTCAGGGACATATTATTGCATCAAACATTGACTTGGCTGTTTTAATTGTTACAGTAAAATATCCTTCTACACTGACAACTTTTATTGACAGGTTTCTTGTTACCGCAGAAGCTTACAGAATACCTGCAGTTCTTCTTTTCAATAAAATTGATTTGTTCAATGAAGATGAAATCGAATATAATAATGCAATGATGTACGTTTATGAGCAGATTGGTTATCCTTGTCTTGCCATTTCTATTGAAAAGGAAATGAATATGACAAAAGTAAGGGAATTAATGCAGGGAAAAATTTGTCTTCTTTCAGGCCATTCAGGAGTTGGGAAAAGCTCATTAATCAGATATCTTGACCCATCAAAAAATATTCGCATCAGCCCTATTTCAGACGCACACCATAAAGGAAAGCATACAACAACTCATTCCGAAATGTTTGAGTTGGAGAATAATACTTTTATTATTGATACTCCCGGAATAAAAGGTTTTGGAGTAATAGATATCAATAAAGAAGAAGTTTACCATTTTTTTCCTGAGTTTTTCAAACTTTCATCTCAATGTCAATATTACAATTGTACGCATTTGCATGAGCCTAATTGCGCGGTAAAAGATGCGTTGGATAAAGATTTAATAAGTATTTCACGTTACAATAGCTATTTAAGCATTTTATCAGGAGATGACAATAAACACAGAAAATAATATTTGTTTCTACAGCAATGATTTTTCTTTTTTCCAGCAGGATTCGCTGCCTGTTAAAAAAAAAGAAAAGGGAAAACAGAAGCACAAAAAGCATTCTGCCGATTCTTTGCATGAAAAAACAAAAAAACAAGGATCAAAAGACTCTATTTCTGATAAAGGCTTAAATAATTCGGAAATTACTTTTTCTGATTCAACACAAAAAGAATTTGTAGCCGATGAGGCGATAAAACATAAGAAATATAAAGATATTAACGTAGCAAGCAGACAAGATTGCTTTGTCTATAAAGATACTGCTGCATTTTCTTTATATGATTTTTCATTTCCAACTCAATCATTGAATATTAGTCAAGCGAAATTAATTATTCCTTTTAGAGATTCTACTTATTCGTATAAATATACAACCGGAAAGGCAGTTTTTAATTTTCCCGAAAAATTTTATTCACGCTATCCATCAGACTGGATGATTGTTATTTTTATTTTGTCATTAGTGATATTCGGATGGGTTTATGCTTTTTTCAGAAAACATATTTACACTATTTTTCAATCCTCCTATGATGAAAAAGTTTCTTTCAGACTCAGGGAAGAAAAAAATACAATAACCGAGCGGGTTTTATTTTCTCTGAATGTTTTATTTATCATCAATTTGACATTGTTTGTTTATGAAGCAGCAGTTTTTTGGGGTATTGATATTTTAGATAAAACAAATTTTACTCTTTTTGGAATCATTGCGGTTTTGCTATTGTTTATTTATTTGTTTAAATATCTTTTTTATCACTTTATGGGATTTCTATTAAATCATACAAAAGAAGTGTCCTTATTCGTACATAATATTCTCCTTTATAATAAAATTTTAGGACTTATTTTATTCCCTGTTGTAATAATAATTCCCTTTTTAGATGATACTTTTATCCGTTATTTTATCATTTTTGGAAGTATATTGTTTGTTATTTCGTTTTTATTCAGGCTTTTCAGAATTTTTCAACTAAGTATGAAAATAAATTTTTCTGGTTTCTATTTGATTTTATACCTTTGTGCCGTTGAAATTTTACCTTTGTTTCTCATTGGTAAATTCTTTCACAGATTGATTAACAGTTAAATTTAAAAGTTTTCTTAAAAAATTTTTCTGCCTTGAAGATCAAAAGAGTTTTAATATCACAGCCAAAACCCGAGACTGATAAGTCTCCTTATTTTGAACTTGCTGAAAGGTATGGTTTGAAAATAGACTTTAAGCCATTTATACAGATTGAACCTGTAACTTTAAAAGAGTTCAGGCAAACTAAAATTACGATACTTGACCACAGTGCTATTATTTTTAACAGTAAAACTGCTGTAACGCATTTTTTCAAATTGTGTGAAGAGTTAAAAGTTACTGTTCCTGACGATATGAAATATTTTTGTATCTCTGAGTCAACCGCATTTTTTCTTCAGAAGTATATTGTTTACAGAAAGCGGAAAATATTTTACGGCAATGGTGTAATGCAGGATTTAATTGAGATAATAAAAAAACACAGCGAGCAATATTTTCTGATTCCCTGCTCAGATGTTCACAAAGACGATTTCGCAACCCGGTTAGAACAAAGTAAAATTAAATTTACGAAGACGATATTATACCGAACTGTAAACAGCGACCTTTCTGATTTAAAAAAAGATTTTTCTTACGATATCCTTGTTTTTTTCAGCCCTAATGAAATTCCATCTTTGAAGAAAAATTTTCCAAGGTACAAGCAACAGGAAACAATAATTGCAGCTTTCGGTCCTGCTGCATGCAAAGCAGTTAAAGATGCCGGTCTGCGTCTTGATATTCCTGCCCCTTCAAAAGAAGCTCCTTCTATGACCATGGCATTAGATATTTTTCTGAAAAATCATTTTAAAAACCTGAAAAAATAATTATTGCGAAATTTTAGTATTTTTACAAGGGGAATATTCCCCTTTTTTTATGCCTTTAAAATCTTATAAATTGAGTAACTGTTTAAGAAATACTTTTTGCAAAGAAGAGCGTTTGTCAAGTAAAATTCAGATTGATTTACTTTTCGAGAAGGGACGGTATTTTAATAATTTCCCAATAAAAGTTGTTTGGATTGATGCTGTTTTTGAATCATCTTTTCCTGCACAGATAATTGTCAGCGTTCCAAAAAAGAATTTTAAAAAAGCGGTAGACAGAAACAGAATCAAAAGGCTTATTAGAGAATCTTACCGGAAAAATAAATCAGAATTTTACAATTATTTAACAGCTCAAAATATTAAAATGGCTGTTGGGTTCGTTTATACAAGCAATGAAATGCCTGATTATTCCGATGTCGAATCAAAAATTGTATTAATTTTACAGAAAATAAAAACACAGCATGCTAAAGGTTCTTAGTTATTTTTTTATCGGTTTAATCAAAGTGTATCAGTATGTTTTATCTCCATGGTTCGGGAAAGCATGCCGTTATACGCCTACATGCTCTGTTTACAGTATTGAAGCATTAAAAAAACATGGACCATTTAAAGGATTATATTATTCTGTAAAAAGAATCGCCTCTTGTAATCCCTGGGGAGGACATGGGTATGATCCGGTGCCTTAATGTTTAATATAATTAGGAATTAAGAATTTAGAATTAAAAATTAAAAATTTATTTGATATTCAGTAGGAATACAATAGGAATACAATAGAAATACAATAGAGACTCGGTAGGAATACAATTGTACCTCTATTGAACTAACAATTGTACATCTACCGAACATCTATCGTTGCACTATTGTACATCTATTGAACATCTATTGAAAAAAAAATATCAAAAAAAAGAATTATGTTTAAAAAAGCTAGATTAATAATAATTACAGCCTCCATTGCTGTATCTTCTTTATTTTTTTACAGTTTCAAAGATGATAGTTTTGAAATTGTAAAAAATCTTGACATTTATTACACACTTTTCAAGGAATTAAATCTCTATTACGTTGATGAAATAAAACCCGGAGATCTTGTAAAGAAAAGTATTGACGAGATGCTACAATCTCTCGATCCTTATACTAGTTATATAACAGAATCTGAAATTGAAGATTATCGTTTTATGACAACAGGACAGTATGGAGGTATCGGAGCATTGATTCGCGGCGCAACAGAATATGTTGTGATTACAGATCCTTATGAAGGATATCCTGCTAATAAAGCGGGTTTGAAAGCAGGAGATATGATACTTGAAATTGATGGGAAAACAACAAAAGGAAAAAATTCAAGCGACATTAGTGAGCTTCTGAAAGGGCAACCCAACACTCCCGTGAAATTGCTTATTAAAAGACCTTTTCCCGATGAACAATTTGAAAAGACGTTACAAAGAGAAGAAATTAAAATTAAAAATGTTAATTATTCCGGGATGATAGATGATCAGGTCGCCTACATCCGTTTGATGAATTTTACAGAGCAGGCAGGCAAAGAAGTTAAAGACGCTTTGCAGGAATTGAAAGAGAAAAAAAATGCAAAGTATTTAATTCTTGATTTACGCGGAAATCCAGGAGGATTACTTATGGAAGCTGTAAATATCGTCAATCTTTTTGTAGACCAGGGTCAGGATATTGTAAGTACAAAAGGAAAAGTTAAGCAGTGGGACAAAACATACAAAGCAACAAGTTCTCCTATTGATAAAGAAATTCCCATTGTCGTTCTTGTAAACAGCGGTTCTGCTTCTGCTTCTGAAATTGTCTCTGGCGCTATTCAGGATATTGACAGGGGTGTTGTTATTGGTCAGCGTACATTTGGTAAAGGTCTTGTACAAACTACACGCGATCTTACTTACAATGCGAAACTGAAAGTTACAACTGCAAAGTATTACATTCCTAGCGGGCGTTGTATTCAGGCACTCGATTATTCGCATCGCAATATTGATGGTAGTGTAGGCAAGGTGCCCGATTCTCTTATTACCGAATTTAAAACAAAAAAAGGACGTAAAGTATACGACGGCGGTGGTGTAAACCCTGATATTACAATAGAACCTGAGCGTCTGAGTAAAATTTCAGAGAGCCTGTTTATTAAAAATTATATTTTCGATTATGCAACAAAATTTGCAAACGAAAAGAAACAAATTGTAGCAGCAAAAGAATTCCATTTAAGCGATGCAGAGTATGATGATTTTATCAAATTTTTATCAGGAAAAAATTTTGATTATGAAACCAAAAGTGAAGAAACGCTCAAGCAGTTAAAGGAAATTGCAAAAAATGAAAAATATTTAGACATTGCGCAAAGTGAGTTTGATGCGCTGCAAAAAAAACTTGCCCATGACAAAGAAAAGGATTTGCGTTCTTTTAAAGAAGAAATAAAAGAGCTGATAGAAGATGAAATCATTGGTCGCTACTATTTCCAGAGCGGTAGAGTAGAGGCATCACTTGCAAAAGACGAAGCAGTAAAAAAAGCAGTCGAGGTTTTAAAAGACCCCAAGAAATACAGTGCTATTCTTGATGGTTCTGCTACATCTACCTCAAAGTAAAAAAAATAATTTAATGTCATTACAAGAATATTATATAAACAAACTTAAAGATGTTAATGCGTTTTGGTCTTATGATTCGTCTGTTATTAATTCAATTGATGAGGAGGTTTTAATAGAAAATGTATTGATTCATCTAGAGTTTGAAGATATAATTTTATTGTTTAACAATTATCCTAAAAGTAAAATTAAAGCAGCATGGATAAACAGGCTGGTCAGGCAGGAACCCATGTATCATAATCTTAATAATATGATTGCCCTTTTGTTTTTCAATATTAAAAACCCGAAGCGGTATTTACAAAGGAAGAAAAAGGAAATTCTGAAATCAATGGCTTTATGAAAGGACTTGCACCAAATACGGGTAAGATATTTGAAAAAATAACATTACTTTCATGCATCAAAGAATATACGCTTGTTGGAGGTACTGCCTTGTCATTGCAGATTGGGAAAAGATTAAGCGAGGATTTTGATTTTTGCAGATGGTCTTCCAATCTCAAATCTGACAAACCGATTGTTGATTGGCCTCTTATTAAAGCGGAATTGGAAACTATTGGTTCAGTACAAAATCAAAATATTTTAGGCTTCGATCATGTAGATTTTATTGTGGATGGCGTAAAGTTGTCTTTTTTTACAAAACAGCAAAATCTTTCCCCTGTTGAAAATCCTGTTTTATTTTTAAATAATATTAAGCTTGCAGATATAGATGCAATAGGCGCAATGAAAATTGAATTGATTTTAAGAAGATCAGCATTCCGTGATTATTATGATATTTACTCAATATTAAAAGAGGGACGATCCTTAAAATCCTTGTTATTAAAAGCATCTAAATATTCAAATTATGCTTTAAAAACAAAAAATGCTTTGTTATTTTTACTGAATGGAGATAATTTTAAACAAGAAAAGAATTTTTCTGAATTAGCTCCTGAATATAAAATAAGTAATCTTGAAATAAGTCAATTTATTCGTGAAACGGTGGAAAAAGATTTTCCCGAAATCACGCGAAACCCTGACAAGAAAAGGGATTGAAATTGTAAAAATATAAAACAGAAATAAATATCAAAGCAATAAGTTATTTTTTAATAATCATTTATTAACAATAAATTTTCTTTTCCTTTCAAAGTTCGTGCTCGTCTTTGGGCAAGCAAGTAAGCAGGCATACGAGTACTTGAATAGAAATTGTTTTTGAAAACAAAAAATAATTACCAGTAAGCGTACACATTTCCTCCACGCAAAGCATTATTTGGAGACGAACGCAAGCGGTTAGTTTTTTAGAGAGGTATCTCTTTAATGAGTTGTTGAATAATTTTATCAGGGATATCGGATTTATCAGATTTGTCGTAGATAGAAAAAAGGTAAACGGTTTCTTTTACAATTTTAACCTGAGTAAGAACCCTTGCGCCGCCTGATTTGCCTTTGTTTTTACTTTTAATTTGGAGTCGGATTTTATATATATCGTTGCCTAAACTTTTCCCTGTTCATGGTTCCTGCGTAAGAGTGCTGCCCAATTCTTCAAGGTCGTTTTTAAGAGAACGATATTTTTTGAAAGAACCTTGGCTTCCTTTTTAAAATTATCTGTAGTCTCAACTTTATAGTTCATTGAGAAAATCTTTTAAAGGAGTGGCATTCATTTTTCCTTGCTCAATAAGCTGCACCTCTTTCAATCCCTGCCTTATTCCTTCAATTATTTCACTTTCGTTTACATCTGCTGTTTGTTCAATTTTTATGAATTTGAAATTACGAACAAGCTCCATGAAGAAACTGATCTTATTTTCTGGTATTGTTAATACTATTTGTTTCATAAAATTCAATATATATTTTAGTGCAAATATACATTTTTTTGAATTACTTATCACTCATTTTTTATCTTTTAACTTCTTATATCCTTCAATACTTACGCTTTCGAGAAGAGTATTGTATTTCTCCAGCAATTCAAAATATTTTTCTTTCCAATAGTCTATGATTTTTTGTTTGTCGTTGTCTTCGTTTACAATATTGTTTGATGCGATATTCGAAGTAGTGCTTTTTATTTCAGGTATTTTTTTCGTGAAATCGAAGTGAATGATTTACCTATTTGTAAAATTGTATCAATATCAACAGTTATTTCGTTAAAAATGTTGTAAATATGCCTTCTGCTACGATAATAATAAATTTTCTTTTCCTCATAAATTTTTATATTTGCTTTGTTATAAAATATGTATGAAGCAGATATTTTCACTATACAGTTTTTTATTTTTTTCAATAACTGTTTTTTCTCAGAAAGCAGAAACTATTGAATTGAGCCATAATTGGGAGTTCCGGCAATTCGGAAAATCAGAATGGCTTCCTGCTAAAGTGCCCGGTTGTGTTCATCTTGATCTTATTGCAAACAAACTTTTAGAAGATCCTTTTTTGCGCATCAATGAAAAGGAAGCGCAGTGGGTGGAGAGTGAAGCATGGGAGTACAGAACCTTTTTTGAAGCCGATGAAAAGCTGTTGAAAAAAGAGCGTATTGAGCTTGTTTTTGAAGGATTGGATACATACGCGAAAGTTTTTCTCAATGGCAAAGAAATTTTTTTGGCAGACAATATGTTCCGCACCTGGAGCATTCCCTGCAAAGGCAAACTGAAAAAAGGGCGCAATGAAATTATGGTGCATTTTGCTTCTGCTGTTCAAACGGCAAAAGAAGCTGCACGAAAAATTCTCTACTCTTTACCCGGAGGCGAAAAATCGTATGTTCGAAAAGCGGCATTCCCGTTTGGATGGGATTTTGCGCCAAGGCTTGTTACATGCGGGATTTGGAAGCCTGTTTTTCTGAAAATATTTAAAATTCCTTATGCAGATAATTTTTCTGTTTCATACAAAATGGAGGGTAAAACCAACGCTGTTGTTTCTGCTTCGCTTGATTTTTATTCTGACAAACCTGTGCAATATGACTTTTTTATTTCAGATAAAAATTCAGGAAAAATATATTTTAAAAAATTGCTGAAACTTAAAAGAGGAAAAAATACGGTAAGCACTTCATTTAATATGGATTCCTTGAAACTCTGGTGGCCACGCGGACTTGGCGATCCCTTCATGTATGGATTTTCTTATGGAATAAAGAGTAAAAAAGAAACAATTTTTGCAGATAATTTTTCATTAGGCTTTCGAAATATAGAACTTGTACAGGAAAAAGATACCATTGGAACATCTTTTTATTTCAAGGTAAACGGTATTCCTTTTTTCATAAAGGGCAGCAATTATGTACCTCCGGATGTATTTGTAACAAGGAATGATTCTGCCGTTTATCAAAGAACAATTCGGGATGCAATTTTGTCGAATATGAACATGCTGCGCGTATGGGGCGGAGGCATTTACGAGTCGGATATTTTTTACGATTTGTGCGATAAATACGGATTGCTTGTATGGCAGGATTTTATGTTTGCCTGCGCCATGTATCCTACAGATAGTGCATTTGCGGAAAATGTAAAAATGGAAGCAGAAGAACAGGTTACGCGTTTGCGCAAACATCCTTGCATAGCATTGTGGTGTGGCAATAATGAAGTTGACGAGGGCTGGAAAAACTGGGGATGGCAGAAACAGTATAATTATTCTGCGGAAGATTCATCTGCAATATGGAATGCATATCTGAATATTTTTGAGAAAATATTTCCTGAAACAGTAAACGAATTGCATCCATCTTGTGCGTATATTTCCACATCGCCTAAAATAGGCTGGGGCAGGGAAGCCTCAATGACAGAAGGCGATTCACACTATTGGGGCGTGTGGTGGGGAAATGAACCTTTTGAAATGTATTCAAAAAAAACAGGTCGCTTCATGAGTGAATTTGGCTTTCAATCTATTCCCGCTGTTTCCTCTCTTCTGAAATTTGCGAACAAGACTGAAATTATTCCTGAATCGGCTGTAATGGCGGTACATCAGAAACATCTTAAAGGGTATCAGATTATCAACGAATATATGGCACGAGATTATAAAATGCCAACAGATAATGAACATTTAATTTACATTTCACAACTTTTACAGGCTTATGGAATGAAGACTGCTATAGAGTCGCACCGCAGGATGCGGCATCGTTGTATGGGAACTATGTACTGGCAGTTTAACGATTGCTGGCCTGCTGTCTCGTGGTCGGGTATTGATTATTATGGTACATGGAAAGCATCGCAGTTTTTTATTAAAAAATTATATCAGAATTTTTTGATTTCCATTACTGAAGAAAATGGAGAATTGAAATTCTGGCTTGTATCTGATGCAATGAAAAAACAAAGTGCCAGTCTTGTTGTAAAAGTAATGGATTTTAACGGAAAAATAAAATTTGAAAAGAGCATAATTGTTGAAGTGCCGGGAAATTCATCTAAGTCTTATTTTTCATTAAAAATAGAAGACATTGTGGGCAAACGCTCCAAAGACGAAACCCTTGTTTCTGCTGTGCTGAAATTCGGCGATGAAATTCTTGCATCCAATATTTATTATTTTCTTCCACCAAAAGACTTAGCATTGCCTGAGCCAAAAATCAGTTTCGATTTCAATCAGGAAAAAGAGCTGGTTACAGTTTTTCTAAAAGTAGATAAGCTTGCAAAAAATGTTTACATTTATTCGGAAGAAGACTGTCATTGTGAAGATAATTTTTTCGATATGCTGCCGGGAGAGGAACGTAGTATTAAGTGTAAAACGGCATCTGGAGATAAAGTGAAGGTTATTTCGTTGTTTAATACTTTGCAGGAGAAGTGAGGGGAATTTATGTATGTCTGGCAATTGTTTAAACTGCAATTTTTACTTTATGCTGAAATTTTATATTTTTGGAATATACTTTATATAATGATTAATATGGAACTCACGATAAAAATAGAAGATAAAAAAATGTACGATTCTTTTTACAGTTTTTTAAATCCATAGGTGTTAAAATTGTTTCGCTTTCTAATGAGGAAAAATTAACAAAAAAACAAACAAGGAAAAAACCTTTCCCTCCAAAACAAAAAAAGAAAATGAAAGGCTTACTGTATTCTACAATTTAGTTGAAGAATACAATCAAATTAATGAGCCTGAACTAGACATGAATGAATTATACAAAAATAGAAGTAATATTAATTGCATCAACAGCATTGATTAATGGCTTTAAATTAACAACCAACAATACCAAAGATTATCTGAAAATACATGAGCATTTTGGATTAGAATTAGAGAATTGGGTTAAATGAATTTATTTCTAATATTAATAAAATTGAAAATTTTAAAATACACCATCATCTTTATATGTTTTTTTCTTGTTGAAATAGTATGTTTCGCACAAAAAGAAAAAATTGAGTATTCAAAATACGTAGATTCGTTTATCGGTACAGGCGGGCATGGACACACGTATCCCGGCGCAGTAGTGCCTTTTGGAATGATGCAGCTCAGTCCCGATACGCGCCTTGATAGTTGGGATGGCTGTTCCGGATATCATTATTCTGATTCTGTAATTTATGGTTTCACGCATACGCATTTAAGCGGAACCGGATGCAGCGATTACGGAGACATACTGTTGATGCCTGTTACCGGAAGCTCCACTACTGACTCGAAAAAATATACTGCTTCTTTTTCTCATAAAAATGAAAAGGCTGCTGCCGGATATTATTCCGTGAAGTTCGACAACGGCATTGATGTTGAGCTGTCTGTAAGCACTAGGGCGGGCATTCATAAATATACTTTTCCTGATGCGAAAGATGCGTTTGTCGTTCTTGATTTAATGCACCGCGACAAGGTTTTGGAGTCGTCGTTGAAAATTATTGATAACAGG
Organism: Bacteroidetes bacterium GWF2_35_48; assembly: GCA_001769125.1. Taxonomy (GTDB): domain Bacteria; phylum Bacteroidota; class Bacteroidia; order Bacteroidales; family GWF2-35-48; genus GWF2-35-48. The sequence continues at coordinate 32,653 of MEOG01000099.1, read as the reverse complement.
CGAATCAGTGGAATGCGGCGCAGCGAGGCTTGGGCAAAAGATCAACACGTTTATTTTGTTGCAGAATTTTCACAGCCTTTTTCAAAGTGGGAAATTGATGAAAATGGAAACCAGAAACCCATGCTGAAAGAATCGAATTCTTCTGCTATCAAAGCTTGTTTCCATTTTGATCCGCTGCCTGAAAAACAAGTGATGGTGCGTATTGGCATCTCATCTGTCAGTGTAGAAGGCGCAATGAAAAATCTTAAAATGGAAATCAATCATTGGGATTTTTTGAAAGTAAAAAAAGAAGCTGCGGTTTTGTGGAACAGCGAGCTTTCAAAAATTGAGATTAAAGGCGCAACAGCAGAACAGATGAAGATTTTTTATACTGCTTTGTATCACACAATGGTGGTGCCGAATGTGAACATGGATGTTGATGGTAGGTATAGAGGAATGGATAATAAAATTCACAAAGCAGAAGGCTTTACGTATTATACTGTTTTTTCTTTATGGGATACTTTTCGCGCAGCACATCCGCTGTACACCATTATTGATAGAAAACGCACCCTTGATTTTATCAAAACTTTTTTAGTGCAATACCAGCAGGGAGGTCGTTTGCCTGTATGGGAGCTCTCTTCCAATGAAACCGATTGCATGATAGGTTATCACTCTGTGTCTGTTATTGCAGATGCATTCATGAAAGGAATAAATGATTTTGATATTTCTCTTGCTTTTGAAGCCATGAAAAAAAGCGCAACATGGAATCATTTGGGACTGCCTGCATACATGGAGCAGGGCTTTATTGCAGTAGATGACGAGCATGAATCTGTTTCAAAAACGCTGGAATACGGCTATAATGATTGGTGTATTGCGCAAGTTGCGAAGAGTCTGGGCAAAAAAAAAGATTATAAAAATTTTACCATCCGTTCGCAGGCTTACAAGAATTTATTTGATAAAGAAACATGCTATATGCGACCCCGGAAAAACGGGAACTGGATTACGCCCTTTGATCCCAGAGAAGTGAACAATCATTATACCGAAGCGAATTCCTGGCAATATTCATTTTTTGTTCCTCATGATATTTCAGGCTTGATACAATTGCATGGCGGCACAGAAAATTTTTCTACAAAACTAGATCAGTTATTTACAGAAAAAAATAAAACGACAGGACGTGAACAGGTAGATATTACAGGGCTTGTGGGACAATATGCGCATGGAAACGAACCGAGTCATCATATTGCCTATTTGTATAATTACGCAGGCAAGCCATGGAAAACACAGGAACGCGTGCATCAGTTACTGAATAAAATGTACAGCATTCATCCCGATGGTCTCATTGGCAATGAAGATTGCGGACAAATGAGTGCCTGGTACATTTTGAGCGCACTGGGCTTTTATTCTGTAAATCCCGGAAACACGCAATTTATTATTGGAACGCCCTTGTTTCCTTCTGCAAAAATTCATCTTGAAAACGGAAAAACTTTTATTATAGAAGGCGCCAAATCAAAGCCCTCTGATTTCTATATAAAAAGAGCTCTGCTCAACAATATTACATATACAAAATCTTTTATAGATTATAGTGATATTATGCAGGGCGGAAATTTTAAAATTGTTCTTGGCGAAAAACACTCCGAAGATTTTGGAGTAAAGCCGGGCGATATTCCAGAAACAAAAGTGAGTGATTTTTCAATTATTCCTGTTCCTTTAATTCAATCTGCCGGAGTGAGTTTTAAGCAAAAGCAGGAAATTAAAATTGTGGCATCAGATTCATCAAATAAAATTTATTATACGCTTGATGGAACTACTCCGACAGCAAAATCGAAATTGTATACTGCGCCTTTTTTTATTGATTCTACAGTTCAGATAACATCAATTGCAATCAATACAGAGGAGCAGAGCAGTAAATATGTAAAAGCACATTTTATAAAATTTCCAAATGAGTGGCGTATTAAAATTCTGTCAAAATACAATCCACAATACACTGCAGGAGGAGATGAGGGAATAATAGATGGCATCAGGGGTGATGTAAACTGGCGAAAGGGAGAGTGGCAGGGCTATCAGGGGCAAGATTTTGAAGCAATAATTGACATGGGAAAAGAACAATTACTGGGAACTTTTATTGCAAGTTTTTTACAAGATACGCGCTCCTGGATATTGTTTCCAAAAAGAGTTGAATTTTCATTGTCTTTAGATGGAGAAAAATATTACAGAACTTTTGAATCAAAGCTTGATGAAGCAGATGATGATTACAATATCCGCATCCGTGAATGCAAGGTTCTTCCTGCAGGTTTAAATAAAGCACGGTATGTGAAAGTAAAAGCAACAAATTACGGTATACTTCCGAAATGGCATCAGGGAGCAGGGTTTGAAGCTTTTATTTTTATTGATGAGATTATTATAAAGTGAACTTTCGCATGAAAAAGAATTATTTATTTTTGTAATTCGAAATTATTGCTAACATTAATCTATGCAAAAGATACTTCGGCAGTTCATCGCAGGGTCGATTTACGCACTGCATAGCTAAAAAGGGTTACAAAATATCATCAAATTTGTATTCGCCCTGTATAACTGAAACTACGCAGCCTTTTGCAAACCTGCCAAGTTTCAGTATATATTACGGTGCTCTGCACCTTTTTTTTTCTATGTCTTTTATGATTTTACAAATATTTTGCGGCTCTGCCGCTGAATTTCAAATATAGCAGTAACATTTGTAGCAGCGATAGCTGCGATAACATTTGTTGTAGCGATAGCTGCGTTATTTACAGAGGTGCAGCACACCGAAATATTATTTTTTTGATTTCAGCTCTTATCTTTCATGAAAACAGAAAAAGCAAAAAAAATATTATTCTTCTCTTGAAAATGGCTGCTGAACTCATTTTTTAGCGAATTAATTTATACGAAAGTTCAGTTATTAAATGGAGAGGGTTTGGTAGCTGACATAAATAAAAAAGCGGACAAAAATCCGCTCTTTATTTTATAATCAATTTTATTATTATTTCAACTTAAATTCTTCAGGTACTTCTAAAGGAGCAACAATAAGTTTTTGCGTTCCTTCTTTTAGTACTTTGAATTCTACTCTGCGATTGTATTTTCTGGAATAGAGATAAGTATTTATAGCAATCGGATTTGAATCTCCCATTCCTTTTGTTTTAATATTATTGGAATTTACACCTTTTTCAATAAGCATTTTTTTAACTTTTTCAGCGCGCATTTTAGAAATTTGCTCTTTGAAGGCTGCTTCTCCCTGCGCATCTGAATGACCAATAATTTCAATCTGGCAATCGGGATTTTTAACCATGTATGCAGCTAATTTTTCAACAACTTCATTGCTGGCAGGTTTCACATATTCAAAATCGAAAAGAATACCTGTTATAGAAATAGTTCCAGAAATAGAAGTACTACTGCCAATTTTTGCATGTTCGGGTATTGCAATGGGTTTGAATGTAATATTGCTGCACAGATCATTTGAGGCTTCAAAATCAACGCGACGGTTGTATTCAGAACCAGTTTCAGGACTATCAGCTGCAATAGGTGCTGTTGAGCCTTTTCCTGTTGCTATGATGGTTGTACTTCTTACGCCTTTTTGAATCAAATAATTTTTTACATAATTTGCTCTTCTTTCAGAAAACATCTGATTTATTTTATCTGAACCTTTAGCATCTGTATGACCTTCTACAATAAGTTTACAGGTTTTATTGTTAATCAGATATTTTGCCAGAGTATTTAGATTCTCTTTGAAATCTTTGGGAGTGGTTTGGTTAAAGTCAAACAGAATGCTGTTAACAGTAACGTGACCCATATCCTTTGATTCCTTTGTATCTTTTTTGCCGTTATCCGTTTTATTCTTGTTTTCTGCAAGCTGTTTCTTTCTGTCAGCCTCTTCCTGTTTTTTCTTTTCGACAAGCTCAATGCGACGCCGTTCAGCTTCTAATTTCTTCTCATCATCCGCTTTTTTCTTCTCTTCTGCTAACAGTTTCTTTTTGTCGGCATTTTCCTGTTTCTTTCGTTCAGCTTCTAATTTTTTTTGTTCAGCAGACTTATTATTCTCCTCTGCTAACAATTTTTTCTTATCAGCTTCTTCCTGTTTTTTTCTTTCAGCATCTGATTTTTTCTCCTCTGCTAACAGTTTTTTCTTATCTGCTTCTTCCTGTTTTTTTCTTTCAGCATCTGATTTTTTCTCCTCTGCTAACAGTTTTTTCTTATCTGCTTCTTCTTGCTTTTTGCGTTCAGCTTCTAATTTTTTATCATCTTTATTATTTTTTGAATCCTTTAGTTTATTTTCTTCGATTTTATTTTTTTCATTTTGAGCTAAAAGTTCCTGTTTTTTTCGTTCTTCATCGGCTTGTTTTTGTTTTTCACGATTTTCAGCTACAAGAATAATAGAATCAGAGCGATGTTTGATAGCAACAGGGTCAATCTTAACTTTTTTCGATTCCTTTTTTTCTAATTTTTTCTCATAATCGAAAATAACATCCACATGCGCTAAATCTTGTGATTTTTCAGATTCAGGTAACATTTCGACATTAATACTTAACTCAACAGGAGTAGATATTTCAGGCAATACCAATGATTTTGTATATGGTTTGTAGCCATCAGCTTTGTAGTACAAATGGTAATTCCCTGATGAAGCCTGAAATGAATATTCACCGGTAAGATTATCTTTAGTTAATATTATTGTGTCTTTTTTCACAGAATCAACAACAGCTAAGAAGAATTTTTCAGGGGCAGGTTTGCTTCCCGGTTTAAAAACAACGAATCCATTAATTTTAAAAAGCGGACTATTCGGAATTGTGGGATTCAGATTAAGTTTATAGGAATTATTTTCATCCTCTTTACCTGAATATTCATTTCTTAAATCTGTTCTGTTAAGGGGCGCATAAGCATATTGATTGTCAACTTTATTAATGTATGCAAAATCGTTATTTACTGTATTGATCGAATATCCGACATTCATGGGAGCAGACCATTTTCCTTCACTTCCCATAGTGGCGGTAAAAATATCAAAACCACCCATCCCTTTATGCCCCTTGGAGCTGAAAAATAAAGTTTTATTGTCTTCGAGAATTACAGGGGTTTCTTCATCATAGCTTGTATTGATAATGAGTCCAAGGTTTTCAGCCTTGCCCCATTCTCCTTTATCGTCTTTTTTTGATTTATAAATATCAAGACCGCCCTGACCGCCTTTTCTCGCGCTTGAAAAAAACAAGGTTTTTCCATCTGCTGAAATGCTGGCATGGGATTCCCACTCTTTAGAATTAATATTACTATTCAATTTTTTAATGGGACTCCATTTATCATTATCAAAAGTACTTACATAAATATTTCCGTTGTCATTATCGTCTTGAACAAGGTAGAGTTCTTTTTTATCATAAGAAAGGCTGACAGGAATAATTTGTGATTTAGGTTTTAACTGACTCATTATTTTAACAGGAGAATTCCATTTTCCATTTGCATCTTTTGTTGCAGAATAAATATCATCTGTTTTATAGTGCATATTGTCAATTTCCGAAAATGCAACATCCGATGGAAATACATTATTGGGTCCCATTGCAAAAATCATTAATTGTCCATCATTTGAAATCAGAGGACAGGATTCAGTAACAGAAGCTTTAATGAAAGAAAGGTCTTGAATTTGATCTGCTGTTACTTCGTTTGTATTTCCCTTTTCAGCTATTTCTTTAGCTTTTAAAGAATCTACAAATTCATTTTTGTTAACACTTTCCAGATTAACAGGTGCTTTGGTAAGCTGAATTGCATACTCGCAGGATTCAATTTCTTTGAGTGCATCTGCAACCTCTTTATCTTTTGGTTTGAGATAGGAAATATATTTTTTATAACATTCAATAGCTTTTTCAAATTTTTTATCCAACCTGTATGCAAACGCAAGATAATACAGAGAATAGACAGGTGCCTGTGTTTCTTTATATTTTCCCTCCTTGTATTTTGGGTTAATAAATTGGGTTGCATATTCCAAATAGGGAATAGCTTGAACTTTTTCTTTGTCTTTAATGGATTGGATATAGCACAATCCAATTAAATAATTGATGTTTGCATTTTTTTGATCTTTCGTGTAAAGCTCCTGAAAAAGTTTCAATGCTTTGCCGTATTCTTCAAAAAGAAAGTAGTAATCAGCATCGCTGAATTTTTCTTTATATGCTGCTGTTTGAGCGTATGCAGAAAAAATCGTAATAGAAAAAATTAAAGTATAAAATATTTTACGAACCACAAGAATTTCTATTTGTTTGGGATACAAATTTAAAATAAACTCTTATATTTTCAAATATTTTATTAGTAGATATTTATTTTAATGTTACTTTTGAAACAGAAATTTTAAGAATAAAGTATGAATAATAAATTGATTTTCAGAATATTATCCGTAAATATGTCTGAAAAAAAGGGAACCATAAAAAAATCGGTTTCAGAAATTAAAATATCATCTGAAGGCATTGAGAAGGATGCTCATGCTGGTTTATGGCACAGGCAGATAAGTCTTTTAGGCGTTGAGAGCATAAGGAAATTTGAAGCATCATCAGGTAGAAAAATCAATTTTGGTGAATTTGCAGAAAATATTACAACAGAAGGTTTGCTGGTTTATAAAACGCAGGTTGGCGACATATTTAAAATAGGGGAGGTAGAGTTAGAAGTTACACAGATAGGGAAAAAGTGTCATGGCGCAGGTTGCGCAATTTATGAAGAGGTAGGAAATTGTATCATGCCTAAAGAAGGAATTTTTTGTAAAGTACTTCAAAATGGTACAATTTCAGCAGATGATACAATTGAATATTTTCCTCAGGCATTCAGAATAGCTGTTATTACTCTGAGTGACAGAGCTTTTAAAGGAGAATATCAGGATAAAAGCGGACCAGAGATAATAGGTTTACTGAACAAATATTTTGAAGATCAAAATCAGAAATGTGTTATAGAAAATATTATTATTCCTGATGATTCAATAAAACTGAAAGAATCTTTGGATATTTTCATAAAACAAAAATGCGATGTTATTTTTACAACCGGAGGAACGGGAATAGGGCAGCGAGATATTACTGTTGATACTGTAAAGAGTTTTGAATTCAAAGAAATGCCGGGCATAATGGAATTTATACGTATGAAATACGGACAAGAAAAACCGAATGCTTTATTGTCAAGATCAGTTGCAGGAATAATTGATGAAACATTTATTTATACATTACCCGGAAGCGTAAAAGCTGTAAATGAGTATTTGTCAGAAATTCTAAAAACCCTTAATCATTTGTTTTATACGAGAGCAGGGATTGATAATCATTGAGGGTGGAAAGGGAAAATTTATTAAAAAATAGTGGATTGGGAGAAATGCTATATGGAGTACAATATAGGAGAAACGCTTCATGGAGCGTTTGCACAAAATAGGACAATCATGGGTACCGTATTTTCCATCGTTTTTATTTCAGAAAAGAATATTAACACGTACAAAAAAAGATATGCCAATTGATTCAGTCTTAAAACAGGAATTAAAGAAGTGGATTATTGCTTTTTCCAACAATCTGGTTCTATTTCTTCTTACATTTTTAATTGTATTTTTGGCGCATAATGCAGTATTGAGTTTTGTTGGCTTTTTTACAGGAGTTAAAGTTAATCTTAATAATTTTACGATACCTTTTAATTCTCCGAATTCATCTTTATCATCTATTATTTTTGTTTTTTTATCCGGTCCGGTTACGTTGCTATCTCTCGGAATAATATTTTATAGTTTATTCAGGGTAGCAAAAAGAAAAAAGGGGATATTAAAAATTCTTTTTCTGTGGGGTTACATTAATTCTTTTAATATGCTGCTTGCATATATGGTTATCGGTCTGCTCACAGATAGCGGATTTGGAGAAATAACATGGCGTTTGCACTTTTCAGATATGATGAAGATTATGCTGATTTTTGTATCCATGTTATTAATTGTATTAATAGGAAATTCGAATTCCAAGTATTTTTACACTACAACTTTTTCAAGATCTTTTACCGAAACCAGACGTAAACGGGTTATGTTCATAATCATTGCATTACTACTCCCAGTTGTTATTGGATTCGGTATTTTTACATTAATAAATTATTCCTCTAATTCTTTTTATCAGCAGGCCGTATTAATTTCTTTAATCCTTTTAATAATTCCTTCTTTCAGAGATAAACAGGCCTATACGCATATCCGGTTAATGCGCGATCCGACAAAACCAGGGATCGTATGGGGCTGGGTTTTTGTGCTGGCTGCCCTCGTTTGTGTATATAGATTTCTTCTTGCTTTTGGTATTGTATTTTGAGCTGTAATCGGTACACAGGACTCCGCTCAGTGTAAAATCGGCAAGCCTGGCAGGTTCTTAATTTTTAATTCTTAATTCCTAATTCCTAATTATTAATTGAGTATATTATCTCCAAATACTTTTTTTGAAAAATGGAAATAAATTATAATTTTGAAAAATAAATCCTAAAAAAACTTTTTATGCAACTCAATTATCTGAAAAATTTAACTGCAATTTTATTTTTTATCTTCTTATTTTCTGCTGTTTCCAATGCTCAGGAAAGTTTTGTACAGGTCAGTGGCAGCATTTTGAATTTAGAAAAAAAACCTATCAAGGGAGCTTCAGTAAATGTATTATTGGAGAATAAAGTTTTTAAGTCTGTAAAAACGGGACGAAAGGGTGATTTTGCTTTTGAGCTTCCACACAGCAAAGATTTCATTATAGAAGGGACAAAACGTGGGTTTGTTACAAAAAAAATTAAATTTTCCACAAAAGTTCCGCAAAAGGAAACTAAAGGCTTTATGTGGGAATACGAATTGAGTTTGCAGATTTTTGAAAATATCGAAGGATTAGACGTTTCTCCGTTAAAAGAGCCTGTTGCTGCTGTTAAATATAATAAATCAGAAGAAGAATTTGATTATGATCAGTCTTTTTATGCTTTAGTTAAGCCAAAGCTGGATGCAATGGCAAAACAAATGCTCGAACTCAGAAATAAACATTACGAGAAGAATGTTGCAATGGGCGCTGAATTAATGAAACAAAATAAATTAGAAGAGGCTTGGGCTTGCTATTACAAAGCAGATGAATTAAAACCCGAATCAAAAGAACCGGATAAAAAAATTAAAGAAATAAAAAAATTACTTACGAAGAATTCATCCATTGATGAATTGTATAAAAATGCAATTTCGAGTGCAGATCATATGGCTTCAAAAAACAAACTTAACGATGCATTAAAAGATTACGAAAAGGCTATGCTTTACAGACCGGAAGATATGTACGCATCTAATAAAATTCATGAAATGGAAAAATTGATTGCTTCCGGCACTGTTGTTGCCAGCGATGATAATCTTGCTGAAAATACGACAACTACTACCGTGACAGCCAACACATCAGCTCCCCCGCTTAATGATATAAAAGAAAAAAAGGTAACGGCTGAAACCATTATTCATGACAATGACAGAAGAGAATTGATAGTTAAAAGAAAAATTGATTCTTGTTTGATAGTCTTGAATGCAAGAGAAAAATCTGGAAATAAAAAAGAAGCCGTTGAGGTTATTAATGTTCTTGCAGAATTGTATTTGAGTATTGGCGATTTTGATGCCGCAAACGATTATTACGACAGGGCTCTTCGCCTGAATCAGGACTTGGGAGATAAAGTCGCGATTTCAAAAACCCTTAACAATTTAGGTGTTGTTTCTGATAATGCTGCCAGCCCCGATAAGGCTCTTGCATATTTTCAAACTTCTTTAGAAGTTAAAAAAGATATGAAAGACAAGGATGGGATGGCAAAAATTTATTACAGAATGGCAAAAGTATATTATAAAAAAAGGGATTTAAAACGAGCTATTGAATACATGGAGAAATCTTGCGAATTAGATGCTGAATTAAAGAATGAAAAAGAAGTTGCGCTCTCTGATTTTATGATAGGAAATATTTACTACGAAATGAGAAAGTTTAGCGAGTCTGAAGATCGCTATAATTCGGCGTTTGCTGTTTTTGAAAGATTAAACATGAAAAAAGAAAAAGCAGCTTTGCTTAATAATATTGGAAATGTTTTCTTTAGTAAAGGAAATCTTGATAAAGCACTTGAATCGTATAACGCTTCGATGAGTCTTAAAGAGTCGCTATCAAACAAAAGCGGTGTATCTGCCTCTCTGCATAATATCGGGTACATATATATTAACAAAAAAGATATAAATAAAGCAATCTGGAATTTTAACCGAAGTGTATTGCTTGCCCGAACATCAAGTAACAATGTTGTTTTAGCGCGTGGCTATTTTGCATTTAATGAAGTATACACACAACAGAAAGAGCACCAGAAAGCGCTTGAGTATTTTAAACTTTATTCCAGTATCTCACAGATAGTACAGGGTGCTGATATTGAGGGACAGATTATTGAAAATCTTGTTAAGTATGAGGGCGATGCAATAACTAAAGATTCTGAATTGTCTTTGTTAAAAGGGGAATTGATTAAACAGAAATTATACAGTCAGGCTATTGCCTTAAAAAATGAAGCGCAGAATGCAGAGATGGCGCGCCTTGAAGCACTGATGAAACAGAATCGCATGGTTCAGTATTTTTCTTTTGGAGGACTTGCAGTATTCTTATTTTTCTTTATAATTCTTCTTCTTAATTACAGACGTTTGAAAAAAGCTTTTAAGGTAATTAAAGCCCACGAAAAAGTTATAGAAGCGCAAAAACAGGAAATAGAAACACAACGCGATTTTGTTATTAAGCAAGGAGACAGGATTGCTTCGCAAAATGTGAGAATTAAAGAACAGCGCGACTTTGCATTGATTCAGGCTAAAGAAATAAACGATAGTGTGAATTATGCAAAACATATTCAGTCAGCTTTACTACAGCCCGATGATGAGGTAATTGATGCTCTGCCAGACCATTTTGTTTTGTTTAAACCTAAAAAAGTCGTTAGCGGAGATTTTTACTGGATTAAAAATTTAAAATATAATGATTCTGTAACCAATGCAAATAGAAATTTGTTCATCATCGTTGTTGCAGATTGTACAGGACCAGGTGTTCCTGGAGCAGTTATGAGTATGTTGGGAGTGGCTCTTGTTAATGAAATTTATAATAAGATTATAGAGACTCAGGCATTTGACCAGTTGCGAACAGACCTTATCTTAAACCAGCTTCGTGATAAATTTATTAAATCACTTCATTTGAAAGGCAGGGAAGGCGAAAACAAAGACGGAATGGATGTTGCAATTGTAATTTATGATGTTGATAAAAAATTAATTCAGTTTTCTGCGGCAAATCATCCATTATATATTGTAAGAAAGCCTTTAAGCCCTGAACAGCAATATACTTTAGACGAAATAAAAGCAGATAAAATTCCAATCGGAATGTATCTCGAAAATATTGATAATTTTTCGAAACATGATTTGCAACTTGCAAAAGGAGATACATTTTATTTATTCTCTGACGGGTATTCTGATCAGTTTGGAGGGTCAAAAGGAAAGAAATTCCTGCTTAAACAATTTAAAGATATGATTCTCGATATTCAACTCAAATCTATTGATGAACAGAGAATTCATATTAATCAATCTTTTGAAGAGTGGAAGGGAGTAAATGAACAGGTTGACGATGTTACTATATTTGCATTGAAAGTGTAGTCGAAATATAACTGATTTACGCAAATTGTGGAAAAGGGGTTAAGGTTGGAAGTCAGGTTTTCACAAGCTCATCCTGTGGAAAGTAGTAAGTCGGCTTCTGACTTCGGACTTTGAGCTGATTTAAAAAAGCATTTTGCGTAACATAAGTTATTAAAATTTGTGTAAATTTGTTTGCTCTTATAAATTAAATTAATTCATTGTTAATCATGAAAAAATATTTACCTTTTTTATTATCCTTTTTTTTTGCATTTAACAATTATGCTCAAATAGTACCCACTATAACAACTCCTCCAATGAGCATGATAAAATGCGCCGGGAATTCTGCAACTTTAACGGTTGAGGCAAACGGTTCGCAGCCCCTCTCCTACCAGTGGAAAAAAAATGGAACTATAATATCCGGGGAAACCAGCAATTTATTAAATTTCATTTCTTTGCAACTCACAGATGAAGCAGGCTATGTATGCGTTGTTACGAATGCCTATGGAAATGCAACAACAGATACTGCTTTTGTACGTGTTGCGGCAGATGTTCCTGTTATTACAACCCATCCATCGGGAATATTTATTTGTGAGGGAGATTCTGCATATTTTTCCATTGGAGCAACCGGAGATTATCTGGGATTTCAATGGTTGAAAAACGGCTCAAATATTACAAATGGCTTTGGTTCTTTTTATGTTCTGTATAACGCAACGACATCTAATTCCGGGCAATATTCCTGTCAGGTAAGCAATGCCTGTGGTTCTGTTACCAGCACAACAGCTAACCTGACTGTAAACTTACCCCCCGCAATTACGGTACAACCCACAAATCAAGTCGTTTGTCTTGGCTCAAATGCCCAATTTACTATTACAACCAGCGGAACAAATGTAAATTACCAATGGAAAAAAGATGGCAGTAATATTTCGGGAGCAAATCTTGCGTATCTCTCTATTCCGGGAGTAACTGTTAATGATGAAGCCGCGTATTCATGTGTTGTATGGAACAATTGCGATACAGTAACATCCTCTGCCGCAGTTCTAACTACCAACTCGCTCCCATCAATAACGGCACAACCCTACGATTTTAATGAATGCGAAGGAGATACTGTAAAATTTATCACTACAGCGAATGGAACGCCCCCAATCACTTATCAATGGTATCATGGACTCACGAGCATTGTTGATTCTACAAACAACACGCTTACATTAAATAATTTTGCTGCTTCAGATGGGGGTGAATATTTCTGTCTTGTAACAAATACGTGTGGAACAGTTTCTACTGACACAGCGCAATTTGATGTAAAAACAGCACCAACTTTTTACACACAACCCATGGATGCTATCAGATGTACCGGCGATACCGTTTCCTTTTCTGTTAAAGTTGATGGAACAGAGCCTTTTGTATATCAATGGAGAAAAGAAGGCGCAAATATTTCGGGAGCTGATGCGACAAATTATTCCATTTCAATTCTTAATGTCGGTCATGCCGGAAACTACACCTGCCTTGTAACAAATGAATGTGGCTTTGCAATTTCAGATACTGCAAATTTAATTGTGCAAACACCACCGCTTATTGTTTTAGAACCGATAAACCTTACAGAATGTGAAGGACAGGTTATCGTTCTTACTATGCAAGTGCAGGGATCAGAACCCCTCTCCTATTACTGGACTCACAATGATAACGTGTTGCCAGGATCCGGTCACAACCATTATACTCTGTATAATATTACCTCTGCAACTGAAGGAAACTATATTTGTTATGTAAGTAATGATTGTGGAGCTGATACTTCAAATCCGGTTGTGATTTCTGTTAACACACTTCCCCACGTTACGCTTCAGCCTGTTGATCAACAGACATGCGTAGGAGGAAATGCCTCTTTTTCCATGAGTGCTGAAAGCAATCTTCCCTTATCATACACATGGACTTTCAATGGCTCTGATCTTTCTTCAGAAACAAGCACGACATTAAGTTTAACGAATGTTAACGCGTTAAATGCCGGTCAATATGCATGCAGAATTTGGAATACCTGCGGAGATACTATTACCGAAAGCGCTACATTATCTGTCAACGAAGAACCAGAAATGAACAGCATACTTGTAAACAAAACCCGTTGTGCGGGTGATACCATTACTTTAACAGCGAATGCTACCGGAGGAACAATTTCCTATTCATGGCTTCATGATGGAAATGCGATTTCCGGCGCCACAGATTCTGTTTTACACTTCCCATCATTATCAGTCTCAGATGATGGTACCTATTATTGTCTAGCAACTAATAATTGTGGATCAGATGCAACAAATACTATGACACTTACGGTAAATCCCGCACCTGAGGTTGACCTCGGTTCCGATGTTACTCTTTGCGCTGGAGATTCGACTATTTTAAATGGTGGAGACTTTATGACCTACACATGGAATAACGGAATGCACACACCATCCCTAACCGTTGATACGCCTGGCGTTTTTATTCTTGAGGCATACAATACATATTCATGTTACGGATCAGATACAGTCTATGTTTTTATCAATCCGGTTTTAGAGATTAATCTTATTGAAGATACTGCTGTTTGTGGCAGCATTATTTTAGATGCAGGAGTTGTTGCTTCGTCTTACAGTTGGAATAACGGACAGGGTACATCTCAAACATTTACAGTAACCCAAACTGGCTTGTATACTCTTGTTGTCAGTGCTGCTGGTGGTTGTACTTCAAAAGATTCTGTTGCTGTAGTTGTAAACCCTATACCTACAGTATCACTTGGTCCCGACACATCCATGACAACCAGAGATACCCTTGTTATCGAAGTACCGGACGATTATTATTCGTATTTATGGAGCAATGGGGCAACTGAAAATTTTATCACACTGGATGGATCTACTATTCAACCCGGATTTTATTCCTACAATATTGAGGTAAGAAACGAAGAGGGCTGCATGGCTTCTGATGCAATAAATGTTGATGTTATTTTAAGTTCCATAAGAGATATTATTAGTTCAAATATGTTGTCTGTTTACCCAAATCCTGCTAATGATTTAACTTTTATTGAAATCTCAAACGAACAACATCTGGTTTTCAGTATTGAAATTATTGATATTACCGGCAAAATAATAGTTTCAAAAACCTGTACGAAAGATTCAGAACAGACAGTACTTCCCATTTGTCTCTCTGCTTTCAATTCAGGAATTTATTTTGTTCAGATAAAAACAGGCAATGGAATTATAAGTAAAAAACTTGTTGTAGAATAATAAAAAAGTTTCTGCTCAAAGAAAAGTCGGTAAATCACAAAATAAAAAAAACTCTATATTCGGATGAAGGCACAATTTACGGTCAGTAAACTTTCGTTTACGATAAGAAAAAACCTTGGTATCTCCACTGGATAGACACGATGAGACCTCAAGGGTTTAACCGATTGATAAAATATGACCTGTTAGAGTATACCAAAAAGAAAGCCCGATAAATCGGGCTTTCTTTTTTTTGTATAAAATTTTTTATTGCAATTTGAAATTAATAGGGACTGTAAAAGCAACTTTCACAGCCCTACCGGCTTGCTTTCCCGGAGTCCAGTCAGGTAAATTTTTTATTACACGGATTGCCTCTGCATCTAAAGCAGGGTCAACGCCACGAACTACTTTAATCTCTCCGACTTTCCCTTTCGAATTAATTACAAACTGCACATAAACTCTACCCTGTATATTATTTTCTTTTGCAATTTCAGGGTATTTTGTATTAGATTGAATAAATTTCAGCAATTCGTCTTCACCACCCGGAAATGTTGGAGGCTCTTCAACCACAGTAAATACCTGCATGTCTTCTTCCTGCACTTCTTTCTTCTCTTCTTTCACTTCCACAACTTCCTCGCGCACTTCTTCGTTTTGAGTATTATCAACCTGTTCTTCAGTTACAGCGAGCTCAACTTTTTCTTCAACAGAGTCTACAACTACGGGAGCTGTAAATTTAACCTGTTGCTCCAAAGCCGGAGGTGGCGGAGGCGGCGGAGGTGGCGGAGGAGGTTCATCCTCATCCTGTCTGTTCACATCTGCAAGTACAGCTTCAACAGTGTTTTCCATAACATTTTTTCGCTCCTGCATACTTGCAAGAAGAAATGGAGTTCCCACTGTAATGATAAGAATCACAAAACTTATAATAAAAGCAACAGTAATGTTCTTTTTATATATTTTTCTTAACCAATAAGCCCCGTACTCCTTATTCCTTTTTTCAAAGGTAATTTCGTCGAGATCCATTCCACTATTAAATATTGACATAATTTTTCCTTTTTATTTTTTTGTTTCTTTATTTTCAGCAACTGGAGGAGCATTACCTGTTAACTCTGCAAGCTTCTGCATTTCATAAAAAGATGGATCAACAACTGCATAACGGGCAATACTTGCTATAGCCATTTCATCAATGATACGAACGAAATCTTTGTATTTAGTATGCTCTTTATCAGCTTTAATCAAAACAATAGGACCAATCTCATCTTTCGACTTTAATTCCTTGATTGCTTTCATTGTTATAAAATTAACGATTTCGTTTTGCGTTTTAGTCTTTTGCAAGACAGCTAAAGAATCTTTTGTTAAAATTTCCTCTGGTTTTACAACCCCTTTTTTAACATTTTCCTTTAATTCCTCAATAGATTTAAACAGTTCTTTATTTCTGGCAAGCAACACTTTTCTGATTCCATCTTTACTGAAATCCGTTTTATAAAAATTAGGAATTGTATCCGTTTTATCAGTAGGATTATAATTCCCGATATACCAATAAATAGTACTATTCTGAGTAATTAAAATATTAAATGTTCTGTGTTTTGGAACTTTAGGCCCTTCTATTTTATCATCTTTTTTCTTTTCGGGCAACACAATTTCCATAACTTTTGGCTTGCTGAAAGCAGTGGTAAGCATAAAAAAAGTGATAAGCAAACACATAAGATCCACCATGGGAGTCATGTCTATATGTGTGCTATGCTTTTTGGGTCGTTTTTTTCCACCTTTCCCATGGTCATTGCCATGATCTTCTATTTGCGCCATATATTCTTTTTTTTAATTCAAAATTAAAAACTGCATTACTTAATATCTTCCATTTTAACTTCAACTTTCTCCATATTCGTAACAAGATTAAACTTATTAACCTGTTTTTCCTGAAGAATATCAAGTACTTTTTTTACGATTTCGTATTCAGTTTCAAGGTCTGCTTTTATAGCTACCTGCAAATCGGGATTTGCTGTTCTTGCAAACAGAATCCAGTTTGAAAACTGATTATCGGTAGAGTCAATAGGAATTCCATCCTTTTTATCTTTTTCGAGAGTAGCCTGAATTTCATCTCTGGCTTTCTGATCTGCCGCATTTATCCAAGCCTTCATAGCCTGAATAGGGAAACCAAATCCTGATAGCTTTTCAAACTTTGCTAATTCCTTTGGGGTAAATACAATTTTATAATATTCCCCCATTTTTTTCAATGTTTCAATTCTGTAATGCCTACTTGTATCAATCCCGTTATCAATATTGAAATAAAGTTTATTTACTTTACTAATAGAAATAGTCATGATATTGTTATCGGGAGCCTGCTTCTCTGAAATTGAGGCAGGAGTATCAATTACAGCAACTTCCGTCGGTTTAAAAGAAGTGGTAAGCATGAAAAATGTTAAAAGCAAAGAGAAAAGGTCAACCATTGGCGTCATATCAATATGCGGCGAACTGGTTGGTAATTTAATTTTTGGCATATATTAAACTATTTTTTGTGTATATTTAATAAGGTCAAATTATTTTAAACTTGAGCCAAAAGTTTGAATTACGCTAAAGTTGGCTTCATCCATTTTAAATGTAAGCGCATCAACTTTTGTTGTAAAATAATTATAAAAAATAAGAGCCAAGGTGGAACCGGAGATACCAAAAGCTGTATTGATAAGCGCTTCAGAAATACCTGTTGCAAGAGCAAGAGCATCGGGAGCGCCGGCAGTAGCAAGTGCAGCAAAAGCCTTGATCATACCAAGAACTGTTCCGATAAGACCAATCAACACGCTGATAGAAGTTAACGTTGATAAAATAACCAAATTCTTTGACAACATTGGAAGCTCAAGAGCAGCTGCTTCTTCAAGTTCTTTCTGAATCGCAAGGACTTTTTGGTCTTTCATTAAAGTAGTGTCATCCTGAAGATCTTTATATCTGTGTAAACCTGCTTTGACAACATTGGCTAATGATCCCTTTTGTTTATCACATAAGGCCTTTGCTTCTTCAATCTGATTGCTGGCAAGTAATTCACGAATGTTAGATACAAACAGATTTAATTTACCTTTACCTTTTGCTTTGGAAATAGAAATTGATCTTTCGATGAAGAAAATAATTGCTGTAAGAACGCAGGCAATCAGTAGCGGAACAATATATCCCCCTTTGTAAATGATAGCAAGATAATTGCCAGGCATCGGGTGACCTGCAGGATTTCCTCCTTCAAAATTCACAGGGTTTCCCATGATGTATTTCCAGGTAACAAAACCAAGCACAATAGCTATGATAATTGCGCCAGATGCAAAAATTGATTGTAATGCGTCTTTTAATCCACTACTTTTTTTCTGAGCCATAGTTATAAAATTTAAAAATTAATAATTTACTTTGATTTCTATTGATTTCGTTTTAAATGCTACAAATATATATTTCTTTTATTAAACTTCAAATTATTATTAAACAGTTTCAAGTTTAATGTTTCAGGTTTAATGTTTATCGCTGACTGAGCCTATCTGCCATTCTTAAGCAGTGGTCGAAGACAGTAATTTTACCCTAATCAATTTTCACATTTTTTAATTCTTTAGATTCAAGAGCCGCTTTAGCCCTCGTATTTTTTGTGTCTATGGCAATAATTCTTAAAAAAGTTTTTTTCGCTTCAACTTTATTCTCCACGGTAAATAGATGATAAGAACCAATGTATTCCAGAGCCTCTATCATATCTCTGCGGTATTTAACTGAATCTGAAAGTGCCTTTTCAAGAACTTTGTCGTACCAAACTTTAGCCAGACCTTTTTTGGAATCCGGATCCATTTTTACATTTACTCTGGATTTCCATGCTAAACCGTTCATTGATTCCGGCTGCCTGGAAACAAAAAGACCAAAAAGCGTATCACATCTCATTATATTAAAAGTATCGCGGGCTGTTGTGATAGAGTCAACCAAACCGTAATATATTTTGGCAAGATTGAAATAATCGAGAATAGTCGCTTTGTTAATATTTATCTTTTTTTCATAATAAGGTACAGCCATTTCAACTTTTTTCAACCGTGTATAAGCAGCACCAATTTCTGAAAGAACATCTGCATTTGTTGAATCTAATTTTACAGCAAGTTCAAATTTTTCAATAGCAAGTGAATCAAAATTTTGTTTTGTTAGAATTTTCCCAAAATAGGCATAATCATTCGATAAAATTTTCTCTGGTTTCACTTTTCTAAAAAAGCGTTCAAGCGTTTTTTGGGCTTGAGGATATTTGCCCGATTCATACAAACAATATGCTGCAATTCGGTTTAAAATAATTGAATTTGTGTCAACTTTAAAAACTTCATCAATATATTTTGTCGCATCATCGTATTTCTGTATTAGATACAATAAAGTAATGTACTTGGTTTTCGCGGCAAAATTGTTTGATAGTTCAAGGAATTTTTGATAATTTGATTCTGCTTTGTCGTATTTCCCGGCTTTGTAGTATAAGTCTCCCAATTCCCTGTAAACAGGCGCAAAATTAGGGTCAATGGTTACAGCTTCTTCAAAATAAGGTATTGCTGCATTCAGGTTTTTAACCCTCACGTAAATGTTTCCGGTTTTAGTTTTTGCAAGCGTTGAATTCATATTATATTCCTGCGCTTTTTTGTAATTCTGAATAGCTTTCGAGCCATCATTGTCTTCAAGATAAATATCGCCTGCAATAATGTACACCATGTAATTTGTTTTGTCAAACTCAAGTGCCTGATTAATTAATAAAGTTGCCTGAGGAATATCTTTGGGTTCTATATAAATGTATGCTTCAGCAATTTTAGCAAGGGTAAGCGCAGCTTTTTCTTTTGAAACAGGGCTGTCTTTATACTTTTTGCTTGGTAATATAGAAATAGCGCGGTTGAATTGCGCTTTGGCTCCGGCTACATCTTTTTTGTATAATGCAACACTTCCCAAACCTACATAATTTAACGGGCATGCAGCATCTGCTTTAATACCTCTTGAATAATACAAAAAAGCAGAATCAAGCATTTCGCTGAAAGATACAGCTAGCGTGTCTGTAAAATATGATTTCAAAAAATTCTCTCCGAAATAATAATAATTATCTCCATTCTTAGCATCTTTCTGAATCAAATCCCTGAACGCTTTTTCGGCTAATTCAAACTGCTCGCTATGCGTAAGCCTTATAGAGCTTTTCAAATCCTGCGCTTTCAAAACAGCAGTAACATTTAATAAAAAAATACATACAAAAATAGCTGAAATAATACGGTATCTGGTAATCATAAAAAAAAATTAAATTGAAATTTAACTACTCTTTTTTAAACTGAACTAAACGAATGGGCATTGTTGCCGGAACAAGACCTGAACGAAGGACAACCCTCTGTCCGATTTCTCCTGCCACGTAAGCTGTAAAGCCGGATCCAAGTCCTGAAAAAGATTCTCTGTTTATCATGAAAACTTCCCTTATAAAAGGGTATGATTTTTCTGCAATATACGCCTGATAGGGCAACATGTACTCATTATTTCCCAATGCGCTTCCTACTGCAACAACTTTAACCTTGCTTAAAAATTTATTTGACACAGTATCTGCTTTATCACTGATCCAATTCACACTTATTACCCCTATTGCGTTTTTATTTTTTTCAACATAATTAATAACTTCATCATTTGAATTCACAGCAGCACAGTAATCGGGAAATTGAACAGGTAATGAAAAACGCTCCATAATAAAACGAACATTGGCAGATTTCGGATTATCGAAAACAAGCCTGATCTCCTTTAGTTTCGATTTTGAATTAATCTGATTCCATTGTGAAACATTACCTGAAAAAATCTCTCTGATTGTTTCAAATTTAATTAATGAATCAGGATTTTCTTTGTGAATTATGAAAGCCAAGGCGTCATACGCTATTTTTGTTGTTCTGGCAATAATATTATTGCTTTTCAGTCCTTCTTCTTCCTGAGGGGTAAGCTTTCTCGTGGTAATCATTAAACGAATTGAATCTTTGAAAAAGTCAGAGAATAAATCGTTTTCAGGTCTATAGGAAGGATTTATCGTTGCATATTTATACATAGATTGAAAAGCATCTATTTCAGCCATGACTAATAACTGAAACGATTCATCTACGCCGATCTTAATATTTCCACGGGTTGGCGTTTCATCAATCTTTTTTACATCTCCCTGACTACAGGAAATAATAAAAATAGAAATTAAAACAAAAAATATAACAACAACTTTATTTCTCATATTTTTTTTGCTCTTTAAGTTTTAAAACCAATCGTGTCAGGCGAAATACTCCATAAACAAGAAAAAAAATTCCAAAGACAACTTTTATGTTTTGTGGAATATGCCTGAAAACCGGAAAAAAAATAAATGCGATACCCATTAAAAAATAAACCGCAATCATGGACAATCCAAAATAAAACATAAACCTCGCTAAAAACGATTTACCCATAATAACGCATACTTCTTAAAAATCGTGCTAAATTAATAACATTTTTTTTTCAGGAACTTAATTCAACATTTTTTTTTCGACAGCCTGTTAATAAACTACATGTTTTAATTAAATTTTAATTCAGGGATTGGCTTTAATTGGCTTTAATTGGCTTTAATTGGCTTTGATTGGCTTTGATTGGCTTTGATTGGCTTTAATTGGCTTTAATTGGCTTTAATTGGC
>MEOG01000099.1:0-11206 GCA_001769125.1 Bacteroidetes bacterium GWF2_35_48 | reverse complement strand
GGCTTTAATTGGCTTTAATTGGCTTTAATTGGCTTTAATTGGCTTTAATTGGCTTTAATTGGCTTTAATTGGCTTTAATTGGCTTTAATTGGCTTTGTACATACGTTGCATGCAACGTATCCACATGCCAAAAAAGCCATAATCAACAAAAAGCAAAAAACAAGAAAAAAGAAAATTAAAGCATAAAACAAAATTTTTAAGTATTTTTGCCCTATAAACAATTTCTTATACCCGAATCAATTGCATTCATATTGTAAATATCTGTTTTGGATATTTTTTTTGTCTTTTTTCAGCAATAATCTGAAAGCCCAGTCTTTGGAGAGGCATCAGACTATTTGCGCCTACCTTTTTAATTTTACCAAACATATTAAATGGCCCAATGAAAATGAAATAAAAGAATTCAAAATATATTTGTATACAGATAATTCAGATATAAAATCTGAAATGGAAAAAATTTCTAAAACTTCAAAAATTAAAGGAAAGCCTTTTAGTATAACAACAGGAAAAATTACATCATACACGAATTTTCATTTGATTTTTATATCAGAAAATTTCATACATCAATTTCTTGAAATATTTGACAAAATTGAGAGTCTTCCGGTTCTTCTAGTTTCTGAAAACTTTAAAGATCAAAAGTCAGCTATGATAAATCTATACGATTCGGAAAATAAAAAACTCCTTTTTGAAATTAATAAATCAAATATTATAAATCAAACCTTGACGATTGATGACGAAATTTTATTGCTTGGTGGATCAGTTATTGATGTTGCCAAACTGTATAAAGACTCTCAGCGAAATTTAAAAATAATTGAACAAAAATTAAAGGAAAATGAGTCAAAACTTGAATCTGTAAACAAGATGCTTACGAAAATACAAGCAGAAATTAAAACGCAGTCATTACTTTCAGAACAACAACAAAAAACTATTGATTTACAAAAAGGTGAAATACAACAACAGGAATTACAGACCGAAAATCAAAAAAGCGTAATTCAAAACCAGACACAATTATTGAATCAATTGCAAGCAACAAAAGAAGAACAATTACAAAAACTTTCTTTCGCTGAAAAAGAGCTTTCCGAACAATTAAAAGAACTTGAAAAAGGAAATATCAAATTGAAACAGCAGCAGGCTGAAAATCTTAAAATGGATTCTATTCTTCAACAAAAAACAGACTTGCTCGACCAACAGGGACAAACCATAAACAGGCAGCGGCAAATAATGTTTTTATTTATTGCAATAATAGTCCTTTCAGGAATATTGGTTACTGTTATTCTTATTGGTTACAGGCGTAATAAAAGAAAAAACAGACTACTGCTCACTCAAAAAAATCATATAGAGGAAATAAACGGACAATTAAAAAACTCAAATCTTCAGCTTCAATTCATCAACTCAGAACTAAATAATAAAAATGAAGAAATATCTGTTACTCTCGAAAGGCTGAAAGAAACACAAAGCCAGCTTTTGCAGGCTGAAAAAATGGCTTCTCTCGGTGTACTCACTGCCGGAATCGCACACGAAGTAAACAATCCTATTAACTTTGTTTATGCAGGAGTAAACAGCCTGAAAAAAGACTACAATGATCTTATCCCTATTCTTGAAGAAATAAAAAAACTCAACGCGAATACTAATAATGAAAATAGCATCAAAAAAATAATAGAATTAAAAAATTCTTCTGATTTTATTGAGGTTCTCGAAGCTATTGGGCAAACGATTGATGATATAAAATTAGGCGCTGTCAGAACTGCCGAAATAATAAAAGGCTTACGCAATTTTTCACGTATTGACAAAGAAGATTGGCAAGTATTCGATATTCACGATTGTATTAATGATGCAATCATTCTTCTTAAAAACAAATACAAACATCATGTTGAAATTATTCGTGATTTTGATAAGAATTTACCAACAATAGAGTGTTTCCCGGGAAAACTCAATCAGGCATTTGTTAATATCATATCAAATGCAGTTGATGCAATTGAAAAAAAAGGACAGATAATTATCACAACACAACATAATTCAGAAAATATTTATTTGAAATTTAAAGACAACGGAAAAGGCATTCCTGAAGACATCCAAAATAAAATTTTCGATCCTTTTTTTACAACAAAAAAAGTTGGAAAAGGTCAGGGCTTAGGCTTAGCCATTACTTATGGAATAATTGAAGAACATAAAGGAAAAATTAATCTTATTTCAGATATTGGAAAAGGAACTGAATTTAGCATTGTGTTGCCTGTTAAACAAAAAATCTAATATTATTATATAATCAATATAGAATGGAGTAGGAAATGGAGTAGAAAAAAAAATCAGTATTAAAAACACAATAAATAGAAAAAGAAATTTTTAAAAATTCTTATGAAATATCAATACATCTTATTATATTTAACTTTTAAAACAATTCAAACGAAACAATTTAAAAACTATTAAGACTTGTTATTATGGAAAACAAACCATCAATATTATATGTAGACGACGAGGAAATAAATCTCAGGCTTTTTAAACTGACATTCCGAAGGGATTTTAATATTATTACGGCTGCATCTGCAGAAGAAGGTATGCACATTTTAGAAACTCAAAAAATTGATGTTGTTGTAACAGACCAGCGAATGCCAGAAATAACAGGTGTAGAATTCCTGAAAAAAATAAACGACAAATTTCCCGATATTCCTCCAAACAGATTAATGGTCTCTGGATATGCGCACGATGATGATATCGAAGAAGCATTCCAGAATTACAGGCTATACAAATTTGTGCAAAAACCATGGAATGCTGAAAATCTTAAAAAAATAATCATAGAATCAATACACGACAATTATGGAAAATAAATTTACAATACTCTATGTAGATGACGAGGAAAGCAATTTAAACATTTTTAAAAATACTTTCCGCAGAGATTATAATATATTAGTTGCTTTAAGCGCTACTGACGGGCTTGAAATATTGAAGAAAGAACACGTGGATTTAATTCTCACAGACCAGAGAATGCCTGAAATGGATGGTGTTGAATTTCTGAAACAGGCACTCTCAATTTATCCCGACCTGAATAGAATTCTTATCACAGCGTATTCTGATTTTGACGCATTGCGCAATGCTATTAACGAAGCCCAGATTTTTCAATATATTCAAAAACCCTGGAGTGAAGATAACTTACGGTTTATTATTGAACAGGCTCTGGAAGTATATCAGATTAAACAAAAAAATGAAGAATTGTCGAGGCAGCTCGAAGAAAAAAATGAGCAGTTGCAAAAAATAAATATAGATTTACTGGAATTTGAAAAACTCAAATCAGAATTTCTTGCAACGATAAGCCATGAGATACGTACTCCATTAAACGGTCTTAAAGGTCCACTCGATTTATTAAAAGAAGAAATAAATCTTAAAGAATCCGAAAAATTAGAAAACTTATTTTTTATTCTTGAAAACTCAGTGAACAGACTCGAACAATTTGCCCTATCTGCCGAAAGAATCACATGGCTTAAAGCCGAAAAATATAAATTAGAACCTGAAAGCCTCCATGCAGACAGTATTCTGACAAATGTTTTTGAAATATTAGATTCAAGCATTAAGAAAAAACAAATTAATTTCCATCTTGAACTCGACAAATTTGCTGTATTTTTCGGCGACAGAGAGCTTATTACTACCTGCATCAAAATTATTATTGAAAATGCAGTGAAATACTCTTATGAAAAAGGATTAGTTGATATTAAAACATTCCGCAAAGACCAATGGGTTGTTATGGAAATAAAAGATTATGGAATTGGGTTTGATGAAAAAGCAATGAAGCATGTCTTTAAACTATTTACAAAAGGCGCAAAATATCTCGACCAGAATATTGGTCTTGACCTTGCAATTGCAAAACTGATTATTGATGCGCACAAAGGCGAAATTGAAATTGAAAACAATACCGAAAAAGGAGCAAGTGTTCGTATTTTTTTTTCTGTTGAAATGAAGTATTCACATGTGTTAAATTAAGATGTAACGGACCAAATAAAATTCACAAGAAACATAAACCATTGCTTGCAAAACGACAAAAACTGAATATTAACATCCGGAATTTTAAATACGCTGTATTTTTCATTCTGATATTATTTCTATTAACGGTTGGCAACTCGTTTTCTCAAACCATTGATTCATTAAAGCAAAAAGACTTTTCAAAACTTACCTTGCAAGAACTGATTGAAACAGAAATATCTGTAACAAATCAAATAAACATTCCGTTAAATGAATCTCCTGGTATTGTAAGCGTAATAACCGAAGAAGAAATAAAAAATTCCGGTGCAAGAAATTTGCTTGAATTGTTGCAACACATCCCCGGTTTTGATTTCGGAGCTGAATGGGATAATATTTTGGGAATTGGCATAAGAGGCAACAATGCTACAGAAGGGAAATTTTTGATTCTCTATGATGGGCATCAACTCAACGAAACAAACTTTGGTTCCTTTTCCTTCGGAAATCATTTGCTTCTTAACAATATCAGTAAAATTGAAATCATAAGAGGGCCGGGTTCCGTTATTTACGGGGGATTAGCAGAACTTGCCGTTATTAATATAATTTCAAAAAAAGGTAGTGAAAATAATGGAGTAACCCTTTCTTCAGAATATGGATTTTCAAACAACGCAACTTCCTATTATGCCATTCAGACTTCTTCAGGAAAAAAATTCAACAACGGTTTAGACCTTATAATTTCCGCTGGATATAAACGCGCTTCAAGAAGCAATAGAAAAATTGAAACCCTTGATTCAACAATTATAAACTATGAAGACAGTTCTGCTATTGAATCAGGAAACATAGCTATACATGGGCAATACAAAGGAAGTTCCACCCGTTTTATGTACGACCGGAATCTTATACAAAATACAGAAGCTACAGGCTATGTTTTATTTGAAAATCTTTTTGCCTCTACAGATTACGAAATTAAAATCAAAGAACATTTTATATTAAAACCCCGTGTCAATATTAAATATCAGAAACCCTGGTTTTTTATCGAAAATAAAACTAAAGAATTTTACAATTCCATTAATTCAAAATATGCCATCAATCTACCATTTACTTATGATTCGAAAAAAAAAATAACATTAATTATGGGTCTTGATGCAATCTGGGATCATTCAAAAAAAATAAATGATACAGTTGTTTTTTCTCTTAACAATAAAAAAGAAATTGACTTTTATAATTTTTCTGCTTTCGGAGAAGTTTTATACAAATCAAAAGTTGTCAATGTAACAGCAGGCGGAAGAATTGAACATCAAAATATTTACGGAACAGAATTTGTTCCAAGAATAATCCTTACAAAAAAAATAAAAAAAATATCATTCAAACTTCTTTTCAACAAAGCATTCAAAGCGCCCACCATTTCTAACATTGATTATAATAATGATATTAATCCGGAAATTACTACTGTTTATGAATTTGAAACAGGAATGCAGCTAACAGATGAATTTAATGTAACGGTCAACCTTTTTGATATTTTCATAAAAAATCCGATTCTATACATTCCAAATCCAGTTACAGGAGCCGATTATTATACTAATTTTCCCCAGACAGGTTCACGCGGAATTGAAACCGAATGTAAGATTAAAAATAAATGGGGCTATTTTACGGCATCTTATTCATATTATCAAAAAGCGTATAATAAAGTACCGTTGTATGACATACATGGAATTGATAATTCTTATAGCGCATTTCCAAATCATAAGGCTACTGTCCGCTCCTGCATTGAATTAAACAAAAATATTAAAATAAATATTTCACTTCTTACATTCAGTGAACGCTACACCTATATGCACAATAATAAAAACTGGTCGGCAGCATTATTGAAAAATTACAGATCAACTTATCTCGTAAATTTTAATATTCTTTTTAAAAATCTTTTTGCAAAAAAAATAGATGCATCTTTTGGGATTCATGACCTGATGAATCAAAAATTTGAATACATCAATGCGTATCAAGGATGGCAAAATCCAATACCGGCAATGGGAAGAGAGTTTTTTGTAAAATTAACTTATGATTTAAAATTTGAGGATAAACCGAATTTATGAAATTATCATTTATAAATATAATTTTCACTTTCTTAATTCGCCTGTGTTTGTTACATGTATTGATGATTTTCATGAATATCAGCCACTGTTATGCGCAAAATGATTCAACGCATTACTGGGAATATTCTTTAGAAAAACTACGCCAGACAGAAATAACAACCGCTTCAAAATACAATCAAAAATCATTCGAAGTCCCTGCTACTGTAAAAATTATTACAGCAGTTGAAATCAAAGAAAGAGGATACTTCACTCTTGATGATGTGCTTGCAGATTTACCCGGATTTCAATTTCGAAATATTCAGGGATTCAACAGCTATGTTTTTATGAGGGGAATTCCGAACCAAAATAATTACATAATATTAATGATAGACGGCGTACAGATTAATGAAATCAACTCAGGCGGGTTTTACGGTGGTGCGCAATACAACTTGAATAATATAAAACAAGTTGAAATAATTTATGGTCCGGCATCTGCAATTTATGGAACGAATGCTGTTTCCGGAGTTATAAATATTATTACCAATGAACCAGAAAATAATAAGAAAATGAATATTAATACCAGCTTTGGAAGCTTCAATACTTTTTCTTTTGACGGCAATTACAGCTATTATGATCCGCTGAAACAAACAGGATTTTCCATTGCAGGAATGTATAAAAGTAGTGATAAATTGAAGCTGGGTGGCGAAACCGGTGATAATAACTGGTCCGATTCGATGGAAAATTTTGAAACAGATAATTCATTTGATGCAAAATTTAAGTACAAAAAATTTACTACAGGGATAAATTACATCAATAAACAAGCTTCACGTACGACAAATTATAAATCAACAGGCACAAATTATGCAGACGAAGGAAGTTTATGGAACATTCGATTTCTAAATGCATGGACAAGCTTATCGCATGATTTCTCGGAAAAAACAAAATTTACCGGCAAAGTTTATTTTAGAGAATCAACCGTTTTAAAAAATTCTGTTTCTTATGTGTTGAAAGCAGATTCCCTTTCAAACGGCGATCAGGAAGGCGCATTCAGACCGAATTTTAATACAGGCGTTGAACTTCAATTAAATTATTTCCCCATTGAAAAATTAAAAATAATCGGTGGAACAAATATGGAATATGAAGAAATATCAGACGGGTTTGGAGTAAGCCATAGTTTTTCTCAATCAGTGTTGCCTGAATATCCAAACCGCCCATCTATACTTAACAACACACTAGGAAGTATCTTTTTTGTCGGAACCTATAATTTATTAAAAAAATTAAATTTTACAGCAGGTATACGCTACGATTATAGTAGTGTGTATAAGTCGGTATTGACTCCCCGCTTCGGAATTGTTTCCACTTTTGAAAAACTTACACTCAAAGCATCTTATGCAGAAGCATTCAGAGCGCCTAAAAATTGGGATTATACTTATGGTAACGGAAACCCGGAGCTAATGCCGGAAAAAATGCAGGCTGTAGAAATTTCTGCAAATTATTGTTTTACTAAAAATTTGGAAACCGATGCTGCCATTTTTTATAACAACCTGTTCAACGGACTTGTGAGAAACAATGCGCTTAACATTTGGGAAAATCAATCAAAAATTAATGTATATGGTGCTGAATGGAGTATTCGTTATTCGATTTTGAATTTCAGATTTTCCGGAAATTATTCCTACACAAAATCTCTTGATAATAAAAATAATCAAATTCCTGAAATAGCCGAACATTCCTTTAATGCAGGCGCACTCTACTGGATAACAAAAAAAATCGGTGGAGAAATAAAATGTAATTATTTCGGGAAAAGAAAAAACAATGTTGTTATTTCAGAAACAGGTAAAAATTATGTAGACCCTGCTTTCATTTTAAACACAAGCCTTATTTTTCAAAATATCAGAAATTTTGATTTTGCAATAGGTATAAATAACCTGCTTGATCAAAAATACTATCATACATCCAATACAAGTGTTCAAAGATACAGGCAGCCGGGAAAACACTTTTTTATTAAAATGACTTTTCATCCGGAATTTTGAAATAATTAACTTATTGTACGCAGAATGATTTTTTGTTCATTTACCACAATTTGCGTAACATCTGTAATTAAGTATTTGCAAAACATTTAATTTTATCTATATTTACATCTTTGAACAATCAATGTATAATTTTAATGTATAATTTAATTTAATTAATCATGGAAACAGTAACGTATTTAATTATTGGTGTAATTGTATTCTTTTTTCTTTTATCAGGAATTCGTATTGTGCGTCCTACACATCGCGGTTTAATAGAAAGGCTTGGGAAATATCACAAATTTGCCACTCCCGGTTTTTATCTTATTATTCCGGTAATAGATAAAATGTACAAAGTAAACACTACCGAACAAATGATTGATGCCGACCCGCAGGAAATCATTACCAACGACAACCTGAATGCAAGCGTAGATGCGCAGGTGTATTTTAAAGTAATAGATGCTGAAGATGCAGTAAAAAATTCACAGTACAATGTGAACAATTACAAGTGGCAAATTGTTAATCTTGCGCGTACTACTCTCAGAAATATTATTGGAACTTTAACTTTAAAATCGGCTAACAGCGAAAGAGGGAAAATAAATGCAGAGCTTCATAAAACCTTGTGTGAAGAAACAAAAACATGGGGAATTGAAATTGTCAGAACCGAGCTAAAACAAATTGATCCTCCCCGCGATGTTCAGGAAACTATGAATAAAGTTGTTAAAGCCGAAAATGAAAAAATTGCTGCAATTGACTATGCAACTGCTGCAGAAACCTCTGCTGATGGGACAAA
Source organism: Bacteroidetes bacterium GWF2_35_48 (assembly GCA_001769125.1). Lineage (GTDB taxonomy): Bacteria > Bacteroidota > Bacteroidia > Bacteroidales > GWF2-35-48 > GWF2-35-48. Next base: position 2,396 of record MEOG01000099.1, on the reverse strand, counting down.
ACGTTCTAAAATTAAAGAAGCTGAAGGTTATAAACAATCTAAAATTCTTCACGCAGAAGGAGAAGCAGAAGCGATTAAATTAGTAAATGAAGCTGCTGATAAATATTTCGTTGGAAATGCACAAATAATGAGAAAACTTGAAGCATTAGAGATTTCTTTAAAAAACAATGCGAAAATTGTTATTCCAACCGGTTCTGAACTTGTTAATGTAATTGGAGATCTTGCGGGTTTAACTCCTATTGATTTTAAGCCAAAGAAAAAAGAACTGAATGCTGAATAATAAATTCATTACATATTTTCTTAAAAAAAGCTATTTGTAAACAGATAGCTTTTTTGTTTTTTCTGATTGTAACGTTTTGCTGTGCTAATTAATATATTTATAATGAAACCTACTTCGACTTTGCTCAGCACAAGTCTATTATGTTTTAAATTCTTAAGTGATTATTTTATTACAATAATTTTTTTTCTTTTCAAACACAGTGCAGCACAGCACAAATAGCACGATTGTACAATACTGGATATGAGGTGTCGGGTGTGAAACGCTGCAACTTATCTCGTAAAGCAGTACTTGTTCTTCAAGGCATGATGGAAAGAAGATATGTTCTGCTTTTCAGGATGTAAATTTAAGTTATCAGCAAGGCGACACTTTGAGATCAAGATGAAAATAATACAAAAAAATATGACCGGAATTACCAAATAATGAATATTAAAAAAAATTGTATTTTTACATTAATTTTGAGTTAATATAAATCAGATAAAAATTGTTAAATCATTATAGCATTAAATATAACTAAAAAACATAATAATTAAAATGAAAATTACTTATTGTTTTCTATCATTATTTATGATAGCGTATCAACTAAAATGTCAATCCTTATACAATGATTATAAATCAGAAAGTAAAACACCTGCATATTTGGATGAATTTGATGATAATCATAACCAATGGGAGGATCAATCAAAAGAATTTACTATAAATATAAAAAATGGATGCTTAAATTTTAAAGTTTTTGAAAATGGTGGAAAAACTAAAATCAGGACAATAACATTTTTTATTGATGAAAAGAAAGATTTTGAGTTAGAAACATCTGCTAAAATTGTATCTGATCAAAATCCAATTCAGCTCTGTTGGGGTTATGATAATGCCTCCTATTATTCTTTCATTTTAAGCCCCAATGGTTCATTTCAAATTAGCAAATATGATAAATCAAGACCATCGGGGAATAGATATGTAGATTATACTTCATATATTAAATCTAACTTTATTGATAATAAAAATTTTAATAAGATTACTGTAAGAAAAGTTGAAAGCCAATATTATTTCTTTATAAATGAAAACTTTATTCTCAATCTGCCCTTTCAAAGTTTTTTTGGAAATAATCTTGGTTTTGTTGTTGAAGAAAATGTTAGTGCTGAATTTGATTATTTAAAAGTTCAATATTTGAACAGTAAACAAACCATAAACATTAAAAATGATAATAATAATGCAGTAAAAAATAGCAAAGCTAATTCAGATGTTGACATAAATATTCCCGAAACTAAAATAAATAACCAAAACACTTATTGTTTGATTATAGGAAACGAGGATTATAGCACTTATCAAACTGGTTTAAATTCCGAAATCAATGTTGATTTTGCAATGAATGATGCTAAAATATTTAAAGAATACTGTAACAAAACCTTGGGAATTCCTGACAAACAAGTTAAATTGATAATAAACGCAACAACAGGCCAAATGAATCAAGGGATCACATGGCTTTGCAATCTAGCTAAAATTGAAAATGGAAATGCAAAAATTATTTTTTACTATTCAGGGCATGGATTGCCAGAAGAACAAACAAAAGAAGCCTTTTTAATACCTGTAGATATAAGTGGCACTGATGTTAAACTAGGAATTAAACTGTCGAACTTGTATAAAAGTCTAACAGAATTTCCATCTAAAAAAGTAACTGTATTTTTAGATGCTTGTTTTAGTGGTGGAGCCAGAAATCAAAGCTTGATTTCAATGAAGGGAGTTAAAATAAAACCCAAAAATGAAATCATTACAGGAAATTTAATAATTTTTTCATCTAGCACTGGTGATCAATCATCGGGTGTATACAGGGAAAAGCAACATGGCTTCATGACTTATTTTCTGTTAAAAAAACTACAAGAAAAAAATGGGGATGTAAATTACGGATCATTAAAGGAATATCTAATCTATAATGTTCAAAAAGAAACCGGTTTAGATGGAAAAATTCAAACACCTCAAGTAATAATTAGTCCACAAATAGAGGAAAATTGGGAAACATATAATATGTTAAAATAAATGCCCAGCTGGTAACATCGAACTAGCGCAATTTTCCATACATTTAAACCGCAAGCCCTACGGGCATAAGCGGTAGGTCTAAGGTATT
>MEOG01000098.1 GCA_001769125.1 Bacteroidetes bacterium GWF2_35_48 | reverse complement strand
CGTGAGAAAAAAATACCTCGACAAGGTTTATGCTGTTTTTTTTTAATGGCTTCTTGTATTCGGGAAAATGAATATATTTGCTATCGGGTATTGTATATAGGAACAATAACTGATAAGCTGAATCGTCCTATCTGTTTTATTAGTTCAATATTTTTGTCATAATCAAAATTGTCATAATTATTTTTTATTTTTATATTATTTGCATTCTGTTGGATGTTTTAAAAGATATTCAATTTTAGGCAGTATTTCTTTTTGAAAAAGTTTTACATTTTTATCTGCCCATATTGGTCTAAAAATACCAAAATCACTGTTCGTTTGTAAACCTTTTTTTTCTTTATATCCAATTAATGCAAGTTCAGGAGCTTTACTTAACCATTCTTCTTCAAGACCACGAAAACGAGTCCAAAATAAAATTTCTCTGCCCGATTCTGTTTTAATATAAAAATGAAATTGAACAGTGTCGGCGTTAAATCTTCTGCTATCTGGAGTACTTAAATCAGGCCACATATGAATCATTGAATTTTCATATTTATCGGGTGGTATATATTGAGGATATTTTGAAAATAAACAATGAATGGCTGTATTAATATCTTTTTTTGAATTTTCAGAAAAAACAAATGATTTAAGTAAGCCTGTACCCCCACCTACAAATGATAAGGCAAAACAACCATTCAAAAATATTGAGACAAAAAAAATAATAATTAATTTCAATAGTAATTGATACTTATTTTTTATCCTTTTCATTCTTCGTTTTCTTTTTATCTGATGTATATTTTATCAAAACAAAATAATTATTTTCAATGTATTTTTTTTCTATTTCTATCGGAATATTTTATTTTTAAAAACTAAATTGTCATCTAATTTACTATATCAATTTTCAGAGTAATCAAATTGAAACGTGAATCTCTGTTGCTTGTGCCTAACGGTACCTGCGCTGGCACAGTTTTTTTTACCTTAGACCTATCGCGCATGCCCGCAGGGCTAGCGTTATCATGGGAAAAAAATTGTGCTACGCGCAGTGTTGTAGCCATGTGCATTATTCTCACAATATTTTTAATTTCATTTTCTCTATTAAAAAAGCGTAGAAGAAAAATTTTGAAAATGTTGGCATTACAGGCTCTTCCCGAAACCTGACTTTGTGGGTTAGCTTATGGGGTTTCGGGATGTGCCTGTAATTTAAAATGATTTATTAGATTAATATTTTACAAATTTTCCTATACTTTTATTTTCTTTATTTGTTACACAAACGACATACACACCACGTGGAAACCTCTGTACATTAAGTTTTATATAGTTTGTGTTTTTATGTATTATTTCGCTGTGTAATGTTTTTCCAAATAAATCAGTTATTAAAATTACTGCATTTTGTAGGCTTTGATTAGTAGCAATACTTACAAAATCAAGAGCAGGATTTGGGAAAATATTCAAATCTGAGATCTGAAATAGCAGTTCTGAAATATCATTTGTTGTATCGCAGTTTGGCGGGTAGCCATCGCAACCAAGGCTATCGGTTTTTACAACCCACATTTCTTGGGGCTGGCCAAATTTATTATTATAGCCACACATAATAAAACCACCATCTGGGGTTTGTTTAACTGTTTCTAATACTCCATTATTTGTTTTAGATGTATCAAAATTATCAGGGAAATAGATTTTACGCCATAACTCATTACCATTAGCATCTAATTTCATTAAACCAGATAAGTACTGCTCTTGCGGAAACTCAGGAAATATATCTTTTTGCATGAACACAACAGCAATATTACCATCTCCTAACTCAATTATAGTTTTAAATTCTACTGACTCTGAAATAATATACTGCCTGTCCCACTCAATACCCATATCTTTATTAAATTTAATAATATGACCATTGTAATTATTCCAACTGGTTGAAATATTGTTTCGCACATAATTACCCGAAACCAAAAAGCCTGAATCTTTGGTTGCAATAAGACCATTTACACCCATATCATCATAATCGGGGTGACCATAATGATTTTGCCAAAGCTGGTTGCCGGCTGTGTCGGTTTGTACTAAGTACCAGTCGCGTTGCAGTTGCGTAGTAGTATAAAAACTTCGGGTGCTGCCGCCTAATATAATTTTTAAAGAATTGTTTATTGCAATTTTAAAACCTTGTTCATAAGAATACCCACCATAATTTTTTTTCCAAATAAAATTACCGGAAGTGTCTGTTTTAATTAATAAAAAGTCAGAGTTATCAGTCCCAGTATAATTTGCACCAAATAAAAAATAATTATTATTAAAATAATAGCAATCTTGTGCAGCAGAATAATTACTATCTGCCATAAAAGTTTTTGTCCAGATCGTATCAAAATGAGAGTTGAATTTATATAAAAGCACTGAATAATTATCTGTTCCCGTTTGTATTTGGCACCCAGCTAAAATATAAGAGTTACTAGCAACTTTTTTTAAAGAATTTGACAAACCATGAAATAAACTATAACCTTGCTTCTTAAATTTTTTTGTATTCTTAATATTTCCTAACGTGTCTGTTATTAATATTAAATGAGAGGTAGGCCCTCCCCCCCCTCCAACAAAAACATAACCAGTATCTAAAACTACAATATTTCTAATTACAGGGGAGGTATCTTGATAATTTTTATTAAACTTTATTACCTGTGAAAAAGTAATATTCGCAAATAAATATAACACTATAAATACGATATATTTCATAACTGTAGAATTGAAACAGGCACAGGCATTTTAAGCCTGTGCCTGTTTAATGTTTTAATGAATTACTGTAAAGATTTTTTTGTAGGATTTATTTCCAAAACGAACAATATATGAACCATTGGCAAAATTTTTCACATCAATGGTTTCAGTACCCGACTGTTTATTAATGCTGATTTCACGCAGTAATTTTCCATCCATGGTATAAATACAAAGCTTATCGTTTGCACTTGTGCCGAAAAGGCTGTATTTAATGCTTACAAAATCTTTTGCCGGATTTGGATACACAGAAATAACATCCGGCAGTTTCAGTTTATTTTTTGTATTTGTAGTGTTTTTTCCGTTGTTGCTACTTTTTTCATTGCCACCTGTTTCAGGGTATTGAATAACACCCAGATAATTTGCAATGCCTGCTTTCCACAACATCACTTGAGCGTCAACCGTTGCCAGTTCTGAAGTTTCTGCAAGGGTTTTTAAGAATAAAGAATCTTGCGCAATGATGTTGTTTTTTAAGCTGTCGGGCGCTTGAGCTACTTCAATAACAATGCCTTGTAAAGTAACATAATGATAAAGCTCGTCCTGAATACTTTCGGGCAGGTTTGGTATCTCAGTCTGAAGCGCATTTAACACAGCCATTGCCTCGGCATACCTTTCTTTGGCAACAAGCATGGGCAATACCTGCATTTTGGCAGTGTAGTTTTGCTCGTTTTGCAATAAATAAATTAAAGAATCGGTTTTATCTGTAACAGAATCGAGCAAAGCATCTTGTATTATTTGCCCCAGCAGCAGACCACGCTCCCACTCTAAGTGGCTTATCCAATGCTCTTTTTTAACACGGGCATTTACTCCGTTTTGAACTGCCAGAAGCGAATCTATTAAATACTGCGACAAGTTCAGGTTTTGTATTTCGGCAGCAGGTTTCGCAGGCAGGGGAGAGCAGGCAAACAACACACCTGCTTTTGGTAACGGAGAATAAACAGTATCTGCCATAAATGCCAGTAACACCGTATCGCTAAGAAAAGGAGCAATCCCCTCTAATGTGTTACAAAGCGAGTTGTAGGTTTGTTCTGTAACATTTTCTACCATACTTAACAGGTTGGCAGTGCTGCCACCGTCCACTAATTGGTTATACACAGATGTTGAGTCTGTGATTTTTTCTGCAAGGGAATCTAAACGGGGTATTCCACCTGAAATTGATATGGTTTGATCAGGACTTTGAGGGCATTCATCGTCATAAATAAAAGCTCCCTGAGATGTCGACTGCGTAAACACATTGCTGGTATGGTCTTCGTTGAAGTCGGTAATGTCGTCGGGGGCGTGGTAGTAGTAGATGTAATTGTTCGAAGCAGAATTGAACGCTTTAGCCGTAGAACAAGGGGCAAAACAATAGTTTGTATTAAACACGTTTTTAGCAGAACTAGTGGGTGTACCTTGTAGTTGATTTATGTAGCTATTATTTATTGGAGAAAAAGGTGTAAGCTGGAAATTTGGTGTAAAGATATCAATATTATTTCCGAGGTCATTTTCACCAAAAATATTACAAGTTAATTTTGTACCATGATTTTTACCAATACCAGTGATGGCAGCAGAGCTAATATTTCGAAACGTGTTTTTATATATAACATATTCGATTAAACAATTATTCATAATTAAACCAAACTCTCCATTATAGATAAAATTCTCTTTAATAGTATTTGTTTGACTTGAATTCAAATATATTCCATAATTCGCAGTTGAATACGGTGGAGGGAAAGAAAGATTGAGCAGTGGTTGCATTCCAAAATAAGACAAATTAAAACGACTTTTTGTTATATTAACTACTCCTGTATTTTCAACAAGAATACTTCTGAAATTGTTTAAAAATTTTGCCTTATCAATATTAAGGGTAGATCCTGCATTTTCTGATAAAGATCTAATACCATAAAATAGCCCAGAAAAACATGAACTATCAGAATCCATAGTTAACACATTAAGATGAGAATTAATAGAGACTATACCACTACCTAAATTTTCAGCATAATAAGTATTACCATGACCAGATACAAGTGGAAAAGTATGGTTAAATTTACAATTATTAAAAAATAGATGTTTTTCGATTCCTGTAAGGTATACAAATTGTTGAGGAAATTGATCGGGATCATTAAGCAGAGAATTTGTTTCGAAAGTAACATTATAGAAAGTGGAGGCATCTTTACTCTCAGGATTTGGTAAGCCTTTGCTTCCACTAAATTTAAATGCAGTAACATTATTAAGAAAACTACTATTTACGACTATCGTAACCGCACTATTTGAGGCATGAATGCCAATAATAGCATCTTTGATAACAGACTCGTCAATAACACCAACCAATGCGGTATTAAACCCATCTTCATTAGCGTTAACAATTTGAAATTCTGCACCATAAGCAGGATTAAAGACACCATATGCTTCAATCCCTTTCCACATGTTATTACATTCATCTAAACCGGATAGAGTAGAATTTTCAATTATCAATCTTCCTGTCCGGCGAACAGCAATAGAGCCTTGTGGTCCAAATTGGATATGCCTGTTTGTGATTGTTAGCGTGGCTCCGTAGTTAACTATGATTTGAGTATTAATTGTATAATCTTCTACAGGAGTATCCCAGTTTTCGGTAGTGTTAACTGGAATTGTAGTAATAGGTGGAGGGTTGTAATAAACCAAGGGATCAACGCCAATTGTAACACTTGCAGTAACAGTTGCAGAAGTGGCATCAGTTACAGTAACAGTGTAAGTGCCAGAAGTTAAATTGGAAATATTGGATGTTGTTGCACCATTGCTCCATGAGAAAGAAAAAGGAGATATTAAACAATTGGGAGTAGTAACAGTTGCTGTTCCAAGGTCACAACCAATATCTGTTTTTGTAATATTTAACACAGTATCTGAAACCTGAACCGAATCAATAAAAGTACAAGCACTGGCATCAACTACATGAACGGTGTACATACCCGGCTCTAGGTTTGTAACCGTTTGGGTGGTTATAACCACCGGAGGGTAAACCGTATCAATATACCATTCATATTGGTAAGGAGCAAGGCCGCCGGAAGGTACTACGGTAACAGAACCAATATTCTGGCAGTTACTGCCGTTGGAATATAAGGTTGCAGTTAAAGGATTTGAAACTACAACGGTGTCTATAGTAATGGAATCGGTACAACAAGGATTGACAGGAGGAATAACCACTGTAGAGGGATTAGGCGGAAAATGCCGTCTCAAATCGAATATTGTAGTGCTTGACACTCCGGTTTGAATGAGAGACAGAGGATTCGTCTGGCCAGTGAGGGGAACCCCATTAGCACACCATTGGTAGGTTATGCTGTCAACACTGCAAATACTAGGGGTATATTGTACGCGGCAACCCTGCACCAATGGATAGTCAATGGTAAAAGTATCTTCAATCAATTCAAGCCGGTCAACATGAAAATTAATAGGCCTTGAATCAGTTGACATTTGTCGTGGCATTATTGCAAGAATCGGATAATCTGCATCGGGCTGAAAACAAACAACTACATGCTTCCAATTCGTATCTAACGGCAGATTTTGTTCTTCCAATATTTTAAAAGGCATTATAGTTGAATATAAAAGTGCCGGATTGGTAAGATATACATCGGCATAATCTAAAACATTTGTAATCTGCCCTGTAATGTCCGGATGTGGAGATGTCCTTCTGTAATATGAAAATATATATTTTTTATGAGCTTGTACATTTACGAATGTGTAAATAGCCTCAGAATAATAAACAAAACCTCCACTATAAACATAGGTATTTGCTGCCCACATATTGGCATAACCATAATTAAGGCCATTTGGGAAGCAGTCGGGTGTACCTAATATTTGCTGCCAGCTTGGCACATAGCCATTGGATATTTGCGCTAAGGTGCCAAGTTGTCCTGGAACACTATCAAGAATATGCTGAAAGTCACCGTTGCAAATCAAATTGCATGGCACGGGATATGAGCAGGAACTTTCACCGCATGGCGAAACAAAAATTTTAATATTCGTAATATTTCCCCTTGAATTATTCAGGCTGACGGGAATATAAGCTATATTCACAAAACCGGTATATCCTGGTGATGGTATGAATATAGATGATGTACCGAAAGATGTACTTAAAGTACCGGAACCCGACATAATCTGCATACAAGTGAATGAAGCCGCATTAATATCATTTGTTAAAGGAGTTAATGTAAGAGTATCACAGTTCTGAATTACAAAAATGCTATCATCAACACCTGCTACATTTTGGTTTGAACAAGCCAGTTCGGGATAATTAAAATTATAGGAAGGATGAGTTCCATCACCAAAAATTCCGGTAACATTATAGCCTATATCGCATAATACCCGAACTTCATCCATTAGAGGAAATCTATGGTGATGACCTCCTCCGAGAAAGGGGTGCATTAAAAAATTGGTATTGGCAAAATAACAAGTATTGTCAAAATGGCTTAATGTAGTGCCAAATAAGTATGGATAGGAAGTATAAACAGGCTGATGGTTAATGCTGGATAAGCCATCATAAACCATGTTTTGACAACCAGCAGTAATCACCGTATCATTTAATGAAATGGTATCATTATAACATCCATTGTGTGATAATAAATATCCGGAATAACCAGGTAAATTGCTTTTTAAAAAAGTATCATACTTTGAATATTGCTGCGATACAGAACATATACTTTGACCATGAGGTCCCATTAAAGAATAAAAACCGAGTAAATGATACACTTCATGCAATAAAACAGAATAAGCATCGTAATCATTTGTTGATCCCGGAAATGAATTTAATCCGGTAAACCAATTATGACCAGCAGATAAATTAAAATTGACTCTAATCCATCCATCAAATTGTGGTAAAGGATTATTAATCCCTGTGTTTATAGCATTCCAAACATTTCCAAAAATGATACCTGTAGAAGGTAACGGATAGTTAACAGTAAAATATTCTGAAGCACCAGCAAGGGCGGTTGCAGGAAGAGTTGGCCCATCGTTTTGATCTCCGACTTTTAAATAGACAGTAACCGGAGCTGGAGGTTGAACTAGGTAAGAAATATCTGTGAGTACTTGACATAATACTGTACTCATGGAGCCAGCTAAAGTATTATTAAGATAATTTGAGGAATAAGTTACATCAAAATATAAATTACCATGCCCGCAAATTGAATACGTTTGCTTGGATTCCGGTCTTTGCATTTCCTCCATTGTAAACTCATTGCCAAACCGGTCAAAGGCATAAACCAAACTATCCGGAAGTGATCGAATACTATCAACAACCTCAATTGGGTATTCCACATATTCAAAAACAGAAAAGTATCCCAAATTATTTAAGCTCAGTGAAGTTGCCATATTTGTTGATGTGTTAACAACACCTATTTTGGATGATCCCATAATAGTGTCCCAAATCATCGTGGAATAACTGTCTTCGTTTCCTATCACATCATTTTGCGCATAAGTATAACTTATGTTGGCATTTAAACCGATAATGTCAGATTCATTGATAATCCAATGCCTGTTTATATAATGATTGACACTGGCTAAATAAGGTGCGGCACTATTTACGGTTCTTCCATTAATTTCAGCATTAGTACCCAATGTCGCACTATTTAATGTAACAGTAAAAGGCGTATAATTGCTTACATCTCCCGTAGGAAATGTAAATGCGGTACCGGTTGAAGAATATTTTTTTACGATTTTGCCCGTGCTGTTTGTTACTATATAACCCGAACTGCTTTCTCCGCTAATAGTAGCCGATGCGGCAATTGTAATATCATTTGTGTCTAAAATAATTTTTCCACTTGTTAGTGTAAGGGCATTATCAACAATTATTTCCCTGCCTAATGAAACAGAATTTGAACTTTTATTTACCTCTAATGCATAAATATTCAATGTCCCACTGCCTGAAATGCTTTGTGAATTTATACCACTAAACACCAATTTCCTTCCATCGTCGCTGTCATAATTTATCGTTCCATTTACTGTGAAGTTGCCCTGTATTTCGAAACCGGTTCCATAATTTCTAAGGGCAGAACCGCTTTTAATGGTAAGATTACCCTGAACCAAAACGGGTGTTGAATTTGTATTTTCATTTAAGAAACTAACTGTGTTTGTTCCATTGCCACCAATATCAAGGCTTCCTTTAATACGTGGAAAATCACTGCTCCCTGCAAATGAAGAATAAATCTCGGTCGTCCACTCGCTTTCTGAATAATTTTCAATTGTCAAGTTTGGATAATACATCCCATTTGTAGAAGAAATATAAGGGCTGTCTGAGCCTATTTTGCGAACAATCCAATTTGCCGTTGATGGTATATTGCTTATACCATTATTGTATTTATCACGCCAATTATTTTCAGAAGTACTGCGAGTGCGTATTAATGTTCCGTTGTTTCCCATTTCCCAAGTTGCAGAATTAAGCCAAGTAATGCCATTTGGGTTATATTCTTCAAAAGTACCATTAACAAAAAGGTCAACACCATTTTCATTATTAATTATCAAATAACTACCAGGAAAATCTGAATAAACAAAAGTCCCGTTTATGGTAAGTTGATCAAGAGTGTCAGTTGAATTAAAAGTTACAGTATGATTTTCTTGAACAGTAATGTTTCTATTATGATATGTTGGGGCAAAACCAGCATCGAACCAATTGATGTTATCAAGTGAAAATTCCCAAGTCATATAGGAATTCAAATTTCCATTTTGCTTGCTCCGAAAATAAAAATTAGCAACGGGAAAGTCTGCCTTGTATATCACATGATAACTACCATACGCACTACTATTATACCCCGTAACCTGCAAATAATAAGTTCCAGATGTAGTACAAGTCCAGCCATTGATATACGACTCGTAATTAGAACATCCACCGCCATCGTCGTTATATGCAACCGTAGTGCAAGTTCCATCTGCTCCGTAAATTTTCAGATAAGTGTCCCAACCTGCATTTGTGCCACAACCAAGTGCATTTGCGCAGGTGCTGAAATAATACATTGCACCAGCCACTGCATCAAATTTGTAATAATTTGCGCCACCTTGTATTATGGAGTGTGTTGCCGTAGCCTGGCATTCCGAGCTTGGCGTTATCTCATAATCGGCCGTTGAACCTGAATATTTCGGGTACAGGTACAGATTCCTTGTTTCGGAATTTACCTGTCCGCAGGCATTTGTTGCTTTTACATACCACTGTGCATTATCACCGCACCAAGAGGCACTGTTGTATTCCTCAAAATCTATATCAATATATTTGTTGGTATCACATTCATAATTGAGCCAAGAAGAGCCGTTCCATACATAAAAAGTATAGGTAAACGGACCTGTACCGGTTGGTGTTTCCCATGTAAAGTGTACAAACTTGCCGGGTTGTGCATAAGCATTATTCGCAGGGCTTGTTGAAGAAAGAGCTGTAGGCGTTGCACAATGCTTGTATTGCAGAGAGTACGTGCCATAAGCCGAACTGTTGTATCCTGTAACTTGTAAATAATAAGTACCGCTTGTAGTACATGTCCATTCATTGATAAACGATTCGTAATTGCTGCATGAGCCTCCGTCGTCGTTATAGCTTGCCATAGTACAACTGCTATTTGTTCCATAAATTTTCAGGTATGTGTCCCATCCTGTGTTTGAGCCACAGCCTAATTCATTTGCACAAGTGCTGAAAAAATATTTATTTCCTGCAACCGCTTCGAATGAGTAATAATGCGCTTGCCCCTGTGTAAGTGCCCTGCTGCCTGTTGTCTGACATTCTGATTCAATTGTCAGCGTATAATCTACATTTGCACCTGCGTGTTTGGGATACACATACAGGTTGCGTGTGGCAGAATTGGTATTACCGCAGGTATTTGTTGCTTTGACATACCATTGCGTTGTTATGCCACACCACGAGTTGCTTCCGTATTCATTCAGGTTAAGGACAAAATAGGTGTTGCTGCCTGCGCTCCAGTTTTGCCATGAGGAACCATTATAAAAATAAAAGGTATAGGTAAAAGGTGTGTTTCCTGTTGTTGGCGCATCCCAAGTAAAATGAATGGTTTTACCGGGTTGTACTGTAGCATAATTTGCCGGAAATGTCAACGCTGCTACACCCGGAACAATGCAGGGCAAAGTATAGGTTACGGTCTCAGTCCATGTTGAATTTTGGACATAAAGATACGTAGTGTTACATGTTCCGCTTGGGTAATCCCTTGCAACTTTCAAGGTAAAAGGAACAATTCCGTTTGAATATGTACCGTTTGCAATGGTTGGGTCATCACCTGTTACTTGGCATGTTCCGGGACTGGTTACATTGCAATACCAGTAACCGTCAAGATTGCTGCCACTTTGAAACCCAATCCAACCTTCAGATTGCCAAGTCGGAGAAACAGCTACGTAAGTACACGATGAACTGGTCGCTGTTACCGTACTGCCAGCGGGTATTTCAACATTCATGGTTTGCGTGAAAAACGAATTGTAATAGCAAGAAGCTATGTTGCCGGAAGCATAAGTGTTGCTTGCAGTGGGGTCTATGGTTACAGGATAAATTCTTTCATCTGCAAGCAACCATTCTGTAGGAACAACAACAGAAAGATAATACGCATTATCTGTTTTTTCTAATCTGTATGCGCCTAAAATTGCGCCTCTGTTTGCGGTTGAAGCATTGATGCTTATTTGTTTGTTATTCTTTTTTTCTGCAACAGATGGTTCGTTATTGTTTGCATTGGCTATCATATCGTAATAAACAGGCAAATGAAAGCGACCGACAACAATTCCGTTTTCATTTTTAATTTCCAAATCGCCCTGCCATCCGTTTGTTGTTTCTGTTCCTGTTTCTGATTTTACCAATTGCCAACTTTTCGGCATATCTACTTTTTCTTTAAAAACAAGATATTTTTCTGTAGCAGAAAATGTGGGTTTTGTGTTTAGGATATAATCTATTTCTGTAAACCAATAATCAAATTTTTGTTTTTTGTCAATTGTATTCCAAACATTATTAAAGCGGATTTCATTATTGTTTTTTGAATACAAACCTTGTAAATTGTCGTTAGTATTTTTTGCGGAAATTTTACGAGTCTGATTGAGTTGTTTGTCAAGTACGATTAATTCTGTTTCATGTCCAAAACTGACGTAACTGCCTTTTACCAGATACATATTTGTTTTTCCGGTTTCCATGTCAATAGAAACAGGCAGTTCAGTATTTGCAATTTCATAGATTTTGTTATTCTCATTGCTGATTTGCAATTTTCCATCTATAGCAGACCATTCGTCTTTGTTGTTTTTAAAATGAATGGGTTTGTTGCTTTGCTGTTTTGTTAAAGAGCCATCGGGATTTTGAAAGGTTTTGGAATGAGCGTCCCGCAAAGAAATTAATTCTTCTTTTGATGCGGCTTTATTAACTTTGTTTATTCCTACAGAAGCATTAACAGGCTTAGCGTCTAACGTCTTCTGTCCTTCTTTATTTGTATTAACAATTTGTTTTTGGTTGTTAGTTATTACAATTGGTGTATTGTCTTTTTTCTGACCAATGTTTTTTTTCCACAGGCTTTGGTTATTTATGCTTTTCCCGCTCACGGGATTGCCTTTACTTGTTTGCGCTGTGGCTGTATTAAAACAAACCAAAAATAAAAAAATACTTGCAAAGCAAGTAGTCGAAATTGAGGATAAATTCTTTTTCATGTGTTTACATTTTATTTGTTAATACAGTTGGTACAAAAAGGAAATTCAAATATTAAAATTCAAATTGAATAAATCAAAATTCGGGAAAAGAAGTTTTCAACACACCCAGATGTTTCACGAAAAAAACTATTGTCTTTTACGGAGGGCTGAAAAAGCAACTCTTTGACGGTTGGGCATGTTGTTATCGTGCGATGGATGCCCAACCGACAATGTGTTGCTGTGGGTGGATTTTCAAAATTTTTGAGCGTGGGGTATCTTTTCATTTGTCTTTTGTTTAAATTATCTCACAATGTCTTTTTCTCGTTTTATTTCATGTTCGGATTTTTGGATGCATTGGCTACAACGGTACTCGAACTGGCGCATGTTTGGAATACCTTAGACCTACCGCCATGCCCGTAGGGCTTGCGGGTTTAAATGTATGGAAAATTGCGCTAGTTCGATGTTATGCACTGGGCAATACTTGTATATTTTAATTTTATAACCTAATATTAAATTCTTGTTTTTTCCCTTTAAAATCAATTACAATAATCTTATAATTTTCATTTTTTAATGCTAGTGCTTTCTTATCTGTCCTTGATTTTAATTCAATAATATCATAAGGAACTGCAAAAATACTCTCCCGGGGACGATAAGCAAATACTAGACAAGGAAATGAAACACTTATTTTTTGATTTACAAAGTAAGGAATGCGATTACATTCAAAGAGCCAATTTGGTCTACCGTACATCAATTTAGTTAACGGATGATAAACTCTAATATCATAACAATCATGATTAGGAAAACCATTAAAAACTTTTCCTGTACTATCAACAAAAATTGCAGAATAATCAATATCAATAGTATTAAATAATAAATTATTGTACTCAGACGAACTATGTTCTGTAAATTCAACTTGATCAAGTGTTAATGGATTGATTCCTGTAAATTCTTTTAATCTGCCTGCCATAGCTTTTTCCCAATTTCCTAAGCTATCACATTCGTATACATGATCAAATCCACAATGTATTACAATTTTCGCGTTAGGATCTTTATCTAAAACTTTTTTAATATTCCTAGCTTGTTCTATTTCTCTCGTTTTACCTTTGGTTGTATCGAAATTGATTTGCGACTCATATTCAAAAAGTGTAAAGCCTTCCTTTTTTGCCTCACGAAGTAGATCCCCAAATTGAGGTTCCTTTACATAAAATCCATCATTTATTAGTGGAAAATGCCTTTTATTTATCGATGTCTTTTCAGATAAAGCCTCTACTCCAAAATATCTATAGCCAGCTTTATATAAACCATTTAATAAAGATTTTGTAAAAACTCTGTGTCGTGGATTATGATGGGCTTCATTTATAATAACAATCTGTTCTTTTGTTGCTTGCTTTGTAATGTAATATTGAGCATTAATAGCTTTAAACTTTTTAAAATAAGTTGCAGCAGCTACTGGTAATTTCCGTTTGTTTTTTTGAGCGCCTTTATCCCAATAAAATAAAACCTTATTATATTCACCTATTAGAGATAACTCAAATTCTCTGTCGAAAATTAACGTTTTCTTGCTTGGATTAGGTGATATTATTGTATCTGAAAATGAATATTCTTTAAGCAAATCAATATACTCAACCCCTTGTTTATATTCATTTTTACAACTAAATAACAATAGGATAAATATTGAATAATAAATATTCTTAGTCTTCATATTTTAACTATTTTTAAGATGCCTTGTGCATAACGTTCCCTGCGCTGGCACAGTTTTTTTTAAACTTGTATCTAAACCCAAAAGCCCGAAGGGCTCGCATCATAATTAAAAAAAATTG
>MEOG01000097.1 GCA_001769125.1 Bacteroidetes bacterium GWF2_35_48 | reverse complement strand
CTTTTTGTAATTTTTATTTTTATCATATCTCTGTTTTTGTACAAAGATAATTATTTATTTTATTTACGCAAATTATGACCGTGATTAGTATAGTATTCAGGAACTGTTCATAATCTACTGCTGAAAATATTTAACTTTACAAAATTTATCCTTGTAGGTTTAATATATACAATATTGTTATTACAAGATTAATAGAGACCCAATTTCATCTTCTTGATTGTCAAAATTGATTTCTCGTTGAAATACTAAAAAAACAAAAATTGAAATGAATGAAAAAACACGATTTAATAAAATCGTTGACTTTTATGATTTAAAACATAGAAAGCATTTAGAAACTATTGAAATTTTTTGTATTTTTAAAGAATTACTTGAAATGAGTTATTTTGCAGGGTTTGGAGAAAAGAATAGTATAGGGTTTGGATGTGTTGAAATTTTGAAATAAGAGTCCACTCTGAAAAGTGTTTTTGACACGAATTGCACAAATTGTCTCTTAATATGCAACTAAAAATCAACATATTTAATTCGTGAAATTAGTGTCATATATGGGTTTTTGGAGTTTTCGGAGTGGGCTCAAATAAAATATAAACAATTTATGATATATGAAAAAATCACTGCTGCTTCTCACAACATTATATTTTCTGTCTGCTCAGATTATGCTCGCTCAGGATCTCATCCGCTTCATGGATAAAAGTGGCTTTTGGGGATACAAGGATAAGAAAACCGATAAAGTCAAAATCAAAGCTGAGTGGGATTATGCATATGAATTTGATAGCTCGAAAACAACTAGGGTTTGTAAAGGATGCAGAAATTTAGGCTTAGACCTTTGGGATTTTAGTAATGAAAATGTTCTGATTTATGGGATTGATAAAAATGGGGTAACTTTTGAACCACATGGTACAGGTACAGTTTACGAAACCGATCATCTTATTATTGGACGCTCCGATGGACTGTATGGCATTTTCAGGGAAGGTGATGTAGAATTTATTCCGCAATATAATAAAATAGAACCAACCTATCCTTTTGCTGGAAATTTCCTGATTATGAAAGATAATTTGTGGGGCATGATCAATAGTAAAGGAGACATTGTACTGCCAATGGAATATAACAAGATTTCGTCTGATGATGGCAATTATTTTATTCTTCAAAAAGGGGAGAATAATTTTCTCAATCCAAAGAAGGAAATTAAAAGGGGTATTGCTAACAAAAATGGAAAAATATTAGTTCCCCTTGGGGATAATGGTTTTTCTAATATTTCAAATGGTGTTTGCATTTTAGCAAAAACAATTGGAGGGAAGTTGAAATATGGAATTGTTGATACGCTTAACAGAGAAATAGTACCCTCCAAATACGATAATGTTTATTCTTTTTACAATGGGCTGATTCCTGTCTGCATAAATTGTGAAGAAGTTTATGTCGGTGACAATCTTTGGATTGTACATGGTTCGTGGGGAATAGTAGATAAAAATGGAAAAGAAATAATCGCTCCATCAGAGGGGAAAGGAAAGATAGATCAGATGCTCTCGTTTCAGGAAGGGATGGTATGGTTTTGTCAGGGATGCAGGTTTGATAAAACCAGTAATTGGAGAAAAGGACTCTGGAAAGGGGGCAAATACGGGTTTATTGATTCACTTGGAAAAATAATTGTACCTGCCATTTACGACAGCGCACAGATTTTTATTAATGGTCTGGCAAAAGTTGTGATCCAAAAAAATAAGATCAGAAAAATAGGCTTCATTGACAGAACGGGCAAAGAAGTGATTCCGCTTACAGATAAATATAAAGATATCACATTTTTTAATGAGGGACTAGCAGCCGCATTTACAGGCAGAAAATTTGCTTATATTGATCTGAAAGGCAATGAAGCAATTCCTGCGAAATTTGATGAAGCCGAAAACTTTTACAATGGCTATGCTGTGGTTACAGTTAATGAAAAAAAAGGTCTTATAAATACTAAAGGAGAATTTATCATAATTCCTGAATATGAAACCATGTATCCGGATCACTGGAGAAAAGATGTTTATGAAGTGAGAAAAAATGAGGATAAATTCTGGGTAAATTTAAAGAACGAAAAGATTTTTGATAAATGAAACTTAGTGTTTAATCCTTTTTGTGATTTTTTTTCCCCCATTTATTTATAGTATTTTTGACTAATCAATATTTTTATTAATAAAGGATGAAAGAGCAAAATTTTGATTCGGCTTATGAAAAAGTAAAAGAACTTGTAATAAAATTTCAACAAGGTGAAAAGCATTATTTATCACAATTTTACCAAGAAGCTGAAGTTCGTCAAGATTTTTTGGATAACTTTTTTACTGCTTTAGGTTGGGATGTTACTCACAAAGAACAAAAAAATCCTTATGAGCAAGAAGTAAAAATAGAAAAAGGAGTTAGAGTATCAGGCGCTCAAAAGAGAGCTGATTATTCTTTTGCAATTGCTCCTAATTTTCGAGATCCTTTATTTTTTGTAGAAGCAAAAAAACCTGCAAAAGCATTGAGAAATGCACAAGATTATTTTCAATCAATTCGTTATGGTTGGCATAAAGCACATCCCCTTTCAATTCTAACTGATTTTGAAGAATTTCATATATTAGATTGTCGCTACACACCGGATATTAATAATTCCCTTGATAAATGCTATAAGCGTTATCATTATACAGATTATTTAGACAAAGAGAAATTTGCTGAAATATATTTTTTATTTTCAAGGGAAGCTGTTGCAAATAATTCTATTGAGAATATTTCAGATACCTTACCAAAGAGAAAAGGGAAAGCAACAACAAAAACTCTTTTCCCTTATGAAATACATCAAACAATTGATGAAGCATTTCTTGAAGAAATAGATGGAATTAGAGAAAAACTTGCAAAAGCATTTAAAAAACAAGATGAAAATTTAACAAGTGAAGAACTCACTGAAGCAACTCAACGTACAATTGATAGACTTGTATTTATCCGGTTTCTTGAAGATAAATTAATTGAACAGAAACACTATGTAAGTGAATTCGGAGAAAAAGGTACTGCATGGAATGATTTTATTTCCGCATGCCGTAAACTAAATGCAAAATATAATGGCATTGTTTTTAAAGAACATTTTATAGATAAACAAACCTTTGCAGGTCCAGAGGTAAATGAGTTCCGCATTATTTGTCAAGATTTATGTCATCTTAATTCTCAATTTCTTTTTAATGAAATACCTATTCATATTCTTGGATCTATTTATGAACGATTTTTAGGAAAGGTTGTAAACGCAACAGCAAAAAGAGTAACTGTTGATGAAAAACCAGAAGTAAAAAAAGCCGGCGGTGTATATTATACGCCAAAATATATTGTTGATTATATCGTGCGAAATTCAGTCGGTAAGCTGATTGAAGGAAAGACATCCGAAGAGATAGCAGAAATGCGATTTGCAGATATTGCTTGTGGTAGCGGTTCATTTTTAATAAGCGTTTTTGATTGTTTGTTGATTTATTATCAGAAATATTATCAGAAATATAAAGCAAAAGCAATAACTGATGGCTGTATTGAAAAAGATGGTCAAATGGTGTTAAGTATTAAGCAAAAACAAAAAATATTACTCAATAATATTTACGGCGTTGATATTGATCAACAGGCAACCGAAGTAACCCAGTTATCCCTTGCTTTAAAATTATTAGAAGATGAAACCACAGCGACTGCAAATGATATGCAGGTTTTATTTCATGAAAAGATTTTACCTGACATGAGTAAAAATATTTTTTGTGGAAATTCTCTAATAGGTACAGATATATTAACTTTCAACGGATTGTTTAGTGGGGATGAAGAGAAAAAGCTAAACCCAATGAACTTTAAAGATGTATTCAAAAATGTTATGAAAGTTGGAGGGTTTGATGTTATTATTGGAAATCCACCTTATGTAAATATTGAAAATTTGGAGGAGGATGTAAAAAAATATTTTTTTGCTAAATATAAAGCTTGTAAAGGTAGAACAGATATTTACATTGCATTTATAGAAAAAGCATTATCTTGTATAAAGCAGAACGGTTTAATTTCTTTCATTATTCCTTACGCATTTACAAATCAAAATTATGGAGCATTATTAAGAGCCAGTTTAATTAAAGATTACTTTATTAAAGAAATAGTTGACACAAGTAACTATTTTGTTTTTGATACAGCAAATGTTAAAAATATAATACTTACAATACAAAATTCAAAAACAATAAAAGACAAGACTATTATAAAAGTCGTAAATTGTAGTGAGGAATTTAATACTCTTAATTTTTATAAAACATTTTCAATTTTGCAAAACACTTTTATCGCTTTAAAAGATTTTCGTTTTGAAACAAAGCCTTTCAGCAATTTTCTATCAATAAAAAATAATATTTGTAAAAAAACAATTCCCCTTAAAAATATTTGTCTTGTTGCTTATGGCGCAAGAATTAATCATAAAACCAAAGATATTGGTAAAGACCATTATATTTCATTTGAACAAAAAAAAGGGCTTGTTCCTTTTTGCGAAGGGAAAAATATAGATAGATATAATTTTGAACAATATGGTTGGCTACAATATACACCAACTGAACATTATAACTCAATGTTTCCAGAACTTTTTGAAAGTGAGAAATTGATGTTTATCAATGTAGTTAAGGACAGACTCAGATTTGCTTACGACAATTTGGGGTTTTATAATAGTCATACTGTTATTAATTGTGTGAGACTTGATAAATTAATAAAATCAACTCACCCATCAGCAAAAAAAGCATTAAGAGAAAACAATCTTGAGTTTTGTAAAAATTATCATTATTTTTATTTGCTTGCAATTTTAAATTCAAATTTAATTAATTGGTATTTTATTACATTTTTAAGTGAACGTTTGCATTTTTATCCAAACGATGCAAAGAATCTACCGATTAAAGAAATCAATTTTAAAAATAAAACTGAAAAAGGGCAACATGACAAAATAATTTCTTTGGTTGAAAAACTTTTTGAAGTAAAAAGGGAAATAATGATTTCAAAAACAGAAAAGGACAAAACATATAGTGAACGAAAATATTCTTCTATTGACTCTGCTATTGATGAAGAAATTTATAAATTATATAATTTATCTATTGATGAAATAAAAATTATAGAAAGCATATAACCAATCGCATTTTGTAAGCACATTGCCAAAGCCACACGAACTACGCAAATCCATGGCTTTGCCAAAAAGCCTCTAAAGCCAAACTATGAAAACAAATTTAAAATGCACAAGCAAACGAAGTTGAAAAAATAAAATTAAAATGGAAAATCGCACGAGCCTCTAACGCTGCGATAGCCTCATTTTACGCTAATGAAAACATTAAGACCTCGCCTGCCTGCCATCTTAGACAAGTATGCGATAGGTCAAAAGAGCACAAAAAGTAACCAATATACGAACCGTCAGTAAAGACTAATATCTATTTTTAAAGGAATTAGAACTATATAGTGCTAGCAAGAAAACCCTTATTTTTTGCTTAACAGTGTGAGTGCTTGATAAGAAAAGGTCAAGTTCAAGCCTGCCTGTCCGGTAGGCAGGGCTTTCGAAGACCTGAAAATCAGGAGTGTACTAATGTACATGACTGTTTTTCAGGTTGAGAGTAACGCAGAAATTGACGTTTTCTTGCAAGCACTATATACTTACATCGTGATATTTATTTTAAAAAATCAAAGCATAAAAATTACCATAACAAAAACCCTTGTTCTCCCATTCGTAAATAATGACTAATTTGAAAACCATGAATACCATATTCTTTTTTGCATTAATAAGTTTGTTTTCCTGCACAACACCGCAGACTTCAAAAACAGACCCCAGCGACAATCAATCAAAGAATGAAGCAGAATGCAGCAATTTTTATCCTTTTCAGGCTTACTATATAAACCTCGACGAAAATAATGCGGTTCTTATTGATGGCATTCCAGCGACAGATTTTAAAACCTGCTCTAAATATGCACATCGTTTTAAAAATATTATAGCTGATTCAATCTGTCTGAATGGAAAGACTTATATCGTTAAAAAAAATAAAGAAAAAGAAATTTATGATATTGCTGTTTTTGAAGGTAAAAAGCATATTAATACCATAAAACTGCCCGTTGTAAAACCACTGCCCGAAGTTCATGAATATTTTATTCATCTGCTTCCTTATAAAAATGACATTATAATGTTTATGGAAGATAGGTACACCACGCACTTCATGATTTGCAAATATAATGCTGATGGTCGGGAAATCATGCGCAAAGAAATCGAACATACTTATATTACCCACCCGGAACCTAAAACAAATCATTATAACCGATATCTTTATTTTAAAGGCTTAACTGCTTCGCAAATGATTTTTACATCACATGTTGCATTTGCAGATAAGTTTAAAACCATCGTATTGTCAATGGATAATTTTGATGTTACTGAATACAACAAAACAGCCAATGGATTGATACTTGATGAAAACGAAAAAAATCTTGCAGGATTTGCTACTCAGATTAATGATCGTTTCACTGTTCAAATGATTGATAATACTAAATATGAATTTGAAATTAAGAATGGAAATCCTGCTTGTGATTTTATTTTAAAAAATAAATTACTTTATATCGCCAATTATCATCCGATAGCAACGGGTTCAAGCCTGCATTGTTTTGATCTTAATACTGGTAAAATGAAATGGACAGCAGATGTAAAGCAGATTATGGCTTCACATTCTAAATATTCAAACAAAGTTATTATAAGTGTGTATAAAGATAAAATCATCATGGAAGGCGACGAGGCCTCCGGCGATTATGTGCAGATTTTTGATGCAGAAACCGGTAAAAGATTAGTTGTTTTTGGTGATTTTTTAGAAGCAAAGTAATAGGTTTTCATTATCTCAATTTGGAAAATTAGAATTATTCTATACATTTGAAAAACTAATATTTAAAATAAACTGTATGAATTACGAAAACCTCAAACATGAATGTAATAACGGCATTGCAGTTGTTACTTTTACACGCTCTCAGGCATTAAATGCTCTGAATTCTAAAGTTTTTCATGAAATCAATGCTGTTTTGGATGAATATTCGGCTATGCCTGATTTGAAAGTAATGATATTTACGGGGGAAGGAAAAGCTTTTGTGGCAGGTGCTGATATAGCTGAGATGTGCGATATGAATTCGGAACAGGGCGAAAAATTTTCTAAACTCGGACAAGATACTTTTAATCGCTTTGAACAGGCTCCTTATCCTATCATCGCTGCTATTAACGGATTTGCGCTGGGTGGAGGCTGTGAGCTTGCTATGGCATGCGATTTTCGTGTTGCCAGTACTTTTGCAAAATTCGGACAACCCGAAGTGAATTTGGGTCTTATTCCCGGTTATGCTGCAACACAAAGACTCCCCAGAATTGTTGGTATATCGAATGCGTTGTACCTATTATGTACAGCCGATATGATAACTGCAGATGAGGCTTTGCGCATGGGGCTGGTTCAAAAAATTGTTGAACCTGAAAAGCTGATGGAAGAAGTTATGGCGATGGCAAACAGAATAGCGTCTAAAGGACCGAAAGCTGTTAAGAAAATAAAGTATGTAACACGTCAGAGTGCCTATGTTGATTTTAAAACGGGCAGCGAACTTGAATCGAAAGAATTTGGCTCTCTCTTCGGCAATGAAGGCGCTGAAGGCATGAAAGCTTTCCTCGAAAAAAGAAAACCTAACTGGTAGTGCGCCGTCTTGTAAAGACGTTGCACGCAACGTCTCACTTACTAAAACAGTCTTGTAAAGACGTTGCACGCAACGTCTTAGACCAAAGGCACGTAAACGTTGCACTTGTGCTGAGCCTGAAGCACGCAACGTATAAGTATCGAAAATAACCCTATAATTATATACTTAAACTAAATAATATGGATTACACCGAAAGATTACAAAATGTAACTGTACTGGGTGCTGCCGGAAAAATGGGAAGCGGTATCCTGTTGCTCACAGCTATTGAAATGGCTGACCTGAGTTTAAAACCCGAAAATAAGGGAAAAACATTTGTGCTTAATGCAATGGATGTTTCAGATGCTGCCCTTGCCGGTTTGATGAAATATTTACGCGCACAGGTGTTGAAAGCTGCGGAAAAAAAAGTTGTTCAGCTTCGCACTGTTTATGCAGACCGCAAAGATTTAATAGACAACGAAGAAATTATTCGTGAGTATGTAAATGATGTGGTTGGTATTGTACTACCCACAACCCTGTTAGAATCTGCTTATAAGTCTACGCTTGTTTTTGAAGCAATAAAAGAAGATCCTGCTTTAAAAGTGAAAATTTTTAGTCAGATTAATCAGAACAACAGCAAGGCACCGTGGTTTTACACCAATACATCTTCAATACCTATTTCTAAAATAGATAAAGAAGCAAACCTTGGCGGTCGTGTGCTTGGAGTCCATTTTTATAACCCTCCTGCAATTCAGAAATTAGTAGAAATTATTAAAGGTGAACATACATTACCTGAATTGGTTGAATTCGCAAACACGTATTCAAAAAATCTTAGAAAAATTGTAGTTCCTTCAAACGATTTTGCCGGATTTATCGGTAACGGTCATTTTATGCGCGATGCATTGCATGGAATAAAAGAAGCAGAAACCTTGCAAACTAAGTTCTCTTTTCCTGAATCTGTTTATATTATAAATAAAGTAAGTCAGGATTTTCTTATCAGACCCATGGGGATTTTTCAATTGATAGATTATGTGGGAATTGATGTTTGCCAGTATATCATGAGCGTTATGAACCCGTATCTTCCAAACGAAGACCTGCACAGCGACCTTCTCGATAAAATGCTTGAAATTGGTGTACGCGGAGGGCAGAATTCGGACGGCTCACAGAAAGATGGCTTCCTTAAATATGAAAAAGGAAAAGTTGTTGGATTTTATGACCTGACAAAGAAGGCTTATGTTGTAGTTTCTGAGCTTCAGCCAAAATGTGATGATGCGCTTGGTAAATTGCCTGCATCTGTTCAGCCCTGGAAAGCTGTTGTTGGAAATCCAGCTAAAGAAGAGGTTTTCAAAACGTATTTCAGCGAATTAAAAGGTATGAGTACATTTGGAGCAGAACTGGCAAATAAATATGCTATAAGGTCGAAAGAAATCGGATTAAATCTTGTTAAAGACAACGTGGCTTTTAACGATGCAGATGTGAATACCGTATTGCTGACAGGCTTTTTCCATGCGTATGGTCCGATAAACGAATATTTCAATTAAGGTAAAGATATGCCACTAAATCACGAACCTGCCTGTGCTGTCGCTTCGACAGACAGGAATACGAAAGCTCACAAAAATAAATTAGAGCATTTATCTCTTGAATTGGAAGATATAGCAAAGAAAATTGTTGATGCAAAACAGGAATCAGAAGACTTAATTTTTTTTACAACTTGCAACCTGGGTTTCGACTCCCTGCCTACCGGACAGGCAGGCGCTCAACCCCCGGTTACCCTGCAACGATCAAATCATTAAAAAAAAATTCATGAATTATTTTGGTTCGTGCTTTCGTGGCAAAAAATAAAATAGAAATTTAAAAATCAAAAAAATATGACAAAATTAAGAAGAAAAATATATATGGTGGCCGGATATAATACCATTTCTATGGGTTCTGGCAGAAAAGAATTTCATCCGAAAAAAGAACGTCCCGGATTAGAAGAATACATTAAAGAAGCGGGTCAGGGTGTATTGAAAGCCATTGGTGGAGCAAAAAATGTAGATGAAACCGTATTCGGAAATTTCATTGCATCGCGTTTTAACCGTCAGGCAAACATTGCCGGGTTTGCTCCTTTTATTGATGAAGGTTTAAAATACAAACCGGCAACACGTGTTGAAGGCGCATGTGCTACGGGAGCTCTTGCTCTTGTGGCTGGTATTAAATCTGTTTTGGCTGAAACTGCCGAAGTTGTATTAGTGGTGGGCGTTGAAGTACAAAATACGGTTAAAGCAATCTATGGCGCAGATATTCTTGCAGCAGCAGGTTGGGCTAAAGAACGCAAAGATGGACATGCCTATTTTTTTCCTGGAAAATTCAGTGATCGGTCGAAAGCTTATGCTGCAAAATTTGGAGCAGAAAAAACCCGTGAAGCTATGGCAAAATGGTTTACCAATGCCATAGAAAATGCCCGCCTTTGTCCTACAGCTCAAGAATATCATAACACAACAAAAGACCTCGTTGCTTGTGGTATGGTTAAACCAAATCCAAAAGGTTTTGTTGATTCATTAAATGTTTTTGATTGCTCAAAAGTATCTGACGGCGCTAGTGCTATTGCTATTGTTTCTGAAGAAGGATTAAAACGTTGCGGAATTTCGAAAGCCGATGCTGTAGAAGTAATGGGTCTTGGTCAGGCTGAAGATGATATTACAAGAACACCTGAAGATATTACTGTACTCGGAACTACAAAAGCAGCTGTTACAAATGCATTTGCTTCTGCATGTATAACAAAGGATAAGATTGGAACGGTTGAATGCCACGATTGTTTTACTATTGCAGGTATTATGGCAATAGAAGCTATTGGTTTTGCAGAACATGGAAAAGGAACTGAATTCGTTCTTGCCGGAAACACTACCCGCGAAGGAATGGTTCCCTTTAATACCACAGGTGGATTAATCGGCTGGGGGCATCCTACAGGAGCCACAGGCGTACATCAGGCTGTAACATTATGGGAACAACTTACAGGTAAAGCAGCAGCCAATCAGATAACGTTTAAACCCGAACGTCCTTATGGGCTTTCAATAAACATGGGAGGAGATGATAAAACATTAGTTTCTATAGTTTACAAAAAAGCAGAATAAAACAAATTGATATTTGTAAAAAAAACCGCTCCGAAAAGAGCGGTTTTTTTATAAGTGTTAAGTTAATTTTTCTTTTTTGTTAGATATTTAGATATAAATACCATATTTTTTTAATTTATTATTGATTAAATTTTAGCATGGAATCCTTGTAGAGTCGAGTCTTTGGCTCTTAACCATAACGGTAGTATAAAGTAAGCAACGAGTCTTCATTCTTTAATGTTCATCATAATCATGTTCATGCTTTTCTTCCTGTTTTTTTTCTTTCTTTTCTTTCTTTTCTAAAGAAAAACGTAATCCAACATAAAACATTCTGCCATCTAAAGGTCCCCAAATCCGCGATGTATCAAAATAGTCGCCAAAAGGATCGTTTGCAGCAATAATTGCATGATGTTGTCTGAAATCCAAAAGATTTTCCACCCCTGAATATACTTCAAAATATTTGAATTTCTTTGTAACCTGCGCATGAATAATTACATATTGCGGAGATCTTTCATTACTCATAAAAATCGTTGAATCCATCTGCACATCGGGCAAGCGGGTGCTTCCGTTAAACTGCGCTGTCAAATCAAATTTCCATTTATCCAATCTTGTTGCATAAGAAACGGCAATAACACCTTTGTAACGGCTTACATAAGGCTTATCAATGAGTTTATTATTTATCGTTGTCTTCACATCATTCATACGAAATGCAAGGCTTACATCCATATGCTGAACAGGGTTAATGGTAAAATCTGCCTGCAAACTGTTTGAATACGATTTTCCGTTCAAATTATAAAACATAAGCTTACCCGGCTGCTGCTCTATATCCACGATGGTTTGATTTACAAAATCGGTTCTGTAAAAATCAAGTCCTGCAGTTATTTTTCTTTTTTCATCCAGATCATATTCTTTCGTGAAGTTTATGCCATAGTTCCATGCTTCTTCCGCTTTCAGTTTTTCTACAAAAATAATTTCTTTTGAAGAAGCAAGAGCTGCCGTATTTTCAGCAAAAACAAGAGGACTCCTGTAACCCCTTCCTGCTGATCCTCTTATCACAAATTCTCTTCCTGCATCCCACTTTGCATGAATTCTGGGTGTTAAAAATATACCATGATACGAATTATAATCAGCCCTGAAACCAAAAGTTAATTTCAATTTTTCAGGTATTGAATATGTGTATTGAGAAAATGCTCCCGGAACAATTTCTTCATGTTTCAACAAAGTATCATTGCCAGTACCGGGCATGAATCGTTCTTTATAATCATCGTAAACAGTACTGACTCCCGAGCTTAATTTATGATTCGTATTGTTCAGAATCGTTTCATAAATAACATTCATGTACGCTCCAGCCTGTGAGCCATTATATCTTCTCAAACCAAAAAAAGATTTCTGCTCGTGATAATTTATTGCGCTTTGAATGCCAATGCTGGTTTCAGGACGTTTCAATAAAAACCCATTCTTTGAATACACCTGAAAATTATCAGAAATAATTCCTATTCCATAAGAATTTTGAGTCAGATAATCTTTGTCTTTATCAAAGGAAAGCTGCCCCCCGTTTCGTTCCTCGTGAAGATAGCTGAATCCAATCTTACTTTCTGCTTCGCCATGTCTATCATAAGACCAGCGATTAGATACATTTAATTGTTTTGTTTTTGGAATATCAATAAAGCCGTCGCTGTTATGATCGGTGTGCATCGTATTTATTGATGCGTGCGTCAATAACATTGTTGCCCATTTTTCATTTATCTCTTTTGCAGAAATAATATTCGCCTCTGCTCTACCCTCATGATTCGCGAATAAATTCACGAACAAAGGATCGGCTTTCTGTGGTTTTTTAAATTCAACATTGATTTGCCCTGTAA
Source organism: Bacteroidetes bacterium GWF2_35_48 (assembly GCA_001769125.1). Lineage (GTDB taxonomy): Bacteria > Bacteroidota > Bacteroidia > Bacteroidales > GWF2-35-48 > GWF2-35-48. The sequence goes on along the minus strand of MEOG01000097.1, from coordinate 57,401 downwards.
CCGACTCATAGCCGTTGATCACAGCAGAAGTCCCTTTAGAAATCTGAATGGATTCCATCCATGAGCCGGGGATATAGCTGAGTCCAAAAGGCGAAGATAAACCACGAATCTGCGGAAGATTCTCAGTAAGCAATTGTGAGTATACACCGGCAAGTCCGAGCATCTGAATTTGTTTTGCGCCTGATACAGCATCTGTATATCCGACATCAACAGTTGCTGTGCTTTCAAAACTTTCTGACAAATTGCAACAAGCCATACGGGTTAAACCTTCGGAGGATATAACTTCTGTTTTGTGAGGTTTAAGTTTTGAAATGTAATTTCCCTCTAAACTTTCCGATACGGTTACCTCTTTCAGTTCTTTACTTTCTTCAAGAAAAACGCTCACTTCTTTCTGATCATGGGCAATTTCAACAGTATCGTTTTTAAACCCAATATAACTTATTACTAATTTATGGGTTATTATTTTTTCCGGTTTTTTAATTTTAAAACGACCGTTTTTATCCGTTGTCGTGCCCTGTTGTGTCCCAAGCCAATAAACATTCACGCCCATTAATGGCTCTGTATGGACATGCTCATCGTGCTTTTCTTTACCTGCGATTATTCCTTTTAACACTTGCTGAGCAGTACTGTTTAACGATATAAAAAATACCGAAATAATTATAAAAATAGGTTTCATGATAAAATGATTTAAACTGTAAAAAAAAAATCTGGAATTACAGTAAAAATCAATTTCGAAATTGAGAAAAGAATATATTTAAAGAAATGTTTATTTTAGGAGGTGGAGAATAATATTCAAATGCTTTTTTTACAAATTCAGGTTTAACAAAAGAATCAAAAGAATAAAAGAAAAAAATATTAGTAGAGATACAAGATAAAAAAACTGCTTTTGAAGGAATAAAAAAATCTGCAAGAGAAATGTATTTATGATAATCGGAACAACAATGAAAAGAAACAGATCCCTCGGCTTTTTCGTCATGATTGTGATGACAACAGGAATGGCTTGTACATTGACTTTCACAGTCAATATCTGATTTGGATAAAAAAGAGGAAATATGTCCGGGGTAACTACATTGATGGATGTAAAAATTAAAACCTACGCTGCTTAACGTAAAAATAAAAGCGAAAAAAAAAGTAATAATATTTCTTGTCTTAATTTTCACAAAACAAAGATACATTATGGATTTGTAGAGGGCAACATTTTAACAAAACTTTAACGTGAGGAGTTTAATTCTGATTATTCGACTTTTTAGTGGATGCTATATTTTGATACAGGTTGCAGGTTGCAGGTTGCAGGTTGCAGGTTGCAGGTCAACCTTAAACCTTTAACTTGAAACCTTAAACTTGAAACTTGAAACAATTTTCAATCTATCCATTTAACAAATTCCACTATTTTGGGCTAATAACCTTAATTCTTAATTGAACTAATGTATTTTTTAACATCAAATTTATTTTTGCAGCCATTGTAGTTCACGAAGCGAACATGGGATGTGATTTTTTATGGTTTATATTCCCATAATATTGTTCTCAAAAGGAATGATTTTTTCAACCTTATTTTTTTTCAGATAAGCCCTTATGATTTGCTGTATATCGTGGTTATCGGGAAATGAATTGATGCTTTCATGCAGGCTTTCTAACGAAATATTTTCAGAGATATCAATATAGCCAAAGCCCTTGTATGCGTTGTTTTCTATTTTAATTACAGAACGTTCATTTTTACTTCGACCCGTATCTATAATAAAAAAATTCTGTTCATGAAAACGAAAGCCTGAAAGCATTTCATCAACTCTTTTATTATAAATTCCGGGAGATTCAAACCCTATACAAGCGCCATTACAAAGACGAACCGAATAATTAAAACAAGCTCCTTTTGTTTCATACAAGCCACAAAGTTTCATACACAAAGTATGCTTATTTACTAAATCAGACAGGCTCTTTCGCGCAGAAGCAAGCGTGTCGAAAACAAGAACCGGATTTTTCTGATTCGTTAATTTTTCAATCTGCAGGCAATGGTAGCCGTTCTTATCAAAAAAAGAAAAAATTCCGAATTGAAAAATAGTACATCGTTGCGTGCGGTTGTAGAGCGGTTTTTCAGATTTAATAATATCAGATTCTTTTAAAAAAGCAACCAATTCGCTGCCGGTTAATTCAAAATCAATATCTGCAATCAAAGCGCGCATAAGCAGCCCTTTTTTAACTCTTGTATTATTAAAATGAGAGATAACCCGACTGTAAATATTTTTACTTTTCCCTACATAAATTAATTCCTTTACATCATTATAAAAATAGTAAATACCGGTTTCTTCCGGCAAGACTTTAATTTTATCACGATCTAAGACAGGATTAATATCTTGCAGCGATTGTAATTTTTCGTCGGTAAAAAGATTCAGTTTATTATCATTTACAGAAAGCAGGTACTCGAAAAGTTTAGCAGTAGCAAGAGCATCACCCAGTGCACGGTGTCTGTTTGTAATATTAATATCAAGATCGCGGCAAATTTCACCAAGACTATAAGATTTTAAACCGGGAATAAGCTTTCTGGCCAACTTGACAGTACAAATTTTCTCTCTTTTAAAATCATAACCCAGACTTTTAAATTCATTTTTAATAAAGGTATAATCAAAACCTGCATTATGCGCAACAATAATTTTATCGTGCGTCAGCTCTACAATTTTTTTTGCGATTTGAAAAAATTTAGGAGCATTTTCCACCATTTCATTAGTAATACCGGTAAGATTCGTAATAAAATAAGGTATGTTCCTTTCGGGATTGAGAAGTGTAGAAAACTCGTCAATTATTTTTGTTCCATCATGAATGATAACAGCGATTTCTGTAATTTTATCAAGTCCCCTGCCTCCAGAAGTTTCAATATCAATGATTGCAAACATAATGTATAAATAAAAACCTGTGTTTTTCTCTATTTAGAGAAATAGAAATAAACACAGGTTTAGATTTTCATGAAAAATTATTCTTTATTATACTTTGAAGAGCGATTTATAAACGCATCATCGAAGCCGATCTTTACCACTTTTTTAAGTGCTGCACGCGCATCTTTCAGCGAATCATAGCTTCCTGAAATGTAAATAAACCAGCCATTATTTCCTTCAATTTCCACTATTTCTAATCCTTTGAAGTAAGAAGTTGCAGCGCGTTTTTTAGAAGAAGCTACTTGTATTGTATAAGTACCTGTAATTTCTGAAGCAGCATTTACTTTAGAATCGTCTTTATTTTTGTCATCCGTTTCGCTGGATTTTTCTACAGTAACATCTGTTTTAACATCCTTTGTTTCGCTTGAAACATCTCTGTCTGCTTCAGAATATTTAATAATAAAAGCGTCTTTATATCCCAAATTTCTTGCTTTTTCAACTTCTGCTTTTGCTTCTGGATATCCCTTAAATTTTCCGTAATAATATTTAAAATATCCGTTAGGCGTTTGCTTTTCCTTTACATTTGGTAATTCAGAGAAATAGCCATCGGGAGCCTGTTTAATTGAAGAAGCAATCTGTATTGAATACAAGCGTGTTTCTTCAGTAATAGCTTCCAAAACAATAGGTTTCAAATTGTAAGTACGAATATGATCTGAAATATCTTCCTCGTTATAAAATTTAGATTTTAATTTTTTAAAATTGATAACGTAAGCATCTTTATACCCGGCTTGTCTTAATTTTCGCAATTCTGCAGCAGCTTCCTGCTCGCTTTTAAACACTCCTGTTGTGTAACGAACCATTCCGTCTTTACATTCGTGCTCCGTTGCATAGGAAACATTTTGTAAATATTTTGCGTTCCCGGTTTTAGCCACTGTGGCTATCTGAATTGTAAAAATATCATCTTCTGCATTCAACAATTGCTCAGTAATATCATTCAAAAACTTGCCATCCGTTTCATTGTATATTTTAACTTTATCCTTTTTCTTTTCAACATCTTCATTTTTCTTTATAAGCTCTTGCTCTTTTTTCAACTTATTTTCCTCTGCAATTTTTTGCTTTTCAATCTCTTTATTTTTTTGGTCCTGTTCAACCTGTTTTTGTTTCTCTATTTCATTTTCAGATTGAATATCTTTTCCCTTTTTACTATCATCAGATTGATTTTTTATTTCATTTTTCGAGTTATCTTCCGTAATTAAATTATTACTATCGGAAAGATGATCCTCTGTAAAATAAAGATCAGAACTTGCATGAAAATAGAGCGTGTCTTCACTAACATTTTTAAGCTGCGCTGAATAAAAACCTACTTTCAATATTTTATCGAAATCACGTGCTGCATCTTCAAACCTGTAATACTGACCATAATAATACCTGATTGTTCCGTCAGCGCAACGGTAAGCCTTTACCCCCTCTATTTCTCTCAGATATGAAGATTCCAAAGGATTTTTTGTAACTTTAATTAAAATAGTCATTAAAGTAGAGGTATCGCTTTCTGCTGGTAAAATATCAGTGTGAGTTGTATCGTCAGGAGTAATTTTCTGTTTTAATTCAGCAATTTTTCCTGTATCAAGATATTGGGATGCCATTTTATCCAGATCAGAAAAAGCAAAAGATATTTCTTTATTAGGGACAATTGTAACCCTGTAAAGATCGTATTCGGTTGTTGTATTTGGGTCAGTAAAAAACATATAACCGGAACATCCATCTTCATTTGGCCAGATGTAAGTATTATCTCCGGGAGTATTAACAGGATAGCCAAAATTCATAGGTTCAGAACAAATACCATCCTTTTGAAGCTCTACGTAAAATAAATCATATCCTCCCATGCTCGATAAACCTTCGGAGGCAAAAACTAACCGGGAGCCTTCCGTATTAATGATCGGATTAATATCATTGTAGGGCGTATTTACCTTAGGGCCCATATTAATAGGTTCTGTCCAGTCCCCTCCTTTTTTCTCAATTTTATAAATATCATAACCGCCATAACCGCCTTTTCTGTTACTCGAAAAATAAATAATTTTTTCATTTTTGGTCATTGAGGCAAAAGACTGGCTTCCTCCAGAATTTATTTTTTTCATCATTCTTTTCGGAGTACGCCATCTTTTCATCTCTAATTTCGATTCATAGATTGACTGTTTACTTTCATCATCATCACAGAACAAAAGTGTTTTACCATTAGAAGATAAAAATACAGTGGCTAAGGTATAATCAGAACCTATAACTTCGGTAATATTTTGAGAAGGAAGCCATTTATCTCCTTTTTTATATGAATAATAAATTCGTCTCTCGTCGGTTCTTTTACCGGTCAATTGTTCTGAAGTAAAAAAAATTGAAGACTCATCAGGAGTTACAACAGGATTATAATCTGAAACACCGGAGCTTAGTCCCGGTATAATTTGTTTGTTAAACCCCACAGGATATTTTATAAGCACTTTTGCAAATTCACAGTTACGGATTTTTCTATCTGCCTCATTTAATTTTTCAATATCCCGCTGATTAACTTTTGCTTTGAACACAAAATACTGATCCATTGCCTTCTCAAATTCAAGATTTCTGGATAAGGCATCACCGTATAATAACAAGGCATCATAAGGTGCTTTTTTTTCTTCAAACATGCCTTGTTTGTAAGCCGGGGTTAATTGTGTTACTGAATGGCTAAGATACTTAAGCGCTTCGGTTTTCTTATTGATTGTATTAACAAAACATAATCCAATCAAATAATTAACATTCGCATTTAAAGAATCATATTTATAAATTCGTAATAATTTGTTAAGTGCAATTTCATAATCTTCCTGAGAAATATCATAATCGGCATCTTTAAATAAATTTTTAATAGTAGAAATATTTTGGGTAAAAGAAATACCAGTAGAAATAAGTAAAAGTATTAAGAAAAAAAGAAATTTTCTCATGTTTAGTAAAAGATAAATAATTATTAAATATCCTAGAAAAATGCAAATATAATATTATTATTACAATCAGCAAGATTTGAATCATTGCTCAAATTCATTTTTTCATAAGTAACACTACATTTTCAACATGATGTGTATGCGGAAACATATCAACCGGTTGCACTTTTTCTATGTAATATTTATCGGCAAGAAGAAAAATATCCCGGGCTTGGGTCGCGGGGTTACAGCTTACGTAAACTATTTTATCAGGAGCAGCATTTAATACCACTTTTATTACATTTTCATGTATTCCTGCTCTGGGTGGGTCTAAAATAATAATGTCAGGACTACCATTTTCTCTTATAAAAGCATCTGAAAGCAAATCTTTCATATCGCCTGCAAAAAATGTAGTATTAAGAATATTATTCAGGGTTGAATTTTCTTTGGCATCCTCAATCGCTTCAGGAATGTATTCTATTCCAATTACTTTTTTTGCATTTCTTGCAATAAAATTGGCAATTGTTCCTGTCCCTGTATATAAATCATAAACCGTTTCATTTCCTGTTAAACCTGCAAAATCGCGCGTAACAGAATAAAGCCGATAAGCCTGTTGCGAATTAGTTTGAAAAAATGATTTTGGACCAATTTTAAATTGCAAGCTCTCCATTTTTTCTGTGATATGAGGCATGCCCTTGTAAAGAACGGGTGTTAAATCAGCAATTGAATCGTTTGCTTTGCTGTTAATAACATAAAAAAATGAAGTAATTTCAGGAAAAGCAGTTGCAATAAAATCAAGCAATTTTTCCTTATCCGGATGGTCATAAAATAAAACGAGGATAACCATTAAATCGGCTCCATCAGTGCTGCGAATTATCAGATTTCTTAAAAAGCCCTCCTGTTTTCTTAAATCAAAGAAAGAAAGATTATTTTCAAGAGCATATTTTTTTATCGCAAGTCGAATTTTATTTGAAGGTTCTTTCTGCAAAGCGCAATGGGAAATATCAAGAACTTTATCAAACATTTTCGGAATATGAAACCCAAGACCATTCATCGGAATTGAAGAAAAATCGCCATTTTCAGGTATATCTTCTTTATTTAGCCACCGTTTATTTGAAAAAGTAAATTCAAGTTTGTTTCTGTATTCTGTTTGTTTTTCAGAACCTAAAATGGGATTTATTTCAGATACTTCAATATGTCCGATATGCTTTAATGTGTCTGTGACCTGCTTTTGCTTATAAAAAAGTTGCTCCGAATAAGGAAGATTTTGCCACTTACACCCTCCACACGTACCAAAATGGGGACAAAAAGGCTCAATTCTCTTTTCAGAATATTTGTGAAAAAAAACAGGGTAGCCCTCTCTGAAACTTTTTCTCTTTCGTGTTATCTGAACATCAACAATATCGCCGGGAATAACACCAGGAACAAAAACTATAATGTTGTCTTCCGTTTTAGCAATAGCATTTCCTTCTGCGGCAACATCAATAATTTCAAGATGCTGAAGAATGGGATATTTATTTTTTTTTCGTGTCAAATTGTAAAGGTTTGGAGTTGTTGTGAATTTTCAAATTGGGTTCATTGGGATAGTTGAAGGTTTACAGGGTGATTGAGCGAAGTCGAAATCCCCCTGTAAAATTTATATCTCAATTATTATAAACAAAAGAAGAAGGAAAATAATTAACGGAGCTTTCTCCAGAATCTTTTTTTTTGATTTCTGCATTTTTTAACACAACCCAGCGTTTAAGGCTGAATACCGTTCCTGCTGCAAAAAAGCTCATTCGCAGATTGTTCACGCTGTACATCTGGGTTTGTTCAACTTCTTTATAATTACTGAAAGTAACACGATCGGTATTTATCAACGTAACCATTCCACTTCCGATTACTTCAAATTGAAGGTCGGGAGAAATTACAATTGCCGTATCTTCATCCAAGCCAATTCCTTTGGAGCTGTTGCCTGCAGATAAATACTGCACTAAACGGGAAATGCGTTCCCTGTTAAGGAAATGAGTATCAACCGTAATGTCTTCAAGAAAACCAAAGCCATTACTGGAATTTACAGAGCCTTTGTGAAATCCTTTATAATCTCCGTCGTACAACATGGGATTGCTTGCAGCCGCAGCTCCCGCACTGGTACCCGCTAAACATAAAGTCCCATTGTAAAAACGCTCTTTAATTTTTTCAAGCAAAGGTGTCCCAGAGAATATTTCCACTAGTTTCACCTGATCACCCCCTCCAAAAAAAATCAATTCTGATTTGTCAATCATGGCAGCAAATTCCTCTCTTCCTGCCTCATCAGCATAACGAATATCAAGGTTGAAAATATTGCTTGCACCTAAATCACGAAAAGCGTGTTCATAACCCCTGAAAACTTCATCGGGGTATGAAGAAGCAGATGGTACAATAGTTATTGTTTTTGCACCGGAAATCTCCATTACCTTCTTTAATACCTCTTTATTCCCGGTTTTATCTTCTGCGCCACCAATGAGGATTAAAAAACTTCTTTTATGTTCCATATACTTCTAATGTAATTTTGATAACAAAATGTTCAAAAATAAATAAAATTGATATTGGAAAATATAATATTCACTAAAAGTTATGAAACTCTAAATGTTAATAACATAAAATGAAAAGTTTATTTACGTAAACAATACATTCGTCATAAAAAATGAAACGTTTATGTAAGATTGGTGAACATGTAATTTTACTGGGAGAGATTTGGGGTTGCAGGTTGCAGGTTGCAGGCAACTCGGAACTCAGGTTTCGACAGGCTGATTTCGACAGGCTCAACCACCCTGCGGTTAACTTGCAACCCTTTTAACCTGCAACAAAATCGTACCCTAGGCTTAATATTAAGAATAAATCAACCCAACTATTTTTTCCAAAGTCAGCGCATCAACTTCATTAAACTTTCTGATAAATTTCTTTTGAGAGATATTTTGCTGTGTAGCCCTGATTCTTTTTACAAACCTCCTCAGGTGTCCCGGAAGCAATAACTTGTCCTCCTTCTTTTCCTCCTTCCGGACCGAGGTCTATTATATAATCTGCAACTTTTATCACGTCAAGGTTGTGCTCAATTACGATTATTGTGTTACCTTTTTCAACCAGTCTGTTCAAAACGATAAGTAATATTCGGATATCTTCAAAATGAAGACCGGTAGTTGGTTCATCAAGAATATAAAGCGTTTTCCCTGTATCTTTTTTTGCAAGTTCTGTCGCAAGTTTTACGCGTTGCGATTCTCCTCCCGAAAGTGTGGTAGATGGCTGTCCAAGCTTTATATAGCCCAGACCCACATCGCATAATGTTTGTAATTTGTGAGCTATTGCCGGAATATTTTCAAACAATTCACGTGCATTACAAATAGTCATATCGAGCACATCTGAAATTGATTTTCCCCGATACCGGACTTCTAGCGTTTCACGATTGTATCTTTTTCCATAACATTCATCACACATCACATAAACGTCGGGAAGGAAATTCATCTCAAGGGTCTTCACTCCTGCTCCCTTGCAGGTTTCACATCTGCCTCCTTTTACATTAAATGAAAAACGGCCCAGCTTATATCCCCTTACTTTTGATTCAGGCAAAGACTCAAACAATTTCCGAACATCGCTGAAAACATCTGTATAAGTTGCAGGATTTGAACGCGGCGTTTTTCCGATAGGTGCCTGATTAACCTCAATTACTTTATCAATATTTTCAATGCCTTCAATAGATTTGTATTCCAGACTGTTTCTGTTTGTTCGGTAAAAATAATTACAAAGAACTGGATACAAAGTAGAATTGATTAAAGATGATTTACCGCTTCCGGAAACTCCGGTAACACATATCATTGTGCCAAGAGGAAGCTTGACAGAAACATTTTTCAGATTATTCCCGGCTGCTCCATTTATATACAAAAAAGTTCCATTTCCTTTTCTTCTTTCAGATGGAACTTCAATCTGCATTTCATTCTTCAAATACTTTGCAGTAATCGTTTCCGAATTAAGCAAATCATCTGGTATACCTGAAAAAACAACATGACCGCCGTTTAAGCCTGCATGAGGTCCAACATCTACAACATAATCGGCAGCAAGAATTGTTTCTTTATCGTGCTCGACAACAATTACCGAATTTCCAGAATCGCGCAAACTTTTCAGAGAATGAATCAATTTCAGATTGTCGCGCTGGTGCAGTCCGATGCTTGGTTCATCAAGTATATACAATACGTTTACCAATTGTGATCCGATTTGCGTTGCCAGCCTTATTCTTTGGCTTTCTCCTCCTGAAAGGCTGCGAGAGCTTCTATTCAATGACAGATAGCCCAATCCTACATTTAACAGAAATTTTAAACGTGTACGTATTTCTTTAATTATTTCTTTAGCAATAGATTTTTGTTTAGCAGATAATTGCTCTTCTATAGTTCCAAACCAGCTTGATAAATCAAGCACATCCATGGCTGCCAACTCAGAAATATTTTTTTCTCCGAATCTGAAATACAAGGCTTCTTTTTTCAGGCGATAACCATTACATTCGGGACAATTGATTTCCTTAATAAAGCTACTTGCCCAGTTCTGCGCTGTTTTTGAAGGGTTATCTGTTTGCGTATTCGAAATATAATTGGCAATACCTTCATAGTTTACCATATAATTTGAAGAATATCCGAGAGGTGTGTTATGCAAAATCAAAGGCTCGTTCGATCCATACAATATCACATTCATTGCAGCCTCGGGTATTTTTTCTACAGGAGTCGTATTTATGTTAAAATTATATTTTTTTGATATTGCCTCAAGTTGCCAGAAAATCAATGAATTTTTATAAGGGCCTATGGGCGCAATGCCTCCTTTTCCAATACTTAATTTTGGTTTTGGAATAATTTTTTCAAGATCTATTTCATTAATAGTACCAAGTCCATTACATTTTGCGCATGCCCCTTTCGGAGAATTGAAAGAAAAAGTATAAGGTTCCGGTTCATCGTAAGAAATCCCGGATGTCGGACACATCAACTGCCTGCTGAAAAAACGTGTATCTTCGGTTTCAGTGTTCAAAATCATTGTTATTCCCTTACCATATTTCATGGCTGTTTTCACAGATTCTTTCAAACGGGTAAGGCTTTCTGGATTGACAATTAATTTATCAATTACAATCTCAATTGAATGTACCTTATACCTGTCAACCTTCAATCCATAGCGCAATTCAGTAATCTTACCATCAATACGCGCATATAAAAAACCTTTTTTTAAAATCTGTTCAAACAATTCCTTATAATGCCCTTTTCGCCCACGTACAACAGGAGCAAGAATTGATGTTTTCTTTCCGTCAAAATTTTTATATATTAAATCAATGATTTGCTCATCGGTATATTTAACCATTTTCTCATTAGTAATATACGAATACGCATCAGAGGATCGTGCAAAAAGAAGCCTCAGAAAATCATATATTTCAGTGATCGTTCCAACAGTTGAACGGGGATTTTTAATTGAAGATTTTTGCTCAATGGATATAACAGGACTAAGTCCGGTAATTTTATCCACATCAGGTCGTTCAAGTTTTCCAAGAAACTGACGCGCATAGGCAGAAAAAGTTTCAATATATCGTCTTTGACCTTCTGCATAAATTGTATCAAATGCAAGCGAAGATTTACCACTGCCACTGAGTCCGGTAATTACAACAAGTTTGTCGCGTGGAATTATTACATCAATGTTTTTAAGATTATGAACGCGCGCGCCATAAACTTCGATGCAATTGTGATTTTCTGTATGATTATCTGAAAAGGGACACATAATTATTCAACAGGCTTTTGAGAGGGAGCTGAAATGGCTGAATCGGCAGGAAATTCTCCATCTTCAATACGAATGGTTCTGAAATCCGAAGCCGGTATCTTAATAAAATAGGAATTACCGCTTTTTACGTTCAACGAAGTTTTTCTGAGCCAGGGATTAAAATATTTGAGCATTTTATAATTGACACCCTGCTTTTCTGCAAAAGCAATAAGGTCGGAAATACTGGTGTCAACTTTAACTTCATTTAAAGGAATATGAGGATACAAATCTTTTTTCCTGAAATGAAAACCTGCTCTGCGAGGGTTTTCCATGATGTATTTCACTGCAAGTATTCTGTAAATATACCGTGAAGTTTCTTCATTTGTATGCAAATCATAAAAAGAAGAAACATTTTGAGCAGAAGTTTGCTTTTGCAAAGCGCCCATTCCTATATTATATGAAGCTGCAACCAATGTCCAGCTTTTAAAAATTTTATATGAATCCTGAAAATACCGGCATGCAGCCTGTGTTGATTTTTCAAGATGATATCTTTCGTCAACTTCATTGCTGACTTCCAGTTTATACTGTTTTGCTGCCACTTCAATAAATTGCCATACACCTTTAGCTCCAGCTGGTGATGTAACATTCATTAGTCCGCTTTCAACAACTGCAAGATATTTCATATCGTCCGGAACATCATTTTGTTTAAGTATTGGCTCTATCACAGAAAAATATCTGTTTGCCCTTTTAAAGAAAAGAAGCGTTTGTGATTGCCAATAGACATTTACCAAAAGTTCCCTGTCAAAGGCTTCACGAACATCAAAATTACCCATTGGCACATCTTCGCCTGCAAAATCATATTTATCGGGCAGTGGTAATGCAAAAACAGCGTATTTCTGATTTATTTCCTGTTGAAAGGCTTTATCTTTCTCATCTTTCACCGTGGAATTTGTAAACAATGCAACTACCGAAATAAGCAGACAAATTAATATAAATACAGAACCGATTTTCACGGGTGTACTGATATGGTTTTTAATGGTATGTAAATCAATTTTCAGCACGCTGCGGTGGTTTTGAAATGTACGTTAAAGAAAAAAGGGATACAAATACTAATAAACAAAAAATTCCAAAAACTATAAAATGAATCAGCTCCCATTGTTTAAGAAAGCAAGTTACATAAACAGAAAGAGACGTTGAAAAAATACTTATTCCAATTAAAATAGAAGAAACTTTACGCGGTGAAAAACCCAAATAATTCAAATGATGCGTTGTATGATCCTTACCCCCGACAAAAGGAGATTTGCCTCTGCGCAAGCGATTAATTGTAACGGTTGTGGTATCAGTAATTGGAATAATAAAGGCAAGAAGAACCGCAATAAATTGTTTTGAATTATAACAATAACAGGCATCGCTGTTGGTATTCCAGAAAAATACAATACCGAAAACGGCAAGCAAGGCACCCAAAATCTGACTTCCATTATCTCCCATATACATTCGCGCAGGTGGCCAGTTATAAATTAAAAACACCAAAAGCACAATTGCCATTGCTACAGCAATCAGTAAGAAAAAATCAGGAACAGGTTGTCCCGAAAAAAACATGATAAAAACAGATCCTGCTAAAATAACAAGAGAAACGGGACCCGCAATTGAATCCATATTATCGAGCATATTCATTGAATTCATAATCCCAACCACCCAGAAAACAGTAATCGTGTAATTAATAATTTTTATAGGAGAAATATCAATGATGAACCCGAAATAAATAAGAATTGCAGCGCTTAAAAGCTGCACGATAAATTTAAAAAACGGCGGCGTATTAATTATGTCATCGGCAAGTCCCATCATGAAAGAAATGATTACAACCATTATGACACCGAAAAGTTTGTAATCTGCGGCAAAATTAAAGCCATAGAAAAACATGAATGTGAAAATGGCAAAAAGGAAAATAAAAAAGAAGCCCAAACCACCCACTATAGGCTTAGTCTGTAATCCCCAGCGAATTCCTCCAACATTTGCTTTTTTTAAAATATACTTGTTCGACCTTTTAAGTAAAAACCTGTATACAACATAAGAAAGGAAAAAGGAGCAGATGATAAATATTACATAAAAAACACTATCCATTATCTATTTTTTCTCTTTGAAATAAATTCAAAAATCGTTTTAAAATTGATTTTTTCTCTTTTTTAGGCTCATCATCGTAATAACCGGAGCCGTACTTCCCATACCCGTAACCATAACCCGAACCATAGCCCGAACCATAACCGTAGCCATAACCGTAGCCATAACCGTAGCCATAGCCATAACCGTATTTAAAAGTAGATGTATCAAGGCTATTAAGCACTACGGACAATTTAGTAATGTTTTTTTCTGTGATAAGATGATTTATGTTGTTGATGAAGGTGCGTTTGGAAAAATTAGATTTCATTACATAAATTGGGTAATCTGCGCGCATAAAATTCACGATTGCATCTGTAACGATTCCTATAGGGGGCGTATCAATAATTACTACATCATACGTCCGTTTTAATGTTTCAACAAGATTATCCATATTCTGACTTAAAATAAGCTCTGAAGGATTGGGAGGAATAGGACCTGCAGTGATGTAATGGAAATTTTCAATCGGCGCAAATTTAAGACACTCTTCTATGGTATGTTTATTAATAAGAATGGTACTGACCCCCCTGCTGTTATCTGTATTAAAACCCATGTGAACCTTAGGTTTTCGAAGGTCAAGATCCATTAGAATAACCCTTTTTCCTGATATAGCAATAATACCTCCAAGATTAATGGCCACGAATGTTTTTCCCTCTCCGGATACAGTTGAAGAAATGGTAATAACTTTCGGACCTTCTTCGTTAGAAATAAACTGAAGATTAGATCGAATATTTCTGAATGCTTCAGACAAGCGGCTTTTAGGGCTTTTATCAACTAATAACTGTGAAACCGGAACATGTTTTTTATACTTGGGAATTACACCAATAACATTTGCATCCGTATACGCTGTAATATCTCCTACTGCAGTTATTTCATTAAAAAATAAATATCTGCCGAGTGTGATAATTAAAGAAATGATAAAAGCAGCCAAAGTAAAAACAAGCAGAATAATATTTGCCCTTGGATATACCGGTACTTTAGGAGTATCTGAACGTTGGAGGATTGTGTTGTTGGAAACATATCCGGCAGATGAAATTAAATATTCAGCCTTTCTTTCAATTAATTTGTTGTAAAACCCTTCCTGAATGGAATACAAACGGGATAATTTTGCATATTCCAGATCTTTACCATTGCTTGGAGATTTACTCATCAGGCGCGCTTCAAACTCTTTTATTTTTAACAGATAATCATTTTTAGAATCATTCAGTCTTATGATTGTAGTCTTTACAAATTCAACCAAAATTCCTTTTTTAGTTACTATCTGCTTATCTATTACTTTAATTTTATAGTTATTCGCAGTAACATCTGAAAGCATCTGCTCCCTGTCATTTTCGAGCTTATTAATTTCTTCGAGCAAACGGCTCACTACATTTTCAGATTTAGTTCCTGAGAGCAAAGAATATAAATCGTAATATTTTAAATTTTCACCTGCGGAAAGTTGTTTTTCAATACGTTTTAAAGTAGCAAGTTCAAAATCTGTTTTTAATATTTCACTCTGTAATTCATTGATTTTAGCTGTAAATAAAGGAAGTGGAGATAACTTATTCTGTAAAGCTGAATCAATATTTGATTTTTTGAAATCGTGGATTTTTTTCTCATTCTCGTCAAGTTGCAGATAAACGGATTGGAGCTGTTCATCTATAAAATCGAGAATTTTCATGGCACTTTCTTTTTTCTTCTCAACATCATACTTTAAAAGTTCTTCTGCAATTACATTTACTATATCCGTTGTTTTCTGCGCATTGTAATCCGAATATTTAATGCTGATAGTCTTTGCTTCATCACTAAGAACTTCAACTAATAAATTGGCCTTATATGCCTGTAATAAATAAGTAGGATTATTAATTATAAAATAAAAAGAGTTTTGCTTCAGGTTTTGTTTATCGGCAAGTAAATCATCAATATTATTAATGTTAATTTTAATTTCAGTCTTATTTATTTTGTTCCATCTGTCGGGCTTTAAAGAATAATGGGACTTTACTCCATTAATATAATATTCTAAAGTGAAACTGTTTTTATTAAGAAATGAAATGTAAATTTGATTGTTGTACATTTCAGGCTCCACATTGCGTACTTCAATTATATAAGAAGATGTACGATACGTTTCTGTAGATAGAAAAGTACCCTGAGAAAAATAGCTGATTTCAAAAGGTAATTTTACAAATACGCGTTTTAAAAATTCATTAGAACGTATAAGCTCCATAACAGCAGGCAGCTCGCTGGGTTTGATGAAATTATTTTTAAACCCAAGAATTTCGGCAGTCTGATTTTGTTCATTAATCTGCAATATTGAATTTGACTGATAAATCGGAGGCGTATATCTGAGAAAAGCAAAAGCACTGAAAAGAGCCAGAATAAAAATAATTACAATCCACCAGATACTTTTCCTGATAATCATCAGAAATATCGGAAGATCGAATTTATCGTTTATTACCGGTATTAACCTTTGTTGCTGTTTCATTTATTTATTAAAAAACGTTAAATACCCGCCAACCAATAAAACAGTGCTGATAAGACTCAGATAGGGAGCCATTTCATCAAGAATTTTCTTCACGTAACGGGGTCTGCTTTCTACATAAATAATGTCGTTTGCTTCGAGCATCAGATTCACATTATTCAAATCCTTCAATTTATAAATATCATATAAAAAAACCTGCGGATTATTATTGATGTCTCCACGTATCAAACGAATCCTGTATGATTTGCTGTTTTCAGAAAGTCCACCGGTTTTTGCAATAGCGTCAATCAAGGTAAAATTATCGCTGGATATTTCAACAATAGAGGCGACTGTTCCTCCATTTTTAAACACATAAACCTTGCGGTTTGATATATTTATAATAACAAATGGATTTTTATAGAATTTCGTAAACTGTTCTTCCAGCATTTTTTCAGCCTCCCTGATAGTCATTCCTGAAACGGCAACCCTACCCAGCATTGGCAATTTTACCTGCCCGTCAAACTCAACCTGATAAGACATCTGGTTCTGCATCATCTGGGTGTTTTGAGAGCCTGCGCCCATTCCAATCAACTGGAAGCCATCATTTGTAGATACATTTACAGACAACTTGTCGTAAGCGGCTATGCGATATTCTTTTTCAGGAGTTTTAAATTCTGAATATTTATAATCTTTCTCAACATTAAACATCTCTGTAGAACGAAGCAGCTTACAGGAATTAAGTCCGGTAAGTAAAATCACTGAAATTATAATATATAAATTAATCTTTTTCATTCCAAAACAATCTTCAAAGATAGATATTTTTTAGATATACTGTATTTTAAAAAAAAATAATTGTGAAAAATGGTGGCTTCGGCTCCCTGCCTACCGGACAGGCAGGCGCTCAGCCACCAAATACCAAATACCAAAAAAAACACCATATATAAGAACTCTTTCACAAAAAAATTATCTTTGACAAAAATTTAATATCATTTTAAATGTATAATCACTATGAAAAAGAAAACAAAAATTATGGCTGTCGGCGTATTGTTTGCCACAGTCTTTACAACTTTAATTTTTTCATGTTCTAACGAAGGAGATAAAAATATGGATCAAGAACTAACAGCACTTATTGCAGAAATCGAAGGTAAAATCAAGCCATTAAGTAAAGAATCGAACATTGCTTATTTTAATGCGTCAATTTCAGGAAATCCAGATGATTATCAAAAATCAGAAAATCTTCAGATAGAATTGAATAAAATATTTTCAGACACTGGTTATTATTCAAAGCTGAAAAAAATAAAAGAAGCAAATACAATCAAAAACGACACTTTAAGAAGACAACTTGAAGTGTATTATAATGCTTTTATTGAAAATCATGCCGATACTGAAAAGCTAAACGCAATAACAAAATTAGCAACAGAAGTAGAAAAAAAATATTCGAATTTCCGTGCAGAAGTTAAAGGTAAAAAATTATCAGATAATGATATTGAAATGATTTTAAAAACTTCATCAAAAACTGAAGAAGTGAAAGAAGCGTGGCTATCACATAAAAAAATAGGTCCCGTTGTTGCTGAAGATGTGCTGAAATTAGTTAAAATGAGAAACGAACTTGCAAAATCACTTGGTTTCAGCAATTATCATGAAATGAAATTAAAACTCAGCGAACAGGATCCACAGGAAATCGAAAAATTATTTGACGAACTAGACAACCTGACGCGTGATGCTTTTGCAAAAATCAAAGACGAAATGGATGAATTCTTCATGAAAAAATACAATGTAAAAAAAGAAGAACTTATGCCCTGGCATTATCAAAACCGATTTTTCCAAGAAGCACCTGCAATTTTTCCTGTTGATTTAGATACATATTACAAAGACAAAGATATTATTACAATCACTCAAAAATACTATGAAGGAATTGGCGCTCCTATTGATGAAATTATTAAAAACAGCGACCTGCTGGAAAAACCGGGTAAAAATCAGCACGCATACTGCATAGACATTGATCAGGAAGGTGATGTCCGTGTATTATGCAATGTAAAATCCAATGAACGTTGGATGAATACGATGCTGCATGAATATGGTCATGCTATTTATGATAAATATATGCCCGCTTCCCTACCTTATGCTTTACGAAATCCCGCCCATACATTCACAACTGAAGCCATTGCTATGTTTTTTGGTCGCCTTGGAAAAAATCCATATTGGATGAAAGAAATGGCAGGTATTTCTGATGATGATGTAAGCAAACTTGCAGAAATAGGACAAAAAACATTAAAACTCGAACAACTTACATTCAGCCGTTGGGTGCAGGTAATGTATCGCTTTGAAAAAAGCATGTACACAAATCCCGATCAGGATTTAAACAAACTATGGTGGGATCTTGTTGAAAAATATCAAATGCTGAAACGGCCGGCAGACAGAAATGAACCAGACTGGGCTTCAAAAATACATATTGCAAGTTTCCCTTGCTATTATCACAATTACCTGATGGGAGAATTACTTGCATCACAGTTTTATTTTCAGATTGCTGAAAAAATTCTGAAATCATCGGATGTAAACAAGCTCAGTTACACAAGCAATAAAGAAATCGGAAAATATTTTATTGATAAAGTGTTTGCTCCCGGTTCATTATTTCAATGGAATACAATGATAGAAAAAGCAACAGGAGAAAAACTCACTGCGAAATATTATGCAAAACAATTTGTAGATTAATGTAATTAAGTTGCAAGTTACAAGTTTCATGTTGGACATTTCGACAGGCTCAATGTCCAACCTGCAACTTGAAACCTGCAACCTTAAATCAACATCATGAAAACCCTCTCGCACACAGATAAAAAAGGCAAAGCAAACATGGTTGACGTTGGTAACAAACCAGACCAGCTTCGCATAGCAAAAGCACAAGGGAGTATTCGTCTTAACAAAGAAGCGATTAAACTGATTACTGAAAACAACAACAAAAAAGGCGATGTTTTGTCAATATCAGAATTTGCTGGCATACAAGGAGCAAAAAAAACAGCAGATTTAATTCCTCTTTGTCATCCGCTTCAAATAACAAAAATTGTTGTAAAAGCAGTACTCACTAAAACCGGAGTATTTGTTACCAGTGAAGTACGATGTATTGGAAAAACTGGAATAGAAATGGAAGCATTGACAGCAGTAAGTATTGCGCTTCTTACTGTTTATGATATGTGCAAAGCGGTGGATAAAGCAATGGTGATTGAGAAAATCAAATTAATTCAAAAAACAAAAGAAGATATTTTTTTATAAATTCTGGCAATTATACTCTTATCGGTCATAATTTCTCAATCGTATAAACTCTTGAGGTCTCATTGCGCCTATCCAAGGGAGACCTCAAGGTTTTTTCAAATGCGCAATTAATGACCGGGCATGGTATAAATAAAAGATCAGAATCGCAACCTGAAAAAGACAAGGACAATTACTGCTATAAAAAACAAAATATATCTTATCAGGTAAATACGATGTGTTTTTTTCTTTATATATTTTTTTACAAGCATCCAATCAGGTATTAAAATTGGTTTTTTATCGAAAAAAAAGAAAAATATAAGGAATAAGGAATAGGAGGATAGCAAAATTATTTCATGTAATTCTATTCTTGATAATTTAATCAAAATAACAAATAAAGAACCCAAAAACCAGGGGAAAACAATTTGGATTAAAACAAATTTCTTTTGCATTTCTGATTTTCGTGATTGGGATAAATAAGCAGACGCCAGAAACAATCTGATAACAGGTTTACTTAACATGATGGAGCCAGCAGCACAAGCAATAGCCATAATAATTTCAAAAACAAAACTTATATTTATAAATGCAGACGCATACCAAAAGCCTGTACGCGATATTACACCTGCAATATAGGCTCCAAAAAAATAAACAAATCCGTGTAAAAACATCCAGACCACGCTCAAACGAAACAAATAATGTACCCTGTTAAGACGAAGAAAAATCTGATACATTAAACCAGCCAATATCAGGCAAACAAACGGAGCAGAAGAAAATATTGTAATAACAGAACCCTTATTCCATGCCAAAGAATTACCTGATGTAATCCATTTTATACCATAGTAATGCAGTTCACCCTCTGCTCCATAAAATTTTGCAATTACCAGAGTCAAATAATTTGTACAATAAAACAACAACAAGTAGGTTAAAATAAAAATAGAAAAAGACTCAATAAAAGTAATAAAGAAGCGCATCGGCTCATGGGAAGCAGCGTTCAATTTTTTCTTTTTACTTATTTCTCGTTCCATTTTAATACTGAAATTTACTCACTATCTTTTCTATTTCTTATTCTTGAAATACCTTACCCACACAACCCAAACAAAAAAAACGGTTCCCCAGTAAACATATTTGCTCCCTCCATGAAGTACTCTGAACAAATCAATATTATAATAAAATGCAAAGGCAAGAATAATAAATATTAAAGTTCGAATAATATATAAAAATACGATTCCTGTTGGGATGAACCACAATTTATTTTTCAGAGAACCCGGATAACAAATCATTAGCAACGTAAAAACAAGTAATTGCTTAACACCGGAACACATAAGCGTTAAAATTAAGGCTCCTTTAATTTCAGGATAATAAACGGTGTATGCATTTTTATAAAAAATTACAGATGCATTGGATACATCAAAAAGCTGTAGAAAAAACACCGTGATTTCGGTAATGCTCTTTTGTAAAAAAGCGACTAAAGGTCCAAGTACATAAACTCCGAATATTTTATAATGAAAATATACATCCCATGTTTTCCATGCAATATGAAGGGCTAATAATAGTCCTAAAAATATTAATTCATCTTTAAACAGGGATATTTTAAATTGTTTTATCTGAGATATTATTTTGTTTTTCATATTCCATGGCTTTATGTGTATAACTTGAAGGAACAACACTAAAATCGTTTATTGAAATTCTTCAAGATACTTATAATTTCTTGTTTGTACATTATAAAAATTAACTGACCAGGCTCTGGCACCAAAGCCTTCTTTCCAGTCTGTAAGACCCCTATTCAATTCCTTGCCATCTTTTTCATTTGATATACCAAAACTAAAATACCTGAATCCAGAAAATTCTTTGTTAATCAAATAATCAAACAAAAAATCTATTGCTCCTACCTGTCTTCCTTTATCGCAGGTAGAAATATATTGGCAATGGGCAGTTTTATTTATTATATAAACGGTAGTACCAGCTACTATTTCATCATTGTAATACGCATTATATTGTTTGATATTGTCTGGAAACCGTGATTTCAAAAGCGACATTTCTGCTGCGCTGTGAACCGGCAAAATTCTATAACGTTCTTGCAAATTGGGTATTAATATTTTTTCCCAGAAGGATGAAACAGAATCTTCCAGTTTGATAAAAACCCCATGGCTATTTGCTTTTCGGATAGAACGTATTCTTCTTGTCTGATACGGAAGTTTATTTTCCAAATCAATGGTAAAGCTGGTATCTCTTCTGCAAATTTCTGCTTTTAATAGAAAAAAAGCATATTCTTCTTCACAAGATGCATGAGTGGTAAAAAATGAAGGAATTGCCCTGTAGGTAATCTCTCTGACATTA
The DNA here is from genome assembly GCA_001769125.1 of Bacteroidetes bacterium GWF2_35_48. Classification (GTDB taxonomy): domain Bacteria; phylum Bacteroidota; class Bacteroidia; order Bacteroidales; family GWF2-35-48; genus GWF2-35-48. The sequence continues at coordinate 35,685 of MEOG01000097.1, read as the reverse complement.
TTATCATGGTAATATTTTAACAAATGATAAAATATTTTCAATACAGTTTGCAGCTTAACAGATTTTTGTAAAATAAGCCCTCCGTAACCTAAGCCCCTATGCGAAACAACATTGTCAGCATCTTGATTGGCCGGAAAAACAGCACAGATTTTACTTTTATTGAAAATTATCAATGAATGACCTGTAAACCGTTCTGCATGGTATTCCATGAAATCCCTGTTGTGAATAAAAGAAGCATTTTTTGCTTCTTTCACAAAGGAATCCCAAGTGGCTTTATCTTCTAAGCTATATCTTTTAATGCTTATCATAGATTACGAAAATGTAAAAATAAACCCCTTATTTGAAATATCAAATAAAGGGCTATTATTTATATAAACTAAAAGTAATTCCCTATCAATAAAAACAAAAAGCTTATTATTTCCATATTAAATTTTCTTAACATTAAATTAACATTGACATAATGTTTAGTTTATTTTTGGGTAATATTATTGCAATCAAAAAAACTATATGAAAATTAAATTCTTATTTTTTCTGGGTTTGCTCATAACCTTGTCTTTTTCTCCGGCATTAGCGCAGCTTGAATCATACAGATTAGATGACACTACGGGTATGTTCAGGGATTTATGTCATATTAGAAATAAATATAGCAATTTATCTTTCACCGGATATTTGCAGGCGCAATTTCAGTATGCAGATTCTACAGGAATACCAAGTTATAATGGCGGTGATTTTTCAAAATACACAAATAATCGTTTTATGTTAAGAAGAGCAAGGCTTCGTGCAGATTATGAAAACTTAAATGAAAGCGGTTTTAAGAAATTTTATTTTGCATTACAGTTTGACGGTACTGAAAAAGGTGTGAATATACGTGATATGTTTGGTCGTATTTATGAAAACAAATTAAATTATTTTGTAGCAACAGTTGGAATGTTTAACCGGCCTTTTGGATTTGAGGTAAACTATTCATCGGCATCAAGAGAAACTCCTGAACGAGGCAGAATGTCGCAAATAATTATGAATGGCGAAAGAGATTTAGGTTCAATGATTTCTTTTGAACCTCAGGATAAAAACAGTAAATGGTATAAGCTGAAAGTAGATGCAGGGTTTTTTAATGGACAAGGATTAACTGGTAAAGCAGACTTTGATAAATATAAAGATTTTGTTTCACGAATTTCTTTAAGAAAAACAGAAATTTATAATAATTTATTTTTAACGGGTGGCGTATCTTATTTAAATGGTGGATTTCGCAATGGCTCACGTTATAATCATACAACCATGAAAAATGATTCGGGATATTTTATAATGTTTGCAGATACTTCGGTTTCTAATATTGAAAAAAAGGCGCCAAGAGTTTATTATGGAGCAGATATTCAGCTAGCTTATGAAAGCGGTTTAGGAAAAACTGAAATCCGTGCAGAATATATTTTCGGCACACAGTCTGCAACGCTGCATTCATCTGTTACTCCCGGTACTCCACCTTTGATGAGCAATTCCCATCCTGATTCAATTTATTCCAGAAATTTTGATGGTGCTTACTTTTATTTGCTACATACTTTTAAGAAAAAACATCAGATCGTTTTTAAATACGACTGGTATGATCCAAATGTGAAAATTGCCGGCAGCAGTTTGCTTGCTTCAAATGGTTTTGGAAATGGAGATATCCGCTATGATACTTTTGGTTGTGGTTATATTTTCTATTATAATAATCATCTGAAAGTTGTTTTGTATTACGATCATCCTATGAATGAAAAATCTGGAATGAGTGGCTTTTCAAAAGATTTGCAAGATGATATATTTTCATGCAGAGTGCAATTTCGTTTTTGATAGGAGTTTACAACAATGCGGCTAAAAAAAAGCTTGTTAGTTTTCAAATAACTCTCTGAATTTTCTTGGAATTCCGGTATCAAACGACAGTCGTTTTTTTGTTATGGGATGAGTAAAAGAAAGTGAAAAAGCATGCAACATGAGTCTTTTGAAAGGGTCGGTTCTTGCTCCATATTTTCTGTCTCCTGTAAGAGGATGTCCGGCATCGCTGAATTGTACGCGAATTTGATTTTTTCTTCCTGTGTCTAATTTCACTTCTACAAGCGCAAAATTTTTGTTTTTCTGAATAACTTTATAATGAGTAATTGCTTTTTTTGCTTCTTCTGATTGTCTTGTTGAATAAACTTTGTATTGAGAATTTTCAGTAAGCCACGAAACAAATGTTCCTTCTTCAGGCATTGGATACCCTTCTACAATTGCATAATAGCAGCGTTCATCCACATATTCTTTCCATGCGTCTCTCAGTATTCCCTGCACTTCTTCTGTTTTTGCAAACATCATAATACCGGAAGTGAACTGGTCGAGTCTGTGTACAGCATAAATGCCTGCTTTCAGATTATTTTTTCTAACATAATCTAACAAAAAGGCCATCACTGTTTCATCTTTTTCTGTGGGATTGCTAACAGAAAGCAGACCGGCAGGTTTATTAACAACAAGCAGCCAGGTATCTTCATAAAGTATTTTTACACCGGCTTCAACCTGAATATTTTTAAAAGTTCCGATGCTCACTTTTTGTCCCGCTTCGAGAGGATAATCAAATTTTGTTGTAACCTTCCCATCAACGGCTACAATTCTTTTTGCTAAAATAGCTTTGATTTTAGTCCTGCTTTTTCCGGGATTTTTTTCAATAAGAAATTCCATTAAACCACAGGGCTTGTCTACGGTTAAGGTATCTGATGCGTTTTTACTCATAATGCAACAAAGGTAAAAATGATTTTTGATTTATTGTGAAACAGCTTCTTTTTATACCTTTGCAACATGGCGGAAAATTCAAAATCAGAATTAATTAAGCATGCAGGAGTAGTATCGGAGATAAATAACACCGGACTGAAGGTCGTAATTGAACCTCAATCTGCATGCGGTTCTTGTAACGCAAAAAGTATTTGTAGCGCAGGAAGCAAAGAAGTTAAAATTATTGAAATATCAGGAAAATATCCTAATATTAAAGTTGGACAAAATGTTACTGTTGCTCTGAAACAGTCGGTTGGTTACAGGGCGCTTCTTTTTGGATATCTTATTCCTTTTGTTGTCCTTATGGTTGCACTTCTTGCTGCAACGTCCCTGACTAGTAATGAAGCTATCGCAGGTTTATTTTCTCTTGCTGCAACAGCTTTCTATTATCTGATTTTGTTTTTTTTCAGGAAAAAAATTAAAAAGTCTGTTGAGTTTGTATTGTATGGAGAAGAAAGGGATTGAAGTGATAATAGAATTACGAATTAAACAGTTTAATTTAAAGCGCAATTTACCATGAAAATATCTGAAAACATTGGCAGTCTTATTGGAAAAACACCTTTGGTTTATCTTAACAAAATTGCGAAAAATAGTGCAGCAAAAATAATTGCAAAGCTTGAATTTTTTAATCCTGCTAATTCCATAAAAGACCGAATAGCCTGGGCAATGATTAGCGATGCTGAAGATGCCGGATTGATAAATTCTGATACGGTAATAATTGAACCAACGAGTGGAAATACAGGGATTGGACTTGCGATGACCTGCGCCGTAAAAGGATACAGGCTTATTCTTACAATGCCTGAAAGCATGAGCATTGAGCGCAAAAATATTATCATGGGATTCGGCGCAGAAATAGATTTAACTCCTGCTGCAGAGGGAATGAAAGGTGCGATTGCCCGGGCAGAAGAATTGACAAAAAAGCATACGAAATCTTACATGCCTCAACAATTTAAGAATCCCTCTAATCCTGAAATACATAAAAAAACAACCGCACAGGAAATTTGGGACGATACAGAGGGGCAGGTTGATATTTTTGTTGCAGGTGTAGGAACAGGCGGCACTATTACGGGTGTTTCTGAAGTTTTCAAACAACGAAAACCGGAAATACAAATTGTTGCCGTTGAGCCTGCTTCTTCTCCTGTACTATCAGGAGGGCAGGCTGCTCCGCATAAGATACAGGGAATTGGCGCAGGATTTATTCCCGACATTCTGAATCGTAATATAATTGATGAAATTATTACGGTTTCTAATGAGGATGCAATAGCTACAGCAAAGCGTCTTGCAAAAGAAGAAGGCATTTTGTGCGGCATTTCTTCAGGAGCTGCTGTGTATGCGGCTTTGCAGGTTTCTTTAAAGGAAGAAAACAAGGGAAAGCTGATTGTTGTAATTTTACCGGATACAGGGGAAAGATATCTGAGTACGGATTTATTTAGATTTGAATAAACAAAAAAGGCTGTCTTTTTATTGACAGCCTTTTTTTGTGCTTAGTTTATTTTTAATTTTCCTTATTACCTTCTTTATTGTCTTCTTTTTTCCCTTCATTGAAATTAGCGGGTTTTGGAAGCAAAACTTTTCTTGATAGTTTATATTTACCCGTTTTTTTATCTACATCTATCAACCGTACTTTTACTTCATCGCCTTCTTTTAAAACTTCTTCCACTGTTTGAAGTCTTTTCCAGTCAACTTCTGAGATATGGAGCAATCCGTCTTTATTTGGAAGGAATTCAACAAATGCGCCATAAGGTTGTATTGATTTTACGATACCTACATATTCCTCGCCGACTTCAGGAACAGAAACAATTCCTTTGATTCTGCTTACAGCAGCGCGAATGGATTCTAAATCTTCTGCGAAAACTTCAACAACACCTGTATTTCCAACTTCTTCAATTGTAATTGTTGTGCCTGTTTTAGCCTGAATATCCTGAATGATTTTTCCACCCGGACCAATTACTGCGCCAATAAATTCTTTTGCAATAATAAGTTTTTCAATACGTGGAGCATGTGGTTTGTAATCTTCGCGGGGTTCGCTGATTGTTTCCATCATCTTTCCAAGAATATGAGCTCTGCCTGCTTTTGCCTGATCGAGTGCTTTTGCCAAAACTTCATAGGAAAGACCATCAACCTTAATATCCATCTGCGTAGCAGTAATACCATTAACGGTTCCTGTAACTTTAAAATCCATATCTCCTAGGTGGTCTTCGTCTCCCAGAATGTCTGATAATACTGCAAACCTGCCTGTGCTATCAGTTATAAGTCCCATTGCAATTCCTGAAACCGGACGTATGATTTTAATCCCTGCATCCATCAATGCGAGCGTGCCGGCACAAACAGTAGCCATAGAAGAAGACCCGTTTGATTCGAGAATATCAGAAACGATACGAATTGCATATGGATTATCAGAATTTTTGGGAACCATTCTTTTCAAAGCCCTATGAGCAAGATTACCATGACCAACTTCCCTGCGGCTGAGAGAGCGTGCCGGTCTTGCTTCACCTGTTGAAAATGGTGGGAAATTGTAATGCAGCGTGAATTTATCTTTGCCCCGAATTAAAGCTTCGTCAATAATTTTTTCATCGAGTTTGGTACCAAGAGTTATGGTTGTTAATGATTGTGTTTCTCCTCTTGTAAAGAGAGCAGAGCCATGCGTTGCGGGTAAAATATCAATTTCACTTGCAATTGGTCTGATGTCTGTTGTTTTTCTTCCGTCAAGACGAATTCCTTCGTTAAGAATAGCATTTCTTACAGCTTCTTTTTCAACATCGTGATAATATTTTTTAACGAGTTTTTCTTTTTCTTCACGTTCTTCTTCGGTATATTTAGAAAGAAATTCTTCTTCAATAGCTTCAAAAGCTTCTGCCCTCTGATGTTTGTTTGGATTTCCAAGCATTGCTGTTTTATATGCCTTGTCATAGGCAAAAGCATGAACTTCTTTTTTTAACTCTTCATCATTTGTTTCGTGGCAATATTCTCTTTTCTTTGTTTTTCCTAACTGCTCTGAAAGCTCCATCTGGACTTTGCAATGCTTTTTAATTTCTTCATGAGCAAATTTGATAGCTTCAAGCATTTCAGCTTCGGAAACTTCGCTCATTTCACCTTCAACCATCAGAATATTTTCATAAGTTGCGCCCACCATGATGTCAATATCAGCATTTTCCATTTCTGTAAAAGTAGGGTTGATTTTCAGTTCACCATTGATTCGGGCAACCCTTACTTCTGAAATCGGACCATTAAAAGGAATGTCAGAAACAGCAAGCGCTGCAGACGCAGCAAGACCTGCAAGCGCATCGGGCATAATGTCTTTATCTGCCGAAATGAGATTTATAGTAACAAAAGTTTCTGCATGGAAATCATCCGGAAAAAGCGGACGAAGTGCCCTGTCAACAAGGCGGGAAATAAGAATTTCATATTCAGATGGGCGTGATTCGCGTTTCATGAAACCTCCGGGAAAACGACCTGCAGAGGCAAATTTCTCTTTATATTCCACAGAAAGTGGCATAAAATCTACATCTTCTTTTGCATTTTTTGCGCTTACAACAGTCGCCAATAACATGGTTTTACCCATTTTTACAACAACAGCTCCGTCAGCTTGTTTTGCTAATTTGCCGGTTTCAATTGTTATGACCCGACCATCTTTTAATTCAATTTTCTTTTCTACTACATTAAACATCATAATTTTTTTTTTAAATCTATTTTTATCTTGTATCTCTTTAATAATAAAGAAAAAAGGCAATTGCTATTGCCTTTTTCCATGTTACTTACGTAAGTTGAGTTCTTTAATAATTGCCCTGTATCTTTCGATATTGTTATCTTTTAGATAATTGAGCAATCTTCTCCTCTTACCAACTAATTTTACTAATGCACGCTGCGTGCTGAAATCTTTCTTGTTCACCTTCAAATGACTTGTAAGATGATCAATACGGTAGGAAAATAGAGCAACCTGACCCTCAGAAGAGCCAGTGTTCGTATTAGACTTCCCGTACTTGGTGAAAATTTCTTTTTTCTTTTCTGAATCAAGGTAATTTTTCATAAAACAATTTAATTAACAAAAAAATGAGTTGCAAAATTATATAATATTTTGATATATACAATAAAAGAAGAATTTTTTCATAGTTTATTCTTGTAAATATTTTTATGTTCCCTCCCTGCTTAGATATAGTCAGCATTAGGAAGATACTGCAAGCCGCGTATTTCCATCCTTGAATATTTTTATTATCATAATTTATCGGCTTGCTTTAATAAGTAAACGTTTTATTTTTATTTTTAAAAATCAAAAAAGTTTCAAAAAATCTTATAATGCAATTCTTGGTGCAAATAATTAAAAAGCCTTTCAACAAAAAACGCTGAAAGGCTTTATTTTACAAGTGTAGCGAGAGGCGGGCTTGAACCGCCGACCTCATGATTATGAAAAACGTGACTTGCCTCTGTAACCTCCTGATCTTGCCATCTCTCAGAAAAACTCTTCTCAGATTTGCAAGTATTTTGCAATGCATCCTGTAAAAACCGGATTAATATTAATTTTACTTTTCTGCAAGGACTGGTAAAAATATCTCAGACTTATATGCCTTGCCCCAATATGCCTGAGATGGACTTATTATATACTTAAAATGAATAAAGGGTTGATGTATAAATGACATTGTACAATACCTCAACAACCTGCTTGTAAAACCGTGGTAGAAGAATATGTTGCAGCTGTACCACAAAACTTTTCTTGTTATGCTGTAATAGGTTTTGTCTGCCAAATAAAACAAGGGGGGTAAGCCGGTTTTGTTATCAAGCCCGGGCTTATGAAGACAGGGGGTGCAATGCACTACTTCATAATTGGTATTACTGTACAGCATCTACTTGTTAATACCTCCACTGTCAATGCCTTTCTTCTTCCTGTGCTTCCTTATTGTGAAGTACAACATTAGCCCTAAGAACACCAGTAAAACAGTAACAACAATAATCTTTATGACAAGGTTTTTGTAATATGCTTTTTCACACTCAGCATACTCTTTTTTTAAGTCCTCATATTTCTGCCACGGGCTGAACCCAATTTTGCCATAACATGGACTTTTTGTGAATTCCTCATATACAGTTGCATCATATGACCAAGCCTTACCATAATAGTTTTTGTCAACTGCAAAAGACTCCGGATTCTCCATACGATCTCTTAGGGCTCTTGCTCTTTCAACACCGGGATCTATACCATTTTTAATTAAAGAATCCATGAAGTGTGTAACTTCCTGTGACACCTTTTTTTCAGGCTTCACTGAGTTTTCCTTTATCCTTTTATATATTCTTGGAGACTCATCAGAGCCTTGTAATATAAATTTTAATGTATCTGGACTTACGCTGACTTGAAATAATGTGCCATTGTCAATTTCATGAGTGCGGGACTGCTGATTATTCCATTTATTAAAACATACTTCTGCAAGCCAATTCCAACCATTATAACAATAACCATTAAATTGCCATGACCCTACAAGTTGTTTCTCAATTTTGTTTAGCCCTGTTTTAGCAGGAGACTGTTCTGGCAAATGATTTAGGGATAATGGGTCAATTAATTTAATGGAAATAGAGGTAATATACTTCAATTTAATGGATGAAAGGCCTGTTATATCAACAACAAGCTTTTCTGATGCACTCCAAAAACCATTACATGTGAATTTATTCCTTGTTGTCCACAAGTAATATTTTTGAACTCCATTAACTACCGTAGCTGGGTTTGATGAAAGCACCAGTATAGGAGCGGTGCTATCAACTACATTCACATGATCATTAGCTGAGGCTTTGAGTGCTTTATTATTCTTGTCAGGCAATTGATTGCCTTGTTTAATTTTCTGCTGTTTTATTTGTGATGAATCTGCTGAATTCATGCTTAGATTACCCGGTGTCGGGCTGTTGTTGCAACTACAGCTTATTAAAACCAGTACTGAAATTAAGGCAGCATACACTATTGAACTTTTCATAACCATACAAGGTTTATTTGCTTATTCTTGTCTGAAATGCTAATCCAGCACAATTTTCTTAATCCCGGTCTGTTTTCCACAAGTTATTTTAATAATGAATACTCCTTTGCCCTCCAGTTTAATTGACACTTTTTTAATTTTGGGGGTTGATGAATATAAAAGCTGCCCAAGTTCATTATAGACTTTTATTTCATCAATATTTGATGTTGCTCCAATGTTTATTAAATCATTGCTGGGGTTAGGATAAATCTCTACAAAGTTTAATAATTCATTACTTTCAACATCAGAAGAACTTGGCGTAATAAAATTAACTGTACTGTGACCACTTGAGCTCCCATTTACTGTAAAAAGTTTTGAGTTATAATACAAAAAAATCCAGACATCCAGACTAATTCCACCCTGAGAAATAGGAGTCCAGCTTGTCCCATTCCATTTGACAACCTTCCTATAACCCTCATTTTCTACACAACTAAAATATAAACCAGTAGAATGTGAGAATAAGCATGACATTGATGTTGAAGAAGAACCTAATGGAACATTTGACCATGATACACCATCCCATTTTGCAATGTTGTCTATTGTTATTCCTCCCAAGGAATATATGTAATTTCCTGAAAGATATAAGCAGCCATTATAAGAAACCAATGAAGCAGTCATATAGTTATTAGATGTACCTCCAGTTACACCTGTAATATCTATCCATCCTGAGCCATCCCATTTGGCTATACCATAAAAATCATTATTTGTTAGTGACGTATCATTGAATACTCCTGCTACGTAAAGTTCATTATCATGTACACACAACTGGTCTGCCCTAACTTTATAAGTGCCTCCAAAATGAGTCCAGTTTGAACCATCCCATTCATACATATTATAAGCAGTATAGCTATCTGACGTTGCAACTATCAAGTCATTGTTGTTTACAATTAGTGATTTAACTTTATGGTTATAAAATGAAACTTCACTCCAAGTGCTTCCATTCCATTTTGCCATATAAGGAGATGAGATTCCACCAGTAATACCAAAATCACCGCCGACATAAAGTTCTCCATTATAAACTGCTAATGCATTTACTTTTCCATCACATCCACTATTTAATGCAGACCAACTTGTCCCATTCCATCTTGCTATATTGGATGCAACAATTCCTCCACCAGAGGCAAAATGACCACCAATATATAAATCCCCGTTATATTCAACCATGGAATTTATAGTTGGTATTTCCATTGTCCCTGTAAGGAAATACGCTAATTGTGTCCAGTTTTGTGCTTGTAGGACTGACATGTAAACCACAATTGTGGTCATCAGAATAATTTTTCTCATTTTAGTTGTACTTTTATTAAACACTATAAAAAAACAGCGTGGTAAATTGCCCACTGCTATTGAGGTCCGTCCAAGAACCCTTACCACAAGTAAAGCAACAACCACGCCTTGACGTGGCGTTTTGCTTAATATCCTGTGGCAATAAAGAAATTTGGACGGTTTCAATACCGGAATTCTGCTAAACGCTAAATTATTATGTGTTAATATGCTATGTCATGTTAATAGAGTTAATTTTACAAATACAAATATACAACATGTTTTACTGAAATACCAGTAGTACCTGCTCTTTTTTAATAATACCTTGATGCAACCCATAAGGGCATATTGCAATATGTAAATTCATCCTGGTAACACGGAATACTGTTAACAGGAAAATTATACAGTTCTCAACAATCGTGGTAGAAGAAACCCTGCCAACCAGAATAGTAAAAACCTCACCTCAGATCAAATTAAGAGGTGGCACTTAACTTTTTAGCCGGGCAGTGTAAAACCTTCCTCAGAAAAGCGATTAGCCATATACTGTAATTTGATGTTCACCAAAAAGTCTGTCAGGGTTGATTTAAATAAACAGTTACATGTGAAAGGAACTTGTCAGCGTGTTTTTGTGGTGGTGCTTTTCTACCCCGATTTTCAAGTTCTGTATAACTAATACTTTTAGCAGGTGCTGAAATGAAGTTATTGTAACAGGACTGCTACACTTGGACTTTTATATAAATGAAGTCTTTTCTGTGCTGTTTTGTTTTTTCCGTGAAACGCTTTCCTCTTATTGTGTATGCTGTACATTTCAGCAAAACGTGTTTCAATTTCTCTCATCAGTAATGTATGTGCATCCTTTGTGATTTCAAGCTTCCCAAGCCATATTGAATTAAGAACAATATCAGGAGAATCCTGTATCCATTGTTTTATAGTCTTACTCACTGTCAAACCTGCTTCATTTGCTGAAACCCATTTTTCAGTGATCATTCTTTTTCCAGACATTTTTGTTGTTCTCATTATGGGTGTATTTTTTTGAAGCATACAGTTCTCTGCATCCTTTTACCAGACAGCTACACAAGTTCAAAAATAATAAAACATTTTGTCAGTCTCAATAGCAAAATGTCAGGTTAATAACATATTTTGCATTATATGGCTAACTGCCCCTAAATTGTTAATAAATCACTGCATTATACTGTATGACAAATTAATGTTAATGTGTTATAAATATAATTAATAAATTTGTCATATATGAATGCCTCATTAATACACAAGTCCCAAACTATTTCAATGAAGATTTACAGTGAATAGTCTGCACAATAAATATCAAATTTAAGGTGACTTTTTATTGTACAAAATCTTGTTCCTGTGAGCCGGGTTGGTTGTGCATTAAGCAAAGCATCTTTGATCAGACTGGGTTTTTTATAAATTTCATCTGCAATCTTTTTAACTTCAGGGTTCAATGTCTTGGCTTGTGCTTTAAGAGAACGGGCAAAGCTTTTACTTGATTTGTTAAACTCATCAACAGTATATTTATGACCCATAATAAAGCTGGTCTCAAATAAATCTTTTACAGCTTGTTCTGGATATGCATACAGCATAAACGCAAGGTGATTTCTAATAAATTTTAAAGACTTGATTGTTTTTTCAGATTTTATCAAGCCTTCTATAACTGTGCTAAGCTTATTCATGTCAACATTTTCATGCATAAATGCAAGTTCATAAATTCTGCAAAGAACATAATCTGATGGATAAGATGGGGCTTCAAGACCGGCTTCAATTTTCTGTATCTGTTTTTTCACATCACTTGTGTTAATCACATTTTTTAGCTTTTGCAGTAACTCTTTACAGCGAAGTATCACATCACCTTTAAGGTTTTGCTTTTGAGTTTTGTTTTGATAAAACGGAGCCTCCTGTTGAACTGAGAATTTTTCAGCCAAATTAAGCATGAAAGTCTTGTAATTACTGTACATGTCAAGTGTTTTTTGTCTTTCAAGAATGCTGTCAACTTTTATGTAGGAGAGTTCTATTTTATTCCCCTTCCCCTTAAGTACCCCAGATAAGTTCTCAGTTCCATCAATAAACACATTACGCAACTCTATTGCTAAACTCTTACCATACTTTGAAGCTGATGAGGACAAGTTTTCAAGAAATGTTTCAAAACCCCTTTTTTCTTGTTCAAAAATGCTAAAATCCTCCAATGTAAAATTCTGGTGAGGAACAGAAGTTGCTTTAACAATTAGTACATTTGACAACAGTCCAAATCTACCCCTGCCACTTATTTGGTAAATAACAGACGGTGATAAAACAAGTGTCTTAATTGTGGAATCAGCTATTATAAAACTATGGTATTGCTCATTTATGTCAACCCCATTAAAGTAAGCTGCTGTAATAAAGTTTATCTTGCCCGGCAACACTCCATCTTCATCAATAAAATCATAAAACTTTCCTGCTTTATCCTCACTTGCAGTGCTACATATTATTTTTACCTCAGAAGCTTTGCATGTCTTACTCTGAACAAGGTATTCTGTAATTCTTTTACAGGAATTTATGCTGTTGTATGCTACAACAATTTTATGATCTACATCTAATATTTTCTGTTTTTTTATACGTAATAAGCATTCCTGTTCTGTGTTTGAAGCCTTAATAACAGAGATGTTCCTTATAACCTTGTTTTGGTATTTAAACCTTGTACGAGAATCTTGTACAAGGTCTGGATCATGGAACTTGATTAATGTTGCTGATATAACTGTTTTTTTGTTTTGTGGATGCTCCTTATATATACTGTAACATTCATCCATTACAGGCCTAAAAGTACTCTGTTCTTGTAATGAGTCTATTTCATCAAGTAAGAGGTGAAATGTTTCAAAGTACCCTTCTTGTTTACAGTTAAGGTATTCTTTAATGTTTTTTAATTGGTCAGTTACACAAGTGATTTTAATATATTGCTTATTAATAATACAACTATCAACATACTCCTGTAGGTTCAGGTTTCTTTGTTCAAGGGATAATTCAATGCCAATTGTACGGATTTGACCTTTTCTTTTTTTCTGGGCATTTTTTTTAATCCCATAAAAGAAGACAGTAAATCCATTTGAGACAGATTTCATTTTTGCTTTTAACCAGGCTATATTGGCATAGGGCTGAACAATAATTGAATTTCTTTTACAATCCAATTCAAGACTTGTTCCCCCAATCCCTGTTTCAGTTTTATCAATTATCCCACATGGCAGATAATTAAAAACATCTCCCAACTTTGAGTTATCCTTAATCATATGTGTGGTTATACCCTTAATAACCTTTTCCCCGATATACAGTTTTTTATTTTTTATTAAGACTGGCTCCATCTTCTACTTTTTTTGTAATTGATGCTGCCAAGATAAAAAATCCTGTTTAATTCACGACAAAAAACAAAAGAGCCCGTTGCCGGACTCTCCTGTCTAACCCAAATACCAGAACTGTTTCCGGTTTTGCTTGTGGTCAAGTACTCCCATTGAAAAATCAAAAGCATTAATCCCCCTTTCAAGAAATGCATCTATGTAGCTTGATTTATTTGCTCCTGTGAGGAGGTTGTATAATTTATACAGAGCCATACTGCCACCATAAGGCAAGCCAAAGTTTTCATCATTGTAATAACTGTTGACTACAGCACCCATCTGTTGGTCACCAAACAGCAAAGGAGGGATTTCTTTTTTGTATTTTTCTGGCATGTATTTGTACATCCTACTCCTTCCAATAATTTTCGCAAAATCAGTCTCTGTAACCTCTATATTCCCCATGTCTTTTATTGGGTCAAGGTAATTCTTAGCATTAAAACTGCTGAACAAATTCTGTGCAGCATAATAAAGTTGTGATATACTTTTGATGCTGATTTCTTCTTTAAAACCGTCTGACCAGACACACAAGTTACAACAGATTTTATTCTGAAACCCAATAAACAGCTTAAAGTTTTGCTCACATTGTGTACGCTTAGCATAGATGTTATCAATGTTGTAAGATTTTACACCACCAAGCATAAGGTTTAGTGTGTCACAATTCACTTTCTCTGATATGGTTGGAATTTCAACTACAAACATCATGCGTTCATAAAAAAGTGTTTCTTCCCATGGTTGTAACTCACAAGCAGGTTTATTCTTTGCTTCTGGTATTCTTCCCTTGACGGGGTGACTACAGCGGATGTTAGGTTTTAAGATTTTCTCTCCCCGGAATAATTCATGTGTGACCTCCCAGATTGTTTCAATAAATTCTGAATGGCTTATCAGTGGCTCATTAGTGGCTGTCCATACTGGTATGATGTGGCTTTGAAGTTCATCAATGAATACCTGCTTCGTGTTTGCTTCAATAAATGGTTTAGCACTGGATGAGATTTCAATACCGTTTGGTGACAATGCTGGAAGCTTCTTCAACACTGCCTTGTTGCTAAGTAAAAACTCCATATCAGACAAGATTTAATATCATGGAACTGATCTGGTTTTTCCTGCGGACAAATACATCACGGTGCATTGCCTGTTGTTCCGGATAATCATTATAGAGCACTGCCAGTGCATCAACTGTCTCACACGCATTAATCAAGTCCTCAAATGTCTGCTCCTTTGGCGGCGGTATTTCTCTACTGCAAGAACTTGTTACAGAAACAGAGCTACACCAAGAAGCAATCTCTTTGCCAATTTCTGCTGACAAAATCAATTCAGGGCGGTTCACAAACAGACCTGTCCTGTCTTTGCTAATAGTTGCCTGATGCCGTTGGTTCAACTCCATGACTACAGTAAATTCATATTCTGTGTCTTCACGTTGTACTGCTTTCAGTCCTACTTTCTCAGGCACTTGTTTGCCATTCTTTTCCTGCATAAGATACTCTGTTTTACTTCTCATTGTGGCAATCACATGAATATCACTTTGCAGTATAGACTGTATAAATGCATTGTGGCGTGGTGTTACCTTAGCCCAAGCAGTGAAGCTATTACCAGGTATATTGCTGTGGACATCAAGAATTCCACCACTACCATTCCATTCAGCACTCAGACTATCAATAATCAAACACTGGAAGCCTTTTTCCACTCCTGTTTTAATTGCCTCAACATATTTTTCAGGAGAGAATGGAGATGCCATATTCAGCACATAATAACCTCCAAGATGTGAATACAAATGAGCTGAACCATTCTCAGAATCAAGTACAGCAATTTTACTCCAATCTCCTGTAAGACCAAAAGCAATAAGTAAAGCGGAATATGTTTTTCCACTTCCACTTGCCCCCTGCAACGCAAGCTTAATTTTACAGCGGTTTCTTTCCGCCTTGCTAAATTCCATCATAATTTTAAGATTTAAGGTTAAACATTACAGGTTTAATAAAGGGTTGATTTAAAAAAAAGATGAAGCCCGTTAAGGCCTCATCATTTCAGTGCTTTTAGTCTGACAGTTTTTTCAGTGGTTTTTTGTCATGGAAGAAACCGTCTCAAAATACTGTCTGAAAAAATACAGCATAACTTCCTTTTTATTTACTAACCGTAAACACCATCTGGGGTTGATACAAGTAAACTTGATATGTTTATAAAAATAAGACACAGGATTATTGTTCCTGTGCCTTATTCATTACTGTCTCACACACGGTTTTATTCATTGCATCAATATGAGCAAGGTCAAAAGATTCAAGATAGATACCAGTTACTCTTAACCCGTAACTATGTCCCAGAGCTTCTGAAATCAGGTCTTTGCTGAAACCTTGTTGCTTTGCTAAGTTTGCCCATGTGTAACGGAAACAATACCCTGTCAGCTTTTCCATAATACCAAGCTCCTTACCAATAATCCCAATATGTTTATTAAAGACTTTGTTTGCTTGCTTTATCAGTGGGTACAATTGATTTTTGTCATCAAGGTTTTTGTCACGGATTTTTCCTAACAAAGTTCTCTCAGCTCTACCTTTGAAGTACTCTAATATCTCCTGAGCCTCTGGCAACAATTGTATTGAATATTGTCTGCCAGTCTTTGACCTGTTGAAAATTACTCTGCCATGCTGTATTTGTTGCTCAGACAGCAGTACAAGGTCTTTAAAGTTAATACCTATCAGCATGAACATTAATTTGCCCATGAGCCAGCTTTCATACAGCCATGATGATTTTTCTACTACGGTTATGAAGTACTTCTGCAACTCTTCTGCTGTCAGAACCCTTGGGCGTGTTACTGCTTTCTTGATCTTAAATGTGCGGAACGGGTACAAGTCATAGCTAACCTCTTTTGCAATAATTGCCTTGTTGTAGATGGCTCTGAATGTCCTATAATATATTGCAATGCTATTAGTTTTAATACCATTACTAATCATTGAGGCTTCCATATCTCTAAGCAGTTTATGTGTAACCTGATTAAAGGGGATGTCTAAGTTGCCAACCTTTTTCAGTGCTATAAGAGTGTTCTCATAAATTACTGCACTGCCTGTCCTTCCTGCTTTATACAGGTACTTGACTTCTGTGCTCCAGAACTCAGAGACAATTACTTTTAGTTTTGGGACAGCAACTAAATAATCCTTCAATTCATTTACAGATACATGCTCTGAATGGTGCTTTTCATAATCAATGATCCTGCTCAAATATTTTACCCTCAACTCATTTAATCTGTCTGTTAATACATCATATGCAGGATGTATTTTTTTAAGACAATCAGTTTTGGAATTCCAGTCTTTTTCCAGTACAGCATGTTTTGTAGGGATGTAGCGCGTGTCACCATTTACTGAAATACTAAAGACAATAGGATAAGTGCTGTCACTCTTCATTCTTCTTGTGTCAAGAATCAACTTTAAAATTGCCATATCACATTGGATTTATGGCTTTTACAGGTGAGAAAATTTGCAAGTTATTTGCAAGTTTGATGGTGTTTTTTACTAAAAACAGGGTATTTTGAGCAGTGTCCAGAAATGACAAAGCCCCTCAGAGTTTCCTTTGTGGGGCTTTATTTTTCAAACGTAGCGAGAGGCGGGCTTGAACCGCCGACCTCATGATTATGAATCATGCGCTCTAACCAGCTGAGCTACCTCGCCATCTTTTTTTTAAAAAGAGGTGCAAATATATATATTTTTTTCAATGTTGTTTTTTTTATTGATATTTTTTTATTTTTTGTTGGTATTAGTACCAAGGGTAGTGTAGTCTTGGTCTGGGATGATTAGAAGATTATGCAACAACCTTTTTTACTTTTCCAGAGAGACTCCGTTTCATTCTTCAAAAAAATCATATTTATATGATATAAGACTGAGGGGGGTTCTCTCCTCAAGCAGTAATTGCTCTTCGTTATAAAGAAATTCTGTTTTTTGAACGAGCAGGTCAACCTTGTTATACCGTTCTTCTGTTTTGATGTGATTTTCATCATTGTAAGAAATTTTAATCAGGTAAGAATTACTTATTTTTTGTTCAATAATTCTGTTTTGACTGTCATAAATATATGTAGCTTTATTTATAATTGCTCCTTTTGCATTTGTTGCAAGCACTTCTGTAAGGTTGTTGTTTGCATCATATACATATTTTTTGTTTGACAAAAGCCGTCCGTCGGCTTCAAATTCCGATTGAAGAATAATATTTTCTCCTTCATACTCATATTTAATGTGCTCTTCTATTTTATTTTCGTAATTGTAAATAATTTTTTCTGTAATATTTTTCTGATCATTGAATTGATAAAATTCTTTTCCCTCAAACGCCCCATCTTCGTCAGTTGTAATATAAATGCGGGTTTTATTTTCGTTATCTGTTTCAACTATTTGAATTGTATTTGAACCATCGCCGTATTCTCTTTCAACTTTTATTATCTCATCATTTTCATCTCTGATGTATACAGACTTATCGCTGATTTCATCTTCAGAGCTGTAATTGATTTCCTCAATTATATTCCCTTTATCCGAATATTTTGAAACGGTTTTTGTTGTCAGATCTGTATCATCAGCCCAGTCTTCGGTTACTATTATTTTTCCATTTACATCATATTCGATATATGATTGTTTGTAAAGAACATCATTGGTTTCTGTGTCGTGAACAAAAGAGGTTGTTGATTTTATTTTTTTCATGTGTATATATATTTACGGTACTGTAGAGTCGTTCCACCTGTGCTGAGCCTGTCGAAGCATGGAACGATTTCATAATACCGTTGTTAATAATTTTATGGCTTCCACAGCAGGTTTTACATCGTGAACTCGTAATATTGATGCACCTTTTGAAAGAGCTAACGTGTTTAAAACAGTTGTGCCATTAAGGCTTTCCTCTGGTGTTATTCCAAGTGTTTTATATATAGTCGCTTTTCTGGATATTCCGACTAAAATCGGGCAATTAAGAATTTTCAAAAGATTCAAATTATGCAATAATTCAAAATTGTGTTCAATTGTTTTCCCAAATCCGAATCCCGGATCTATAATGATATCCTTTATTCCTGCATCTTTCATAATTGAAATTTTATCAGAAAAAAAGTGAATAATTTCATTCGAGATATTTTTGTAACTGGGATTTACTTGCATTATATCCGGAGTTCCCTGCATGTGCATCGCGATATATGGAACTGCCAGCTTCGCTACAGTCTCAACCATTTTAGGATCAAGATTGCCTGCTGAAATATCGTTTATTATTGAAATATTAAAATCAGAAACAGCTTTTTCTGCAATGGAAGAACGAAAAGTATCCAAAGAAAAAATAATCTCTTGAAATTTTTCAGTTATTAAATTAAGAGCAGGTAGAAGACGCACCCATTCGGTTTTTTCATCAGGTATTTCAGCTCCGGGTCGGGAAGAAAATGCGCCAATATCAATTATTGATGCGCCCTCTTCAATATGCAGCTTTATTTTTTTCTCAATGGCTTCAATTTGTTGCAGTCTGCTTCCTCTATAAAATGAATCGGGTGTAATATTAATAATGCCTATAACAACAGGTGTCTCCAGTTCAAGAAGCTTTCCTTTGCAATTTATAGATTTGGGGCAATTTTTCATCTCATTATTAAATTGGTATGCAAAATGTTTTTTCCATCCGGAAGTCCGAAGCTCGAAGCTCGAAGTCAGAAGCGGCTTTGCTCCGACTTCCTACTTCGAACTTCGAACTTCCAACTTTCAACTTCCGACCAGCCTTTTATTATCTCTCCACATTCATTCTCTGCAAAAAAAGCAAAAAAATAATTAATTTCAGTAAAATGTTTGTAAATTTGCCTGTTTTATTTAGATATATTATGCGTATTATTTTAATTCGCCTGCTAATTATAGGTTTAGTGCTTGCCGGAATATTTATGTCTTCATGTGGCTATAAGCAAAGGTATCTGCGCGATATTGCAAAACAACAATTAGATAGTGTAGACAGAAAATTTTTGCCCGATTATAAAATACAGGCTAATGATATACTTTTTATCAGAGTTGTCGGTTTTAACAAAGATGTAACAGCCCTTTTCAATTCTTTTAATGAATCATCTACATCGGGAGGAGTAATATCTATCGAAAATTATTCTTTTTTTAACGGCTATAACGTAACAGATAAAGGTTTTATTAAGATTCCAGTACTTGGAGATATTTTTGTAAAAGACTCAACATTATTTGGTATTCAGATATTGTTGCAGCAAAAAGTTGATGCCTTGGTTAATGAAGCAACTGTAATCGTAAAATTAGCAAGTTATAAATTAATAATGCTTGGGGAGGTTAATTCACCAGGAATTAAACATGTTGTTAATAATCGTATTTCAATTTTAGAAGCAATGGCTCTTGCCGGAGATGTTAGAGATCTTGGTGACAGACGTAATGTATTAATTATTCGTCCTACAGTTAAAGGACATGTAACATTTCGAGTTGATTTAACTGACCCAAATATACTTGCATCTGAAAATTTTTATTTATTACCAAATGATGTGGTATACGTTGAAGCCCTCAAGGCAAAGGGTTTCCGTCAGGGTTGGACGAATATTTCCATTATTTTGTCGCTGATATCATCTTTTATTGTCGTGTATAGTTTTATTAAATTCAGAATTTAATGCAGACAAATCAGGAATTTAAAGAGGAAAGTATAGATTTTAAAAAATATTTTTTCCGGATTTTATCAAACTGGTATTGGTTTGTTCTTTCTCTTGCCATTGCTTATGCTGCGGCATATTATAAAAACAGATATACTATTCCGGTTTACAGCGTTGAATCTACGATGCTCATAAGAAATGCAGATCAGTTAAAATATGGGATGGAGAATGTTATTCCGGGGGGAGATATGTTTAAAACCCGAAAAAATCTGCAAAACGAAATAGGTATTTTAAGTTCTTACTCTATTGTGAATAGAGCAATAAGGGAACTAGATTTTCAGGTATCTTATTTTGAACAGGGACGTATAAATACTACTGAACAGTATAATACTGCGCACTACATTATTGAAATAGATACTTCTTTTGATCAGAAATACGGGAAAAAAGTTTTTGTTAAAATCCTTTCCGAGAATGAAATAAAAATATACAATGAAGACGATCCATCAATGGAGAAAGTTCTTTTGTTTGGGCAGAGATTTAATACCTATGAATTTAATTTTGTTATTAAAAAGAACCCCGCTTTTTTTAATTATCAAAAAATAAATAAAACAAAAGAGTATTTTTTTATTATTAATGATGTAAATATTTTAACCAATAAATATAAAAGCGCAGTCCAAATTGAAAGATTAGATAAAGATGGGAGCATTTTATCATTAAAAATTGATGGAAATAATATTCAAAAAGAAGTTAATTACCTGAACAAATTAATGGATGTATTTATTCAGTCCGGCTTACTGGAAAAAAACAAAATTGCTACGAATACCATCAGTTTTATTGATTTGCAATTAGGAGATATTAAGGATTCTCTTCAGATAGCAGAAAATAATCTGAAAAATTTTAAACTTGGAAATAATATTTTGAATATTTCTCAAGAGGGAATGTCTGTATTTTCTAGAATGGAAAATCTTCAAAGCGAAAAAGCTGCTGTTCTTGTTAAAGATAAATATTACACGTATCTGCTTAATTATATAGAAAATAAAAACAATTTAAATGAAGTAATTTCTCCATCCATCATGGGTATTGGCGACCCATTGTTAAATCAGTTAATAATGCAGTTAAGTGCTTTGTATAACCAAAAAGGAGAACTTCTTTATACTTATAAAGAGTCGAATCCTTCTTTGAAAGCGATTGACATGAAAATTAAAAATGCCCGTGAAGCATTAATAGAAAATATTAAAAATATTGTTAAAGGAAATGAAATAACTTTAACTGAAATTAATAAAAGAATTGCTCTCGTGAATGTTGAAATGCAAAAGCTTCCCGTTACTGAAAGAGAATTTGTTACTATTGACAGAAAATACAAGCTGAGTGATAATATTTACACGTTTCTTTTGCAAAAACGCGCTGAAGCAGGTATTGCCCAGGCTTCAAATATTGCAGATAACAGAGTCTTGGATTGTGCGCGCAAAGACAATGCAGAACAGATTCAACCAAAGAAATCTTATAATACAATCATCGCACTGATAATTGGTTTTTTAATTCCACTTATTGTAATTATTCTAAGAGATTTTTTAAACAACAGAATTCAAAGCCGTAGTGATATTGAAAATAAAACCAATGTTCCTATTATCGGTGTAATTGGTCATAATCTGAAAGAAAGCGATATTCCTGTATTTGATAGTCCTAAATCGTCTATTTCAGAGTCTTTCAGAACTATCAGAACCAACCTGAATTATTTAACACCTAAAGAAAAAGTTGTTTTATCAATTACTTCTACTGTCAGCGGTGAAGGAAAAACATTTTGCGCTGTAAATCTGGCAGCGATTATAGCGATGTCTAACCGGAAAACCTTGCTCATTAGCCTTGATTTAAGAAAGCCTAAGACGCATAAAGTTTTCGGTTTAACAAATGAGATTGGTCTGAGTTCTTATCTTATTAATAAAAATTCTTTTGATGAAGTTGTTTTAAAAACGGATATTGACAACCTCTCTATTGTATTATCAGGTCCGGTTCCCCCAAATCCTGCTGAATTGATAGAAACAGAAAGAATGGCTGATTTTATCAATCATGCGAAAGATTTTTTTGATTATATTATCATTGATACGCCTCCTGTTGCATTGGTAACAGATGCTTTACTTGTTGCTTCTTATTGTGATGCTAATATTTTTGTTGTACGTCAGAATTATTCGCATAAAAATGTTGTGGATCTCATGAACGATTTGAGCAATAATAAAAAAATGAAAAATCTTTGCGTGCTCATCAATGATGTTGACGTGAGAAAATCTTATGGTTATAAATATGGATATAGTTATGGTTATGGCTACGGTTATGGCTATGGCTACGGCTACGGTTATGGCTACGGCTACGGCGGTGGATACTATGAAGAGGAAGAGCGAAAGCTGAATATTATCGGAAAAATTCTTTTTGCTATTACATCTAAAATAAGAAGAAATACTAAAGCTGAAGAAATTTAATTTGTGAAAATTACTGAGGCAGAATCATATTATAATAACCTTGAAAATGCTTCTGTTAAAGACATTTTGTGCAATATCAATGCAGAAGACAAAACAGTTTCTATTGCTGTAGAAAAAGTTATTCCCCAGATAGAAAAATTGGTTTCAATAATTATCCCTATATTAAGGAAAAACGGACGGTTATTTTATATTGGCGCTGGTACAAGCGGACGTTTAGGCGTTTTAGATGCAGCAGAATGTTTTCCTACTTTTGGTTTAGCAGATAAAATTATTGGAATAATTGCAGGAGGCAAGAATGCACTATCAGAAGCAGTGGAAGGTGCGGAGGATGATTTTCACGAGGGTTGGAATGCCTTAAAAGAATTCAATGTTTGTGAAAAAGACTTTGTATTCGGAATATCAAGTTCTGGATATACTCCTTATGTTGTCGGCGCGCTACAGAATTGTAATCTGCATAATATTCCAACGGGTTCGTTTACCTGCAATCTGAATACGCCGCTTGCTAAAGAATCCGGTACTACAATTGAAGTTATTGTTGGTCCGGAATTTGTTACCGGAAGTACAAGAATGAAAGCCGGTACTGCAACAAAATTAGTGCTCAATATGATTTCTACTTCTGTTATGATCGGACTTGGTCGCATTCAGGGAAACAAAATGTATGATTTGCAAATTCTCAATAAAAAATTGCATGAAAGGGCAATGGGCATGATTGCTGAAAAGTTCATGATTTCAAAGGATGAAGCTGCAATTTTACTTGCGAATCATGGTTCTGTTCGTAATGCCATTAATTTTGGCTTGAAAAAATGATTTTTTTGTTTTAACTTTGTGTAAATATTTAAAATTTAATTCTATGAAAAAATTAACCTTTGTCTTTTTAGGATTTATTCTAACCCTATCAGCTTATACGCAGAATCCATTCGCAGTTTTTTATTCAGAACTTGGCGAGCGTTTTACAATTTATATTGATGGAAATGCCCAGCATCAGTATCCTGAATCAAATGTGAAAATTCTGGATATTCAGGGTACAAGTCATAATGTTCGTATTGTTTTTGAAAATGGTTTTATTGATGAAGTTAATAAGCCTTTAGTGTTGGAAAATGGCATGGAGTCTACTTTTTATATTCATAAAAAATCGGGACGGTATGATTTAAGCCCAAAAAATCAAATTCCTCTTTCTCAAGCGAGCAGAGTTGCTAATGCAAAAGCTCAGACTGTTGTTCCCTACAGAGGCACTACGCAAAACACAAATACAAATACGAATGTTTCAATGAACACGACGTCTACAACTTCTGGTTCAGGTTCTGATGGTGGAGGAACTGTTAATGTAAATGTTAATATTTCTTCTGGAGGTAATGACGCTTCGGGAAATGTTTCTGTTAGCTCAACAGGAACCGGAACTAAAGATAGTAAAGCATCTGATAGTTATGGCGCAGGGCAAGGTTCAGGGCAGGGAAAAGCTCATGATAAAGGGCATGACAAAGGGCATGGGAAAACAGATAAACCGAAAGATAATAAAGGCAAGCATGGAGCGCATTCATCTGCTGCAGGAGGAGCAAAAGATAATTCCAGTACATCATCTGCTGTAGCAGGAGGCGCAAAAGATAACACCAGCTCTTCTTCTGCTGCTGCATCCACAGGGAGCAACCAATCGGGCTCTGTTAGTGTTTCTGTGAATGCTGGAAGTTCCAACCAGTCGAGTTCTGTAGGAGTTTCAGTTAATGCAGGTCAATCAGGACAGGCTTCTTCAGGGGGTAAGTCAGAATCTTCTGTTGATCATGGAAATCATGTAACGGGTAAACCAAATCCAAATGCAAATAATAACAATGCCGGAGCGAAACCAATGGGCGGAAATCTTGTTCATGGAAATAAAATTGGTGTGAAAAATCAAACTACGAACCAGTCTGTTGTCCCGGGTTACAATGGCAAAATAAATTGTAACAACCCAATGACTGCAGAATCATTTGCTACGGCTAAAAAGAACATTGATTCCAAAAATTTCTCTCAGGCAAAATTAATGGTCGCTAAACAAATTGCAGATGCCAATTGTATGCTTGTTTCTCAGATTAAAGAGTTAATTCAAAGTTTTGATTTTGAAGATGCGCGCCTTGAATTTGCAAAATATGCATATAAAAAATCCTGCGATATTGATAATTATTATCAGGTAAATGAAGCTTTCCAATTCGATGCTTCCATTTCAAAACTCGACGAATACATCAGAACAGGTAAATAATAATTTTTTCCTTATAGAAAAGCTTCACTATTTTATATTGGTGAAGCTTTTTTTTATATTCAAACGATGCTTAGTAAAAATAAAATTTCTCACATAAAATCTTTTCATCAAAAAAAGGTTAGGGATAATGAGGGCGTTTTTATAGTGGAAGGCAATAAGATGTGTACTGAATTGCTTTCATCCGGCTTTGATGTTCTTTTGCTGGTTGCAACTCCTGCCTGGATTTCTGGAAATATTAATATCACAAACAAAAATATTAACGAGCTTATTGAAGCTAATCGGGCTGAAATTGAGCGAATATCTTTACTTCAGTCGGTTTCTGATGTTTTTGCTTTGGTGAAAATTCCAAATAATAAGAGTTTAAATATTGATTATTCAAGTGAATTAATTATTGCATTGGATTGCATTCAGAATCCTGGAAATATAGGCACAATTCTGCGAACCGCTGATTGGTTTGGAATAAAAAATATTATCTGTTCTCCTGATTCTGTAGATGTTTATAATCCTAAAGTTGTGCAAGCAAGTATGGGTGCTGTTTTCAGAGTGAATGTAATCTATAGAAATTTGCCTGAATTTTTATCTGAAATTCCCAATGATTTTCCTGTTTATGGAACATTTTTGGATGGAGCATCTGTTTATACGCATGAATTAAGCGAAAAGGGGATTTTAATACTCGGAAATGAGGGTAAGGGAGTATCCGATTCTGTATTTCCATTTATTTCAAATAAAATTTTTATACCATCTTTTTCAGTTAATCAAAGAACTTCCGAATCGTTAAATGTATCGGTTGCTGCAGCCATATTTTGTAGCGAATTTAAACGTAGATGTTTGAGGCAGGGCAATAAATAAATACTGTATAAATGAGCATCCTGAAATATTTTTCTTTCATTAAATTTAGTCACACACTTTTTGCAATGCCTTTTGCAATGATTGGTTTTTTTATGGGCGTAAAGAGCAGTGGCTATACAATAGACTGGAAATTATTTTTATTTGTAGTGTTGTGTATGATTTTTGCCCGCAATGCTGCTATGGGATTTAATCGTTATCTTGACAGGAGTATTGATAAAAAAAATAAAAGAACAAGTATGCGTGAAGTCCCAGCGGGATTAATAAGCGAGCGGGCTGTCATTACTTTTATTATTATTAATTCTGTATTGTTTTGCCTTTCTGCATATTTTATAAATTATCTTACTTTTATATTATCTCCGGTGGCGTTGATTGTTATTTTAGGCTATAGCTATACAAAACAATTCACTGCTCTTTGCCATTTTATATTAGGCTTGGGTCTTGCTCTTGCTCCAATTGGCGCATACATTTCTGTAACTGCCGAATTTCATTTAATTCCTGTAATATTTTCTTTGATTGTTCTTTTCTGGGTTAGTGGTTTTGATATCCTCTATGCCTTGCAGGATGAGGATTTCGACAGAAAAGAAAATTTAAAATCAATTCCTGTTTTAATAGGACGAAAATTATCGCTATATCTTTCTTCCCTTTTACATTTGATCGTTGTTGCGCTGTTGTTTATTTCCGGTTATATCGGAGAATTCGGATTGTTCTACTGGATTGGAACTGCGCTGTTTGTTGCCTTATTATTTTATCAGCATGTAATAATAAAACCAAAAGATATAAGCAGATTGAATATTGCTTTTTTTACAACAAATGGAATTGCCAGCGTGTTGTTTGGAATTGCTGTTATTGTAGATATTTTGATGAATAAAGCCTAACAAAACTTAACGTCTAACATTTAAAAAATATAGAATAATCAACATTCAATAACCAACATTCAACAGTACCAATTACCAATTTTACACTTACTCACTAGCACGAATTTATATTCCGAAACTCACGTTTGTCGTTGTACAGACGTTGCACTGCAACGTCTCTTCCTCCCATTACCCATTCCACTTACCACTCCTCCAACCCTAATCCTTCAAAATCTTTATCTCCACCCTTCTGTTCAATTTTTTTCCGTCATCTGTTTCATTCGTAACCATAGGTTTTTCACTTCCATATCCTGCATGCTGAATTCTTTCTTTTTTGATTCCTTTCATTACAAGATAATCTGCAACCCCCTTGGCTCTTTCTTTTGACAGTTTTTTATTACGCGCTGTAGATCCTGTGTTGTCCGTATGTCCTGAAACTTCAATGTATAAATTTGGATATTTATTCATGATATCCAAAAGTTTATTTACAATAACATAAGATGCCTCTGTCAGGTACGATTTATTAACAGGGAACAAAATATTATCAAGGGTAAAGGTCATTCCTGCCGTGAATTTTGTTATTGTATCCATGGCTGAAAGTTGTGGAAGTATCTGTGCCTGATCAATTATATTATGTTTACTAATCTCTTTTTTTGATTCAACTTTTTGTATTTTTTCAGAGATATGAATTTCGCAAATTTGTTTTGAATTGCATTCATCCTTACTATTGAAAATGCGCTTTCTGTCTATTCCGTTTTTAGCGAGAAATTCAGTAATGTTATCTTGTCTTGATTTTGCTAATTTCTGGTCACTTTCATTCGATAAAAAATATTTGACAGGAGCTTCTTTATTCGCTCTGAGAAATGATACTGCTTTTTCAAGCGTTTCTTTCATTGCATCAGTAAGGTCGACTTCGTTTTTTTCAAAAATTAATTTACCTGCGTGGGTTGGCTTAACAAGCGTTACAGATGGAATTTTTATGGCAGTATTTAACATTTCATAGGTTGAGTCTTTGCTTACGGATATATTTTTTGTCTGAGGAATATAATCATCACATTCGTATTGTGCTGTGTAATTTTTATTGGTTTTAAGAATAAAAATATATTTTCCGGTTGAAGCATTTGGAGTGTACGCTCCTGCTGTTTCCTGTGTTTCGTTATCGGTTAATGTTATGGAAATTCCTGAGGCTTCTTTTGTGTCTGCTTTTGTAGTATAACCCGATAATACAGTAAGTGATTTATTAATCGGATCCTGAAGTAATATTATGCAAATGTCTGTATAACCGAGTCCGTTTTTTTGATATGACGAATAATAAGCGCGTTTACCGTCAGGTGTAATACAAAGGAAAACATCGTCGCCTGTTGTGTTGATGGGGTATCCTAAATTAACGGGAACAGTTGACGTTGCATCTTCTATATTAATGGTAGTATAAAAAACATCAAAACCACCCATTGTATTGTGTCCCTCTGATGCAAAATACAGAGTAGAGCCATCGGGATGAAAATAAGGACCAATATCGTCGTATTCCGTATTTACATTGGGCCCGAGATTAAATGCTTCGCCCCATTCGCCATTCGGAAGTTTTTTTGAAATAAAAAGATCAAAGCCTCCGTATCCTTCAGGCCTGTCTGATGAAAAAAATAGAAAATTCCCGTCAGGAGACATAGACGCACCTTTCTCATTATATTTAGAATTTACAAACTCACCTAATGTTTGAGGTTCAGACCATGCTCCCATGCCAAGTTGTCTGCTGCTGTAAATATTCCCATCATCTTTGTAAATGAAAATTTCAGTACCATCAAGCGATGCCCCGCACACAGCATCGTGCAGGTTTGTATTAATATTAGGACTAATAGGCTTTGCTTCGTCCCATTTGCCTTCAGAATTTTTTGTGCTGAAATAAATATCTTCATAATAATTCCCATCTTCGGTTTGCTTATCTCCGGTACTGCCTTCTCTTTTTGATGTAAAGAAAAGAACGGTTTCATCTGCATTAACAAAAGGACTGTATTCAGGAAAAGCTGAATTGATTGATTTTCCAAGATTTTCAACTTGCATCGAAATAGACTTTTTGGTCAGTTCTATGGCATTATTACATATCTCTTTTTGCCTCTCCGTTTTTTCAATAAGGCTGTCCCTGTCGGCAAGCTCTGTTATTTTATCAAGATATCCTTCGTAAACCTTTAAAGCATCCTTAAATTTGTAATTGATGTGAAAAGCGTTTCCAAGGTAAAAAAATGCGTCAACAAAAGCTCGTCTTTCTTTAGGAGAGCGAGCCTGTGCATTAATATCCGTATTTCTTACAGCTTTTTCAAGATATTCAATGGCTTTTTCTTTTTCATGCGCAGAGTAAATATAGCATAAGCCTATTCGTTGCTGTAAGTTTGCATTATCCGAATCAAGTTTTAAAAGTTTCAGAAAAATGGGAAGCGCAGCATTGTAGTTATTGTCGTCAAGATATTCGTCTGCAGTTACAAAATCTGCATCAAATGCTTTTTGTGTCTTTTTATCAAGTTTTTGAGAAAATACAAAGTTGCAACAGAATAGTAATGAAATTAGGGCAATTGCTGTTTTCATATATTTTAAGATTATATTTCACAAAAATAATAAAAGAATGATTACTTCAAAATGAGTTGTATTTATTCGAAAGTGTTCGTGTTTAATGCCATAGAGCATTGTATCGTCAATCAATTGATGTTTTACATTCTTGAAAAGCTTTTCTTTAGCGATTATTCTCATTACAATAGCCTTGTATCCCCCTGTTTATGGGCAAAACAGTCTGCTGTTATTAACAAAAAGCCCTATTTATTAACAATTGATATATTTTTTATTCTACAATTGAGATACACCAAGGGAATGAGGTATATTTGTATCATTATAAATAATATTTTATTAACCTCAAAATTCATTAATTATGAACAAAGCAGAATTAATTGATTCTATTGCTAAAAAAGCAGAATTGACAAAAGCTCAGGCTAAAAAAGCCTTAGACGCTTTCATTGAATCTACTCATGATGCTCTAAAGAGCAAAAAAGACGGTCGCGTAGCTTTAGTAGGTTTTGGTTCTTTCCGCGTAGCTAAAAGAGCTGCAAGAACTGGAAGAAATCCTAAAACAAAAGCTCCTATTAAAATTGCTGCAAAACAAGTAGTAAGATTCAAAGCTGGTAGTGACTTGTCAAAAGCTGTTAACAAGTAATATCTGCTCAATGCACAAAAGGGGGAGGGACGTTGTTTCTCCCCTTTTTTTTGCTCTTATATCCAAAAATAATGGAATTTGTTAATTGCTTAAGTTGAATATTGTTTCAAGTTACAGGTTGACTTCAACCTGCAACCTGCAACCTGCAACAAAACATACTCCACTAAAAATGTAGAATTGAAAACTATTTGTACGTAGTATAATTTTTCCTGTAAGGCTTATCCCTTCTTAGACTTCCCTGATTGTTGTTTCTGTTTCGCGCAGAGGATCTTTTTTCAATAACCAATTCATGCTGCCCTGCTATTAACGGGAAGGGATGTTCATCCATTATTGGAATTTTCATAGATATCAACCTCTGAATGTCGCGCAAAAATTCTTTTTCTTCTTCATCACAGAATGAAAGTGCAATGCCACTCAAACCTGCTCTCCCTGTACGTCCTATGCGGTGTACGTAGGTTTCGGGGATATTAGGGATTTCATAATTTATAACATGCGATAATTCGTCAATATCAATGCCCCTTGCCGCAATATCTGTAGCTACAAGCACTCTTGTTTTTTTTGCTTTGAAATTTGTAAGTGCACGCTGTCTTGCATTTTGCGATTTATTTCCATGAATGGCTTCTGCCGAAATGTGTTCTTTTTCAAGATATCGTACAACTTTGTCTGCTCCATGTTTTGTGCGGGTAAACACTAAAGCCGATAAAACAGATTTATCTTTTAAAATATGTGAGAGCAAAGCATTTTTATCTTTTTTATCTACAAAATAAATTGCCTGATCAATTACATCTACTGTTGAAGATACGGGTGTTACAGCAATCATTATGGGGTCAATCAGGATTGTATCTGCAAGCTTAACAATTTCAGGTGGCATGGTAGCAGAGAAAAGCAACGTCTGCCTTTTTTTTGGTATCTGCGCGATTACTTTTTTAACATCATGAATAAAACCCATATCAAGCATGCGGTCTGCTTCATCGAGCACAAAAATTTTCAGGTTATGCAGATGAATAAATTTCTGACTGATCAAATCGAGTAATCTGCCCGGTGTTGCAATAAGAATATCTACGCCTGCTTTCAGTGCTTCGGTTTGCGAATACTGTGTTACACCGCCAAAAATAACGGTGTGTTTCAAACCTGTATATTTTCCATACGCTGAAAAGCTTTCTCCGATTTGAATTGCCAGTTCGCGGGTAGGCGTTAATATCAGATTTCGGATGCTTCGCGCATTTCTTACAGTATTTGATTCTGCTTTTAAAATCTGAAGAATAGGTATAGCGAATGCGGCAGTTTTGCCTGTGCCTGTTTGCGCACAGCCTATAATATCATTTCTTTTTAAAATAATGGGAATGGATTGTTCCTGAACTGGTGTGGGATGTGTGTATCCTTCTTCTTTTAAGGCCTTCAGAATAGGCTCAATAATTTCTAAATTTTCAAATGTCATTAAAAAATAAATTAAATAAATAAAAACTGCAAGTGTGAAATAAATTATGTCAGGGTCTGATGGAATAAAGCCATGGTACAGGCACTATGATAAATTTATAGCAGTATAAACTTTGCAAAGATAATAATTTTTTTGGTTCTATATGATTTTGTGTGGGTAAATTAATATTGCATATAATTTTGCGATTGTATAGTAAATATATTACGGTGCGCTGCACCTTAACGTCTCATGGTTATTTATATTTTACAAATATTAAGCGGCTCTACCGCTTAATCAAAAATAGCAGCATAGCTGCGATAACATTATTAGTAATATTTATTGTGTTGTATTATAAAGGTGCAGAGCACCGAAATCTTTTTATAAATTTTCACCCACAGAATTTCATATAGAATCAATTTTTTCGTTGTTAGATATTTTATTTTTTCTTGGCTGAATAATCATCATGCAAGGCTTGTATTCTTTATTCATGAATTTTTTAACATGATTTTATCCACAAATTCTTCAACCCCTCAAATAATATTCCTCAAATTATTTTGCCTATATCCCAATTTTTTTTATTTTTATTTTTTAATATTATATTGGATTGGATTGAATTGGATTGTATATACGTTGCATGCTTCGACTCCGCTCAGCACAGGTGCAACGTATCCACATGCCACAATTCCACAATCCACTATACCAAAAACACCCAAACACACCAAACAATGAAAAATAAAATAACAATATTCCTTCTGTCATTCTGCCTGCTGGCTACATCCTTTCTCTCTTTTTCGCAAAAGATAATTAAAAAAGAGGCAGGCAATAATCCAAAAAGCATAAATGCAAAAGCTGCTGGATGCGCACCCGGAAGCGGTTCTGCCTATCTTGAAATTAACAATGTGCGGGCTCTGATACACACGGGTGGCGATATGTGGTGGGATCTTCAGGGCAGAGCAAAATATGAAATACCGAAAGGTTCGGGTAAAACAGCTCTTTTTGCAGGAGGTATATGGATAGGGGGGCTGGATGCAAACGGTCAGCTTAGGCTGGCAGCAATAAACTTTCGTGCAGGAGGTGTTGATTTCTGGCCGGGCCCTCTTATAACCGGTGGTGAAACGCAGGCTACTGTTGCGCAGGAAATTTGTATTAACTACGACAAAATGTTCAATATTAAGAAAAAAGAAGTTGAACAATTTCGTAACTGGTATAATGCCGATGCTGCTACGCGTTCTGCCAAATACCCTTCGTATGTGGTTCCTGAAATTATTCGAAACTGGCCCGCACATGGACCTGCCGGTTATGATTTCTATCTGGCTCCCTTTTTTGATAACAATAATGATGGTATTTATAATTATACGGATGGCGATTATCCCTATTATGACCTTGATAATTCTTTACCCTGCAAAACAGAACGCTCTGAAAAAAAATCACTGCTCAGGGGCGACCAGACTTTATGGTGGGTTTTTAATGATAAAGGCAACACGCATACCGAAACAAACAGCAACCCCATTGGTGTTGAAATAAGAGCGCAGGCTTTTGCCTATGCTACCAATGATGCGCTGAACGACATGACCTTTTACAATTATGAATTAATCAATCGTTCTGCTAATACATTATATCAAACTCATTTTACAATCTGGTCAGATGCAGACCTGGGTTATGCTTACGATGATTATGTAGGCTCTGATGTATCGCGGGGTTTGGGTTATGTTTACAATGGTAGCCCGGTAGATGGAAATGGTCAGCCTGAAGCTTATGGTGGACCCAATCCGCCACCACCTGCCGTGGGTATAGATTTTTTTGAAGGCCCTTATATGGATGCCGATGGAATGGATAATATTTCTAACCGTGATGAAAATGGTGTGCTGAAATGCGACAGCGGTTTCAGAATAAATACGATTACAGGGAAATACGAATATGCAGGTGCCGGAGATATGTTAAATGGAAATATCAATGGACAAAATTTTGGCGATAATATTTCAGACAATGAACGAATGGGAATGAGGAATTTTATACATTATAAAGGTGGAGCATGTAATGACATGTGCAATCCCTATTTAGCCCCGCATTATTATAACTACATGAGAGGTTTTTGGCAAGATGGCACTACGCTGAAATTCGGTGGAACCGGTCATGCTAATACAGGTATTGATGCGGATTTTCTTTTTCCCGGTAAATCGGATACCTGCAATTGGGGTACAGGGGGAATCGTACCGCCAGCTACCAATCCG
Organism: Bacteroidetes bacterium GWF2_35_48; assembly: GCA_001769125.1. GTDB lineage: Bacteria > Bacteroidota > Bacteroidia > Bacteroidales > GWF2-35-48 > GWF2-35-48. The sequence continues at coordinate 2,461 of MEOG01000097.1, read as the reverse complement.
GAATGGGGCTGGTCTGAAAAAGGTGAAGGCAACGCTCCCGATGATAAACGTTTTGTTATTTCTACGGGTCTTTTTACGCTAGAGCCCGGCGCTGTGAATGATGTAACATTAGGCGCAGTATGGGCGCGTGCGCCTTTTGGTAACGAGTGGGAATCTGTTAAATATTTGCAGCTTGCCGATGATTTGGCGCAGCGCCTGTTTGACGTTTGTTTCAAAAATATTGAAGGTACCAATGCGCCGGAATTACATATTGTTGAGATGGATAAACAAGTTCTTTTTCATATCTGGAACAAACCGGCTTCAAATAATTATATGGAGAATTTTCAACAAATGGATAAACGTATTATTTGCCCCTTGTCTGTTCCCGATTGTGATGCGTATTACAGGTTTCAGGGATATCAGGTATTTCAGTTGGCTGATAAATATTCTGGAATTTCAGACCTGTACGATACAACAAAAGCCCGCCTTGCCTTTCAGTGCGATGTTAAAGACGGGGTCTCAACTCTGGTAAATTATACATGGCATGAAAATATCAGCACGAATGCGCATATTGTTGAAGTGTGTGGGGCAGATTCAGGAATAAGACATTCATTCAGAATAACAAAAGATTTGTTCGGAGCCGGAGAGAAAAATTTAGTTAATTACAGAAAATATTATTTTGTTGCGATTGCTTATGCCTATAATAATTATCAGAAATATAATCAAAACGACCCTCTTGCTTTAACAGGTCAAAAACAAACTTATTTGCGCGGAATCCGAGGAGCCGAAGGGGATATTAAAATATTCGAAGTCATTCCGCATCTTAATGCTCCTGAAAACGGAGGTACTGACTATCCCGCGAATTATGGAGACGGCTTTGAAATTACTCAGCATGAAGGCTATGGAAACGGGCAAAATAATCTTGAACTTACGGAGGCTTCCATCAATGCGATTATGGCTGGTCCGCCATGGAAAACCAATAATCTCACATATCAGGCAAATCGGGGACCTATTAAAGTGAAAATAATAGACCCTTTGAATGTACCTGATGATACTTATATTATAAAGATGGATTCGATTTCCAATGAAAATTATTATGCTGACTCAATAGTTTCAGGTGTCGTGAATCCTTTATATGGATTGATTAAACAGGCAAAATGGTATATTCAAAATTCTAAAGGGGAAAAGATTTGGTCTGACCAGTGGATTACTGTTAATGATGAGAAAATATTTTTTAATTGGGGCATTTCAGTTCAAATAGAACAGGTAGGATATCCTCTTGCAAAAACGATAGCCGGGAATTATTATGAATTTGTGTATGGCACTTATATACTCGGGCCTGTTCTATCTAACGGAGTATTAGAATCTTCATTAACGACATCCGATGATTCAGTGAAATGGCTGAATTTTTTACCGGATCAGGATGGAAACAGTTTAATTTCAAATGCAGATAATGTGAACCCCTTTAACTGGATACGTTCAGGTTCATCGCTTGACGGAACGGTTCCAAAAAATAATGATGAGCATTATATTGTAGGTGTAGCTCCAAATGATGGTAAAGTTTTCTGGGATCCATCACAGAATTATGAAAAAATTCTCGAAGGAACATGGGCTCCCTATAAATTAGCTTCCAAATATAAAGATGGTCTTCAGAATATGAATTCAACTCCGTTTATGAACGAGGGCACTCTTATGGCAGGACTGAACAGTGTTGATATTGTTATCACGCCCGATAAATCAAAATGGACTCGTTGTCCGGTTATTGAAATGGGAGAGGACACTGCCTTAACTATCGGAGATGCCTGGAAATTTGCACTTAGAAAAAGCCCTTCTGTAGACAGAGAAGGTAAAACAGGTACGGATGAAGCTACAGCAAATGGAACACAGCCAACCGGAATGGGTTATTTCCCCGGCTATGTGATAGATGTAGAAACAGGAGAACGTCTGAATATGATGTTTGGCGAAGATTCATGGCTTGTTGGAGAAAGGGGGCATGATATGATGTTTAATCCTACTTCTAATCTTATCTCCAGTCTCGGTAATGTTCTTTTTGCCGGGAAGCATTATATCTACATTCTTGGCAGGGTTCAATTTTTTAAAGATAACACCACTGTGATGGAAACGAATATGAATACGATTGGTAATTATGATGAGGGATTGAAGGCATATACCATTCTTTCTTCAACAAACACAATAGTGAAAAGACGTTTTTGGGGTTGTCCGATGTGGTGTTCTATACCCTACTTAACGGAAGGTTATGATTTCAAAGATGGAAATATTCCATTGACTGAAATTAACATTAAATTAAGGGTTGCAAAACCTTATAGAAAAGGCACAGGTGGCTATTTTGTAACTAATCCTCAGAACAATAATTTTCCCTATTATTCTTTCTAACGTTTCGGACTTCGTAATATTCTGATTATTAACAACATAATGTTAATAAATACTTAAAAAAAGGTTGCATATTTCGATGTAATTTATT
>MEOG01000096.1 GCA_001769125.1 Bacteroidetes bacterium GWF2_35_48 | reverse complement strand
TCGAAGATAAAATATTACTTTTTAGAAGAATACTCTGAATGTCCCTTTTTATCAACAAAAGATAGTTTATGGACAGACACTAATTAGTGTCTGTCCATAAAGTCAGTGTTTTGTTCAGAATGTTCGAGAGCAAGCCTGCCTTGCCGGTAGGCAGGGCTTTCGAAGAATTGAAAACCAAGGAGCCTGTCTACCGACAGGTAGATTTACTTTTGTAAATGCGATGTGCTGAGCATAGTCGAAGCAACTGTTTTCAATTCGAGAGTAACGCAGCTACTTGCCTGCCGCAAGCAGGTCGGACATTATGGACAAACACTAATTATGATAACAACAAAACTACATGCGCAGACATAAGCGCATCAAAGTTTAATAAGTTTCTCTGCGTAGCAAGTATTATCAATAATTATTCGAATAAAATACACGCCCTTTGGAAAAGATGCAAGAGAAATTTTGTGCGAAGAATCGAATCCATTAACTATTCTTGAGAAACAAGATTTTCCGGTAAAGTCCATTACTTCAATTGAGCAATTTATTTCAGAAAAAATTGCTGGCAGCATTACCATTACCTCATCATTAGCCGGATTTGGATATACTTCAGGCTTTATATTAATATTTAATGATTCTGCTTTTGTTGCGCCGCAAACCCAATCGAACAAATGCTGCGTTACATAAGCTTTCACGGTATCCATGTATTGAAGATATGCGCCCCCTGCATTTTCATCATAAGGAATATGCGTTCTTCCCCAGAATGTGTGAAAAAGATTTTGCAAGCCAATATGTTGCGCTCTTAAATAAACGGAAGCGCTGCCATCAACTTCCATTATCGGAATCATCATTGATATTGTTGCTGTTCCATACGGCACTTCCGTATCAAGGTTGCCATGCATGCTGATTACAGGAATATTTCCCGGATCTATCCAGGTCGTATCTGCAATAGCACCGCATAAATTTACAACAAAATGCGGACGGCTTGAATAACCCGGATTCCCGCTTAAACCTTCAACACCGCCAAGTCCCGTTGTGTCCACGTATGCGGGTACTTCCGATTCACTATCGAGATAAGCTACATGCAGTGCAGTAATTGCGCCAGCAGAGCTTCCTCCGGCTATTATTAAGCCTGAATCTATTTTAAATGTGTTGGTAGTAGCTGCATCTTTTCGGAAATAGCGAATGGCTGCTTTGTAATCATGCGCTGCGCGAAGAACAGCTTTTGTAAATTCTAATTGTGCATTTTGCATAACAGCAGTATAATTCACTCCTACCCTGTAATCTATTGCCACAGCAACATAACCAAGAGAGGCAAAATGTGTGCAAAGCTGCACCATTGTATGTTCTGTTTTGCTTTCCTGAATAAAACTTCCCTTTGGCGCAAAAATAATCAGAGGGCGCACTGTTTGTATATCTCCGGAAGGTTCGTAGACATCTAATTTTAAATCTGTCGCGATTCCATTATATAACAGATTGTTCCCATAAATAAGGTCGCTGGTTACTGTAACTCCAAATAAACTGTCAAGATAACGACCATTATCACAACCGGGGTATTGTGCAAATGCGCTTATGCCTTGCATAAGAATTGCAAAAAAAATTATTGAAGATTTTTTCATGATTTAGTTTTTTTTCAAAGATATAAAAAAAATCTAAATCGGTTTAGTTGTGAATAAAAATTTTATTAAAAATACTATTTCCCGACAAAATTTTATCATTTAGGTTAGACTTGTTGCTACAACACGTTTTGATAACAGGGCACTCCTATGGAGCTTCTGTTTATTTATAAATTGTTTTTCTTACAAACAGTACGTCCCTACCTGCCAGACAGCAGCTACTGTGTGGACACATCATTTTTTAGCTGGATTTTGTCACAAAATTTGCATACTTATATTTTATTGCCAGATTTAGCATAGGAATTGTGCAAATTTTCCGCCAAAATCTTTTTTATTATCATTCGTTTATACCCCGAGCTAAAACTCGGGGTTATAAACCCGCCTGACCGGCAAGGCAGGCATTCGACTCCTCTGGAGTCGGTTTTACAATAATAAGAAAAATTTCAAGATATACCATATTTGTGTCCACACGGTAGCAGACAGCAGACTGGCGGGACTTAATAATAAAGAAACTCCGTAGGAGTGACCTGTTTATAAATAAAAACTGACAAAACTAAAGCTCTATAGATAGGAGCGCCCTGTTTATTTGTCGGACAATAATGATAGAAAATACATAAACTTATTCTTTCTTTCGCATAAACAAATCGCTCCATTTATTGAAATCATGGCGGTAAAAAAGGCCGAACCCCTGCGTGTAGGGCGCAGAATTGGCAACATCGTTATCATTGGCTTTTGCAAAGGCTTTTACTCTGAGTTTTCCATTTTTTGTAATTTTATAAGAAACATCAAAATCTCCGGCGATACCGCTTGAAGTGCCTTTTTGCTGACCAATACCCACATTTCCGTTAATAGAAACACGGTCGTTTAATATCTGTGTAGAAAGTGCCACTTCAACCTGATCACTGCTTATTTCATCTCCGGGTCGGTAATTAACACCAATATCAAAATCATTACTGATTTGAGAAAGCCAATGACTGAGCTGGTTTGAAAGCAATTCGCTGGATGTAACCCCTCCAACGCTTGACCTTTTCGCATCATTAGCAACTGAACCCTTCATGCTTTCAGGGGTCATGAAGCGATTCAGAACAAGAAGTGAAAGGAATTGCTTGTTTTTTTCATCTGCCGAGAGAGAGGTTAGCACTGATTTTGATTTTTCGTCAGCAGTCGGAAGATTAATATCAAAGCCAATTACAGGCTCCATCAGCTTATTCGTCATAGAAAGCAGGCATTCAACAGAGGATCGTTTTTTATATTGCTCACTGGTATCAAGTACCAAATCATATAGTGCCGTTTTAAGCTTATAAACAGCTTTCAGGTCAACCGTTGCATCTAATGGGTCGCCATTCCATGAAATATAACCTCCCTTTTCAACATCAAATCTTTTGTTTATGATATTCTGAAGGGTAAAAAGATAATCTCCCCTGTCAATAATAAAGTCGCCGTACATATTAAATTTACCCAGCGTGTTGATTTCAATTTTCAGATTCGATGTTCCCCGCCCTTTTATAAGGTCTCCCGTTTTCTGGTCAAAAATAATCTGCGCTTCGGCATCGGGAGTTATATCCAAATCAAAATTCAGCGTAACGCCTGAAATAGTAGTATTTTCAACTTTCTCTATGGAATCCTTTACTGCATTTTTATTTACAAAGGTTATGAAATCGTTCTCCTGCAAATCGCTTGTTGATGTTAAAGGAATATAAAAATAAGTATCTTTTTCTGTTCGGGCAGAGATATCCACTACAATATTTTCAGGCTTCCCTGCTATTTTAAAAACCCCGGTCATATATGCTGTTCCATAAAAAGATTCATTATCTGATTCCTCGGTATTAAGAAACATAAATGCATCATCCGTAGTTTTCATGGTTAAGTCCAATCTGATATTCTCAAAATTATTGTGCATAATATTTCCATTCAGCACCAGCATTTTCCAGTTCGGATCAAAAATATTGAAATCTTCAAATTTGAATTCATTATTTGTAATTGTTATAGAATTTTTAATATTATATCTGACTTTGGAAAAATCAAGTATAAAATAAGTATCAAGAATATCAAGCGTTCCTTCAATTAAAGGCTTTTCGGTAGTACCGACTATAGAAAAATTTCCGTTCACTTCACCTTTTAAATCGCTTACAATTCCGGTCAGATAGGGTTGCAGAATATTTAGTTTTAAACGGTTCAAATTTATTTCAAATGCAATCTGATGGTTCGTTGGCGAATAATCTCCGCTAATAGAAAGGGTTTTTACCTTGCCTATTTTAGTATATACCTGAAGGTTTATATTTTTTGTTTCTTCATTCCAGTGGCTTTTAACAAAGGTATTTCCAAGCATTTCCTGATTAAGTGTAAAATTTTTAATGCTGATATCTGTTGCAAAAAGTAATTTATTATATACATCGTTAACGCCTGCTGTACCGTCAAGTCGGCCTGTTAACTGCGGTCCCCCGTCTCCGGTAAACGTGTTTAGAAAAGCAAGGTCGAATTTTTTAAAATAAACGGAAAGTGTGTCATCTGGATTATTAGATACTTTTCCATTAATAGCAACAGATTGATATTTGTTTTCTAATTTAAAATTTTCAATTTGTATCGCTGTTGTATCAATATGAATTTTTGATGGGCTCAGATTCCAGATATTATCGCTGACAAAAATCTGCGAAGGCAAAATTTCAAGATGTATTAAAGGCATTTTTTTTCCTGTCTCTTTTTTCATATATACTAAGCATGAAAAATCTATCCCATAAACTTCTGCTTCTTTATTTAAATTATTAACATAAAGCAAAACACTGTCATTTCTGATATCAGCATTAATGTTGAGATGTTCTAAAGAAAGGGAAGTCCCTGCATCAATTTTATTCCCTTCAATATTTATTGAGAGAATTTTATTCTCTGTAAAAGCATCGAGATATAAATTTGTAATTTTATTTTCACCGGATGAAAAAACGGGAACTGTACCTTTAAAATTCAGATTTTCTGTTTGTGAATTAAACGTTCCTGCGATTTGTGTTTTTGGACTCAGCGTAATATCAGGGGCAAATAATTTACATAATTCATCCGTTTTTTTTATTTTAATATCAAAATTGATATCATTAACTATTGTATCTTTTGCAGCTACATAGCCTACAGGCGATATTGAAGGGAAATATTTATACCCTAATCCAACTAGCGCATCAATCAATGAAAAAATTTTATATTTTCCTGCAATGCTCACATCTATGAGGTCTGATGTAAGACTGATTTTTTTATACGTAAAATAATCATTCATATCAAGAACAAAATCCTGCATTGAAATAGACCCGTTCTGATTCGCGTAATAAACTTTTTCGAGCGTTAGTTTTCCGGCTAAATCATCCACATTGCTTCCGGTAATATCTGCAAATAATTTCGCACTGACAAGACACATGCTGTCTGTTGTATTAAATTTCAATCTGAAAAGGTCTGCCCTGTCAATGTCAAGCGTGGTAAATATGCTGGCTTTTTTATCCAATACACCTTTTGCTGTAAGATCGAGTGTAAGAGACGGGTCGCGAATGGAAATTTTTGAATCCACTTTTTTATCATCAATACTTGCGTCCAATGTAATATTCTGATACGTGTAATCAAGCAACCTCACGCTGGAAATTTCTCCCTGAATACTTGCTTTTATTTTATTGTTATTCCCAATTACCGCACGAACACTCAGATTTGTGTTTGCAGTTCCTATTGTAGCTTCATTTTCTGCAAGCCTGCCAACATTCAGTTCCTGAGTTTGTATTTTTCCTTCAACGACCATTTGTTTTTTATTTGTATCATTTATCACTGTAAGATCAGCTATTACAGCACCAATGCCCGTTATTAGTTTTCCATTTGCTGCAAGGTCGTTAAGAGAACCGGAAATATTCCCTGCAAATGAAATATTCCCTAATAGTTTTAATTGCTCAGGAAGAGGCAAAGGATGCTTTTCATTAAACGGAGGTAGCGATATCTTTGAAAGATCATTATTGTCCGTAAGAAGATGATGAACCTGCACGTCCATTTCTATTTTATCAGGATCAGGAAGACCTGAAATATGAAAATCTGAATAAAAAATAGTTTTGTTTCCGTATTTTAATTTCAAATCTTTTGCTGTTAAATCGCATACTTTGCCTGTAAGGTTTCCTGAAATATCAATTTTCTGATTGATGCCCCATAAATCGGTTACAACATAAGCAAGATCATCTGCGCCAAAGCTCGAAGGTTCTATTTTCGCATTGATGGTTATTTTATTAAGAAAATCGGAAAAATCCCCCAGACTGTCATAGGCAAGAGACAAAAAAGGGACTCGTAAATCTGTATTGGGTGTATGAAGGGCAAGTCTGATAAAACTTAGATTTTGAGGTGTGAATAAAACCCAGGTTGCTAAAGTATCGAGCTGTAGACCGCTTTTTTCCTTTATACTCAGATTTTCTAACTTTAATAAAATAGAATCATTCTGCATTTGAAAATTTTGTAACGATAAATTGAAATCAAAAAAATGCAGGTCATCAAAATTCATCCCGTTTTTCTGATCAGGAACATTATACATTTTATACTTAAAATGACTGTTCTTAATATCAATATTTTCGCATGAAAAACGCAGCTCTGACTTTGTTGTATCTTTTTTCTTTTTCTCTTCTTTAGACGCAAAAGCATCTATAAGAAATTGAAAATTCATTACTAAAGAAGAATCTTCATAAATGTTGGCATATAGATTATCAATAATAATTTTGTCGAGTTCAACGACTTGGGTAAAGGGTCCGAATTTTTTAATCTGCGCTTCAAGCCTGTTCATATAAACAAGTGTGTCCTGATGCGTATCCTGAATAAACACTTTTTCAAAAACTACAGAATTGATAAAAGAAATGTCTATTTTGCTTACGGTTAGCTTAGCATTAAATTCCTCCAAAAAAAACTTACTAACCCTGTTTGTGAGGTACGTCTGCACACTGCTGTTCTGCAAAGTAAAATACGCAATTACAGGCAACAACATTATGGAGCAAAATACAATTAGTAATATTTTAAAGAATTTTCTAATATTGTACGAAATTTAAATCACAGCAAAAATAATAAAATACCCGTTAAAAAGAAAACGTTTTGACAAAACCTGTAATCATACTTGGCATTGAATCCTCTTGCGATGATACCTCCGCTGCTATAATTGCTGATGAACAAGAACTTTCCTGTGTAATAGCAAGTCAGGATGTACATAAAAAATACGGGGGCGTGGTTCCGGAGCTTGCATCACGAGCGCACCTGCAGAATATTGTTCCTGTTGTTGACACGGCAATAAAAAATGCAGGAATAAAAAAAGAAGATATTTCAGCAATTGCATTTACCAGAGGTCCCGGGCTTATGGGCTCGCTTCTTGTTGGTACATCTTTTACCAAAGGCTTATCACTCGCTCTTGATATTCCCATGATCGAAGTGAACCATCTTCAGGGACATGTTCTTTCTCATTTTATTCAGCAAAAAGATTCGAACAAAAAACAGCCTGAATTTCCTTTTCTTTGCCTTTTAGTATCAGGCGGCCATACCGAAATAATTCTGGTACACGATTACCTGAGAATGGAGTCAATCGGTAAAACAATAGACGATGCAGCAGGAGAAGCTTTCGATAAATGCGGTAAAGTTATGGGAATGTCTTACCCTGCCGGTCCTGTTATAGACAAAAATGCAGCTTTGGGTAATCCGAAAACTTTCAAATTTAACAAACCGATAATTCAGGGGTTAAATTATAGTTTCAGCGGTTTAAAAACTTCGTTTCTATACTTTCTTCGCAACCATATTAAAGCAGAACCCGATTTTATTACAAATAATATAAATGATTTATGCGCATCTCTACAGGCTACTATTACTGATATTTTAATGGATAAACTTATCAAAGCTTCCAAAGAAACCGAAATAAAAGAAATATCCATATCAGGAGGAGTAGCTGCAAATTCAGGTTTAAGAGAAGCGATAAAAAATGAAGCCTCAAAGCGAAAGTGGAAAGCTTATCTTCCCGAATTAAAGCATACAACAGACAATGCCTCTATGATTGCAATTGTTGGATATTATAAGTACTTGCTAAATGATTTTGCGCGGCATGATTTGCCTCCCATGGCGAGGTTTGAGATTTAATTTATATGTCCACTCTGAAAAGTTATATACCACAGACGGCAGACGGTACTTCATCGCCTCTATCGCGGTGGAGGCGATAATGACCGGGCTTGGTATATTTCTGCAAAATAAATTGCTTTCATTTTATATCCCGAGCTTTCACTGATAATGCCAAAGGCAATATCGTAACGAATATTTCTGCTAAAAAATAATATTCGTATTTATTTTTATAAATTTGCTTCCTGAAAAACATGTAAACAGTCGCTTGCTTCAAAATGAAAACAGTCTTAACGCTCATATTTTATATTTTTTTTTCAATAAAGATTTTTGCGCAGCTTCATGCAGATTTTTCATCGAATGTGGCTTCGGGTTGCAGCCCACTGATAGTCCATTTTACAAATACCTCCACCGGAAATTATACATCTTCGCAATGGTATTTTGGCAATGGAAACAGTTCGCAATCGAACAATCCTTCTGCTTCGTATGTGATTTCCGGTCAGTACACGGTTAAGCTGGTTATCTCAAACGGCACACAGAAAGATTCTGTAATAAAAACTAATTATATCGCAGTATTTGGAAATCCTTTTTCAAATTTTACTGCAACAACAGCTTTATCAGGTTGTGCGCCGCTTCTTGTTTCTTTTGCATCGCAATGCGTACCTGCTGATGGTCCAATAACCACTTATATCTGGGATTTTGGCGATGGCAGTCAGGGAAATTCGCAAAATATAAATCATACTTATATTGCCGGTGGCGATTATCCTGTTTCTCTACAGATAAAGGATGCCAATGGATGTGAATCAACAAAGCTCATCAACAATTATGTTCATGTATCGCCTAAGCCTGTTGTTCTGTTTTCAGCGAACCCGAACGCGTCTTGTACAGCTCCTTTGACCGTGCAGTTTTCAAATCAGTCTACCGGAACGGGTGCTTTAACTTATCAGTGGAATTTCGGAGACGGAACAACTTCAGCGCAGGCAAGCCCTTCGCATGAATATATTTCACAGGGAACATACAATGTTTCGCTTACAGTAACTGATCAGAATGGATGCCAGACTGTGCTTAACAAGTTAAGTTTTATTCAAATTATTCCTACTAATGCCGATTTCGATATTCTTAATACCGACACAATATGTCTGGGAGAACCGCTTATTTTAGATAATCATTCCATGGGTGCATATAGTTTTTCGTGGACTTTCGGAGATGGCAACACATCTGGTGTATTCAATCCTACTCATGTATACGAAACTCCGGGATTATATACAATAAAACTTGTAGCTTCCGGTGGTGTTAATTGTTCAGACAGTATTGCCCGAAATATATTTGTGGAAGCCGTTTCTGCCGATTTTACCATGCCTGCTTTTTCATGCGATTATCCGGTTACAATATCTTTAATAAATGCATCTCAGAATAATGTGATAAACTATTGGTATAATAATGGCGCCTATTTTTCAGGCTTACAAAATCCTCAGATTACGTTTATTGATTCGGGAATTTATCAGATTACTTTGATTACAACAAGTCCGCATGGTTGCGCTGACAGCATAAGTAAAATGCACGAAGTTAAAAAACCAAAATTGTATTTTACATATCAGAATGAGAATTTTTGTCCCCCTGTTTTGATTCACTTTCAAGCGCATGTTTCATATTCAACGAATCAAGATCAAGTTGAATCTTTTCTGTGGAATTTTGGCGATGCAGGAACTACTTCTGTTTTAAATCCGGATCATACCTACATGAATCCCGGGGAGTATCCTGTTTCCCTCACTATTACTACAGATTCCGGCTGCACGTTTTCTTATTATGATACAATTCATGTGGGTTTTTTACCTGTTGATATAAGCCATACACGCAGTGCTGATACTGCTTGCGCATATCCGGGTATATCTTTTTTTGATACTTCTGTTGATCCGAATATATTGGAAACAGGATGGTCGTTTTCTGATTCAACGATTGCATTCGGAGATAATGTTTCACACGCATTTTACGGTATTGGATGGATTTATTATGATCATTCTGTATCTATCTATGGATGCGCATTGTCTGAATCTGATTCGGTTTTTGTTTTAGGTCCTTACATAAGATTTTTAAGATATGCTAACTGCGATACGCCTCTGGTATATTTTATTGATGGTGATATTCGCGGCGCAACAAAATGGTACTGGAATTTTAATGACGGGTCTCCTGTTGATTCTGTTCACGTAGATTTTTATCATGAATTTTCAGCCTCCGGAGATTACATGCTTATTCTGACTTCGTATAACGACACAAATCAATGTGCGTATGTAGATTCTGTACCTGTTTATGCACGAAATCTACAGGCTAATTTTTTTATCACACCTGAATCGTATGGCTGTCCCGGTGATATGTTTGTGTTTCATCCCGATTCTACAATTGATGAAACTTCATGGTCGCCCATGCCGCAGTCTGTAACTTTTCACAAGTATTATTGGAATTTTGACGTGAATGCTTCAATGGCAGAAAGCGATTCGATTATTGAACATTCGTACAATGCGCCCGGAGATTATTATGTGAAACTTTTCGTGAGCGATATGAACGGTTGTTTAGACACAGCAATTCAACATGTGAAAATTTACAAGCCCGATGCAGATTTTATGGTAAATGATTCTACCGGATGTGGCAATTTTACAGCGCAGTTTACGGATCTAACACAAACCGATACTACCCTTTCATCGTGGTACTGGAGTTTCGGAAATGGTACATATTCTGACGAACAGCATCCTTTAGCTTCCTATAATTCAACAGGGAATTTTACTGTAAATATGATTGTTTCTGACATTTTGGGTTGCAGCGATACAATAAATAAGTTGAATTATATTCATTCTTCCTCTCCAAATGCAATATTTTTTGCGCAGACTGAAACACTTAAATGTTCTGAAGATTCTGTCAAATTTCACAGCGGTTCTACAGGTCTTGGAATAAGTTATCTGTGGGATTTCGGAGACAGCACCAGTTCTTCCATCGCACATCCCTGGCATACCTTTCAGCAGGGTGGCGTTTTTGACGTTTCTTTAACGGTTACAGATGTGAATGGTTGTTCCTCAACTTATGTAATTGAAGACATGGTGCGGGTGGAGCAAAAACCTGATGTGGATTTTATTGCAGATACTGTTATAGCATATTGTTATCCTTTACAGGTAAGTTTTACAGATTTGTCAGGTTCGCCGGATGCGAACTACTGGCATTGGAATTTTGGCGATGGGGCTACATCTCCTTTTCAGAATCCTGTGCATAATTATACTTTGCCCGGTATTTATAATGTATCATTGCTTGTTTCAACTCCCGGCGGGTGTAGCGATTCTTTAATAAAAAATACATATATACGCATAATGGGACCTTATGCCAATTTTGAACATCAGCCCGATACAATTTGCAAAGGAGAAACTATTTCTTTTTTAATGACACAGGCGCAGAATGTGGCAAATTATCACTGGGATTTTGGTGATGGAGCGTTTGGTTCAGGCGTATTTACAAATCATACGTATTATTTTACCGGAACACTTTTCCCCCGACTTTTATACAGTGATTCTTCAAACACATGTCAGAAATACAAGCAGGATACAATATTTATTTATCAGGTTATTGCTAATTTTAATTGTTCGGATACTGCAACTTGTGCACCGCAAACAATAACATTTACCAATCTTTCGCAGGGAGCTTCTGAATATTATTGGAATTTCGGTGATGCTACTGGAAATGCAACAGGAATGCTTACTTCGCAGGTTCACAATTACCCAGATGCCGGTACTTATTTGATAAGTTTGAGAGTGAATAGTTTTATCGGTTGCAGGGATACTGTTTACAAGCAAATAAATATATTCCCCAATCCTGTTGCTACGGCTTATCACGACACACTTATCTGTAGAGGAGATAGTACGCAACTGAATGCTTTTGGAGGGGAGGCTTATTTGTGGACTCCTGCGAGCGGTTTAAGTTCATCTGTATTACAGCATCCGGTGGCATTTCCTGAAAATTCTACCAATTACATTGTAAATGTTATAGATTCCAACGGATGTCAGGCCACGGCCACAGTATTCATAACTGTTCAGCAGCCACCTGACCTGACGCTGTACGATACTACAATTGTGGTAGGTACGTCTTTTGTTCCCTATTTTATTCCTAAACCCGGTGTGATCTATCAGTGGGAATATTCAGATGATTTGAGTTGTACCGATTGTCCGAATCCTGAAATTTCAACAATGGTCCCTGCCGATTATTTTGTAATGATTACAGACAGCATGAATTGTTTTCAAATAACAAGAAGTATACATGTAGATATTCTGAATGAATTTACGATTGATGTTCCGAAAGCTTTTACACCCAACGGAGACAACAGCAATGATGTTGTTTATGTACGTGGCTGGGGTTTGAAGCGTTTAATTGTGTTTTCAATTTTTAATCGCTGGGGCGAAATGGTTTTTCAAACAGATAATTTACTATCAGGCTGGGATGGAACTTATAAAGGAGCAGAGCAAAATATGGATACTTATAGTTATGTTGTAAAAGCTGAAACCTATGATGGCAGGGTATTAACGAAGCAGGGGTTTCTAATTTTAATACGGTAAGCAATTGTTAATAAGCTTGTTGATAAAAGATATTAAAAAAACATTAAAAAAAATTTGTTTTATTAAAATTTGATATATTTTTGCGACAGGTTTTCAATTAATTAATTTAATCAAAAAAAAAGTAGTATGAAAAAGTTATCATCATTATTATTAGTAGCTGGCACATTAGCATTTGTTGCCTGTGGTCCAAGCGCTGAAGAATTAGAAAAGAAAAGACAAGATTCAATTGCAACAGCTGATTCAATTGCAGCTGTAGAAGCTGAAGTTCAGGCAGCAAAAGAAAAAGCAATTCAGGATTCAATCGCTGCTGTTGCTGAAAAAGCACAGGCTGATTCAATCGCTGCTGCAGAAGCAAAAGGCAAAAAGAAAAAATAATTTTTGAAGCTTTAAAAAACCCGGCTAATTGCCGGGTTTTTTTTTAGGATAAAAAATGAAATTTTAAATTCATTTTAATATAGCAAAGAAAAAATAAACTATTTTTGTAAAAACATTATAATTTGGCTACAGCGTATCAGATTTTATTTTTCTTCATAGCTTACCTTTTAGGCTCAATACCTACATCTGTGTGGGTCGGTAAATTATTTTATGGTATTGATATCCGGCAGCATGGTAGTGGCAATCCCGGTGCTACAAATACATTCAGAGTACTTGGAATTAAAGCAGGAATACCGGTTTTAATTTTCGATACCTTTAAAGGATGGTTTGCCGTTAAATTAAGCCTTCTGATTATTTTTTATGAGCCGGGAACAAATCAGTTTGTGAATTATCAGATTTTATTGGGTGTTTGCGCTGTTATCGGTCATATATTTCCTGTATTTGCAAAGTTTAAAGGAGGAAAAGGAGTGGCAACACTTCTGGGAATGGTGGTAGCCATACAACCTTATCCCGCACTTGCTGCTTTAGGTATTTTTGTAATTACCCTTTTACTTTCTCGCTACGTATCTCTTAGTTCTATGTTATCGGGAATTGCATTTCCTTTTCTTGTAATTTTCTTTTTTAAAATTGAATTATTATCTCTTATTGTTTTTTCTGCTGTTGTTTCAATTCTTCTGATCGTAACGCACCGTAAGAACATTGTAAGGTTGATTAATGGCAACGAATTAAAAGCCAATTTATTTAGGAAAAGACATAAAAAAGAGAGCTCTTCGTAATTTTATATTATTTTGACTCAGATTGTAAATAGTGTCAGCAAGAAAACTCATGTTTTTTGCTTGATAATGTCAGTGGATTAAATATGAAAACTATATTTTTTAAGTTTAAAAAAAACATCAATCTATTTCAGGATAAGACAGTAACAAGTAGCAAGTTGAGAGGGGTGCAGGTTGCACTATGATACTTGTCAACTTCTGATACTCGCATGATTTTATTGTGTAGGTTTGAACAAATTTAAAACAAATTATGTATGGCACAAATTACATTAAAAGGAAACCCATTTAACACAATAGGCGAATTACCAAAAGTTGGCGACTCCGTTAAAAATTTTGTTCTCGTAAAATCTGATTTATCAAGAGTAACATTGAGAGATTTTCAGGGAACGAGAATTGTTATGAATATCTTTCCAAGCCTTGATACTGGCACATGCGCTGCATCTGTAAGGCAATTCAACAAACTGGCAGGTGATATGAAAGACACGAAAGTATTGTGCATATCGCGCGATTTACCTTTTGCACAGGCTCGTTTTTGCGGAGCAGAAGGTTTGGAAAATGTAATTACGCTTTCTGATTTTGCAACCGGTGAATTTGGTCAGACTTACGGTCTTGAAATTATTGATGGGCCTTTGCAGAACCTGCATTCAAGAGTTGTTATTATTATTGATAAAGAAGGAAAAGTTATTTATACCGAACAGGTTTCTGAAATTGCAAATGAGCCTGATTATGCAAAAGCGCTTGAAGCGTTGAAATAAAAGGGTTTTTACTTTTGAATAAAAATTCAAATTAAAGTTCGGCTTTGAATATTATCAGGCATGGAATTTTTAGTGTCATTAATCAACTTGATAAGGATCGTATTTTGGACAAGCAACAACTGTTTTTTTACGTTTCTTCTTTAGCTTCATGTTTTGATTGAAAAGATAATTTACCGTTATTTCATTTGCTCCTCCTGTGTTGGTTTTCAACCTTGAAATAGTCAGGTCGTAGCTATATACAACTGTGAATTTATCATTAACAAACCCAAACATGAAAACAAGCGCTTCATTGTTCTGATAACCTTTATATGATTTCAGAACCGGAATTCCCCTGTACCACAAACCAGCTAATATTGGCTGATGAACTCCATATCCGCCGATATCAAGTTGGTCATATTTTCCTTGGGCTTTATAAAGAAACATTCCTGTTATGCTATTTTCTTTGAATTTTGCCTGATCCCCCTTTTGATAACGCTTGTAGCCTCCGAAGAATTTAAAAGTCATGGGAATTTTGCTTTCATTCATTTCATAAAAAGATTGGTTTGGAGTAGCTAAATGATCAATTGCTATTCCTGTCCATGAAGTAAGATATTCAACTAGAAATGATGTAGCGAAATCAAAATAACCAATTTTCTCCATAGACGGAGTTTCAATAGTATATGGGTTTGTTCCCGAAAGTGAAATCTGATCGCCAAATGTAAGTTTTGAAAAATCTAAAAATCTGGATTGGTAATATATCTGTAGCCCGGGCCGGAAATACCAGTTTTTTGTAATACTCACATGATAAGAGTATGAAAATGCTATATTTTGCGTTGTAAGATTTCCTACTCCGGCTTTATCTTGCATGAAATAAATCCCCATACCGCTTTTCAGTCCTGCAAAATAGTGATCTGCTGAAAACCCATAAGTGATAAATTCTTTTTGAATTTTTGGCCATTGGTTTCTATACAACATGCTGATTCTTGTTCCATCAGTGTAACCTGCAAAAGAGGGGGCAAGATAATATGGCGAAAAATAAAATTGTGATACCTGAGGATCCTGTGAGAAAAGATTCAGGGATAATGAAAGTAGTAATAATATATATGTAATTTTTTTCATGTTATCTTACAAGTGTAACGCTTCCAATTTCGTTTATCATTCTTCCGCTTAAGCATTTTGCTGATACTTTCCATATAAACACATCAGGCTTGCATAAAACATTTCTGTAATATCCATCCCAACCTATTTTAAGATCATCACTGGTAAATATTAATTCTCCCCAGCGGTTAAATATTTCAAGGTGATATTCTGTTATATTTTGTGAGACAGGGTGAAAAATATCATTTGTTAATTCAGGAAGATGAGGTTCGTAATATCCTCCGTTACTACCTGCTGTATTAGGAGTGAAAGCAGTTGGGAAAATAAGTTTGCAAGTTGAAATAGCTGTAGCTGCATTAGGTTCAACCATGGTGTCCAGGCAACCATGTTCAGAGGTAACAAAAAGTGTGATATTGAAATTTCCTTCTTGTGTATAAAGGTGTGTAGGCTCAAATTCTGTTGAATGAAATCCATCGCCGAAATACCAGATATAGCTTTCTCCTCCAAATGATAAATTATGGCAATATAAATATTGATCAGGAATTTCTACCATGGGCGGCGATACTCTGAAGAATGCATCTGGTTTTTCATGAACAGTAATTGTATGTTTGCGCGATATGTTTTGTCCTGTAAAATTACCAGCAGTAAGTTGAACTGTATATGAGCCAGGTATAAAGTATGTATAGGAAGGATTTATTTCACTTGATGTACCTCCGTCTCCAAAATCCCACTGATACCAGGTTGCCCCGATTGATTTGTTTTTAAAAATAACTTTTAACGGAGAGCAGCCTATGTATGATGAATCGTAATCTGCAACAGGTATTGTTGCTGCAATAACAATAGTTTGCGCTATTGTATCTGTACAGCTATTTAAAGTTACCGTCAGTAAAATCTGGTGTTCTCCCCAGCCAGTGTACGAATGCGATATAGGTTGTGCAATTGTAGAAGTTGCGCCATCTCCGAAGTCCCATAAATAGGTCCAGTTAATTCCCTGTGTAAGATTATTAATTGTAACAGCAGTATCCGGGTAATACTGAAAAGTTGGGCTAACAGAAAAATTTGCATTCGGCGATGGGTATACAGTTACATTTCCTAATACAGTGTCAGAGCATCCAAAATTTGATTTAGCTACAAGCATTGTTGCGTAGCTGATTGTGTATGTATTTGGATTAATAAAAGTATGAGAGGGAGATGCTACTCCTGATACTCCGCCATCTGCAAAAAACCAGTTATACGTTATAACATTTTGAGAATGGTTTTGATAGTTTACGGTAAGAGGGCTGCATCCGCTTGTATCAAGAGGACTATAGCTAACACTAATTCCGGGATAAATTGTTATAGTTTGATTTAATGTATCATGACAAAGAAACGTGTTTTCTGTTATAACAGAAATATTATAAGTGTGTGGAGTATTTGTATTATTAGTATAATTATGGGACGATATAAAATCTGTAGTTGTTGATGTCGTGCCATCGCCGAAGTTCCAGAAAAATTGAGAAACATTTTCAGTATTATTAATAAGTTCCACCGTAAAAGGGGAGCAGGATGTTGTTACAGGAATCATAATATTTGCGATAGGTTGTGGGTGAACAAAAATATTTTTTGAGAGTGTATCTTTGCAGCCAAAGCTGGAATTCGTTATAAGTGATACTGTAAATATTGAGTCATTTATACCTGTATTGTAAAAAGTATGAACCGGATTACTATTCGTTGAAGTATTCCCTTCCCCGAATAACCATTGATAAGAACTGGAATTTGAAGATAAATTATTGAAAGAAATAGTTAATGGAGAACAGCCTGTAGTATCTGCCTCAAAATTTGCTTCAGACATTGGGAATACAGTAATAGATTCTATTAATGTATCTGCGCATCCGAAATCATTTGTTAATAACACGCTAAGAACATAGTTGTCTATATCTCCGGAAGTGTTAAAATAAATGTGATTTATTATATTTCCTGTATCTGATGAAAAAGTCCCATCTCCAAAATTCCATGTATATCCTGTTGCTCCTGTTGAGAAATTATTGATTGAGCAGAAAAAGGGAGAACAACCCGAAGTGGCATTCAGTGTTAAATTTCCTTGTGGTTGTGGATATACTGTTATTTCTTTTATTTCCGACGTGTCCTTGCAGCCGAAAGGCGATTCTGAAATTAGATATGCATTGAATGTTGTTTCTGAACTCGTATTGTTTAAAAAGGTATGTGATGGATTTTGATTCGTTGAAAAAGATGCGTCGCCGAAATCCCAATAAAACATGGTAGCATATTGTGATTGATTCGTAAAATTTGCAGTAAACGGAGAGCATCCCATTGTGTCAGATGAAAATGCAGATGTTACCACAGGATATAAGCTAACGGATCTTGTGGCTGTACCGGTACAACCATTCAAGCTTATTGCTGTAAGATGAACAGTATAGCTAATTTGTCCGGACGTAGTATTATAGTATGTATGATTGATAATACTGTTTGAATTTGTATCTGTATTGTTGTCTCCAAAGTTCCAGATAAATTCTGTAGCGCCTGATGATTGGTTTGTTATTGTAGCGTTTAAAGGAGAGCATCCGAAATTAGGGGATACATTAAACAATGCTACAGGAGATGGATGTATGACAATATTTTTATAGGATGTATCAATGCACCCATTATAAGATGACGCGATGAGTGTAATTGTGTATGTGATATCATTAGTCCCATAATTTGTGTAGATATGCTGAACCTGATTGCCTCCAGATACAAAAGAGTTATCGCCGAAAAACCATTGGTAATTCATAGCTTCAGGGGTACAAGTTATGCTGGCAATTCCCGGGTGGCACATAGAATCATCTGGAAGTGATATTTCAAATTCAGGGTTGGCAAATACTGGAACATATTTTTTGATTGAGTCGGAACATCCATTTTCAGAAATCGCTGTTAGTAAAATAGGAAAATATTGAGTTTGATTTGATGTGTTAATAAAAGTGTAGGAGGGATTCTGAACATTTGTTAAAGAAACAGAATCAGAAAATATCCATGAATAATAAGCTGCGCCTGTTGAAGTATTCTGAATGCTTATAAGCGCGGGACTGCAACTGTTTTGAGGCGAAAATGTAAAATTAGCATTTGGAGAAGGATAAATTATTACGGGATTAATTGCGGAGTCAACACAACCGTGTGTGGTTGCAACAACAAGGTTAATCCAGAAAATAGTATCTGAAGCAGAATTATTGTAAAAAATATGATCGGGTTGCGCTTGTGAAGATACTTGTCCATCACCAAAACTCCATTGATACATATTTCCGGGAAGAGTATCTGTTGTGAATTGAACGAACATAGGAGAGCACCCCATTTCGGGAAATGCAGTAAAAGTTGGACTGGGATAAGGCGCTGCTCTCAAAGAAAAAGTATCAGTACAGAAGTTCGTCGCTACAACAAGCTGTATTGTTACAGAGTCAGTGGAAGTGTATGAGTGTAATGGATTTTGTAAATTACTCAATGTCCCATCACCAAGATCCCAATGCCAGGAAATTATAGTGTCATTCAAAACAGATGAGTTTTCAATTAGTTGTATTGGCTGATTTACACATATTTTTTCAATCAAAAAATTAGAGATAGGAGAAGGGTTAATAAATACTGTATCTGTTTTACTGGAAACGCATCCCAAAGCATCAGTAATGGTAAGGCTTGCCATATAATTTTGTATGGTATCATAAATTTGAGCGGGAGGATTTTCAAGCGCGCTGGTATTACCATTTCCAAAATCCCAAAGCCAGCTTACAGCTGTTGAGGATAGATTTGTAAAATAAACTGAATCCTGCAAACAATTCGGAGAGGTAGTAAAACTTACAAAAGGTCCTACCAAAACAGAAAGATTTTTCACAACCGTATCTTTACATCCAAGAGAAGTCGTTACTATTAATGATATGTTTGTATTTCCCGGAACATTATAGGAAAATGTTGATTGTGATCCGGTGTCTGTTTCATTCGTCCCAAATGTCCAAAGCCAACTCACGATACTGTCTCCCGTTATGATAGAAGCGTCTGTAAAGGTTGCAAGAGAATTTATACATACAGGACTTGTGTAAGTAAAGTCTGCAAGGGGTTTATTGCCGAATAAAACTTCCAGAGTGTCTGAAACAGGAAGACAATTTCCATTTAATGTAGACGTCAGAACAATGTTCATGCTTTGTAAAAGAGGATCATTTGCAGCGATAAAATAATCTGTAATCAGTAATTCGGGATTGGAGAAAATTCCATTCCCCTCAGAAGTCCAGACTCCTGTTGTAGCTCCTATACTCACTTGTCCTGATAGCTCTAAAATAGTAGCATCTTCGCATATATAAATGTCAGAACCGGCATTCACTATCGGCGAGGGTGTGAGAGTAACTCTTATTGTGTCTCTGTGTTGATGGCATGTTTGAATAGTCAGCAATATAAAATCAATATAATTGTTTTGTAAGTCGCCGGTAGATGGGGTGTATGTTGTTGTAAGTGAATTAGCGGAGGGAGCAAAAATTCCACTGCCATTCGTTGCTGTCCAGCTTATGTTCGATAATTCTCCGTCAATAATATTTCCGGATAGGTTAATAGATGCATTATTTTTACAAACTGAAAAATCGTCTCCTGCATTTACGGAAGGCGAGCCAGTAATTGATATTTTTATTGTGTCTGTTACAGGAAGGCAGTTATTATTATTGGTTGATGTTAGTACAAGATTTACATAACCGACTGTCGTGTCTTCCGGACTAAGCAGATAAATTGCATTCAGCGTATTTGTATCTGGTAGAAATGATCCAGAACCAAGAGTAGACCATGCGCCGGTATTAGTTGGACCTGAAATAATGCCATTTAGATTTACAGAGCTGACTCCCGGACAAATATACCTGTCTTCTCCTGCATTGACAAAAGGCGATGGAGTTAAATAAAGCAGTAAGGTATCTTTTCCCTGAGGGCAATCTCCGAGTTGCGTTGTTATAACTTGAAGAGAAACGAGTCCATTAATCTGATCAATAGAGCCTGGAGTGTATGTTGCATTTAGTGTACCCGCTGATGGGAGGAATATGCCATCTCCACTGCTGTTCCAAAGTGATCCGCTTGTATAATATGACTCTGCCATCAATTGAATCGTTCCGTTATTTGCGCATGCGGTCTGGTCTGGTCCGGCATATACCTGAGGCCATTGCTGAAAGCTTATGGTTAAAAAGTCGGATGCTCCCTGGCAATTCCCATTGTTAGTTGATGAAAAAATAAAACTCACAGAACCATTTGCTGTATCCTGAACAGAAGGTTGATAAAAAGCTGTAGTTAATGTGTCTGATGTAATAAAAGTACCGGTACCATTTGGAGTAATCCATTGTACACTTCCCGATCCTCCCGTAATAATACCGTTCAGTTGTATTGGATTTGCAACACATACAAGATGATCCGAGTCTGCTATAACATTCGGAGCAGTTATGAATTGTACAGTCAATGTATCAATAGCTGATTGGCAATTTGCATTATTTGTTGATGATAAAATTAAATGTATTGTTCCTGCGCTTATGTCTGCTGCGCTTGGAGTGTAAGTGCCGTTCAGGCTTATATTATCTGGTAAAAAAATTCCGGTTCCTGTAGAAGTCCAGATTATTGGCATTGCCCATGAACTCATAGTTCCTGAAAAAAAAACTGTAGAATTTGTATTGCACAAAATTAAATCATTTCCGGCAAAAGCAATAGGAGCAGAAGTAATATTCACAATTAGCGCATCACTTGCATTTAAACAAGCTTGAGTTGCAGACAGGGTAAGCGTTACAGACGACAGGGACGTATCCTGTTGACTAAAAATATATTGAGAATTCAGGCTTGTATTGTTTGGAATAAAACTTCCTGTGCCAGAGCTCGTCCATACTCCTGTTCCTGAACCTCCGGTAATATTTCCATTAAGTTGAACCGGAGTATTAGCGCATACGGTTTGGTCTGTTCCAACTGTAACAAAGGGAGGGGGTGTAATTAAAATTTGTATGCTGTCAGATACAGGCAAGCAATTCCCATTATTTGTAGATGTTAGGATTAGATAAAAATTACCGATAGAAGTATCTGCTGAGCTTAGGTTGTATGTACCTGAAAGACTCGTGGAGCTTGGAGCAAAATTTCCTGATCCGGTAGTTGTCCATAATCCGTAACTTGCCCCTCCGGATACGCTTCCTTCTATAGATACAGATGTTACTCCCACACAAATTACCTGATCAGTCCCGGCATTAACAACAGGGGCGAGCGTAAAAACAACACTTAAATTATCAGAAATAGAGTCGCATCCCCCTGTTGACGTAAATGTAAACAGCAAACTCCCGGATGCTAAATCTTCCTGACTTGGAATGTAGCTTGAGTTAAGATATTGCGTCCCCGGATTAAAAACACCTGTACCGTTAACACTCCAATACCCTGTTTGTGGCGCATTGGTAATGCTGGCGGATAAATTAATTGTTGCATTATTTTTGCAAACAACCTGATTGAGTCCCGCATTAACAGCCGGAGGAGGTAAAATAGTAAGATTAATAACACCCGAAGCCGGTAGACAAGAAGAACCGAATGTCGTAAAAACAATCATTACATTGCCATTTGATATATCTTGTACACTTGGTATATAAGTAACATTCAGTGAAGTGTTGGAAGGTTGAAACACTCCTGTCCCATTAGGTGTTGTCCAAATTCCGTTTCCACTTCCTCCCATTATTTGAGCATTCAAAATTGCATTTTCTCCTGAACAAATAATATTATCTCCATTAAGTTGAACAACAGGAGGAAACTCGAATGTTATAATTAATTGATCTGTTTCAGAGAGACAACTTCCATTATTTGTTGATGTCAGATTTATAGTAACAGAGCCTGCGCTTGTATCAGTTGGAGATGGAATATAGTTCGTGTTTAGATAATCGGCAGAAGGATAAAAGTATCCTGTACCTGAACTTGACCAATTACCTGTTGCGCTTCCTGCTGATACAAACCCGGTAAGTGCTACCTGTGTTTCTGTTGCGCAGATAGATTGATCTTGTCCTGCATACACAATTGGTCCTGGAGTAAAAGATAAAGTCATAGTATCGGAAATAAAAGCGCAACCGTTAGCTGCATTCAGAGAAATATTTACATATTCGTTGGCTGTGTCACTCATGCTTGGATAATAAATAACTGTTGATGAATTTGCATCTGGAGAAAAATAACCGCTCCCGTTTGTTTCCCAAAAGTAAACATTGGTATTTTGTATGATACCAGAGAGAACAGTTGTTGCATTATTCGCGCACACACTTTGGTTCGGACCTGCATTTACAATGGGTGGCGGCATGTAAAGAATTTGAAGCGTGTCTGATACAGGTATGCAATTACCATTTTCCGTAGAAGTCAGAATCATTGTAGAGCTTCCACTTACCAGATCAGATGATCCAGGAATGTATATTGCATTTAATACCGTGTCAGAAGGATTGTAAATTCCATTTCCTGATGAATTCCAAACCCCGCTATGTGACCCGCCATAAACAATCCCCGAAAGTTGAAATCCTGAAGTGTTATTACATAATATTGTATCTGTACCTGCAAAAACAACAGGAGCCGGAGTTATTGTTACAGCTACCTGATCTGTAACCGGCAAGCAATTTCCATTTCCTGTAGATACAACCATAAGAGTAATTTGTCCAACACCAGTATCTTGCAAGCTTGGAAAATATGTTGGACTTAATGCAAAAGCATTGGGCGAAAAAAAGCCTGTACCGGTGGATGTCCAGGAAACTCCTGTACTTATACTCAGATTAGTTGTTAGTGTAATATCCGGATTGTTTGCGCAAATAGCAACATCTATGATAGATATTAAGGTTGGAGATGGAGTGTAGGTTAATGTCAATGAATCTGAAACAGGAAGACAGGAGATATTATTTGTTGATGTCAATTTTATTGTAACTGAACCAATAGAAGTATCTTGAGGGGAGGGTACATAAGTAGCATTGAGAGACACTTCTGATGGATAGAAATATCCTGTTCCATTGCTCGACCAAATTCCTGTAGTAGTAGGCCCTGTTACTGTTCCTGCCAAAATAGCATCGGAGTTGTTAGAACACAGCACTTGATTATTCCCTGCATCAACAACAGGAGACGGTAGAATAGTGATTAAAGTAAAATCTGTATTGGGCAAACAAACTCCGTTCCCTGTAGAAATCAATCCTAATACAACGGCCCCATTTGCTATATCTTCAGGGCTTGGGGTGTAAGTGGGGGTTAGAGATGTATTATTGGGAGAAAAATTTCCATTTCCTGAAGAAAACCACATGGAGCCTAAAGAAAGGCTGTAAGATCCATTAAGATTAACAAGCGAGTTGTTTGCACAGATAGTCTGATTTAATCCTGCATCAACAATGGGTTCGGGAATAATTGTAATTTCTATGCTGTCCGAAACAGTGTAGCAGTTTCCTACACCGGTCGTTGTCAGTGTCAATACAACATTTCCTGCTGTTATTTCTGCTTCCGAAGGTGTATAAACAGCATTAAGAGTAGTATTTAAAGGATTAAATGTTCCTGTTCCTCCTGTCCATATTCCTCCTGTTGCATTCGTTACCGATCCACTCATAGATGCATTTAGATTGTTTGTACACACGGTCAAATCTGTACCTGCTGATACCGTGGGTGAAGGAGATATTGTTATTTGCATATAATCAACATCTAATGGGCAACCAAAATTTCCAGTAGTGGTTAAAGTAAGAGAAACAACACCACTTGTAAGTTCATCCGCAGTAGGAACATAAGTAGCATTTAAACTTGTATTATCTGGTAAAAAGATACCATTTCCTCCACCCCAAATGCCCCCTGTTGCAATCTCAACATTTCCGTTAAGGTTCGCAATCGGATTGTTGTAGCATATTGTTTGATCTATCCCGGCATGCGCTGTTATCGGCAAACTGAATTCAGTTACATAAACTGTATCGTAAACACTAGGACAATCGGTTGTCTGATCGCTGACCTCTACCCAATAATTCCCTTGTGCAGTAACAGTAATAGATTGAGTTGTTTCGCCGGTGTTCCACAAATAATTGTAAGGGGGAGCACCTCCAACAGGATTGGCTGTTAGGGTTGCCGGTGTTCCTCCAAAACAAATAACGGGATCTTGTGGGGAAATCGTAACAGCTTTATCGTTCACAAAATATATCCTGACCGTATCTTTGGTAGAATTAAAATTACAGGGCGCTAATAAATTTCCGCTTACTTCAATATCTATATACGGAGGAAATCCGGGTTGTGCGGTTGCAAAGGTTGTATCACATCCTGACTGACAAGATAAATAGCTGTTGTATTCACCATATACTCCGGGGTAAATTGTGTTCCATATAATTGATGTTTCCTCAAGTCCCACTGCCCATATTTTTCCAACACATCCCTGACTTACGATAATATCAGGGGAGGCTTCCAATGTTTTTGCAGAGGTTATCTGATAGCTAAGAATATCACCGCCGGGCTTACAATATACTATACAATGAGGACCGGTTCCTGAAATGCACATCGGGGTTCCGACAGACATTAGAGGACCGCATTCAACTTGATATTCCTGACCCGGGGGTATAGGTGGAGTTGCAAGTGTAAAAGATAATTGATCTGCATCAGGATGAACCGTTATATAGAATCGTATGCAGCTATAATTTGATGGGGCTGAACAGCATAATCCCAGTCTTCCCATGTCTGGGCTTATCCATACTGAATCAGAATTTAAAGAAAGATCTACGTATATGGTAACAGTACTATTGCAGGTATCACAATCTTGGGCTTGTGATATTGATTTTGATAAAAAAAATATCAATAATAATAATAATATGTTAAAACTCTTTCCCACAATCCAGATTTAAACTCAAAAAAACATATTTTAACGCAATTAATCATTAAAAGAAAGATTAAAGTTTTCAACTATATACGCTCTATTTATCAAAAGGTTTATGAAATAATTTGTATTTATTAACAATTACTGTTAGAAAACGAACCTGTTTTATTCATTACTCCATTTTCTACTCCATCTTAACATTAAATAGATTTATAATCGCAACCAAATATACAGGTTAATAATTTAAAATACAGCTCTGAGTTGTACTCCCCCTGTATGTACTGCTTTTGTTCCTTCTGAAATCCTGCCCGTATAATTTAGGTTCATCTGTAAAACATTGGTAAGGTTTCTCTGAAATTGTACTGCCCACGATGCATTATTGCCGGGCATCAGACCTTCAAGCATTTCGTAGGCTATAGGCGTATTGGTATTGATGATTTCTTCGGAAGTTTTATAGTTGACATTTATATAATTAATATTAACTGTAAAACTTCCTTTTTTTACAGAATTAAATTTAATTTCTGTTCCTATATTATTTGATTCCGATTTCTCTTTTCCCGATGTGTTGAGTTTGTTTTGATATTTATAAATCAAACTAAACCGTAAGGAAAGATTAGGTTGAAAGCTAAGATTTGTTTCATTTAAAAAATACGGAATCCGGTAATTTTTGGAACTGAAAAATTCAGATGTATATTTTTTTTCACCCAAATCATTGCTGTTCATCCATGTTATTTTTTTTGTGATATTCCAGCGTGCGCGTAAGCCGTTTACAATATGTTCGCGGGAATCAAAACCATTTACCAATAAAATTTTATTTTTTGTTTCCTGATAGAGAAAATCCGCACCAAAAACAGGGTGTGTTTTTTGAAAAGAAAATAAATTTTTAAAAGATGAACTTATGCTTATAAGACTGCTGTCTTCAATGGAATTTATTCCAAAGGAATTTGCAAAGGGATTGGCTGTAAGAAGAATGTTATCCTGAGCTGTTTTCTGATCTATTCTGAATGCAAGCTGATTTGAAAAACGAGACAAAGTTTTTTTCAGTCCTGTTAAATTTGACCATATTTTTTCAGGTCGTAAATTGAGTATTGCATTGAATTGATTTGTGAATGTTTTAACATAATCCGTTGTAGGAGTAAAAATGCGAATATAATTTCTCTTATCGCTGAAATCTGTAACTTCAAACTCATTTAGCTCCGTAATTCCATTATTATTGTAGTCGTTCCATGTATATACGCCCTGCCCTTGCGCTACTTCAATGAATGAGAATTCTTTTTTTAATTCCAGTCCTGAACCCAGTTCATAAAAAACAGATGTAGATATAGCCCCTTTGTATTTTTGCAGTGTATACTCTATTTTACCTGTAATTGTATTTTCAGGTTTGTTGGCACTGAGAAGTGTATCTTTAATTATGAGTTCCCTGTAATTTCCTGTTAATTTGAAGGTCTGATTTTGATTTTGCATCATAGAAATTCCTGCGCTGATGTCGTTGGATTGTGTTGCTGCAAGCAGACTTGTAGCTAAAGGATGATAGTCTTCTCTGTATTTATAATTAGAAAAAATATTGATTTTTGCAGAATCCGGACTTGCAATAAATGCTTCGTATTGATTAAAAGAAAAACTGTTGAGCAGGAGTGTATCGGAGTTATTTTTTTCCCATCTGTTGTTTTCCTGTTCTTCTTTTATACCAATAGTAAAATATTTGAAATCCCGAGAAAGACTTGCGCTATGCCTGATGAAGCGGGTAGTATTTATTGTATCTTGTGAATTCATAATATTTCCTTTTGCAGAGAGTTTCATCCCTTTGTATTTCCAATCTGCTTCTAATCCATTTTTCAACCCGTTCCATACACCTTCTCTTCTCATCCAGTCTATTGCGTACTTTGCTGTTCCGCTTTTATTTTTGAAATATGAAAGATCAAAATTTACCAATTGTTCCTGCGCTGAAATATTTTTGGCTGCAAGATTCCAGTCCCGCGAAAATTCTATACTTCTGAATTGTTCAAGCGGGTCGAAATTTGCAGTAATTAATTGAAAGTTTATGTTGCCGGTTAATTTTTGATTCATTGTGTCTTTTACCAGAAATTCCTGTGATATCCGGGTTTTAAATGCATAACCATCGTCATTGCTGCGGTTTTTTGGCGAAAATGTATTGATATCATTATTCGTTAGAGCCAGTTCAAAAAAAGTTTTAGTGAAAGGTCTTATGCGGAATTCTCCTCCTATTGTTGCCATTTGTTTCTTTTTGGGAGTTACAAGAAGAATAATCGGTTCGTGACTCCCTTGTTTAACACCTGCAAGGGGCGCAATCCATTTGTAGACTTTTCCATTGGCAGTAGTTACATAGGGTAAATAATTTCCATTGCCTGCGCCAACATACGAAAATCCCAATCTGAAAAAAGCGCTGTCAGGATGTGTGGAATAAACGTAAATACTATCATAGAGTATTCCGTCTATAAGTGTATCAATGCGTTTATAAAGAACCATGTCATTTTTAAATCCTACGCTGTCAATTTTTGGTACAATGGCATTGTTAAGGCTGTCTCCGATAGCTTCCATAATATTTTTCTGTTCATCCGTAAGAATCTGGTCAAGCGGTTGGTTTTTACTATCTTGTTCTGAAAAAATATTTACCCAGAAAATCCCTTTTTCTGTTTTTATTTCATTACTGTTATAGATAAGAAATCTTACGTAGTTTTTATCTGAATATTGAAATTCCATGGTAATTCTTTTATCTTTTGTTATGGGTTGATTTGTCGTAAAGGTAAGCTCTCCATTGTTGTAATCTATAGTGTAATCGTTTTCCTGCCCTCTTTTCAAGAGTTTTCCATCAATATATATATTTTCAGTTCCTGCAAGAATAATAATGTATCTTTCATTCTCAGCACCAGTTAATTTGTAAGGACCCTGATTTCCTTCAATGCCCTGAATATTTAATTTGTTATATTTTCCTTTGGAAACAGCACCACTTGCAATCGTTTTAAATTTGCTTTTTTTCTCTTTGTTCAGATCCTGCTCTGTATTAAAAATCCCCCCCTGTACCTTTTTATTGATATTCATAAAATAACTTCGGGGTCTTGTTATTTCATAATCGCCCACAATCATTTTTGTAGTTTTATTGAACAACTGAATAAAAACTTTGTCAAACTCTTGTATTTGCTGCGTGTTTCCGTCTGGTTGAATCGGAATGTTATTGTCAGATATTGCTGCAAGAATTTCCAAATTGTCGCTTATTTTACCTGATAACTGTAGATTCAGGTTTGAATTTACAATGACATCCTGATTGTTTCCGAAGCTGATTCCACGCGAAATACTACCCTTTTTTGTTAATTCGTCTCTGTCGAAAAAGCTGCTTTTCGAGGGTGTGTCAAAAATTAATTTGAAAGGTTTTATTTCGTTATTCTGGAGCATACCGATTGATGAAATATCTTTATGGAAATAAGGCTTTGAAAACGAAAAGGGAAATACTTTATACGATGTCCTGACTTCATCAGCATATTTTTGCTTCATGGAAGGAGAAGGGATTAACAATGCTTTTCCATAATCTATACGGTAAAGTGTATCGCTGATTAATCTGCCGGAAGAATCAAAAATAAAAACGGAATTTGGCAGAATGCTTAATGTATCTAATTGAATGGTATCAGAAGTCAGGGAAAGGTTTACTGCCCGTATATTTGAAATATTTTGGGAATAAACAATTCCGTGCGAAGCAAAAAGCAGACTTGCTATAACAAAAAAATGCTTCAAATGATAATTACTTTAAACTGCAAATGTAATTTATTTTTCCCTTGAAAACGTGAATCATTGAGTTATGGTATCAGAGAAAAATTTACAACATAATAAACTTTTAGTTTATGAAACATTTAGAATTGTAATTTATTATGTAAGTTTGTTTCATGTTTCATGTTTAATGTTTCAAATTTCAAGTTGTTGAACGTTGACTGTTGACTGTTGACTGTTGACTGTTGACTATTTTAAATAAAAAAATGAAACTAATTTATCCGTAATTCAGAGCAAAATATATTTCATAATTATGATAAAATTTTTTAACCGTGTTTTTCAGGAAGTTCCCGGTCAGCATTCAAGCGAGTATCTTATAGTTGTATTAAAGGAAAATATTTCCCGATTAAAAATATTTTCAATAGTCTTGTTATTATTATGTATTCCTTTGTTTATTACAGATTTTCTTGATTATTCTAAAGGTCTTTTTTCAGAAGAGATTAATTATAAATACAATTTTTATCTTAATCTTTCTTTATTTATTTTTATTCTGATTTTTTCATTGTTATTGCATACGCGCAGAAGAAAAGATATGCCTCCTGTAGAGTATAATCTTTTTGTATGGCTTTTTGTTTTTGCTGTTTTATTATGGGCTGCATTATTTTCTGTTTATGAATATTCTCCTTCCCGAGTGATTGTAATGTATGTGATTGGGTGCTTTTGTATTGCTTTGCTGATTTATGCTCCTGCTCCCCTTAGCATCTCTGCATACAGTGTTTCATACATGGTTTTTCTTATCGGAAGGTATTTGAACACAACAAATATTGCAGATTATTTTCAGCAAATATCTGCTGCCAGTATAGTAGTGGTATTTTGTTGTATTATTTCTATAATTATTTACGCACAAAGAAAGCGTTTTTTTCTGCATCAGAAAAAGCTTGAAGATGAGATTTTAGAAAAGGATAAGGTAGATCAGGCATTGAATAGAATGAATCAGAATCTTGAAAAAATAGTAAAAGAAAGAACAGAAACCCTGTTAAGCACAAATCAACAATTAATTAATGAAATTGCAGAAAAAAAACATCTTGAAGAGATTTTAATTAATGAAAAGGCTATTTCAGATAACATCATTAATAAGAATCCTTTAGGCATAATAATATATGATAAAGATGGTTTTCGTGTTAAATATAATGATGCAGCAAAAAAAATATTTAAAGCTCCTCCATCAGAAAAACCTAATTTATTTGACATCCCACGTTTTAATCCTGATTTTGCTGCCAGTTTTGATGATATTAAGATAGGGAAAATAGTGGTTGTCCCAGAAATATACTATAATCCTGGAAAAGTTGATTCTTCATTAGCTGATGAAGATGTTTTTGTCAAATTTATTATTTTTTCTATCCTTAATACATCAGGAAAACCCGAATTTTTTGTGCAGATAGCGGAAGATATTACTGAAAAGAAAAAATCTGAACTTGAGTTAAAAAAGAGCGAAGATAGATATCGTTTGCTTGTGGAAAGTATTACGGATGGAATTTATTCTACTTTGAATGGTCATTTTACTACTGTAAATTCAGCAATGCTTAGAATGTTTGAATACAAAGAGGAGGAAATGATTGGTATTCCGGCATGGAATCTTGCGATTCCTGAAAAAAGAGATTTTATAAAACAGGTAATGTTCCAAAAGTCCATGAATAATGATACAAGCCCGGTTGAAATTGAATGTTTGAAAAAAAGTGGCGATGTTTTTTTTGCCGAATTGAGAATCTGCGGGAATCTTGATTCTGATTTGATATATGGTGTTGTTGTTGATATTAATGAACGTAAACAGGCAGAAGAAGCTCTCAGGGAAAACGAAGAGAAATACAGAGATCTTGTGAATAACATTTCCGATGTTATTTTTACGCTCGACACTCAAGGAGTCGTTACCTATATAAGTCCTATGGCTGAAAAAATTACGGATTATACAGTTCAGGACATTATAGGCAAACCTTTTATTGAATTTATTTTTGCAGAGGATATTCCTGTTTTAATGAGAAATTATGCCGGCGCGCTTGAGGGAAAACAAGAGCCTGTTGAATTCAGAGTGCTTTTTAAAAACGGAGGTATTAAATATGTTCGTAATACAAGCAGGGCAGTTGTTCAAGATGGAAGAGTTACAGGCATAATAGGAATTCTGTCTGACATTACAGATCGTGTAATGGCTGAACATAATCTTCGTTTTTTTGAAATAGGATTGAAGCAGGCTCTTGATGGAATAGCAATTGCTGATATGGATGGAATATTGAGGTTCGCAAATAATTCATGGTTAGAAATGCATGGCTATAATCACGACGAAATGGTTGGCAGACATCTGCGTATTTGCCACACTGAAGAGCAATTAATAAAGGACGTAAATCCTTTTAATGAAAAAGTACTAATGATAGGAAAATACAATGGGGTTGTAGGGCATGTTAAAAAAGACGGGACAAATTTTCCGACACAGATGTCATCTACATTGTTAAAAGATGATAGGGGAAACCCTCTTGGTTTGTTAGGCGTTGCCAGAGATATTTCTGATCAGAAAAGAATAGAAGAAAACTTGAGACTTAATGAAAAGAAATTCAGAAATCTTTTTGAAAATGCTGATTCTGGAATTCTTATAATAGATTTAAATGGAAATATTATAGAGGCGAATGAATCTCTGATAAGAATTTTGGGTTCCCCCTCTCTTGAGCAAACGAAGAAAATAAATATTCTTACATTTCAGAATCTTATTGATGCCGGTATTTCTCAAAAACTTCAGGAGGCAATTGCTACACAGCAGGAAATTATATCGGAACATGAGTATATTTCAAAATGGAATAAAAAATGCAACCTGCGCGTTAAAATTAAACCCATTTCCGATGATGAAGGAAATATTGAGTATATCCACGCAATAGTATATGATGTTACATCAAATATAGAAAAAGAGAAGCTCTTGTATAAAATGCAGACCGAATTAGATGGAATTGTAAATTTTTCAACGCAAGGTATTGCAATGGTAAATGAACAGAATAAATTTATTTATACAAATGCTTCGTTTTGTTCTATGCTGGGATTTTCTGAAATAGAAATCAAAGCCCTTTCTCTTTATGATATTTGTTTCGCTGAAGATGCTGAAAAATTTATATCCTTAATTTGTAGTCATGCAACTATTTCAGGAAAAGAAATGTCTTTCAGAAAAAAAGACGAATTGACATTACCTTCTTATGTTACAATATTTCATTTATATGATAAATTCAAAAAATATAACGGATATGTTTTGTTACTAAAAGATCAGACAGAAAAAAATAACTTTATTCATGAAATAGAAAAAATAAAAAATAACATGGAAATACTTGAGAAAAGCAAATCGCTTTTTCTTGATAATCTTTCACGGAAAATTCGTATACCCATGAATTCCATTATCGG
This sequence comes from Bacteroidetes bacterium GWF2_35_48, assembly GCA_001769125.1. GTDB lineage: Bacteria > Bacteroidota > Bacteroidia > Bacteroidales > GWF2-35-48 > GWF2-35-48. The sequence goes on along the minus strand of MEOG01000096.1, from coordinate 123,867 downwards.
ATTTTCGATGTTACTTAAAAAGAAAGATATTACTGATAAAAAGAGAACTTTTCTTCTTGAATCTATTTTTGAAAAAGGAAATGATCTGCTTTATATTATGAATGATTTGAAATTTATTTCACAAATTAATGACGGTTCACTTGAATTAAATATCAGTGATTGTAATGTTAATGCTTTAATTCAGGAACTTCATGTCAAATATTTAGATTATAAACCTATTAAAGAAAGAAAAATAGAATTTATTTCTTATTCAGAAATAACAAAAACAAACCCCATTATCAATTGTGATGAGAATAAACTTTTACTGGTGTTTGAAAAATTAATTGAAAATGCTGTTAATAACACTTATTTTGGATCAATTGAAATTGGATGCAATAACAGAGATGATGATTATATCTATTTTTATGTAAAAGATTCTGGCGTTGGAATTGCTCATGATAGGCAAAAGAGTATTTTTGATGGAAACAATGAGGCAGGAAGAAATATAAAATCGAATTCAAAAACCGGATTCGGATTACAAATTTGTAAAGGCTTTGTAGAATCTATGGGAGGTAGAATTTGGCTTGAATCAGAAGAAGGAAGAGGAACCGTTTTTTATTTCACAATTCCGGTTATTCAAGCTAAAGATTAATTATTATAACAAGTGTTGCGCACGTGGTAGAAAATGGAGGAAGATGAAAAATAAAGTCGGCAGTCGAAAGAGTCGGCAGTCGGCAGTCGAAAAAGTCGGCAGTTGGCAGTCTGAAAAGTTGGCAGTCGAAAAGTCGGCAGTCGGCAGTCTGAAAAGTCGGCAGTCGGCAGTCTGAAAAGTTGGCAGTCGGCAGTCGAAAAGTCGGCAGTCGGCAGTCTGAAAAGTTGGCAGTCGGCAGTCTGAAAAGTCGGTAGTCGGCAGTCTGAAAAGTTGGCAGTCGGCAGTCTGAAAAGTCGGCAGTCGGCAGTCTGAAAAGTCGGCAGTCGGCAGTCGAAAGAGTCGGCAGTCGGCAGTCGAAAAGTCGGCAGTCGGCAGTCTGAAAAGTCGGCAGTCATGTAGACTGAAGACTGAGGACTGTAGACTGTAGACTTCCGTCTGATAAAAAAACACTTTGCAACACAAGAGAAAATTAAATACAGAAATAAATTTATATAAAAAAAAACTTTAATAGCGATGTGGAAATTGATATTTATTACAAGTCTTACTTTATTTTTTTTCCTAAACATACCATTGTTTTCTCAAGTAATAATTAACGATTCCGATATGCCTATTGCGAATGATACATTTCGATTAAGCCTTACAGGGAATTTGCATGGCTTGGATCCTGCTATAACAGGCGATAATATCACTTGGGTATATACTGCATTAACCTCCAATTCGCAAACTATTGATACTTTTTTTACAGTTACATCTACACCTGTAATGTACAATGTTATTTTTAATAATCCTTTGGATCAGGAGCATCGTGCAAATTTTGCTACCCGCGATTTCAATTCCGTTAATCCGATTTCGCAGATACAGATTTCTGAAACCTATAATTTTCTCAAAGTTACCGCGAGTGAATACACACAAGTTGGCATGGGCGCAATTGTTAATGGAATTGCTACGCCGGTTAAATACGACCCGCCCGTTCTGTTATATTCTCTGCCACTGCAATACAACCATATTGATTCTTCAAGCACCTCATGGGGAATCTCAATTCCAAATTATGGCTACTACGGACAAACAATCAAACGGGTCAATTTAGTTGACGGTTATGGCTCTCTTATGACTTCCTACGGCACTTTTGATGTTATGCGCGTGAAATCTGTAATAAATATTTCTGACACAGTTTTTAATGATAATTATCAAATGGGCTTCAGAATCCCAAGACCTCAGGAAACACTTTATTGCTGGTTTGGAGAAAATCAAGGAGTTCCTTTACTTTCTATCAGTAAGTCTGGCATGACAACTACAATCCGATATAAAAATATTATGCTGCCAACCTCCGCTCCTGACAATAAAATTGAAATGCAATCACAGGTGCTGCATCCGAATCCTACAGATCAACAATTAAGTATTACCGATATAAGCAAGGTTAGTCGCGTGGAAATAATTAATCTTCTCGGAAAAATAATTGCAATTTATGATAAGAATTTTTCTGATATGGATGTGTCTAAACTGCCAACAGGGGCTTATTTTGTACGTATTTACAATGACCAGAATATTTTATCAAATACAATAAAATTTATAAAAAAATAAAATGATAAACATATTGTTATTATTTGTTGTTGCAATTTTTGCATTAAACATTCAATTAAATGCACAAAATCAAAAGTTATTGCCAAATCACGGACTTACGCACAAAATAACTCCGGAAGAAAAATTTCTCATGTCATGCAGAAGTAAAAGTATTTTTGCAACAAATCCTCCTGTTGGACCAGTAAGAAACATTGCAGAATTTGAGCCTTCAGAAGCGGTAATTATTGCCTATAAAAATGGATTTGGACTTCCGTATTCGCTGATTAATGATATTTCAAATGCAGGGAAGCTGATAATTGTTGCTACGAGTTCTAATCAGTCTACAATAACTAGCTTATTGAATTCAAACGGTGTGAATACCGCAAATTGCAGTTTTCTTACAGTTACAGGTGTTGACTCATGGTGGACGCGTGATTATACCGGGTGGTTTATTGCTGATTCAAGCCACAGAGTTCAAATTGTTGATTTTGTGTACAATCGTCCCAGGCCCTATGACGACATCGTTCCTTCCAAACAGGCTCAATTTCTTGGCATAACGATGTATGGCATGGATATCGAGCATACCGGAGGAAATTACATGTGTGATGGTTATAACAACGCTATATCCACTTCATTGGTTTTATCTGAAAATCCTTCTTTGAGCCAAACACAGGTACAACAAACAATGCAGAGTTTTCTTGGAATAAATAATTACATGATTCGCCCCGATGCGCAGGGTGCGTATATTGAACATATTGATTGCTGGGCAAAATTGCTTGCACCGGATAAAATTCTTGTTGACTCTGTTCCTACATCCGACCCACGGTGGACGAATTACGAGGCTGCGGCTGCTTTTTTTGAAAGCACAGATTGTCCTTATGGTTACAAATATAAAGTAATACGCGTATTAATTGCCGGTAGTGCTGAAACAGCAACAGCAGAGCCTTATTCCAATTCATTTATTTTTAATGATAGAGTTTTTCTCCCTATCAAAGGCGGTAGCTCTGCTCCTCATGATACTGCTGCGCTACAGGCTTACAGAAAAGCAATGCCCGGTTATACGGTTAAAGGATATCTTGCAGGATCTGCTTCATGGTTTGGTACCGACGCGCTGCACTGCCGTACACACGAAATAGCCGACAGGCAAATGTTGTACATCGAGCATTATCCTTTATTCGGTGTTATAAATTCAACAACAGGTTATGATATTAATGCAAAAGTTGTTTCTTATGCCGGAAATGCTGTTGAAAGCAATTATCCCATTATTGTTTATAAGGTAAGCCAGAGTGGGAGCTGGGATTCTATTCCTATGAATAATAACGGTTATCTTACTTATACCGGAAATATTCCTTCTCAAAATGACGGAGATACAATTTATTATTATCTAAAAGCAAAGGACGTAAGTGGCAAAATAGCTCATCATGCATTTATCGGGGCTGCTGACCCTCATTTTTTTATTACAGGCGCAAATGTAAAAATCAACGATTTATTTATTGACCCTGAATTATCATTTTTTACTTATCCGAATCCAAACAAGGGCAGCTTCTTTCTGTTTTTGAAATCTAATTATTCAGACAAATCTCTTATTAGAATATCAGATATCACAGGCAAGTGTGTGTATGAAGAGAATATCATTATCGAAGCTGGTACAAATCAAAAAATAATTAACCTGAGTAATGTTAGCCAGGGAGTTTATTATTTAAGTGTTCATACTACTTCAGAAAAATTATTTATGAAAATAGTAATCACAAAATAATGATAAATATTACCATCATTATAATTGCTGTTACACTTGTTTGTTCAGTAGCCGGCTTCTACAGACCGGAAATAATGGAGAAATTCAGGTTCAATGCATATAGAATAATACATCACAGGGAGTATTACAGATTAATTACTCATGCGTTTCTACATGTTGACTGGATGCATTTAATCGTCAATATGATGGTGCTGTACTCTTTTGGTCAGGTTGTTCAGATTTATTTCGGATACTTTATTATAACAGATAAAATAATTCTTTATTTCCTTACTTTGTATTTCGGGAGCATTATTGCATCTGTTATTTATGATACGATAAAACACAAAGACAATCCTTACTACAATGCAGTAGGCGCATCGGGTGCAGTTTCTGCCATTGTGTACTGCTCTATATTTTTTGCTCCCATGAATAAAGTTTATTTTTTTGCGATTATTCCTATACCGGGAATCGTTTTTGGCATACTTTATCTCGGTTTTTCATGGTATATGGCAAAAAAGGGAAACGATAACATTGGTCATAATGCCCATTTCTGGGGGGCTGTGTTCGGTTTTTTATTTCCGTTAATAATTGATGTAAAACTTTTAACCCGATTTTTATACCAATTATTCTGATTTTTTTAATTTTGCACAAATTGTTTAACTTAAACCAAAAAAAAATGAAAAAATTATTACTAGTTTTTGCAGCTTTATTTCTGTTTTATACAGGATACAGCCAAACAGTATTATTTTCAGACGATTTTGAAAATGGTACTACCAATTGGATTTTTTCCGGTACAGGCACAACATGGGGTCTAAGCACATTGCAGGCTCATTCTCCTACAAGCTCGCTCTCTGAAAGTCCTACTGGCAACTATGCAGCCAATAAATTGATTTATGCAACTATGGCAAATGGTATAGATCTTACCGGATATTTATCAGCAGATTTAACATTCTGGGCAACCTATAAAATTGAAGGTGGCTTTGATTATATGTATCTTGAAGTTTCCGATGACAATTTTGTTACCTATGCTACTTTAGATACTTATGATGGAGGGGAGCTTAGTCCACTTCCTCCTTTTTCTGAATACACTTATTCTCTTTCAGGATATTGCGGAAGCACTAATGTTAAAATTCGTTTCCGTTTTTATAGCGATGGCGGTTATGAAACCGATGGTATGTATATTGATGATATTGATATTTCAGGTTCTAATGTTGATAATGCTCCTCCAATGATTGTTCACACACCAAGAGCTTTTTATGAAGGACGATTGCTGAATGATACCTTAATTGCTAATATTATTGATGTTTCAGGAATTTCTGCTGCAACTTTAGTTTATACTACAGATAACGGAATTCCTCAAACGGTTACAGGAACTAATACAACAGGAAATCAATATCAGTTTGTTATTCCCGCTCAAACACCGGGCGCTTGGATGACTTATTATATTTATGCATCTGATAATTCAACAAATCTGAATGAAGATTCTACTGCAACTTATGAATTCATTGCCGGAAATCATATCATTTATGATAACACTGTGGTTGATTTCTTCGGACAGTTTGGTCCCACTGCTCCTGCAGGTTCTCCATCAGGTGCTGCTGTGAAAATTGCTTTAGGGAATACGGATCTTGTTACATTACTTATTAGAAATTATACAGACAATACGCATCCGAATGACAGTATGCTTGTTCACGTTTGGGACGACAATGGTGGTCTTCCCGGAAATGATGTGATTACTCCATTTAAAGTGAAACCTGCGGCAACATTAAGCAATACTTCTGCAATGACAAGAATAGACTTAAGAACTTATGCAGCTTCTTTATCAGGTCTTACAGGTACTTATTATATCGGATTTACTGTTCCAATAGGAGTTGTGAATTTAACGATGACACAACCCGGAATTTATAATCGTTCTTATAATTTAGTTAGCGGCGTATGGGAAATTGCAGAAGGACAAGGCGGTTTGGATGATTTTCATTTCCGCGCTGTTACTTCTCTCAACGAAGATGTTGAGGGTCCTGTAATTGCTAACGATTCTTTATGGGTAGATTATCATAGCACTATTTCTGATCAGCTGATTTCTGCACAGGTTTCAGATATGAGCGGTGTTGAAAATGTTGAACTCACTTATTGGGTTGATAATGGCACTTCAAATACAATTGCAGGAACTTTTGTTTCTGGAGATAAATATACATTTACTGTTCCTGCACAAGTTGCCGGAGCATGGGTAAAATATATTATCAGCGCTGATGATATGGCTACTACAGTTCATTCTACAGTTACTGATACTTTCCGTTATATTACTGGACAGTATTATAAGTTTGATAATAACAATCCACAAATTTATATTCCTGTTACCACTACTGGCACTGGTTATTCTGCCGCTGCTCAGAAAATTAATTTTGGAGCACAGCATCGTACGCTCGTTACTTTATTAATTAAAAATTATTACAGCTCAACTACTCCTATTTCAGATCCAATGGAAATTCATTTATGGGGAGATGACGCCGGATTTCCCAATATGATTGATTTAATAACACCCATTGCTGTTCCTTCAGAAGCAAATGCTGCAAATGTAATGACATTCACAAAAGTTGATTTAAGAAGTGTAAGTGGTGCTTCACATCTTACAGGAACTATTTATGCCGGTATTATAGTGCCAACAGGTACCTGCGCAATTCTTGGCGATACGGTTTCTCTCTTTGGAAATTCTTTTGCTTATTCAGGTGGTTGGATGGCAGATGATGCTACAAATTATCACATTCGTTTTATCACGTCAGATGATTTAACAACGGTTTCTTCTGTTTCAGGATACAGCAGCCTGTTAGTTTATCCAAACCCTTCAAACGGTTTATTCTACGTAGACACTGAAGAAAACAGCAATGTTCAGATTTTTGTTTATGATGTTACTGGGAAAATGGTATTCAATACTGCTTCTTCTGTAAGTATTAATGAAGTTAACCTGACAAATTTGAGTAAGGGTGTTTATTCTCTTAAAGTTGTTAAAGGAAATGAAGTTTATAACCAGAGAATTGTTCTCGAATAATACTTCTTTTTTCACAATAAAAAAACCTGCCCGAAAGGCAGGTTTTTTTTGTTTTAATTGGGTCTTGAGTAACAATATAAACACCCTGACCCGCATTTTTTAGGAGGCCATCCGCCAATATCAACAGAACCTGTACAACCACACATTATTCTGCTTTTGGGTTCTTTCTTTGATGTTGCCCATTGAAAATCATGCAGGCTTTCGAGAAGATACCCGTCAATACATCTTGATTGTGGAAGATGAGGGACACAACATGAAAAAACATGTATCTTTTTTTCTGTAGAAATATCATGTATTATTTTTTGAAATTCGATTCTCTCTTGAGCAGACGGAGAAACAATTTCAAATCCTATTTGTGAAAAACGTTTGTCAACTTTTGCATGCGCTCCGGATTCTAAAAAACTATATGAGAAATTTCTTATACTCGAGTTAAAAGCTTTGTCAATAATTTCCTGAAAATGCTCCTTATTTGACCAGATTTTTCCATATATATCTTTAATTTTTATAATAGGATCTATTCGTAACCTGACTCGCTCTGCTTTGCCTGTTAATTCTATAATTTCGGGGAGAAAATTTAGAGAATTTTTATTATCGGGTACATTGGATTCCGGATAAAAAAGTTCTCCATTTTTTGTATTTCCATAAGCCCTACTACCCATCCCTGTTATCGTTAATTGAATAAAAAGCTGAATGCCTGTTGTGCGTAAATTCATTAAAAAATCATGCAAGTCTCCATTTAATAAGGAAGAGGGATGCTTGGTCCATAAAACAACAGTATGAATTTTTTGCCCTTTTTGTATTCTTGTTTTTATGCTTTCAATAATTTCATTCGGGTAATACATCGCCATATCCGTCATTCTCGAAGCACTGAGTATTATTGGGGGATTTTTTATAGACATTTTTCTATTTATTTTTTGCAATTATAATTCAGTTTTTTTTATAGATGTTCAATAGTGCAACGATAGATGTTCGGTAGATGTTCAATAGATGTACGATTGTATTTCTATTGAATTCCAATTGAATTTCTATTACTTTCCTACTGTATTCCTACCGAATCCCAATTGTATTCCTATTGAATTCCTACTGTCCATTTTTTTAATTTTTATTTCGTAATACGTAATTTCACAAAAATAATGTAGTTTTGTAAATCATTATAATAATTAATGTTGTTAAGGAAAATATATATTATTATTTTTTTCTTTTGCATTTTTTTTTCTGCAAACAGTCAGACTGTGTTTAATTTTAGGTTAGGCTATCTGGGTTTTCATCCTGGAAGAAATTCGAATTCTTCACTTTATGAAAATTCAATTAGTGAAAACGGCGATGTTGTGATTGAGCCCTCTTTGTGGTTTGGGTTGGAGTCTTTTATCAGAGAAGATCATACATCCATACAGTTTTATCAGGGATTTTTGGCTGACGCTGCTGCTCGTAGTGCGGGATTTAGTCATGTTGGTATCAAGCGAAGGCTAATTATGAGGAACAGGCTTTCTATGTTTGCTGAAATAGGCACCACATTAAGTTATAGAGAAAATTGGGCGCCTCTGGCCGGTTATAATGCAAATGCTGATGATTTCAAATATGAAGGAATTGGCAAATGGCAAACAAAATGGATATGGGTCAGCGGTGGTTTGAGCTGGTATTTTTATCTTACAAAAAAACATGATATGTCTTTTGCTGTCTGGTATGGCCATTATGAAAAAACAATAACTTTAACACTCGGGTACAGGTATTGGTTCAGCGTAATATTTAAGCATCCGAAACCATGCAAATGTCCTTTCGATAAGTATGATAAAAAATACAAACGCAGTTGATGTTTTTTTAGGTTTGATACCAAGCACTCATCCCTCACAACAAATCCCAAGCTGATTTTTTTTACATTGAATTCATGCAACCTTTCACACATATTATCGTCTATTAAAAAAGATTTATTTTGAAACTGAAACTCCTGCTTATATCTGTTATTTTATTTGTTCTATTATTCTTTTCTGCGTTGAATTCTGCATTCGCACAGCCTTTATTCCCATTCCCGGGAAAAGGTGAGATTTATATCAAAATTTATATTAAGGATAATACGGACCTTATTCATTTGTCAAAAATTGTTTCTATTGATTCAAAAACGAAACCCGAGTCAACAAATGTTTATGCTTATGCAAACAAAACAGATTTTATTAATTTACTGAAATCCGGTTATTCTTTTGAAATATTGAAACATCCTGCTGATTTATCAAATGAAGCAAAGATGTTTTCCGGTTTTTTTAAAGAAATTTACACTTGGGATGCATATCCTGCCTATTCATCCTACGTAGATTTGATGTATTCTTTTCAAAACAATTATTCTCATTTATGCAAAATTCACAAAACAGGTGTAAGCGTGCAGGGCAGGGATATTCTTTTCGCTAAAATAACAAATACTTTAAACGATGTGATAAAACCGCGTGTATTGCTTTGTTCTTCTATTCACGGTGATGAGCCTGTTGGTTATGTTACTTTACTCAGAATGTGCGATTATTTACTATCGCATTATGGAACCGATACGGATATTACAAATCTTTTAAACAGTGTTGAAATCTGGATTAATCCACTTGCTAATCCTGATGGTACTTATGCTGGTGGGAATAATACGCTTAACGGAGCAACTCGATTTAATGCTAATTATGTTGACCTGAACCGAAATTTTTCTGATTTTGTTCATGGAGAACATTCGGATGGCAACACTACGCAACTTGAAAATCTTGCAGTAATACGTTTAACCGACTCCCTCCAATTTGTAATGGGCGCAACCTTGCATTCAGGCGCAGAAGTTCTTAATTATCCATGGGACAATCAACCAGGCTTGCATGCCGATGATGCGTGGTGGCAATATGTTTCAAAAGCTTATGCTGATACTGTTTTTGCACATTCTCAATCCGGTTATTTTACGGGTCTTTCTTCTACGGGATATATCAACGGTTATCAATGGTACATGATTTCAGGGGGCAAACAGGATTATCTGAATTATTATAAGCACATGCGCGAGCTTACTTTGGAAATATCAAATACTAAAATTCCCGATGCTTCATTGCTCCCGTATTTTTGGGAAGCAAACTACCGTTCTCTTATTAACTATGCTAAGGAAGCGCAGAATGGAATTCAGGGACTCGTCAGCGATTCTGCAACAAACCAACCTATACGGGCAAAAATTTCTATTCAGAATCATGATAACAATAATTCTTTTGTTTATTCTGATTCAATAACTGGACGGTTTTTCAGACCAATTTATGCTGGAACTTATGATGTGAATTTTTCAAAAAACACTTTTCAGGAAAAGATTTTGATGATAAATACATACAATGGGACTGCTGCATTTTATTCTGTCAGCCTTGCGCATACTTCCGGTATGAATGAAGAAAGTTTGTTTTCTGATATTACCATATTTCCAAATCCGGTAAGTGATAATATTTTAATAAAAACAGGTTCTTCTGATATAATTTCTGAAATAAATTTATTTAATTTACATGGAATTTCTATCAACCCGAAAACACAACCTGAAACAATTTCCGGAAATCAATTCATTATTGATGTTTCTACAGTGCCGTCAGGTTTATATTTTCTGAAAGGCACGAGAAGCAATAAGTCATTTGTTAAGAAAATTAACATATTAAATAAAAATTAAATCATTGCGTTATGAAAAATTTTTACATTTTTTTATTAAGTATTATTTTGTGTTTTTCAGGAGCTGATATTTATGCACAGAATGATATAGAAATCTTAAAAGCAAATGCATATCTTCAGCAAAAAGGGGAAGTTTACTTTACTTTCAGTATTCAATCGAAGAGTGAGATTAATGAACTTACACGCATCATATCTATTGACAATGTGAAAAACCTTCAGGTATGGGCTTATGCAAATACTAATGAATTTAACACTTTTCTTTTAAAAGGATATAATTTTGAAGTGCTGCCGCATCCGGGCGATGCAGTAGCTGAGATGTGGGATCAGAGCAAAGGAATATGGGATTTTGATACCTATCCAACTTATCCGCAATACGAAACAATGATGGCAACTTTTGCTGCTAACTTTCCGGACTTATGTCGTTTGGATACAATTGCTATTCTTGCCAGCGGAAGGAAATTACTTTGCGTTAAAATTTCTGATAATGTTAGTAGCAACGAAGGAGAATCTGAATTTTTATATTCAGGAACCATGCATGGTGATGAAACAACAGGCTACATTTTATTGCTTCGGCTTATCAATTATTTGCTGAACAATTATGGAACTGATGCTCGTGTAACAAATCTTGTAAATAATATAGAATTATTTGTTTGCCCACTCGCGAACCCTGATGGCACTTATAAAGGAGGAGACCTGACTGTAACCGGCGCAACCCGCGGAAATGCGAATAATATTGATTATAACAGAAATTTTCCCGACCCTAGAGCAGGCTTGCATCCTGATGGTCAGGCATGGCAGGAAGAAACGGTAGCATTTATGAATTTTGCTCAGGAACACAACATCGTGATGGGAGCAAATACACACGGAGGTGCTTCTGTTGTCAACTATCCGTGGGATACCTGGACAACTGCCGGAAATCCCATTGCCGATGCAAACTGGTGGAATTATGTTTCTAAAGAATATGCTGATACTGCAATGCATTACGGTCCTGCAAATTATTTTACAGATGTTATCTCAACAGGATATACAGAGGGTGGCGATTGGTACGTAATTACAGGAGGCAGACAGGATTATATGAATTGGTACCATCATTGTCGCGAGGTTACTCTTGAATTGTCTGTAACAAAATTACTGGCAGCATCACAGTTGCAAAATTACTGGAATTATAATTACCGTTCTTTGCTGAATTATCTTGAGCATGTAACATTTGGTATTCATGGTGTAATAACAGATGCCTGCACCGGATTGCCTGTTCATGCAAAAGTTTTTATAAATTCGCATGATCAGGATAACGACAGCTCTTTTGTTTACAGTACGGCTTCTGTAGGAGATTATCACAGACCTATTAAAGCCGGAACATATTCGCTTACGTATTCTGCTCCCGGTTATCAATCGCAAACAATTACAGGAATAAGTGTAACAGACAAGCATACTACAATTCAGAATGTGCAGGTAACTCCAAATGCTCCTGTTGCCGACTTTTTATCTGATATAACAACGACTTGCTCTGGAACAGTTATTTTTTCAAGCAATGTTGCCGGTGTTTCTCAATGGGCATGGAATTTCGGGGATGGTGCTACTTCAACGGAACAAAATCCTACACACAATTATAGCGCTGATGGTAATTATACAGTGTCTTTAACCGTTTCAGGTTGCGCAGGTTCTGATGATGTTGTGAAACCAGATTATATTGCAGTAACACTTGCAACTCCTCCGGTTACTACAGGAAATTCTATTTGTGGATCAGGCACGGTAAGCCTTTCTGCTAGTGGCAATGGTACTTTAAACTGGTATGATGCTTCAACGGGTGGTAGCTATCTTTTTACCGGAACGGATTATACAACACCTGTTATTTCTCAGACCACATCTTATTATGTTGAGAGTTTTGTCTATTCTTCTTCTGAATATGTTGGGGAAACAGATAATACTGCAACAGGTCAATATTGGACAAGCACCACGAATCGTACTTTATATTTTGATGTTCTTGCTCCTCTGAATTTAGTTTCTGTTAAGGTTTATAATAATGTAAGTGGCAATCTTACTTTTCAGGTAATCAACAGTAGTGCTGAAGTAGTAGTAAGTGCAAACGTGGCAGTACCACAAGGAGAAAGCCGCGTTGCTTTAAATTTCTTTTTAGAGCCCGGCACAGGATATGAATTGCGTACACTTGAAGCTGCAAATAATTTATGGCGTGATGGTTCAACAATAGGGCCAATTAAACCTTTTCCTTATACGATTGACAATGCTATCAGTATTACTGGAAATAATGCTGATAATTTAAGATTTTATTATTTTTTCTATGATTGGGAAATACAAGCAACTGGTTGTGCAAGTACCAGAACAATTGTTACTGCTACTGTAGCTCCAAGCCCTGATGCCGGCATTTCTTCTGCCGTTTATAATTCGGTTTGTTCAGGAAATACAACAACACTGAATTTATCAGGTTATACAGGAACATCTATTCAGTGGCAGCAATCTGTTGATGGCACAAGTGCCTGGGCTAATGTTACCGACGGTTCAGGAGCTACAACAGATTCGTATTCTACAGCTTCAATAACAACTACAACTTTTTATAGGGCTGTTGTTTCGGCTTCCGGTTGTGATGATGCTTACTCCAATGTTATTCAAATTACAGTTACGTCCGAACCTATAGGTGGGATAATTTCACCGATTTCTCTTTCTGTTTGCACAGGAAGTTCAACAACTTTAACGCTTGCAAGTTCATCCGGCGATATCCAGTGGGAACAATCTGCTGACGGTATTAGCGGTTGGACAAATGTTATCGGTGGCTCGGGCGCAACTACTGATATTTACACAACAGCCACATTAACTACTACAACTTATTTCCGTGCAGTATTGTCTTCTTCAGGTTGTTCAAGTCAAACATCCAACACGGTTTCTGTAACAGTTACTCCCGGTCCTGTTAGCGGAATTGCTGTTCCTGTAACGAATTCTGTTTGTACAGGAAGTCCTGCGATTATCAATCTTACTGGCTCAACAGGTACAATTCAATGGGAGCAATCATCCGACGGATTAACGGGATGGACGGATGTTACAGGTGGCAGTGGCGCAACAACAGATTCTTATACTACGATTGTACTTTCCTCTACCGGATTTTACAGAGCCCGCCTGTCTCATGGCGCTTGTCCGGATGTTTATTCTGATGTTGTTGAAATAACGGTTGATCCTCTTTCTGTAGCAGGAACAGCAGTGGTTGATGAAACTATCGTATGTTATCAGAATACGGTTGATCTTTCTTTGTCAGGTTTCACAGGAGCAATACAGTGGCAGGTTTCATCCGATGGAACAACAAACTGGGAAAATTTGGCAGGCGCAACAAGCGAAAATGTTACGACAGAAGCATTGAATTCAACTTCTTATTTCAGAGCAGTCGTAACATCTGGAAATTGTACTTCTCTAAACTCGAATGTAATTCAGGTTACAGTCAACCAAGGTGCTGTCGGAGGAGTATCTTTAGCTGATAATGATTCTATCTGCACAGGCAATTCAACAGAATTAAGTTTGTCTGCTTACAGTGGTACGTCGTTGCAATGGCAACAATCTGCTGATGGTTCAACCGGATGGAGTAATGTTACCGGAGGAAGCGGAGCAACTACAAATAATTATATTACACCAAATCTTACAGAAACAACCTACTACAGGACTGTTTTATCTGAAGCTGGTTGCCCTGATGCTTATTCAAATGTTTCGGAGGTTGCTGTTTTTGAATATCCTGTTGTTACAATAAATGGAACAAATCTAACTTGCAATGGAAATAATTCCGGCGAGGCTCTTGCCAATGTTACAGGGACTGCTCCTTTTGTTTACAACTGGTCTAATTCAGAACATACAGCAACTATAAGCGGTCTTTCCGCAGCAACTTATTACGTAACAGTTATAAATGCTGCAGGTTGCGCCTCTGATGCTTCTGTAACTCTGACAGAGCCTTCTGCAATAACTGCTTCTGTAAACACAACCAATGCAAGTTGCGGTTTGGCTAATGGTTTGGCTACTGTTACTGCAGGTGGAGGAACAGGCAGTCTTACGTATATGTGGAGTACAAATGAAACTACTTCTGTAATTTCAAATTTAGCGGAAGGCACTTATTATGTAACAATAAAAGATCTGAATAATTGTGAACTGGTAGAAAGTGCTGTGATTTCTAACACGGCTCCGTTTACAGCAAGTATTTCCAGTACTGATCTTTTATGCTATGGTACTACAACTGGAACTTCTGCTGTTACCGTTAATGGAAGTGGAACTTATACGTATAACTGGTCTGATAACAGTTCTCAAAATAATATTACGAATCTTCCCGCCGGAATTTATTCTGTAACCATTACCGATGAATTTAATTGTTCCATTACCATTGCTGATACAATTTATCAGCCCGGAAATATTGAAATTATTGCAAATGTGATGGATGCTACATGTAATGAGAATAATGGGCTTGCGGGTGTTTCTGCTACAGGCGGAACGGGCGCAATTACTTTTTTATGGAGTAATGGAAGTAGTAGTGCATTGCAGACCAATCTTGCTCCTGATACTTATTTTGTTACTGCTACGGATGAAAATTTTTGCAATTCAGAAATAAATGTTACGATTAATGCAACACCTTCTGTTGATGCAGTAATGAATGTTACGAATGCTGCTTGTTTCGGAGGCACAGGTTCTGCTTCTGTTAATGTAACAGCAGGAATAGCTCCTTTTTCTTATGCCTGGTCAAACGGAGCTTTAACAAATACAATATCAGGTGTTGTTTCGGGTATTTATACTGTAGCTGTTACTGATAGTAATAATTGTACAATTGTTTTAATAGATACAATTTCTGAACCACTGCAATTATCCCTGAATGTTACAATAACACAGGTATCGCAGTCAGGAGCTAGTGATGGAGCTGCTCACGCCCTTGTTACAGGAGGAACGCCTCCGTACACGTATAACTGGAACACTGGTTCTCATACCGACAGTATTTCAGGTGTTCAAGCAGGAACATACAGCATCGCGGTAATTGATGCGAATGGCTGCTTCGCAACTACACCAGTGGTTATTGATGTGTTAATTTCTGTTGCTACCATTGGTATAGATAAAATTGAAATTTTTCCAAACCCGACAAATGGTTTGCTAATCGTGAAAAATGCGAATACTGACTTTCAGTTTTATGAAGTTTATGATATAACCGGGAAAAAAATTATATCATCTGATATTATATCATCAGATATTAATATTGATTTGAATCGTTTTTCCAATGGTATTTATTTTTTAAAATTCTTTGGATATAAAACTTCTGATGCAATAAAAATATATTTAGAAAAGTAACGATGCTGAACTTTGCCAAAATACAAAAACGTTACTTATTGTAACGTTTTTGTACTGAATAATATATTTATAATGAATCCGGCTTCGACATTACTCTGTAACCTCAAGCTCAATTAGCTGTTAAACATTGAACATGTAAAACACTATTTAACCTGACTTGAAGTGATCGCAACAAGATTCACGATATCGCTCACACTGCAACCTCTGGAAAGGTCATTAATAGGAGCACCCAAGCCTTGCAATACAGGACCAACAGCTTCAGCATCTCCTAAACGCTCCACAAGTTTGTAGCCGATATTTCCTGCCTGTAAATCGGGAAATACAAGCACATTTGCAAGACCAGCAACAGGAGAACCGGGCGCTTTTTTCTGTCCTACTTTTTCAATCAAAGCAGCATCGGCTTGTAATTCGCCGTCAAAATGAAGGTCGGGCCTGCGTTCTTTTGCGAGGGCCGTTGCTTTGATAACTTTATCAGCAAGCTCATGTTCTGCAGATCCTTTTGTAGAAAATGACAGTAAAGCCACACGGGGCATTTCGATGCCGGCAACCATTTTCGCGGTTTCTGCGCTGCAAATGGCTATTTCAGCTAATTGTTCGGCAGTAGGATTTGGAGTAATGGCAACATCTGCAAAAATAAATACGCCATCTTGTCCCAATTCTTTTTTCTTACTGACCATAACCATAGCACCGCTAACAACAGAAATACCGGGAGTCGTTTTCACAATCTGTAGCGCAGGGCGAACAGTATCAGCAGTTGTATGTTCTGCACCGGATACTTCACCGTCTGCATCGCCCATAAAAATCATCATGGGACCCCAATAGATTTCCTGATCAAGAAGTTTTCCGGCTTCTACCTTTGTAAGACCTTTTGATTTACGTAACTCCATTAATTTCTCAATGTAAAGTTCTCGCTTGGGAGAAGTTTTGGGATCAATAATTTCAGCTTTTGATAAATCAAGTCCGAATTGTTTTTCCAATGCTGCTATTTCTTCAATATTTCCTAAAAGAATAAGATCCGCAATTTTTTCTTTAAGAATAATATCGGCTGCTTTTACCGTTCTTTCAGAAGTTCCTTCCGGTAATACAATGCGCTTAATACGCTTCTTTGCATTTTCTTTGATGTTCTGCATTAAATCCATAACCATTTTTTTTTAATTATTTCTAACAAAAATAATGTTTCATTTCATTCATGCACAAAAGAACAGAAATAAAATTAATGTTTTATAACAAGTTTTAATTTACGTTCAGACAACTATTTTCATTATTAATTGTCTTATATAAAAAAATCAATATCTATTGTATGAGGTTTATATTCGTAAATATTTTACTGTTCTTTTGTTTTTCATTTATCAAAGCGCAACCACCAATAAATGACGAACCTTGTGGCGCTATTTTACTTGAAAACAATATAAGCAATCATTATTTACATTATAATGTTGTTGCTTCAACGTATTCGAATGTTCCCAATCTCTGCAATGCAAATACAGGTAAAGATATTTGGTATAAAGTTGTTGTTCCTGATACAGGCACAATAATATTGTCCGGCACAATCCCTGTTTATTTTTATAGAGGAAATTCATGCGATTCGC
The DNA here is from genome assembly GCA_001769125.1 of Bacteroidetes bacterium GWF2_35_48. GTDB lineage: Bacteria > Bacteroidota > Bacteroidia > Bacteroidales > GWF2-35-48 > GWF2-35-48. Next base: position 106,336 of record MEOG01000096.1, on the reverse strand, counting down.
TTTATAATATTGGATGTAACATACATTCTTTTTCTGCCTCAGACAGCTTACCGAATAACCAAATTTGGCTTCGTGTATGGAATAACATCAGCGATATGTTCACAATTTCGATTGCCTATTATTATCCGGAACCTGAAGATACATCAAATATTTTAAATGATACAACAAATATTTTAAATATTGCACCTGCTACAAATTATGAATCACTTGTTGCAGCTTTTACACAATATGGAGTTACAATTGATAGTGTGCGTTACACCGGAGACTCTATGGGTATTGGAACTTTTTCAAATGCTGGAAATGCTCAAATAGGAATGAATGAGGGAATTATTATTTCAACCGGCAGTATAATGAATGCAAATGGGCCTAATAATAATGGTTCAGTCAGCGGCACTCTTACAGGTCCTGAGTCAGATACCAATCTTGCAAATTCCATAAATACCAGTCCCTCCAATTTATATGACGCTTCAGTTTTAGAATTTAATGTTATTCCATCCGGAAATGTTCTTGAATTTAATTATACCTTCGGTTCTGAAGAATATCCTGAATTTGCCAATAGCAATTATAATGATGTGTTTGGTTTTTTCATTACCGGATCCGACCCTGCGGGAGGCAATTATATTGGAAAAAACATAGCATTACTACCCGGGACATATCTTCCCGTCAGTATTAACAATGTAAATGACGTGATTAATTCACAATTTTACTATGAAAATTCAAATGATTTATATATTCAATATGATGGATTAACAATATTTCTGACAGCTACTGTAGCTGTAATTCCGTCTGCTGTTTATCATTTAAAAATTGCAATTGCAGATTGTTATGACTCTTCATTTGACTCAGGTGTATTCTTACAGACACCCAGTTTGAAAAGTTATACAATTTCTTCATCAGAGAATAAAAACAATGAAGATGCATTCATAAAAATTTTTCCCATGCCTGTTACTCACGAATCTGTTTTGGAATTCAATTTTCAAAAAACCGAAAATATCAAAATTGAGATATTGGATATACTTGGGAAAAAAATAAAGGAAATAACACCTTTAAATAAAGAAAAAGGGACACAAAGTATCCCTCTTAATTTTATACATGAAAAAGGAATTTACGTTCTAAATGTAAAAACCGAAACTCAATCTTTTTCAGAAAAATTTATTGTCGAATAACTACTTCGTGTCCGTCCATAATGTCCGATAGCTTCGTTACTCTTGAATTGAAAACGGTCGTTTACTCAAGTAAACTCCCTGATTTTCAATTCTGCGAAAGCCTCGCTCTCGAACATTCTGAATCAGACACAGACTTTATGGACAAACACTACTTATACAAACATAAATACGAGGAATCTTCTGGCACTTTTAACTGAAATTTCTCATTCGCTTCCACTTTAAATGTTTGTCCCGGACCGAAATCATGCCAGTGATCGTGTCCCGGTAATTTTACTATAAGTTTTCCGGTAATAACCGTCATAAACTCTACTGAAGAAGTTCCGAATTCATACTCGCCTTTAGCCATTGCGCCAATTGTTGCAGGACCATCCGCTGTTTGCAAAGCAATGGATTTCACATTGCCATTGAAATATTCATTTACTTTAAACATAATTGAAAATTTTAGATTTATTGCGAGTATAGCAAATTCCTTTTATTCTACAAAAATTATAAATTATTGCACTGCAATTTTCCTGCAAAAACTTTTTCCTCCCTGAGATATAACTAACAGGTAAATGCCGCTTGTTTTGCCCGATAAATCAACAGACTTTTTATATGTTCCCGGAAAATCTTTTACATTTTCACTATAAATTTCTTTTCCATTCATATCAAAAATTTTCACCTCTGCCCTACCCTTTTCCTGTAAAGAAAAACTTACGTCAAACTGCTTACTGCCTAAGTTCGGAGCAAAATGCAAATCATCCACTGAAAGTATTTTTTTATCACTAACACCGGCTTTTTCCACAAGTTTTTTTTCGGCTATCGTTAGTTCAGAAATCCTTACTTTAATTCTTACATATTCTGTTTCTTTTACGACTCCCTCACTATTCCCGGTATCAGTATCATCATCTATATCAATAATAATTCGTTTGCAAATTTTTCCATTTTCATCGCCATCTATATGCAAGACATTTTTATATACTTTTGCTTTAGAAGAACTGGTAAAAGGGAAATCAATTAACACATTTTCATTGTCCTCATCCTCTACAATGCAATTAATAGTCATTGCTTTCACTGCTTTTTCAATTTTCTCATCCAGATTGTCAAGATCATCCAAATCGCTGCACGACATACTCATTATTACGCGCTCTTTTTTTCTTTTCTTTTTTCCAGAAAGAGATTTATCGGAGTCATCAGATACATCTTCATCTACATCAATATTGAAAGAAAAACCGGGTAATTCAATTTTCATGGATCTTAGTTCGTCTTCAATATCTACATTGCTATCGCTGCTTATCAAGGTATCAAATTTTACAGTTTTTCCATCTCCATCTTTTTCAATACAGATGCGCATAATATCTTTACTTTTTTTCTCCTTTTTATTCTGGGCATACGATGAGCAACTAAATACAATCATTCCCATAAAAAAGAGACCAGATACAAGAACCATTTGCGTAAATAAATTTTTTGTTTTCATAATTTTAAGGTATTAAATTTATATTTCAGAATATTTGTATCAAACTGTAAAAAGAGCTTTCCTTGTAATCCAGATGCTCATTATTCATTGTTTGTATCTCAATTTTTTTCTCTGTACTTCTAATAAAAAAAGCATATAACATGGTTATTGAAGAAGCAATGCAAACTATTGCTAATAATCTATTTTTCATCTTGCCATTTAATAGTGTTTTCATGATGCAAAAATAGGCAGTAAAAACCTTGATTAAGGTTAAGGTGTCGTTAAAAAAAGTTAAGGATAGGTTAAAGGTTTGAAAAGCTCAGGGTATAAACAAATGATGATAAATTTCCGAGCAACATTAATTTTGATTATTCGATATTTTAGTGGATAATAATTTTAGTATGTCGTTGCAGGTTTCGACAAGCTCAATCTATCAGGTTGCAGGTTGCAGGTAAAAAACAACTTGTAACTTGTAACTTGTAACTTGAATCCTGCAAATTTATTTTTAATCTGCAAGTTTAAAACTTCCACTAATTTTGTCGAATAACATTAATTTTTTGTAGGGGTAAATTTATTTTCTGCATCTTATATAGAAAAAGGGGAATTGTTTTTAATTTTGAACAAAAAAACTTAATGCAAAAACAACAAGACATAACCACACAGCTTTTTCAGTTAATGAAAACAGATGAAGACAAGGCTGTGGAACTAATGTTTACGAGTTATTATGGCGTATTATGTAAGCGGGTAAACCGTATTATAAATAATACAATTGTTTCAGAAGATATTGTTCAGGATGTTTTTTATAATTTTTGGGAGAAAAAAAGCAGGCTTAACATAGAATTATCTATAGGAGCCTATTTAAACAGAATGGCTTTAAATGCTGCGCTGACTTTTATAAGAAAGGTGAAAAAGATTAGCCTTTGCGAGTTAAATGAGTCTCTGGCTTATGAGAAAGAAGTCAGCAATATTGAAAGAGAAGAGGAAGCTTTGTCGTTCAGAAAATTGCAGGAAAAGGTTCAGGGTCTTATTGAATCACTTCCGCCGAAATGTAAAATCATCTTTACAATGAGCCGCTTTGAAGAAATGACAAATAAGCAAATTGCAGACCATCTGAGTATTTCTGTTAAAACAGTAGAAAATCAGATGACCAAGGCGCTACGGGTGTTCAGAAATAATTTAGTTAAAGAATATTAAAGAAGATGTTTCGCGAATTGTGGGAAAAGAGGTCGGGGCTTCGATTTCGCTCAGCCACCGAGAGGCGGGAGTTGGAAGTCGGAAGACGAGAGAGCAAAGCAACTTCCAACTTCGGACTAATCAATGAAAAAACATTTTGCGTACCAAGAATTCGTAAAGAAGAACATTATAATTTATAAATAGTATGACAGAGGAAAAAATATTGGAACTGGCTTCAAAATATCTCTCCGGAAATATTTCTGATTCCGAGAAGCAGATATTATTTGAATGGCTTGAGTCTGATAAAAAGAATGAGGCGCTGCTAAAAAAACTTAAACAGATATGGGATCTTTCCGGTAATTATGAGTCGGATTATTATCCTGATGTTTCTGCTGCTGTTAACAGATTTAAAACGCGCCTTGCTTCTAAGCAAAGAAAAAAATATTTGAATTTCACTTTAGCATGGAAAGCTGCTGCTGCAATAGTGATTCTTTTTATTTTTTCTTTCTTGATTTACCAATATATCAATAACGATAATGCAACCAACAGCACCGAAAATATTAAACTCATTGCATCCCTGAATGCAAATGCTGAATATTCTCTTCCTGATAGCAGTAAGGTATGGCTAAATAAAAACAGTTCATTAAACTATAATCAGGATTTTAAAAATCGTGTTGTTTATTTAATTGGAGAAGCCTATTTTGAAGTTCAGAAACAGAACGGAGAGCCCTTTACTATTCATGCCGGAAATACAAAAACTGTAGTATTAGGAACATCGTTTACCGTAAAAACTGATTCTGAAAATAAAAGCGTTGAAGTTATTGTACTTGCAGGAAAAGTTTCCCTTGAAAAACAAGAAGAAAAAGCTAATCAGACAGAGTCAAAGGTTATATTAAATCCCGGTGAAAAAGGCTTATATAATGAGAATAACAAATCGGTAAGTATTGAGAAAAACAAAGACCTGAATTTTCTTGCATGGAAAACAAAGACCTTGCAATTTGTAAACAGTAATTTCAGCGATGTGGTTTCGATTCTTTCAAAATACTACGGGAGAGAAATTTTTGTAAATACTGAGTCTATTCATAATTGTACCCTTACAAGCACGCACCAGAATCAGGAATTGAACGAAGTTCTGGAAGAATTGCAAATACTTCTTAATCTGGAATATCAAATAAAGGAAAATAAAGTGATAATTACCAAAGGTGGTTGTTGAAAATTCCAATACCCATGAAGAATTTTCTTTCACTTCTTTTTTTTCTTTTTGTTTCAGGTAATTTATTATGTCAATCTGTATTGCTTGATAAACTTGTTACTGTTAGTAGGCATAGCGCAACAATTGATGTGTATCTGAAAGAAATCAGCGCAAAGGGAAATTTTACTTTTACTTACAGCAATACGCAAATTCCACTCGATAAAAAAGTTTTTATTATCAACAGAACTCAAAAAGTAAGTGCTATTCTTGATATTTTGTTTAAAAATTATGATGTAGAATATATTGAAAGGTATAATAAAATAATTTTGAAACCTCTGAGCTCTGCTCTAAAGACTATAAATATTAGCGGGATTGTTAAAGATAAATCGTGTGATGAGAGTTTGGCAGGAGTTAATATAAAGGTATACGGATCTTCTTTTGGTGCGCAGACAGACCAGCAAGGAGTATTCAGAATTACAGTGCCCGTGCATAAAAATACAGAAAATTTTAAGCTTATAATTTCACACATTTCGTATAAAAGTGATACTGTTATTGTTCCTAAATCGAAAATCAATAAAATTGCAGTTTTTCTTGAAAGCAATATTTTAGATATTCCTGAAATAAATATTTTTGGGGTTCCTCAGATAGCATTTGGCAATACCGAGTTTCATATTTATGATTATGAAATTCTGCAAGATAATATTTTGCTGATCGTATATGAAAAACGACTGTCAAAATCAAATCTTCTTCTTGTTAATAAAGATTTAAAATTATCGTGTATCAGAGAAATAGGCGGAACTCCGGTTGGTATGTACAAAGATTGTGTTGATGATGTAAATCTGATTACTTTTTATAAACCTTATAAGCTTACTCTTAAAGATGAATGCTTGTCATTTGTTTCTGCAAAGCAAACATGGCTTAATAAAATTCATAAACCCTGTGTTGCAAAAACAAAAGCAGGTCTTCTTTTTTACTATTATTATGGGCCTACGCGGCTGTCAGTGGACTTCTCCTTTTATAATCCTGTAACTAAAAAAGATTCTGTTTTCAGGCAAATAACAGATACTATAAGCTTAAATGAATTAAAAGAAAATCTTGAGAAAAACACCCAGGGACAACAAAATGCACGTGGGAATATGGCAGATATAAAAATCGGGGATTGGGATGGAGACGATCGTTTAAGTTTTGAAACAGCAAGCGATGTAGAGAAAAAGAAACAATTATATACTCCCATGATATTTCTACAGGATAGTCTTTTTATTTTCAATCATTGTGAAGGGCTGCTTGAAATTTATAACAATCAAGCAAAGCATATTCGCTCTGTTAATATAAGTTATCAGGACAGCCCGGACTGGAAGCGTAAAGTTTATATAGATAATGCTACAAAAAAAATCTATACTTTATTTTTTAAAAATAATCATTACGAAGTAACCGAAATTGATAAACTAACCGGAGCTCTTGGAGAAACGTGTAAACTGCATTATACATGGGTAGATAAAATTCAGGTCCACGAAGGCAATGTTTATTTTTTGTACAAACCTGCTCAATATAATTTCAGGAAGTGCCTTTATAAACAGAAGTTGTAATTTTTAATGAAAAATGTTTACTCAATAGATGTTCGGTTGTGCGACAATAGATGCTCGGTAGATGTACAATTGTTTGTTCGGTAGATGTTCAATTGTATTCCTATAGAACATCCATTGTATTCCTGCCGAATTCCTATTTTTCCCTCTCTGTTCGTAACTTCAATTTTTAATTTAAACGCTTTTTGTTATTTTTGATTTGTAATCAACGTATATATCGTATGAAAAAGTTTTTAATTTATTTGTCTATCTTTTCGTTAAACATATTGTTCTATGTAAATTTTACTTTCGCACAAAAAGATACGATTCCTGTACCTGTTAAACTAAACAGTAAATGGGGCTATAAAAGCACAATTTCAGGTAATTTATTGATTCCCGCAATGTATGATTCTGCAAGTAAATTTTTCGGGAAATTTGCAACTGTAAAATCGGGAAGTTCATGGATATTGATTCAGAATAACAGAAATTATATTGTAAGTACAGCTTATGACTCTGTAATAATTTTGCCAAGAACCTTAATTCTTTTCAAAGAGGGCAAAAGCATTTTTTATGATCAGGATGGTAAATTAACAGGAACATTTGATGCTTTTCTTCAGTTAAATTCAAGAGATTCTTTTTTGATGGAGCCGCTTTATTTCTTTGTTAATGAGGGGGGGCTTATGAATCACGCTTTAAAAATTGATACAATAAGTTTCATAGACCCGTCTGACGACTTGGAAAAAATTCGAATTGAAAAAAAAATATTTCCGTACTTCAAAGGAGGAAAAATCGGAATTCTTACCGGAAGTGGAAAGGCATTAACTCCTGTTCAAATTCAGGATGTAATTTTTGTTGCGCAATATTTTACAGAAATGGAGGACTACAAATATTACAAAACAATATCAATAAAATTAACTGACAGCGTTTTTTTTAATACGCAATATCCTATTTATAGCGATTTCAATCACCCTTTTCTTGTTAAGCAAAATAATTTTTGGGGCATTATGTCTAAACGAGGCTCATGGATTGTGCGACCTCAGTTTGACAGTCTTTTTTATGGTTTTGAGGGAAATCTTGAAGGTTATTTTGAAGGGAAGCAGTTCATCATTTCTTCTTCAGGATTCGTATCTCCTTCTTATGATGCTTCTCTTGAATTTCGCTTTTCAGGAGGGAGTGATCTTGATTTTTATGTGATTTGTAAAGAAGGGAAGAAAAGAGTGAACAGAATAAAAGAATATACAAACTTTTATAGTAATGATGGGGAGTCTGAGCAAATGGAAGTAATTTTTGATTATCCCTTTTTTAATGAAGGTTATCTTGGAATGATTGGCGTAAGCGGAGAATGTTATATAGAGCCTGTTTATGATGACATCCTGATATCCTTATATTCACGAAATAATTATTATGAAGGACAAACAAAGAAAAGAAGTTTAAAAGACAGTACATATCTGTATTTAACAACAGATGTTGAACCGAATTCATCTGTATGGGTAAGAAAAGGGAGCAAATATGGTCTTTATAAAATTAAAGAGAAATGGCTGTTCCCTGTTAAATACGATCATATTATTGAGATGAAATTCAAAGATTCTTTATTTTATGTTGTCCGAAATAATAACAAATCGGCTCTGGCAACTTCAAATGGTACGTTTCTTACAGATTTTATTTTTGATTTTATTAATACTGAAACTGGTGATGATTCTGCTACAAATACAAGCCGAATAAAAGTTATAAAAGATAGTAAACATGGTTATTTAGGGCTTGATGGGAAAATACATATTAGCGCAGAAAATATTTCAGTATCTCAAATAAACAAAGAGAATTTCAAATTTACGAAAATCGGCAGAATTGTTTATTATACAAAGATAGATACAATTGATATATTTGATCCTGAAACAGGAGAACAGCGAACAATAATATCTATTTATAAAGATTCAATTATTGCCGGGGCTAAATATGGTATTTGCGATTACAAAGGAAACATAATTATTCCTGATAATTTTGATCAGGTTGGGGAAATAAATGATTTGTATTTTGCTCAAACAGGAGGTGCGGATACGATACATAAAATATCAACAAATATAGATTCGCTGAAAGGAAAGTTTACGGCAAAGCTCTATAATGCTCCGGATCGTAAATATAATTTATACGACAGGTTTGGAAATATTCTTGCTGCTGATTGTGAGAAGATGATTTATATTAATCCTGATGATAGTAAAAATATTTTGAAATATGAGGAACAAAATTTGTGTCTTTTAGTACAAGAAGGAAAATATTTGCTTTTTAATTCACGAGGTTTTTCTGTACCTGTTAAAGAAGAATGGATTCCTGTTTTAAAAGATTTATTAAAATGAAACCTTTCTTATTAGAAACAGCAGAATTTCTGCTTGAGAGACATAAAGAAAATCTTTCTCAATTTACAATGGTCTTTCCAAATCGAAGAGCTGTTTTGTTTTTTCAGAAATATCTTGCACAAGCTGCCAATACAGCCATCTGGTCTCCTGCCTGTACTACAATCAATGAATTAATGTATAAGTTTTCAGGCTTGCAACAGGCAGATGATATTACACTGATTTTTGAATTATACCAGGTTTATAAAAAAGAAAAAAAAACAGAGGAAACCTTTGATGAGTTTTATTACTGGGGCGAAATGTTGCTCAATGATTTTGATGACATGGATAAGTACCTTGTTGATGCGGCTTCCCTGTTTCGAAATCTTCTTGCTGTAAAAGAAATTGAGAAAGAATTTCAATACCTGCTGCCTGAACAGATTGAAGCAATACAGAGCTTTTGGAGCTCTTTCGATCCTGACAAAAACTCGAAATTTCAACAAGATTTTATTTCAGTCTGGAGTATTCTGTATAATGTTTACAGAAATTTCAACGAAAAGTTGAAAGAAAATGCGATTGCTTATGAGGGAATGATATACAGAAATGTTGCGGAATCCTGTATCTCAAAAACAATATCTTTAGCTGAATCGGATAAATATATTTTTATTGGATTCAATGCATTAACTAAATGCGAAACGGTTTTATTTGAACATCTTAAAAAAACAAAACACGCTGAATTTTATTGGGATTATGATGACTTTTATATTTCCAATTCTTACCATCAGGCAGGGTTTTTTATGCGAAAAAATCTTGTGAATTTTCCTTCTCCTGCTCAAAATTTTAACAGAAATAATCTTACAAATAAGAAAAATATCAGAATAATTGCCGCGCCATCAGGAATGGGACAGGCAAAGTTAGTCGGCAAATTACTTCAGCAAATTCAAAATAATTCTGAAGAAGATCGGATGAAAACAGCAATAGTTCTATCTGATGAAACCTTGCTCTTGCCTGTGCTTTATTCGATTCCTGACACTTATTCGGATGTGAACATTACAATGGGCTATCCTGTTAAAGTTACGGCTGCTTATAGTTTCATTGAACACCTGCTGAATTTGCAAAGGAATTCTAAAAAAAATAAAAAAGAGGAAATATATTTTTATCATAAAGATGTTCTTAAAATATTAAACCATCAGTACATTTCGGGCATAAAGGAGGCGCAAAATATTATTGATGCAATTGTTGAGAAAAATAAAATATCTCTTTCACGGGATGATTTTAAAAACAATGAATTTCTGTTTAAATTGTTTAATCATTTTGAGGATAGCACTGCCATGATCTCGTGGTTACTTGATGTTTTGCAGACAGTTTACATACGCAGGAACAAAACAGGAAAAGAGCCCTCCATAGAGCAGGAGCTTATTTACAAAGTATATTCATCCGTGCTGCGTATCAAAGATGTCGTTATTTCAAAGCAAACTGTAGTAGGAGTAAAAATTCTTATAAAACTGATTCTGCAAATTGTTAAAAATATTCGTATTCCCTTTGAAGGAGAGCCTTTACGTGGATTGCAGGTAATGGGAATTCTTGAAACAAGAGCGCTCGATTTTGATTCCGTAATTTTGCTTTCTCTTAACGAAGGAATTCTGCCTAAAAGCAGCTCCAGTCCGTCATTTATTCCTTACAACCTGCGAAAGGGTTTTGAATTACCTACTGTTGAGCACCTTGATTCTATTTATGCTTATTATTTCTACAGGTTGTTGCAGCGTGTTGATACTATTGATTTGCTTTATTCAACAAATCCAGATGATGATAAATCGGGTGAAATGAGTCGTTTTCTTTTGCAATTGAAATTTGATGCAAATTTTAAAGTAAACGAAGATGTTGTTGCACACTCTGTTTCTATGGCACATTCCAAAGAAATTGTAATTCCCAAAGATGCCCATGTTTTAAATATTTTGAATTCTTATACAGATATTGAGTCGGAAAAACCCCGCTATTTTTCTGCCAGCGCATTGAATTCATACATCGAATGCAGTCTGAAATTTTATTTCAGTTATATTGCCGGATTAAAAGAGCAGGAGAGTGTTTCAGAAGATATTGATGCTGCACTTTTTGGAAGTCTGTTGCATGAAACTGCTGAACATTTATACAACAAGCAGAAATTGATTTCTATAAAATATCTTGATGAAATCAGAAATAATTCTGTCCTGATTGATCAGACAATTCTTGATGCTTTTCAGAAATATTTTTTCAAAACAGAAAAAGAAATAACCATTGATGATATTGAAGGGAAGAGCATTTTAACATTTGAGATGCTGAAAAAATATATCAGACAATTACTGGAAAAGGATAAGAAATATTCGCCCATTACAATTATCGGACTTGAGAAAAAAATCAACACGCAATTCCCTGTCTTATGCAATGGAGGGAAAAAAAATATCAATCTTTATGGTATTATAGATCGAATAGATCAGATTGCGGAAGGTCTCCGAATCGTTGATTACAAAACATCTTTCCCTGATGCCGGCTTTACGAATATTGAAGCGCTTTTTGAAAGGAATAATCCCAAAAGAAACAAAGCTGCTTTTCAGACTTTTTATTATTCTTTACTCTATAAATTAGATACCGGAAATAATAAAACAATACCTGCGCTTTATTTTATTCGAGATTTGTTTAATGAAGATTTTGATTTCCATTTGCATGATAAAAATAACAAAACTTTTGTTACAGATTTCACTAAATACGAAGATGAATTTACAACAAACCTGAATGTTCTTTTTGAAGAAATTTATAATAAAGATATTTCTTTTTCCCAAACGGATGATGCTGCTTCCTGCACGTATTGTCCGTATGCTGAAATTTGTCATAGAGGATGAGTTAATAATAAATTACGAATTAGGAACCAGCCTGCATGCTTCAGCTGACAGATTCCGAATTAGGAATTACAATTATGTGAGGCTTTGTTGCGAAGGTTTGTGCGAAGGATTCCTGGCTGATGTCTGCTACCGTGTGGATACAAATTATGAAAAACTCATAAACGATTTTGGCGAAAAATTTGCTTGAAATTGACTTTTGTGAAAAACAGATAAACCGCAAATTTTATGACAAAATCTATTTAAAAAAAGATGTGTCTACACGATAGCTGAAGTCTGGAAGGCTTAAAGAATTGCGGAGATAGCAAGTACTAACAATAATAAATAACCATGGATATAAAAATCCGTTATAAAAAAGTTTTTTCAGTATTTCAGAAACTACAGCCGGAGCCTGAAACTGAGTTGAATTATGAGAGCCCGTTTCAATTACTTGTTGCAGTAATTTTATCTGCGCAATGTACGGATAAGCGTGTGAACATGATAACACCAGCTTTGTTTAAAAAATATCCCGATTCGGAAAGCATGGCAAAAGCAAGTGAGAAAAATATTTTTCTAATGATACGTTCTTGTTCTTATCCCAATAATAAAGCAAAGCATTTAAAAGGAATGGCTGAAAAATTAGTTTCAGAGTTTAAGGGAGTAATCCCGGATGATGTGGATGACTTGCAAAAATTACCGGGAGTTGGACGAAAAACAGCAAATGTAATTGCGTCTGTTGTTTTCAGAAAACCAACATTAGCTGTTGATACGCATGTTCACAGAGTTGCTGCCCGTATAGGACTAACAGAAAATGCAAAAAATCCACTACAAACAGAAATGCAATTATTAAAACATATTCCGGAAAAAATCATTCCTGATGCGCATCACTGGCTCATTTTGCATGGCAGGTATGTTTGTGTTGCGCGAAAACCAAAGTGCGACGAATGTGTAATTCGGAATTTTTGCAGGTATTTTGAAAACAATAAAGGTTAATAAAAATTTTACCTTACTTTTATTTTTACATTATATGACCCTGTATTAGTTGCGTTAAAAACTGTCTCGTAAATTGAAATATAAATTATACCCGAATTATTTGCAACTCCTGAATATTTTGAACCGGCTTTTATTGCTTGTCCGTTCTGCCCGATTTTGTATACAAGGCTTCCATAAGTAGGATACGTGTTTGCAGTTCCGGTGTTATAATTGTATGGGTCGCCTTCATTGCCTACATTATTAGTAGTGGAAACATAAGTACCATCGGGTTTGTAAGAAGCCGCGAGACTTGCAAGAAAAACTTCTCCTGTAGCCGTAATTTCTATTCTCTGACCAACTTTTACATTTATGTTTGTTGCCAACCAGCCTCCGGCATTGTTTCCACTGATGTATTTATTGGCTGCAAGATTGAATGTTTTTTGAGAACCATCACCAGGCTCAAAATAGTAAACATCAATTTTTTTAATTTTATCTCTGGAAATGTTTAATGCGCCATGTTCTGTTTCTAAGTTAATGTTTGAAAGATTATACGTCCCGCCTACAACAAAAACATTGTCGAAATTCACAACATCTTTATCAGAAGCATTGTCGTTGATATTATTTAAAATTTGTAATTCTTTCAATGCCGATTCCGCAGTATAATCAGCATAGGCATCAGGCTCATATTTATCTGAAGCAATAAATGCTTTTAAGGCAGGAATAGCCTGAATTCCCATATCAATAATATCTTTGTATGCTTTGCCACGAATTTCTTCATTCGGATCGGAAAGAAGTTTTACAGGAGCAATTATTTTATCTTTCAGGGCGGGGTTTTCTACAATTCCGAATTCAATAGAATTTACATTTTTAACAGGAATTTCAAGTTTTCCATAATCTGTTTTCAGCTCTATTGTATTAAGTTTTGTGGTTCCTTTCATGTTGCTTCCGTCACGGAAAAAAACCTGAAGTTCTACTTTTTCATTTCCTTTTTGAGCAAAAAGCATCGAAGTAAAAGAGAGTAAAAGGAGGGAATAAATAATTTTTCTCATAAGACTTTTGTTTTAAATAATCAATTTCAAAATTAAATTAATATTTGAGAAGTTCAAATTTTTAGTTTAACAAAAATAATGCCACTCCAATGCAAATCAAGCTATGCTTACATAGTGTCAGCAAGAAAACTACTGTTTTTGCTTGACAGTGCTAGTGTCAGATAAGAAAACGTCAAATACAAGGCTTTCGAAGTCATGAAAACCAAGGAGTTTACTTTTGTAAATGACTGTTTTCATGACGAGAGTAACGCAGTAGTTGACGTTTTCTTGCTGACACTACATAGAAGATTCAGCTTAATTATTTCTTTTATTATTTGAGGTCACTATTGTCCGACAAAATTTTATCATTTAGGTTAGACTTGTTACTACAACACGTTTTGATGACAGGGCGCTCCTATGGAGCTTCTACAAATGAGGATAAGCATATATTATAAACAGTATGCTCCTACGGAACATCAACACATTCATCCATTTTCCTACAAAGAATCATAGAGGGAAGTACCCTAAATAAAATTTTATTTCGATATGTTCAGCTCCGATAGGAGCGTCCTGTGTATAGCAAATTTATTTGCGTTGATGTTAATAAGCTCCATAGGAGCGCCCTGTATATTTGTCGGACAATAATGATTTGAGTTATAAAAATAAAAACATATTCTTTTCAAAATTGTCGCATAAGCTTATTATTTTTGAGAAATTTTTTTGTCTTATGATTACTTTTATCATATCAATTGCAGCTTTAATTCTGGGATATTTTTTTTATGGAAAACTCGTGGAAAAAATATTTGGAATTGATGTCTCCCGCCCCACTCCTGCTTCAACAATGACAGATGGGGTTGATTATGTTCCTTTGGGATGGGGCAAAATTTTTCTGATACAGTTTTTAAATATTGCCGGACTGGGTCCTATTTTTGGCGCAATTGCAGGAGCGGTTTGGGGCCCGGTTGCTTTCCTGTGGATTGTTCTCGGTTGTGTTTTCGGTGGAGCTGTTCATGATTTTTTTTCGGGAATGATTTCGCTGAGAAACGGTGGAATGAGCATTCCTGACATTGTTGGAAAATATCTCGGAACTCCGGTCAAGCAATTTATGCGCATATTTACAGTTGCCATGATGGTGCTTGTTGGCGCAGTTTTCATAATGGGCCCTGCAAAAATAATTTCCGGACTCACGCCTGCATGGATGGATATTACATTCTGGGCTATTGTAATATTTATTTATTATATCCTTGCAACAATGCTTCCTGTAGATAAAATTATCGGAAGAATATATCCTGTCTTCGGTTTTGCAATGCTTTTTATGGCAGTGGGTATTGCAGGCGCAATGCTCTACAATGGTTTGCCTGTGCCGGAATTGACTCTTTCCCACTTAAAAAATATGAATGCAAATCCTGATACTTTTCCAATTTTTCCAATGATGTTTGTTACTATTGCCTGTGGCGCAATTTCCGGATTCCATGCAACGCAATCGCCTCTTATGGCTCGTTGCTTAAAGAATGAAAAAAATGGTCGCAGGGTTTTTTACGGAGCAATGATAACAGAGGGAATTGTTGCTATGATATGGGCTGCCGTTGCCATGAGTTTTTTCGGAGGGGTAAGAGAATTGAATGATATTTTGACCGAACACAAAGGAAATGCTGCATGGGTTGTGAATGAAATTTCAAATTCTTTACTGGGTAAATTCGGTGCTGTATTGGCTATTCTTGGTGTTGTTGCTGCTCCCATCACTTCTGGCGATACCGCATTCCGTAGTGCTCGCCTCATTCTTGCCGATTTTTTGAAAAGCGATCAAAAGAAAATTAAAAACAGATTACTTATTACAGCTCCCCTTTTTTGTATAGGCTTAGTCCTTACTCAAATTGATTTTGCAATTATATGGCGTTATATGGCTTGGTCGAACCAAACGCTTGCTGTTATTGTATTATGGACGATTACGGTATATCTTGCCATAAACAAAAAGTTTTTCTGGATAACTCTGATTCCCGCGTTGTTTATGACTGCTGTAGTAAGTTCCTATATTCTTGTCGCACCGGAAGGTTTTCAACTCAATCTGAAAATCGGACAAATTGCGGGAATAAGCATTGCCGGTGTAGCTGCAGTTCTATTTTTCTTATGGTTTAAGAAATCGAAGAAGATAGAAGTATGAGAAAATTAAGTATAAATTTATTAGTTTTGTAAAAAATGGTTATTCGCTAAAATTAGTGGAAGTTTTAAATGGATCGATTGAAAATAGTTTCAGGTTTCAGGTTTCAGATTGAGTCGAACCTTAAACTTTAAATGTTAAACCTGTAACAAAATATAGCATCCACTAAAAATGTCGAATAACTTTAAAAAACATAAATGAGGTCTCTGTTATTAATACTAATACTTTCAATTTCTTTTGCTGCTTTTTCTCAGGAAATAACGAATATCCATTCCTATAAGAAAAACAACAGGCTGGTGGTTACTTATGACCTTGTAAACACACAACCGGGAATGACTTATGACCTAAAAATTAAATTCACTTCAAAAGACGGAAAAACTTTTTTGCCACGAACAATTTCCGGTGATTACAGAAAAGTATTGAGAGGAAAAAATAAAATGATTTTTTGGGATTATACAAAAGATGAAAGAGCAATACCCGATAGCCTGCAGGCTCTTGTTGAAATTCATAAATCAACCTACAATCCTGATGCGCAGAAAAAAGGAAATGCGAAGCGGAAAAAAAAGCCAATTATTGAGAAAAACAAAAAATTTTCAAATGAAAGTGGAATTTATTTCGGGGGTACAATTGGAGTAGCTTTTGCAAATAAATATACCGCGAACTATTATAATGGTACCGGGTCAAACAGCCTTTCGTATGTCCTTAATCCCTTTAATACTTCCCAGTACGACCAAATTAAACAAGAATTAAACGGATATAACTTTACTTACGATTCAACGTCTCTCCCTCAAAATATGAAATACGACCCTGCATTTTTGGTTGGTTTTTTCGGAAAATATCATTTGAATTCCCGCTCTGCTATTTGTCTTGATTTTAATAACTCAAAATTTAAAACCGTAGATGTTTTTTATTTGTATATTGATTCTGTTACTCCGTTTCAGGAACAACCTTATAAGAAATGCGGAATAATTGGAACAGAAGCTCGGTTCGATATGAACCTCTCCTGGTATCAGGTTTTTGGCTCTCATAAATTGTTTAATCCCTATTTTGAATTTGGCTTTAATCTTAATAATACAAAAGTTAAAAAGAATGAAATTCAAATAGGGAGTTTAACGTACAGCATTATGAATTATACGTCTCAAATGTATAATCAGGAACAAGGCGGGATTGGTTATGGGTTTCTTGTAGGCGCAGGCTATCAGTTGCATTTTAATCAGAAATTTTCATTTGATATTGGTTTTAATGCCTGCATAAAAAAGACAAACATAGGAGAGAATCAGCAATACAAGCCGAATTTGAATATATTTATTCGTTTGGTTATTCAGGGATTTTCTTTATCATTTAGCAAAGGCTCGTCACCAGAAGACCCTGAAAGCAAAGAAGAACAAATTGAAAATGAAAATCAATAGACACTTTTAACTGAAAAATTCTTTCAGGTTCTGAAATTCACTTTTTAACATTGAATACAAATAAGAATTTTCCTGCTTCCATTCAATCTGAAAATTCTCACGCAGCATAGCTTCTCTTGTAAAGTTTAATTTTTCAAATAAATTGACAGATGCTTCATGGTGGATATACATCTGCGCTTCGATTCTGTGTAGGTGTATTGTATCAAAAGCATGAGGCAAAAAAGTTCTCAAAGCCTCAAACATATATCCCTGCCTCCAGTATTTTTTATTCAGTAGCACACTGATGGATGCGAAAAAATGTTTATGTTTTATATTATATAAGCCAATCGTACCGATAATTTTATTTTTTTTTTTCTCAAACAAACCCCAGTAGATTGCTTTTTCCTGTTGATATAATTCATTAATTTTATTAATAAATTGTATCGTATCATCTTTGCTAAATTGCAGATTGCTGTCTGTAAAACGAATTACATCGTAATCATAATAAATCTCAAAAATATCGTTTACATGCTCCTGACTTATTTGTTGTAAAATCAGTCGGGGCGTTTCGATATTTTCAAGATTGATGTTTATTTTTTTTACAAACATAATAAATCAATCTATCAGGTTTTTTTAAATTCTTCGAAGCTTAAATGCAGGTTTTCCCAATTTCTCATTTCTTCATCAATTTCCTTTTTTGATGATTCATATTTTGAAAAAAGTTCATTGTAATCTGCTATGTTATTTTTATCAGGATTTGCCAGCAATTCATTTATCTTTTCAAGCTCTGTTTCTAACACATTTATTCTTTCCTCACTTTTTGAAATCTGATTAGAAATTTTCCTTAGTTCCCGCTCCTGTTCTTTTTTTTCTTCGTATTGAATTTTATTTGCAGAGCTTTGTTCCTTTTCTTTAAATTGAGCTTGTTGATTTTTTATTTCAAGTTCTTTGAGTGAGTTTAATTTTTTCTTTCTAAGAAAATCGTAGATTCCTCCAATGTACTGCTTAATATTTTTATCTCTGAACTCGTATACCTTTGTAATTAATCCATCAAGAAAATCTCTGTCGTGAGAAACCAGAATAAGCGTACCGTCGTATTTTATCAATGCTTGTTTGAGAATATCCTTAGACTTCATATCAAGATGATTTGTGGGCTCATCAAGAACAAGCAGATTTTTGGGTTCTAATAATAATTTTGCAAGAGATAAACGACTGCGCTCCCCTCCTGATAATACTTTTACTTTCTTATCAATATCTTCTCCCGTAAAAAGAAAACTGCCAAGAATATCTCTTATTTTAGTTCGTATTTCACCGACAGCAACATAATCTATTGTTTCAAAAACGGTTTTATTTTCATCAAGAAGATCAGGCTGATTTTGCGCATAATATCCGATTTGAGTATTGTAGCCTATTTTCAGAATGCCTTCATGATTGAGGTCGCCAACAATTATTCGGGATAATGTTGTTTTTCCTTCTCCGTTTTTTCCTACAAATGCTATTTTTTCTCCACGTTCTGCAATAAAATTAATATTATTAAGAATACATTTTTCACCGTATTTTTTCACCAGATTTTCTGTTTCAACAACAATAGTTCCGGAGCGAGGTGCAGGAGGAAAACGAAAGTGGATTGAAGATTTATCTTCTTCATCAACTTCAATGCGGTCTATTTTATCAAGTTGTTTGATGCGCGATTGCACCTGTACAGCTTTCGATGCTTTGTATCTGAACCTTTCAATAAAACGTTCCGTGTCATCAATCATTTTTTGCTGATTCTGATACGATGCCATTTGTATTCCCCTCTGCTCCTTTCTCAAAACTACATATTCAGAGTAAGGAACTCTGTAGTCATACGTTTTTCCAAGAGAAATTTCAACGGTGCGTTTTGTAACATTATCAAGAAAAGCGCGGTCGTGAGAAATAAGCAATACAGCACCATTATAATTCGTGAGAAATGTTTCTAACCATTGTATGGATTCTATATCGAGGTGATTCGTGGGTTCGTCTAACAAAAAAACATCTGGTTTCTGTAGCAAAATTTTTGCCAGTTCAATTCTCATTCTCCAACCACCGCTGAATTCAGAAGTCTGCCTGTTAAAATCGGAATGCAGGAAACCCAGGCCAAGCAATGTCTGCTCTGTTTCTGCCTGCATGTTATGACCTCCCAGCAAGGCAAAACGATCATTTGCTTCATTTAATTTTGTAATTACGGAAAGATATTCTTCAGATTCGTAATCTGTCCGCTCTGATATTTCGTGTGTGTATTTTGCTATGATTTCTTGTAAATCCAGAATTTCAGAAAATGCCTTCTTTGTCTCATCAATTACTGTTTTTCCATCTTTACAATTCAGTTGCTGGGGAAGGTAACCGATACGAATAGAACCAGGTTTGCTAATGCTTCCTTCGCTTGGAGACATTTCTCCAAGAATTAGTTTCAGCAATGTTGTTTTTCCCGCACCGTTCTTTCCAACCAGACCCACTTTATCTGTTGGGTTGATAAGAAAAGAAACCTCTTTAAACAGGGTAAAACCACCAAAATACAATGTTATGTTGTTCAATGAAATCATAAAGGATTGCAAAAGTAATGAAATTTACCACTTAATTAACTTTAGTGATTTTTCGTGTTACAGAAAATAAGTCTGTTTTTAATTTCACAAAATAAATTCCTTTTGCATCATCGGGCAATAGTTCATTGAATTGAAGTGTGTGGCTTCCATCTGATAAAAATTCAGAGGAATTGTATTTAATTCGACCAAGAATATCTGTTATTATTAAATTTGCATTGCAGGATTCCGGAAGAAAAAATTGAATGGAAGCATCATCAGAGAATGGATTCGGATATACAGACAATGCCACTTCAGAAATTAAATTTTCATCATTTCCCGTAACAATACTTGTATAGCCTAATGACCAACCATCAGCGTTTAATAAGGTGTTTGTAAAAAATCTGAGAATAATCAAAGGTGCTTCAATAGTAAGTGGCGTAACAGGGATATTCTGCGATGTATATTTCTCCACAAGATTGGCTGTTGTCATGCTGTTTTTATATATGGCAAGAAAATCAATATCTTCAGGAAAATCAAAAGAAGTGAAGTTTAATGTAGTACTAACAGCTCCGGGTATCTGAATCTGCCATTTGCAATTTGTTGAATTACGATAAAGACAAGATTTACTTCCATCATCAATAGAACCAGATGGTTCGGTATAAGTATAAGGGATATAATTACAATATTCTATTTTATAGCTGGCATCCCATCCGGAATATGCAGAAGAAGAACCGATAAAATGTAAAAGCATTTCCGACCCTGTTGATTCATATTCTCCGGTAGAAGATCCACCATTAATAACAGCGATTAAGGGGTCGGAGGTACTTTCTCCGTCAAAAATCATAACTGCATCTGTAGGAGCAATATCAAATCTGTCAAATTTTAAGATTACTTTACTTCCGCAGCCAGATTGAATAAGATATTTGCAATCGGTTCCTGCTGTGTAGTTTTGATTGCCGCTACCATCTTCAAAATTTGCTTCGCTGAAAGAATAGGTTCGTTGAGAAGAGCAAAATTCGGGATAATTGACTGCAGGAAAAATATTGATAACCATGCTTTGCCCATAGTTAAAATCCATCCCCGAAGGATTAAGATTATCAAGTGTAAAATATCCGTTTGCTGAGCCTCCCCAGCCCCAATTCATGTGAAACATTTCGCTTCCCGCATCTCCCTGATAACCGTCGCAGTTCCATGCATGACCACCGCTTTCTCCGTATCCGACATATACAACAGGTCTTTTCATGTCTAATTGTCCAAGCAACATGTTTTTCCACGCAGTTGAGGAGTAATCTTCCCTGTCCACAACATCGCACGAGGCATCATAACCAAAATGATCTACAAGGGAGCCCGCCATAGTGTAATGCCAAGCACCCGACCCATCAACGCCCCAGTCCATATTGCATGCAACACCCGCATGGTAGCATAGTTTTGCCGCTTCTTCAAAATTCGAAGTGCCGCCTAAACTAAAGGGCATGGTATTCCATAAATAAGTCTGATTTGCATAATTTATAGTATGTGTTCCATAATCGCTCTGGTTGTGCGTATGGGAGCCAATACCGTGTAAAGGGTAGTTATAATATTTCATAACCTGTACCATTGAAATAGCAACACAGCCTACCAAAACATGACCTCCGGTACCTGCAGGGTCTTCAGGGCAAAGAGCATTGTATGGATAGGTTTGATTCCAGTTTGTAAGCAAAAGAGGAGCAATTTCCTGAACAGATTTTAGTGATGGGGAAAAGTTCCTTGTAAGTAATTCATCCCACTGTCTCTCTATTTCCTCATTAGCGGAAGTGCTGTTTTTTCGGGCACTTTCAATTTGTAAGGTATATTTTTGTAAAAGGAAAATAAGTGATGGAGGTATATTCTGATTGTCATAAGAACCTTCAAAGCTGTATCCTAACACGGGAAGCACAACATCGTCGGCAGAAACAATAATAAATCCTGCATTATTATTTAACCCAAAAATATAATAAGAAGGATTCAATTGGTCGTTCGTAGTTAAAAATTGCAAGTCTATATTTTTTATTGCAGGTGTACGTTTTGAAATATAATTTTTTCCCGCAAGGATTGCAACATCAACAGGTACATGTTTTGCAAAAAGCGATAAAGGCAGGCAAATGATAAGAAGCAAGATAAAATTTCTCATAAAAAACAGATTAAATGTCAATTGTCAAATATAAAAAAATATTGAGAATATAATGGGTACTAGGAATATTTTCATAAAAAAAATATGTTCCAAGCTAAATATTTTATTTCAATCATCTGTAATAAGGCAAGCAAAACGAAGAAATATTTCCTTTCTCGTCTTCAACAAATAATTCCAGCTCATGAAGCTCTCCATAAGCATTTGGATCATCGAAATAATGAGTTAAAAGGTCGTTCTTTTTATCGTATTCGAAAAGTACCCATCTGCCATCAATAAATGCGGTATATTTTTTTATTCCTGATAAATTATCATAAATTTTAAAGCGTATGGTTTTCCCAAGCGTAAGGTCTTCATAGGGCTTTTTATTTACCGAAACAATATCAGGAGGAATCGTATCCAGCACAATGGCATAATTTCCGAAGTTATAGGTTTCAGCCGTCAGAAAATCATCTTTAAATTGACCTCCAATAGAATTTCCCGATCCATTGTTTCCTATCAAAGAAATTAAGGCTTTTCCTTTGTATTCTTTTGGAACACGATCTGCTTTAATTGACAGAAGCATTTTTTTATTCAAAGGGGTTTGTTTATTATGGATCTGATGTAATGCAGAATAAATTCCCCGTTGCTCAATTTTATTGTATTCAAAATATACCGTATCGTAAAAAACATCTTCGGGAAAAGAAATTAAAATATCCTCTTTGACAAAATAATTAACTTCTTCAAAAGGCATGATTTTAGAATATTCATCTTTTTCTTCTTTTATTGTTTGTTTTCCGGCATTTCCTATAATATTAAAATTAAGGCTAGCTGAATTTCCATTCACATCTTTAACGATAATTTGCGCCTTATGAATTGAATTATCTGAAATGTCAATAATACCTTGATTTTTCAGATGCGTATATATAGGTGTTTTATTATTGGGTTCAACAAAACAGCGCTGAATATTTTTTAGGTTTCGTGAAAATTCCCGGTAATCAATGTACGAATTCACGGCACGCTTGTCATCAAAAGAAAATTCTTCAAAACGCGATGAATAGATATTTACGGTATCAACAATAATATCTATAGAATAAATATTTGCCGGTCTTTTTGTGTAATTATCGGTATCATAGGATTCAATGCCAAAACCAATTCTACCTGACGCTCCGATGTTATTATTCCCTTTTAATTTTAGAAAAGATGTTCCTTTTTTACTATATGTTGGCGCAACATTGTATATGGCACGGGCATTTGTGTTATTTATATAACTGTTGCGGTCTGTTGGATAAATATAAAGTTTCGTTATTACCGGAGGTTTATTATCCTTTACATCGTAGAACAACAAAGGGTTTATGATATACTCTGTTTTTGTATCGCGAATTTCAAAATGCAGGTGAGGACCATTGGAACTGCCTGTATTCCCAGATAAACCTATAATTTCATTTTGACAAACCTCAATTTCATCAGGCTTAAGATAATAGTCAATGCTGAAATCCTGAGCCTTGTATTGCAATACTTTTACGTAATCTTCTATTTTTTTGCTGAAGGAACTCAAATGTGCGTAAACACTTGTAAATCCATTTGGATGGTCTATATAAATTGCATTTCCAAAACCAGTTGGAGAAACTTTTATTCTTGACACAAAACCATCTGCTATAGCGCAAATGTAAGAGCCTTCTCCTGTTCGTAAATCAATACCTGTATGAAAATGATTGGAGCGTATATCGCCAAAATTGGATAATACACGAAAACCGGAACGAACAGGAGAAACAAAATAATCTTTTGTGTAATTTCTCTGACTTATGCCGAAAAAAAAGTGAAGGCATAAAATCAAAATTAAAATATATGTTTTCGTATTCATTTGTTGCAAAAATAATGAAAGCTTTGAATAATTATGCCAAGATGTTCCACATCTTGTTAATGATTTACAATTTTATTAAGCCACAAGATGTGGAACATCTTATGGCTATTTATTTCAAAAACTGACAATCGTCATTGTAAAGCAGCAATCATTATGCAAATTTTGAATTTTTAATATTTCAAATTCAAATGAGCAGAATATACAATCATCCGATTCTTTCAGTAGAAGAAAAAGAAAAAGTAACATTCCTTTTTGAGGGAAAAGAAGTGCAGGGAGAAAAAGGTTTTACTATTGCTGCAGCGCTTCATCAGGCGGGATACCCTGTGCACAGCCACAGCTTAAGAGACAGAAACCGTAGTCTTGAATGCGGCATTGGAAAATGTGGTGCCTGCGAAATGCTTGTTGATGGTCAGATAAAACGCATCTGTATAACCCGTATTGATGGCGTTAAAGTAGTTTCTGAAATACCCAAAGACTACACCCCTTCTGTTATTGAAATAAAAAAAGAAGATGCTATAAATGTATATCTGACAAAGGTTGCAATTATAGGCGCCGGACCTGCCGGTCTTGCTGCGCGTGAATTGCTCAATCAACATAATGTCCCCAATATTGTAATTGACAACAATGATAAAATAGGAGGTCAGTTTCTCATGCAAACCCATCAGTTTTTCTTTTTTGAAAAAGAGAAAAAATTCGGTGGTATGCGCGGCTTCGATATTGCAAAAACACTGGCAGGAGACAATCACGACGGAATATTTCTTAATTCAACGGTTTGGGACATTCTTGAAGGAAAAAGAATCGCTGTGAAAAATGTTGTTACCGAAGAAATTTATTATGTAGATGCTGATTATCTCGTAATAGCAACAGGGGCAGTACCTTTCATGCCGGCATTTGAAAACGATGATGTTCCGGGTGTTTATACAGCGGCTGTGGTTCAGAAAATGATGAACAATGAATTTACCTTGCTGGGAAAAAATATTCTCACTGTAGGCGCAGGAAACATAGGTTACCTAACATCTTATCAGCTTGCGCAGGCCGGAGCAAATGTAAAAGCCATCATAGAAGCGCAGGATAAAGAAGGAGGCTTTCCTGTTCAGGCAAACAGAGTAAGAAGACTCGGCATTCCTGTTATTCTTTCACATATTTTACTAAAAGCTATTCCGAATAAAGATTACACCGGTATAACAGGCGCAGTTATTGCAGAATGTAAAAATTTCAAACCTATACCCGGCACCGAAAAAATTATAGACGGAATTGACGCAATTAATATTTGTACAGGCCTTGTCCCGGATGATCAGCTTCTGATAAAAGGCAATGAAATTTTCGGAAGAAATTGTTTTGGTGTAGGCGATGCAATCCGTATCGGAGAAGGAACCAGTGCTGTTTTAAGAGGAAAACAAGCTGCCTATGAAATCCTCGATAATTTGACTGCTCGCTATAATTATGACGCATATCTTTCCCTTTCAAAAGAATATATAGACTCGCAACAACATCCGGTAAAAGTTATTGATAATATTTTTATGCCAACTCCTGAAAGGCGTCAGGAAAAACCATTTGTGTTAATTGACTGCATCTACGGCTTTGCTTGCAACCCCTGCGAATTTGCCTGTCCCAGCGGCGCTATAACCAAAACTTCCACCAGCACTGTTCCGCATATTGACTATTCAAAATGTACCGGTTGCATGGATTGTGTGTATCAGTGCCCCGGACTTGCCATTTTTGGTTATGCACTGAAAAAAGACTGGATCTTCCTTCCTGTTGAATTCGATTATGAAGAAAAAACAGAAGTATTTCTTGTTGATAATAATGGAAAAATACTTGGTGAAGGCGTGATTGAAAAAATTCTCAGAAAACCCAACAAAACACATATCGCAAGAATAAAATCAAACGATGCGCATGGCGATGATCTGATGCATGTGCGCGGTTTTATTTTAAAAAATAAATATCCTGAAAAAATCGAATTCAAAACGTACACAGAAAAAATAGAAGAGAAGACCTATGTTTGCCATTGCGATGATGTAACTTATGATGAAATCAGGGAGGTTATCGGCGACCGGAAATTTATTTCTGTGGATGAGGTAAAACACACAACCCGTCTTGGTATGGGAGCATGCAGAGGAAAACGTTGTATAAAAAGACTGAAACAAACAATTGCATCAGAAGGAATTCAGATTGTAGGCGAAGCAACTCCGAGAGGTCCTTTATCCAATCAACTTCGGCTTGGAGAACTGTATCCCAAAGATGTCAGAGAAAATATTATTACAGCAAACGGAACAATAAAACATAAAATTATTGAAGTGAAATCGCTTGTTGCAGGCGGTGGTATCGCCGGCAGCGCAGCATTCAGATATCTTGCTGAAGAAGGAATGAAGCCTGTTCTTATTAATTACGGAAGAGGTGCATCATGGCGTAACATTGCAGGAGGTCGCCCAAATTTTAGTGTTCCTGAGCTTTCTGATATTGCAGTACACAATCTCGAAATTTTTAAAAATCTGCAAACAATTAAAAATATTGATTTTCATTCTATCAATTATGTAACATTCGCACACGATGATTTAATGTATAAAGCCCTGGAGGCATCAATGGCATGGTCGAATGCTTTTATGATTGAACCCAAAGATTACAAAAAACACATATCTCCTTTCATTAATCCTGACATGAAAAATTATCATGCTGCGCTTATCACCAAAAATTGCTGGCAGGCTACACCGGGCAGGGTTATTGATCTTATCAGAACATTGGGGATTCAAAAAGGTGGAGAAATACAAGAGGATTGCAAGCTTATTGATGTAAGAAAAAATGGTAGTAAGTACATGATTCTGGTACAAAATCATGTAAAAGATTATGTGGAATATCACTCCGAAATTTTCATCAATGCACTAGGTCCTGAAGGAGATAAGTTTGCAAAACAGCTAGGTATAGAAACAGGCTTATACCCTGTGAAACATCAGGCATTTATTACCCGCAGACTTCCTATGATGGGCGTAAACGGAGAACCTTTAAACATGGTAATTGACCGAAGGAAGTACAAGGGATTTACTGCTGTTTATGGTCAGCAATTAAAAGAAACAGGACAAATCATCGGATGCGCTTCGCCAGCAATTGAGCCACTTGAAACAGACAAAAATCTTAAATTAAATTCCAAAGAATTTTTAGAAATCGCCTCCGAAATTTTCGTAAATTGGATTCCTGAATTGTCGTCTGTTGGACTTCAGGCAATCTGGTCAGGCTATTACGTAGAGCCAAGAATGATTGTGGATACAAAGCTTGGCTTGCTACTCGGATTGCGCGGACAGGGATACATGCTGGGTCAATACATAGCAAAAATGTATGTGGATAAATTAGTAGGAAAAGATGTTCCCTCTTATTTTGAAAGACTCTCTATGAAAGGAGATGGAATGCCGGAGAAAGCTTTTAAATAGGAGGTATTTTGCCATACAAATATTGGAGTTACCCGCCCATTGAAAAAACACCCAGACAGAACAATTCCAGTTAAAAAAAGTCACAACAGACTATCAAAATGATAATACAAAATAAAGAGACAAAATATTTGAAATGTACATAAATTCTAATTATATTTGTACATAATTTAGTACAAA
Source organism: Bacteroidetes bacterium GWF2_35_48 (assembly GCA_001769125.1). Taxonomy (GTDB): domain Bacteria; phylum Bacteroidota; class Bacteroidia; order Bacteroidales; family GWF2-35-48; genus GWF2-35-48. The sequence continues at coordinate 78,952 of MEOG01000096.1, read as the reverse complement.
TTTAAATAATATTAAGATTATGTTAACAGCATCTATTTCCGATTTTCGAAAAGATATCAAGGTATATTTAGATAGAGTAACAAAAAATTTTGAAACCTTAATTATTAATAGAGGTAAAGACACAGGAGTTGTGGTTATATCCCTCGATGAATATAATTCATTATGTTCAACTCAGCATGAGTTATCCTCAAAAATAAATAAAAAACGTCTTGATTCCGCAATTACGAAGTTAAAAAAGGGGTCATCATTTACTAAAAAATTAATTGAAGAATGAAATATATTTTTGTAGATGAATCGTGGGAGGATTATTTATTTTGGCAAAAAAACGATAAAAAAATGTTAAAAAGGATAAATGAATTACTCAAAGATATATCAAGAACTCCTTTTTCTGGAATTGGAAAACCTGAACCTCTAAAATATAAATATAAAGGCTTTTGGTCTCGACGCATTGATGAAGAGCATAGACTAATATATCAAGTAAAAGATGATAATATTTTAATCGCAAAATGTAGATTCCATTACGAATAAAAATATTTTTAAAAGACCGATTATAAGACAATTCGTGAAGACTACAAAACATTATCTTGTTTTTTTGATATCCAACCTTACTAAATATGTAGTCATAAAAAATAATTATATTTGTGATTAGAAAAATAATTGATAAAAGTCGCACAGTTGGTAACAAAGGGTGTCGCTCAATTTTATTTTATTGAAACGCTAGGCTGACGTCATGCACGTAGGGCTAAGGTAAAAAAACCGTGCCAGCCCTCTACCGTTAGGGTTTATGTAAAAAAAAAAGGAGTATTACAAAAAGACACTTCTGAAATAGTTAAAGAGAATATCAAAATTATTCTTGATTTAATAGATTAACGCATATACGCCAACACGATTAAACAACTTTCCCATTAAGAATTACAGTATCAATTAAATTGCTGCCATAGGCATAGGGCATGAATCCATAAGAAGGAATTTCTTTTGTGATAAATACATTTGCTTTTTTTCCGCGCGCAATACTACCGGTAACATCACTTACACCCATTGCATAAGCGCCGTTAATGGTAACGGCATTAATTACTTCTTCGGGTAAAAGTCGCAGTTTAATGCATCCTAAAGACATAATAAATTTCATATTTCCGGAGGGAGAAGAGCCGGGATTGTAATCAGATGCAAGTGCCAGAGGGAGTCCTGACTCAATCATTTTTCTTGCAGGCGGTTCAATCATGCCAAGGAAAAAAGCAGCACCGGGTAGCAGCGTGGGCATTGTTTCCGATTGCAACAAGGTTTCAATTTCTTTGTCTCCAGTAAATTCGAGATGATCAACAGAAAGCGCATTATATTTAACCCCAGCCTGTATTCCCCCTGAAAAATCAAGCTCATTCGCGTGAATTTTTGGTCGTAAACCGTACTTCAATCCTGCCATTAAAATGCGCTCTGTATCTTCAACCGTAAAAAACCCTCTGTCGCAAAATACATCAATATAATCAGCAAGTTCTTCTGCGGCAATCATAGGAATCATTTCATTAATGATAAGATCAACATACTCGCTTTGTCTTCCTTTATATTCAGCAGGAACAGCATGTGCCCCGAGAAATGTTGCTTTAATTATTAATGGCGTGTTTACTTTTAATTTTTTAATTACACGAAGCATTTTCATTTCATCTTCTGTATTCAATCCATAACCGCTTTTTATTTCAACAGCACCGGTTCCCAATGAAATTATTTCTTCTATTCTTTTCAACGATTGTTCATACAGATCTTTTTCGCTTGTATTGTGCAATTTTTTTGCAGAATTCAGAATTCCCCCACCTCTTTTTGCAATTTCTTCATAAGACAAACCTCTGATTTTATCTATGTATTCAATCTCCCGATTGCCTGCGTATACTAAATGCGTATGGGAATCGCAAAACGAAGGGAAAACAAATTTTCCTTTGGCATCAATTTCTTTTATTTTATTTTTTGATGATGCTAAATATTTTTTCGGAAGCTCATTCATTTTTCCGAAATCAGAAATAATATCTTTTTCTATATAAAGATACGCATCTTTGATGGTCTTTAATTTCGCCATATCTTTACCTTTAATAAGAAGTTTAGGCTTGTCTTCTACTTGTACTAAAGTATGTATGTTTTTTATCAGCAGGTTCATAAAGCATGATTTTATTTTATACTGCGAAGATAAATCTTTGTGTGAAATATTAACAAATTTATTTGTTTCATAAAATAATAAAAATTGAATTAAAAAAAAGCATGAAATTTGATTTGTATCATGAAAACCGAAACAGAAATACTCTTAATTCATTTTTTTTACTAAAATTGCATTAAATAAACTTTGATGCGGACAATAGCAATATTAATAATTTTTCTTTCAGGGCTGATATTTCATGCATGTGTTACTGTTAGTTTTCATGAGCCCATTAGCTATGAGGCTGAGTCTGTATTTTCTATATCTTATATGGATGAAACGATTGATCCTGCTGATGATTTTTATCTCTTCAGTAATAAAGCATGGATTGAAAGAAATCCTGTACCCGAGCGTTTCAGCAGATTCAGCTCTTTTGAGAAATTAGAGGAAATTAATCTGGAAAAAATTCAAAATATTTTAATTATTGCCGGCTTGTCCGATCTTAATGTTTCTAAAACCACAAAAAAACTTGGCGTGTTTTATAATTCCGGGATTGATTCTTCTAAAATTGCGAAAGAGCAAAAGAAATTCATTAAAACAACGTTTGACCAAATTGACCAATATAATACAAAAGAAGATTTATTAAATAACCTTGCATCTTTTCATGCACGCGGGATTTATCCTTTTTTCTATTTTTTTCCCGGTACGGATGCAATGAACAGCAAAATGATTATCGCGCAATTGAGTCAGGGAGGAACCGGATTGTTCGACAAAAACATGTACCTGAGTGAAGAACAAAATTTTCAAATTGTAAAAAGCGAGTACATCAGCCATATAAGCGCTATGTTTGAATTGGCTGGTATGAAAAAAAATAAAGCAGAACATGCGGCAAAGCTTGTTTTTGAAATAGAAAAAAAACTGGCAATTGTTTCCATGACTGCTATTCAGCAAAGAGATGTTAAACAAATCTATAATTTGCATTCTCAGGATGAGCTCAAACAAAAATTTCCGGATTTTAACTGGAATAAATATTTTGCTACACTTGAAGTTTCTCCTAAAAAAATAAATGTTCGGCAACCGGATTTTTTTAATGAATTCAATACGCTGATAAAAAATATTTCTCAGGAAGAATTGAAAATGTATTACAAATGGTGTATTCTGAATCATGCATCCGAGTACATGTCTGGAGGTTTGTATGAAGAACATTTTTCATTTTTCAGTCGTTTTTTAAGAGGTATTATGGAAGCACCGGAACAAGATAAACGAGTAATTTCTTTAATGAATCAAATACTCGGCAATGCAGTAGGTAAGCTTTATGTAGATGCCTATTTTTCTTCTGCCTCAAAGGAAAAAGCGGTTGTTATGGTTGAAAATATTCGTGCTGCTCTTAAAGAGAGAATTCAAAATCTACAATGGATGACTTCTGAAACAAAAAGCAAGGCTATTGAAAAGCTTGAAGCCATGCGTCTTAAAATCGGATATCCTGAAAAATGGCGTGATTACACCGATTTAACTGTTTCAAATGAAAATTACATAGGCAATGTTTACAATGTCCTTGCTTTTAATGTAAAAAAAGAATTACATAGAATTGACAAACCAGTAAATCCGAATCGCTGGCCGGTAACGCCACAAACACTCAATTCTTATTATTCCGTAAGTCAGAATGAACTTATTTTCCCGGCTGCTATGCTTCAACCTCCATTTTTTGATCCCTCTGCCGATGATGCCATTAATTACGGAGCTATCGGAGCAGTAATAGGGCATGAAATGACGCATGGCTTTGATGAACAAGGACGAAAATATAACAAAGAAGGCACTGCTCAGAACTGGTGGACTTCTCAGGATGAAGAAAAATTTTTAAATCAGGTAGAGCCTCTCGTAACTTTTTTTAATAATTATACAGTGTTAGACTCTTTCACTGTTGATGGTCGCCTGACATTGAGTGAAAATATTGCAGATCTTGGCGGACTAGCAATTTCACTCACTGCATTTAAAAAAATAAATAACGAAAAGAAAGATGAAAAGATTGACGGATATACTCCTATTCAGCGCTTTTTTATTTCCTACGGGCAAATGTGGAAAATAAGTATTCGGGAAAAAGAACAAATCAGAAGATTGCGTGAAGACGTGCATTCTCCATCTGATGCCCGCGTTAATGGAGTGGTTTATCAGTTGGATGATTTTTATGATGCTTTTAAAATTACATCAGGAAAAAGATTTATTCGAAATGGTTTACGCCTAAGCGTATGGTAAAAAAAGCAGAGGCGCAATTCATTGCGCCTCTGCTTTTTTAAAATTCATTTTTTTTGTCTGCAAGAAAACAATGTGTTTGACAAAGAAAACGTCAAATACAAGGCTTTCGAAGTCATGAAAACCAAGGAGTTTACTTTTGTAAATGACTGTTTTCATGACAAGAGTAACGCAGTAGTTGGCGTTTTCTTGCAAACACTATTTACTAAATCTTTCTTCGATTTTTTTCCAGTCTATTAAATTCCAGAAAGTATTTACATAGTCGGGTCGCCTGTTCTGAAAATCTAAATAATAGGCATGTTCCCACACATCACAAGTAAGCAGGGGTTTCAGATTTGCGCGAAGGGGATTTCCGGCATTGCTCTCCTGAACAATATCAAGTGTTCCATCTTGTTTTGCAACCAACCACGACCAGCCAGCGCCAAACAAAGTAGCAGAAGCTTTCGTAAATTTTTCTTTAAATTCAGCCAAAGAACCGAAATTTTTCAGAATTGCTTCCTGTAATTTTCCGCCGGGTTCTCCACCACCGACAGGAGTAAAGCCTTCCCAGTAAAATGTATGATTCCAAACCTGCGCACCGTTGTTGAAAATTCCGCCATCGGCTTCGCGAATTATTTGTTCTAAAGAAGCATTTTCAAATTTTGTGCCCGGTACCAAACCATTCAGGTTTGTAACATAAGCCAGATGATGTTTGCCGTAATGAAACTCAAGCGTTTTCTGGCTGATATGGGGTTCCAGTGCATTGATAGCATAGGGTAATTTTGGTAATTCGAATAACATAGTTGTATAATTTATTAGTTAATAATTTTTAGCAAATATAATTTTTTCTAACACATTTTTAGACGCTATATGGCTGATATATATCACATATTTTTTATATGCGAACTTGTTTAATCAGTTTTAAGACGCAAGCTTTATATGTAACAGCACTATTTTTGCTTTTTGATTCGGGCTGCAAAAATTTAATTGCGAAAAATTGCCTCGGATTGCAAATCCGAGCCCGTGTGGTTCAGTATGGCACAAATCCGAAACAGCGTGGGCTTGTTAAAAAAGAATAATATTTTTTCCCGAAAGCATATTTACATTATGTAAATTTTTATATTTTTGCACTTGTTAATGGTTCTTTGTGTTTATTCAAACCACAAGACAATAGGGAATCCCGTGTGAACCGGGAACAGTACCCGCTGCTGTGATCTCCGTTAAACCATCGGCATCTTAGCCACTGTAATAAATTTGTTACGGGAAGGCGCCGAAAAGGTGGAGTAGTCAGAAGACCTGCCATTGCAAAATCATTATTCAAACGCTTTCGGGACAAAAAGCTTAAGGTAAATTAATACAACCTTAATTTTTCCGTTTAGTTTACGAGTAAAGATTGTTTCAGTCCGGAAATGTATTTATTGCTTTTTCGGGCATCAATCATTATTGTTTAACTAATTTTTTTAACTCTATGTTGTGTTTCTCTAAAATCAGAATTGCTGCTCTTGCAGTGTGTTTGTTTATTATCGGCATTAATCGTAATGTTTTCGCACAAACAGTTTCTTCTTTTGAAAGCTTTTCGCTCCCACCTGATTCGTTTTACAATGGTTCAGATTTTTCAGGAGGTTTTACGAACGGCGCTGTTTTTTTTAAAAATAATTTTGAAGACTGGGGCGGTGGTTTTACTTCCTGGGATGGCTATGCTTTTTCTAACATGAGTGATACGATTACGGCAGGTTTTACAAATCAATATAGTTCTTATACCGGTAAAGGCGTTAATGAATCTGAAAAATTTGCCGTGGGATATTGTTATCCTGTTACTCGTTTAATTTTATTGAATCCGCAGCATCCTAAAATTGTTAGGGGATTTTATGTTACTAATAATACCTATGCTGCAATCAGCATGCGCGATGGAGATGACTACTCAAAAAAATTCGGAGGAGATAGTGGCGATGATCCCGACTGGTTTAAATTGAGCATTTGGGGCTACAGGAGCGGAATACAAACCGATACTATTGATTTTTATCTGGCAGATTATCGCTTCGAGGATAATAATCTGGATTATATTGTTAAAGACTGGGAATGGGTAAACCTTGAGTCTCTGGGCGTTGTGGATAGCCTCGAAATGGTACTGACATCAACAGATAACGGACAGTTGGGAATGAACACGCCCGGTTATTATTGTATGGATGATTTTATTGCAGACTGTATCCCTCAGGTTACAGATACTTTAAGCAACATTTTTTTTACAGACAATAATTTTCAGGAAATAATAAATTTGTATCAATTATTTAATGATGCAGATACACACGATTCGTTGCTTACTTTTAATGTTATTAATTCAAATGGGTTTATATGTTCCTCCTGGTATATTGAAGATAGTCTTCTCTATATATATCCAAATATTCCTGTGAAAAATTATACATGTCAGGATACCCTTTATATATGCGCTTCTTCGGGAAATTATCAGGTTTGTGGTACAGTAGTGGTAAATGTAGATGTAACATCCGGAACAAAGGATGAATTACAAAACGATTTTGTTAATGTTTATCCGAATCCTGTTCAAAATTATCTTTTTGTTTCTTCTATGCAAGCTATAGAAAATATAGTAATTTCGGATGTAACAGGTAAGATTTGTTTAAACACAAATGCTTTAGAGGGTGGATTGCAAAAACTTGATGTTTCTTTTTTGCCGTCTGGTATGTATCTGATAAAAATAATCAGTGAAAATAGGGTTACATCAAAATGCTTTGTCAAATGATAATAAAATTTAAAAAGTGTTTGAAAAAAAGTAAGTTTTTGGTTAGAAAAAAATTCACTTTTGGATTATTTTTTCTGTTGTTGACTCCATTATCATTATTTTCTCAATATGCACCCCCTGTGGGATATTTCGGAACAACGGCCATTCACAAAGACAGCTCCTGTTTTAAATCGTGGGCAGCTTCTTGTAAGGTTCAGAGAGGTTCTGTGGATATTTCAGACAATCCCGACAGTCTTGCTTCTTATGGAAACGATGAGGCAGCATGCGGAGTTCCCGATAATATGGTGGTAAGTCTTGGAGATGGTGGTATTGCTACACTTCGCTTTAATCCTCCTATTTCAAACGGAACCGGATTTGATTTTGCAATTTTTGAAAACAGTTTTAATGATAATTTTTTAGAACTGGCATTCGTGGAAGTAAGCTCTGACAGTATTAACTATCACAGGTTTCATGCGATTTCTCTTACACAAACCTCACAACAAACTGGTGCTTTTGACACACTTGATACACGGCAGTTGCATAATCTTGCAGGAAAATACAGAAGCGGTTATGGAACTCCGTTTGATCTTGAAGAACTGAGAGGAGCTTGCGCTTTAAATGTTAAAGCGATTTCTCATATGCGTATTATTGATGTAGTGGGAAGTATTAATCCAGATTACGGAACGAAAGATTCGCAGGGAAATTATATCAATGATCCATGGCCAACGCCTTTCAATTCCTGTGGTTTCGATTTGGATGCCGTGGGTGTAATTCATAATAATACTAGTAATATTTTGTCTTTAACAACAAAAAATATTTTGAGTATTTATCCGAATCCTGCTCAAGAAAAAATTACAATTTCCATGTTTGAAAAAACAATGAAATCTATTGTGATTACTAATATTTCAGGAAAAGAGATATTATTTATGCAACCGAATACAGATGAAATTTCTATATTAACAGAATCGTTTTCAAAAGGTTTTTATTTTCTGAAAATAAAAACAGAGCATGAATTTTTTTATGAAAAAATTATTGTTCAATAGCTTGTGAAAAGAGTGCATAAATATTTGTTTTTGCTTGTATTCATACAAGGCATTTCAGTACTATGTTTTTCGCAGTCTTTATCAGATACAATAAAAATAAAAGAAGTTACAATAACAGAAAAATATTCTCCGGATTATACAGGGATTAAAGTTACTGAAATAGATTCCGCAATCATTCAAAATTATCAAGCAGCCAGTCTTGCCAGAGTTTTAGAAGCAGGCTCTCCTGCTTTTATCAAATCTTATGGACCGGGGCGTATTGCCACATCTTCATTCAGGGGAGCAGCTTCAAGCCATACGCAGGTTTTGTGGAATGGTATTAATATAAATTCAACAATGCTCGGTCAGGCTGATTTGAATTCACTTCCTGTTTTTTTATTTGACAATATAATTTTATATCAGGGAGGAGCCGCACTATCAAATAATTCCGGAGCTTTTGGTGGCAGCATTCATATTGTAAATAAGCCTGATTGGAATCGTAAATATTCTGTGAATATCACACAAACAGCAGGCAGTTTTGATTCGTACGGAACTTATATTTCCGCAGGCCTTGGAATTGGCATCATTCAATCAAATACACGCTTTTTTTATAATTATTCTGCAAACAATTATCCCTACAAATTATACGATGGGAGCGAAGATCTACGAAATACAAATTCTTCTTTTTCCAATGGAGGAATCATGCAGGAATTATATGTGAAACTGAAAAAAAATCAATCCGCTTCTTTCGCTGTATGGAGTCAGAAAAATGAATGTTTTTTGCCGGGCAGCAATGGCAATGAGAAACAAAAAACGGAGTTTATTAAATCATCTGCAGAATGGAATTCTGTTCAGGAAAAATATACTTTAACCACGCGTTTTGCTTTTTTATGGAACAGCATGGATTATGTAAACAACACAGCTTTCATTCATTCTGAAAATAGAGAAAATATTTTTAACCTGCATACAGAAGGGAAGTATAATTTGTCAAATACATTCATTGTTTTATCTTCATTAGATGCCTCGCATAATCTTGTGAATACGAATAATTATCTGTATTCAAAAACAAGAAATACAATTGCAATAATGGCAGGCGCAAAAACAATTCTGATGAAAGAAAAATTAACGATTCTTACATTACTAAAGCAGGAAATTACAGATATGAAATATTTTCCATTTGTCCCTTCCTTAGGCATGGAGTACATTTTACAAAAAAAATATGATTTGAAACTGAAAGGTAGTTTTTGCAGAAATTATAAGCTTCCGGGCATGAATGATTTGTACTGGAATCCGGGAGGAAATACAGAGCTGAAACCTGAGTCAGGATATTTTTCAGAAGTAGGTTCGGAGGCTACCATCAAATTAAACAATGACAATCAAAAACTGAATGCACAATTTGCATTTTTTTATTCGGAAACAAAAGATAATATCGTCTGGATACCTCAGGAAGGCTCATCTTTCTGGACAGCTCAAAATCTTAAAGATGTAACCTCTAAAGGAATAGAAATGTCTGTAAAATATTCAGGGGAAATTAAAAAAATGAAATGGGCGCTGTCTTCAAATTACACATATACAAATGCAGTAAACAAAGTAGATGCTCAATTAAAACAACTTATATATGTGCCTTATCATACGTTAAATTCATTTCTGCACGCACAATGGAAAAATATTTTTCTTCACTACAGTTATAATTATACGGGCAAACGATTTATTTATACGGATAATTCATGGTATTTGCCTCCCTATATGTTGAGCGATGCTGGTGCTGGTGTTTCTTTCAAAACAAGCAAAGCGCAATACACAATTCAGGCATTGATTGCAAACATATTTGATACAGACTATCAGGTAGTAATGGGCTATCCGATGATGCGTAGAAATTATCGGGTTTCTGTGAAAATTGGGTTTATGAGATCAAGAGAATAAAATATTATTGGGTATTTGATGTTTTTTTTGGTTGCAGGTTGGATATTGAGAGTTATATTTTACCACTAAGCCACTAAGAACACTAAAATTCACTAAGGTTGACAAGTTGTTGCAGGTTGCAGGTTGCAGGTTGAATGTTGCAGGTTGAATGTTGCAGGTTGAATGTTGGATATTGAGAGTTATATTTTACCACTAAGCCACTAAGGACACTAAAATTCACTAAGGTTGACAAGTTGTTGCAGGTTGAATGTTGCAGGTTGAATATTGGATATTGAGTGTTATATTTTACCACTAAGCCACTAAGGACACTAAAATTCACTAAGGTTGACAAGTTGTGCAGGTTGCGGTTATTTTACTCCCACTCGATTGTTGCAGGCGGTTTGGAACTAATATCATATACTACACGATTAATCCCTTTCACATTGTTGATAATTTTATTGGACATGTTACTCAAGAATTCGTAAGGCAGATGTACCCAGTCGGCTGTCATTCCATCGGTAGAAGAAACGGCGCGTAACACCACAGCGTTTTCATAAGTGCGTTCATCGCCCATTACTCCTACGGATTGCACAGGAAGTAAAATAACTGCGGCCTGCCACACCCGATTGTACAAATCCGATTCTTTCAATCCCTCAATAAAAATATCATCTGCTTCCTGAACAATGCGGACTTTTTCAGCAGTAACTTCTCCCAGAATACGAATGCCTAAGCCGGGTCCTGGGAATGGATGCCTTCCTAAAATGGTATCGGAAATTTTCAGTTCTTTTCCAACTCTGCGCACTTCATCTTTAAAAAGAAGTTTCAGAGGCTCTACAATTTTCAATTTCATGAAATCGGGCAAACCGCCAACATTGTGGTGCGATTTGATGGTTGCAGAAGGACCGTTCACAGAAAGTGATTCAATGACATCTGGATAAATTGTTCCCTGCGCCAGCCATTTTACATTTTCAATCTTGTGTGCTTCCTGATCAAAAACCTCAATGAACACGCGACCGATGGCTTTGCGTTTTTTTTCAGGATCTGTTATTTCTGAAAGTGCATCAAGAAATTGTTTTCCCGCATCAACGCCAATAACATTTAATCCCATGTTTTTATAGGAGTCGAGAACTTTGCCGAATTCATTTTTTCGTAGCAATCCATTGTCAACAAAAATGCAGGTAAGATTTTCTCCAATTGCTTGATGCAGCAATACTGCGGCAACAGAAGAATCAACGCCTCCTGATAAGCCCAGTATTACTTTTTCATTTCCCACCGTGTTACGAATTTCAGAAATCGTGCTATCGATAAAAGAAGCCGGAGTCCAGTTCTGACTGCAACCACAGATAGAAACAATAAAGTTTTTAAGCATTTGTAAACCATCTGTAGAATGATATACTTCCGGATGGTATTGAATTCCCCAGGTTTGCTCACCGGAAATTTGAAAAGCTCCGACTTTAACATCGGGCGTACTTGCTATTATTTGAAATTTTTCGGGGATTTTAGCAATGGTATCTCCGTGCGACATCCAAACCTGAGTCTGAACAGGAACATTCTTCAGAAGTTCATTATCGGGAGAAGTAATATTCAGCATGGCGCGCCCGTATTCTCGGTGTTTCGATGCAGTAACTTCTCCACCGAATTTTTGCGCCATAAGCTGCGCTCCGTAACACACGCCCAGTAATGGAAGCTTCCCCCTGAATACAGAGAGATTTGGATTGGGAGATTGCGGGTCGCGTACAGAGAATGGGCTTCCCGATAATATAACACCTTTTATTTCTTTTGTAATTTCCGGTGCTTTATTGAAAGGATGAATTTCGCAATATACATTCAGCTCTCTTACACGGCGCGCTATCAGTTGTGTGTACTGCGAGCCAAAATCTAAGATTAGTATTTTTTCTTGCATTATTCAGATTTAAAAAAAATGTTTGCAATAAACAGTTATTAAATTCACTATAGTCCGACAAAATTTTGTTATGTAGCTTAACCTTTTCATTACAATTCGTATTATAAACAGGGCACTCCTATGGAGCTTCCATCTTTTTATAAATTGTTTTATTTTATAAACAGTACGTCACTACCTGCCAGCCGTACTCAAGCCATTGAGGCAGGCAGGCGTGACTAAATAATAAATGAACTTCGTAGGAGCACCCTGTTTTTTGTCGGACAATAATGTTTTAAATTTTTTGATTTTTTTAATGCAATCTAAAATATGCTCGATATATACCAGATCACTTTTATGCATTGTAAATAATAATTAAATCATTTTTTATACTGTCTTTAATTTTTTTATTTTTTAAAGCTCCTTCTGTTATCAGGTCAACTTTATAGCCTAACTTTTCACTTAAATCATTTTCAATTTTTATTAATTGTAAAAGTGAGGGTGTATTTTTAAATTTAATTAAAATATCAATATCACTATTAGATTTAAGTTCATTTCTGGCAAACGAACCAAATACTCCAAGTCTTTTAATATTAAAAGATTTAAAATAATTTAAAATAATATTTTCTATTTCCGTACTATTCATATTTTTTTTTAGAAAAATTTTAAAACAATAGCTTACAAATATATTATTTGAAAAAATCAGCGCAAAGTAAAGATATGAACAAATAATGAGCATTTTGGGAAATGGTATTAATTTGCTATATTTGTGATTAACATGGACAGATACAGGCAAATATTAACGCGTTATTGGGGTTATCCTAATTTTCGTCCTTTGCAGGAGGATATTATCCGTTCTGTTGCAGAGGGCAAAGATACGCTTGGATTGTTGCCTACAGGGGGCGGAAAATCTGTAATCTTTCAGGTTTATGCTTTATCAGTTGAAGGAATCTGCATTGTAGTTACGCCTCTTATTGCCTTAATGAAAGATCAGGTTGAAAATCTTAAAAAGCGCGATATTAAAGCCGTTGCCATACATTCGGGATTATCTTCTCATGAAATAGATATTCAATTAAACAATTGTGTTTTCGGGGATATAAAGTTTCTTTATGTTTCTCCCGAACGTTTGGATACAGAAATGTTCCGCCAGCGTGTGGTAAGTATGCCTGTTAATCTTTTGGCTATTGATGAGGCGCATTGTATTTCCCAATGGGGCTATGATTTCCGACCTTCGTATCTTAAAATTGCAAATTTAAGAGAATTGCTTCCCGGTATTCCTGTGCTTGCATTAACGGCTACAGCTACTCCTGATGTTGTGAACGACATACAAGAAAAACTCATGTTCAAAACGAAGAATCTTTTTAAGATGAGTTTTGAAAGAAAAAATCTAGTGTATATCGTGAGAAATGTGGAGGATAAAACACGTTATCTGCAAAAAATTTTAACGCAGGTAAATGGCTCTGCTGTTGTGTATGTTCGCAGTCGCGTACGAACAAAAGAACTAGCAGAATTTCTTATTAAAAATTCAATTTCTGCCGATTATTTTCATGCCGGTTTGTCAAATGAAATACGCGATACGCGACAGGCTGACTGGAAAAAGGGAAAGACAAGGGTTATTGTTTCTACCAATGCATTTGGAATGGGTATTGACAAACCTGATGTACGTGTGGTAGTGCATATTGATTTGCCGGATTCGCTGGAAGCTTATTTTCAGGAAGCGGGCAGAGCAGGCAGAGACGAAAAAAAGGCTTATGCTGTTCTCCTTTATGACGGAGTTGATAAAAAGAGGCTGGAAAAAAGCATGACTGATAATTTTCCTGAAATTTCGTATATTAAAAATGTTTATAATGCAATCGGTAATTTTTACAAAGTTCCGGTAGGAGGAGGAAAAGGACTGTCTTTTGATTTTAATGTTTTTGATATATGTAAAGCATACCAGCTTCAGGCAGTTACTGTTTTAAGCAGCCTTAAAATACTTCAATGCAATGGTTATCTTGAAGTTACTGATGAGATTAATGCGCCTTCAAGAATATTATTTATCGTAAACAGGGACGATCTTTACAAATTTCAGGTGCTAAATGCACAATTTGATGGTTTTATTAAATTGTTGCTTCGTTCTTATACGGGAGTTTTTAATGATTATACGCCTATTGATGAGCTGGCGCTTGCAACTAAATCTAAAACAACCCAGGAAATTATTTACAAATACTTGGTTAAGCTTCAATCACTGCATATTATCAAATACAATCCACGCAAAAACACGCCCTCAATCTTTTTTCTTGAAGAACGGCTTGATGATAAGAATCTTTTCATATCAAAAGAGTCGTATTATGACAGAAAAGAGCGTTATGAAAAACGAGTAGCGTCAGCGCTGATGTATGCCAATGGAACAACGAAATGCCGCAGTCAGGTTTTACTTTCATATTTTGGTGATACGGAAAGTTTTCGTTGTGGGCAGTGCGACATTTGTGTTCGCAGAAATAAACTGGATTTAAGCAAGTTAGAATTTGACGCTGTGCTTGAACAGATAAAAAAGATTTTAAAATTGGAATCTTTGCTGTTAGATGATCTTGTAGACCGTGTTTCAACAGATGAAGATAAAGTTCTGAAAGTTGTACAATGGTTACTCGACAATAATAAAATACTTCGCAATGATGAACATCGGCTTGAATGGCATTCCCACTCCTAAAATTGTTCATTTCCTTACATAATCACTTGTTTCATAGCTTATTAATTTTGATTATAACTTTTGTAAATTCTGCTTTGCGGGAAAGGCTTTCATATATATATTTGAAAATTAAAAAAAATCGTTTGTGGAATATATACACAGTATAAGTACAGAGGAACTAAACCAACTGCCAAGAGTGTTGTATGAGGGAGAGGTTCAGGTGATTAGCAGCATTGAGGCGGTGGAAGAAGTGGTTGCGGTTTTGAAAAAAAGCCCGGTTCTTGGATTTGATACTGAAACAAAACCAAGTTTCCATAAAGGAAAATCAAACAGAAATCCGGTTGCGCTCCTGCAACTTTCCACAGAATCAAAAGTTTATCTGTTCAGAATAAATAAAATGGGTCTTCCGCAAAGTATTGTTGATATTTTGGCTGATCCTGCAATTATTAAAGTCGGGGCAGCAGTTCGGGAAGATATCCGGATTCTTCAAAAAATCACTCCTTTTAAAGCAGAAAATTTCATAGAACTGCAAGATATGGTGAAGAAATTTGATATTGAGAATTTCAGTTTGAAAAAATTAGCTGCAATAATTTTAAATATCAGAATATCAAAATCCCAACGCTTGTCAGACTGGGAAGCAGATGAACTCAGCGATGGTCAGGTTCGTTATGCCGCAACGGATGCATGGGTGTGTCATGAGATTTATAACAGGTTGATGAAGGATTGATTATTCCGAGTAGCTTTCTTTATTCAACCAAGTTTCCATGAAAAAATGTTCAAGAAATGTTACCATAAAAGAGTGTCTTTCCACAGCGATATTTTTTGCTGAATCAGTATTCATGCGATCTTTCAAAAGTAAAAGTTTTTCATAAAAATGATTTAAAGTAGGGGCTTTGGTATTTTTATACTCTTCGAACGATTGATGTAAAACAGGCAAAATTTTCGGATTGTAAATTTCTCTTCCTTTCGATCCTCCATAAGCAAAAGTCCTTGCAATACCAATGGCTCCGATAGCATCTAATCTGTCTGCATCCTGAACAATTATTCCTTCTAAAGTTTTCATATTAGTTGAAACACCTGCTCCTTTAAAAGAAAGATCTTTGATGATTTCGCAAATATGTGATATAAAGTTGTCCTCAACCTTCATCTGTTCAAGCCATATTCTGACTTTTGATTGTTCTTGATTTTCTTTTTCATCAGAAAATTTCCAGTCTGAAATATCGTGAAGTAAAGCTGCCAATTCAACAATAAAAAGGTCTGCATTCTCTACTTTTGCAATCTTAACAGCAATATTTCTAACTCTGTGAATGTGCCACCAGTCATGACCAGAGGAATCTCCTTCCATACATTGTTTCACAAATTCTTCTGTTTTAAGCAGGATTTCTTCTTTTTTCATTTTTCAATAAATTTTCCATTTTCATCACGACTCACTTCATCATAAGAAAAAACGCATCCGTTCATAGCAATATATACTCCTTCCTTTAGTAGATTTAACGCACCTATTGCAACACCAATGTTAAAATCTGCATCAGAATTTTTAAATTGTTCAGGTCTGAATGCGCCGGTAATAATTATTGCTTTGTTTTTAATATCAGATAATAATTCTGCAGTTTCAATCATTGTGTCTGTTCCATGCGTAATAATTATTTTTTCTGCCATAGCATTTTTACATACCTGATACAACTCCATCCTGTCTTCATTTGTAATTAAAAGACTATCTTTTTTAAATAAAGGCAGAAACTCATATTCAAAAGAGGGATTTATTTTCTCAAAAACTCTGAGAGCTGCCGAATCTGTTATTACGAAAGCATACCCGAGTTTTGTTTGCGGATAATCTTTATCAATACTGCCACCGGTTTGAATAAGTAAAATTTTCATAGTCGAAGTATTTTAAGTGTTTCTAAAATTTTTACGTCTTAAAGATATACAATAAAATATTATCTGATATTAAAATATTTTATGAAAATTATTTTTTGTGAATATTGGATTAAAGAGTAACTTTTCTGCCATCACTTCTTGCCGAACAGGAACTTTGCATTATGCCACATGGAAGAAGAGCAGGAAATCGTCTGCTTGCCTGTTTGCCTGCGCTGAGTCGCCTATCCCGCGGCGGAACAATGTACGCTAATATAGGAAATTATCAGCTTTTTCTGTATTTTATATTTAGTCCTTGCAAGAAAACGTCAATCATCCGCACTAGCTGGCTCAAACACTCACAGGGTGTTTGCCCTGTTACTCTCGACCTGAAAAACAGTCGTTTCAGCTTAGCTCAACGCATCGCATGTGCATTAGTACACTCTTGATTTTCAGGTCTTCGAAAGCATTTCGTCAAGCTCAATGTATCACCTTGAACTTGACGTTTTCTTATCAAGCACTGACACTGTCAAGCAAAAAACAAAGGTTTTCTTGCTAACACTATTTATCGAAAAATACAAATATTGTTACAATGTTTATAATTCGCTTATTGCGACGAAGAACAGCAAATAATTTATTGTGAGCAAAAGGATAAAAGAGGTACTCGGAGTACCAAGCTTATTATTTTTTCATTTGAAAAATATGAGTGTCAATTTCAGCATTAAGTTGAATGGAATCATATTGGGAGCTTGAGTATAATTGTCCTCCAAAATATGTTGTTGTAGAAAATGCAAAAGGAATTCCTTCAATAATTTTATATTCTGAATAATAGGTTTCAACAGTTATTTCCTGTCCCCTTATATTTCTATACGATAATCTTTTTATTATATAGAAATTTTCCTTGTCAATATACAGAAATTCACTCCCCCCGTCTTTGCGTATTATTTTTATTTTATAAGCTTCTTTGTTTTCAATTTTCTCTGTTCCATTTAGGTATAAACTATGTCCTTTTTGCTTGAAATTGTATAGCAGACCATCAAAATCGGCTCTGTTTTTTACATCTTTCAATCTATCTTCGTTCATGATTTGCGGGGCGTTGTTACCAGTCCAGGGAGCAGTCATCCATCCTGTTTTACCATCATAGGCCTGATAAGCGGTAATATCCTGAACATCGAATTCCATTAAAAAAAAGTCTGGTCTCATTTTATATACTTTTAATGGCATGGCGTCATTTTGAATAGTGGTTCCGCTCATAAGAACCGTGTTTATTTTTTGAAATTTATCCAATGCCATAGCTTTATAGTATTTATCCAGAATTTGATCCAGATTAAGTTCTTGCGCATATCCCGAAATAGAAAATATTATTACGATTGCGAAAAAAAATATTTTTGCATTCATTGTTTTCATTTTTATTGTTTTTTAATGTTATAGGCCAATAAAGATTTACCATGTCTGATATATAAAATTCCATTATAAATAACAGGATGAGCAAAGTGCGCCTTTGTGCCTTTGGTTATTTTAAATGAACTTATGATTTCTATTTTAGACCCATTTGGATTTGCAAGTGCCATTTGTCCTCTTTCATTGTAAAGGTATAATTTCCCATCAGCAAAATGAGTTGTTCCTCGATCGAACTTAAGTGAATCAATTACTTTTCCAGTATTTGCATTTAATGAGTACCAAAATCTTCTTTCGTACCCTGCTGAGTAAATATAATCTTTCCATTTTATAAACCCACCTGTAAGTCCATCACATGCCAGATTTTTCCAGACTTCGGTGATGCTGGTTCCATCGTCAGAAAGTTTAAGTTTTACAGAACCGTTTCCATTTCCTGCAATATAATAAATAAAGCCATCCTCATACCAGGGAGTATTAACCTGACAATCGCCGTCTCCCTGTTGTTTGTGCTCCCAAAGTAATTTTCCATCCTTTGTGTCAATCGCCATAAGAGTGCTCTTCGAAAAATTTATTAAAATATTTTTCCCTCCTATTTTTAAAATAAGGGGAGAGCAATAAGAGGTCATTTCACCCGCCCCTTTGCAAATCCATTTTATGTTCCCTGTGAATCGGTCTAATGCAACAACATTCGTATCTTTTGATCCAGGATTACAGAAAACTAAATCACCCTCAAAAGCAACCGACTCAGAGAATCCAAAGCGGGGTAATGGACCATGAAAATCTTTGGTATAATCTACAGACCAAATTTTTTTTCGGGAATTTGCATCAATACATGCAAGTGTCCCCATGCCGGTAGTAACATATATAAGATTATCAACGACGGTAGGAGTAGTTCTTGATCCGGGATAATTTTGCACCCACTCTGTTCCTATGGCTGTTTTCCATTGAAATTTCCCATTTAAATCTAAAGCGAATAAATAGCTTATCGTGTCAATTTCCCCATTTATAAAAATGTTTTTATTTGTTATAACGGGAGAGCCGTATCCGCTTCCTAAACCTGCAAATTCCCATATAAGCGCAGGTCCATTTTCCGGCCATTTTTCCAATAAGTTTATTTCGTTGAAAACGCCTTTCCTATCCGTTCCACGCCATTCTAAAATCCCTTGTGAGTTTGCATCCTGACTTATTAACACGATTGCTATTAAAGCTGCAACTAAAATATTTTTTTTATTTCTCTGTGCCATTTTCATTTTGTATATAATTTAATATCAAAATTAATGCACAGATGTATAAATTGAAAAAATAATCGACAACCCATTCAATTTTCCCTACGAATGTTAATGTTTTAAGGAGAATTTCAGGACAGGTATTTTAAAGGAATCGATGTTTGCGTTCGACTCCTACTCTCACACTCGTCTGCCTGCCTGCGCTGAGACGAACGCGATTCTTGGGGTGCAGCTTCGCTGCCGGTGGAAAGGCTCAGCCACCGATTACCAATTTTAAGGTTAATGTGATTTTAACAAAAATTCATTCATTTGCAAATGCTCTATTCCTGCACTCGTCTGCGTGCTTTTTTGCCTGCGTTGAGACGAGGCTAATTTTGGGCACGGAGTCGCCGCAGCGACGAGCGTGAACGGTGGGAAAAAAAAGGGCTGTTACCACAGTCCTTTTTCAAAAATGTTTGAGAAAAATTTATTGCTTTATAATGTAGCGCATTTGTATGCTATTTGCAGATTCAACCCGAATCAGATACATTCCTACCGGAAGGTTTTCAAGTGATATTTCAGCATAAGAATTATTCACTGTTGAAGCTGCACAAATTTGCCCTGTAGCATTATACAATTTTACAGAAGCTTTATCATGCATTTCATTTGCCATTGAAATAAATATTTTATCAATAGCGGGGTTTGGATATACAAAAATATCTTCATTCATTAATGTTAAATCGTTTTTTGTTGTAGTACTACAGCTTGTTTCAAACTCACTGGTTGTGTTAGGTCTTAAGGTAGATGTAAAAAGATTATTTGCAGCAGTTGTGTTATTTTTAAACTGGCTTAACATAAAACTTACAAGGTAATGTCTTACAGTAGCAGTTGCATTATCACGACCGATGAAGCCAACGGGCTGGCTTGTATTCACGTAATCTCCAAAACCTCCATGTCCCATTCCTGTAATCAGCACCCATGTTTTGCAATCAGAGGATGTAAATTTTCCATAACCAGTATAGCATGCAGAGGGTGTGCTTGATTCATCATCCTCACCTGCTAGGTTGAGAACTTTCCCCGTGTACCCGCTGATATTAGGAGTTGGAAAAGTGCTCGGGTACGATGCGAAAAATACAATTCCTGCTACGTCTAAAGGGTTATCTGCCAATGTTTCGCAAGCATTCACACCTCCATTAGAATGACCACCCACAACAATTTTATTTGTATCGGCATAATTTGCCAGCCAGTGACCGCTGCTGCTTCTTGCTTGCTCTTTAACCCATGTTAAGCAGGCCGACATGGTTGTGCCGGAAGGAAATCCCGCAGATGTTTCATCAATAACCATTGTAACAAAACCATAAGATGCAAGATGTTTTAAATACAAATCATAGGTATGAACATTGATGGTTCCACCGAACAACCCATTTGCGCCCGGTTGAAATAATAAAACAGGATACTTCACAATCGGAGGAATACTGGGTTTGTACATTACAATTTTTTTGTTCCCAACAATTGATGAATCTGCAGTAATGGAGTAAATCCCATCTGTATAATAGGGGGAAGAAGTTGGATTGATTTGCGCAAACAGGCTTCCTGATGCAAGAATCAGAGCGGCTAATAAATTGAATAATTTCTTCATAGAATAATTATTTAGGATTAATGATACAAAAATAATAAACTTTTTGAATAATATAGTCGAATATTAAAATTTTATCAACAAAAAAAGCCGGATTTACCCGGCCTGAAAAAAGATATTTATTTTTAGGGAGCAAGTGTAAATTTAATAGGAACAATCAAAGATATTTTAACAGGGTGTCCTCCCATTTTTCCGGGAGCAAAATCTGGCAATAATTTTATTACTCTTAATGCCTCATTATCGAGCAAGGGGTCTACTCCTCTTTCTAATCTGACATCTTCAACTTTGCCTTTTTTGTTGACCACAAAATAAATATAAACCTTACCCTGAATATTCATTTCTTTTGCTTCCTGCGGATAAATAATATTATTGCCGATAAATTGCATTAACGCGTCATCGCTTCCGGGGAATGCGGGCATTTCTTCTGCATAAGTAAGAGGCGGAGCCATTTCTGAATCATCAATCAACGCATTGTTTTCCGGTTTTATATCTAATTGATCATCATAATCGGGTTCAATGTTTTCGTTTTTCAAATTCTCAGAAATATCATCCATTGACATAATTTCGTCGTCTGCTTCACTATCATCAACAACTTTGGGTGCTTCGAATTTCACAGCTTTTTCTAGTGATTTATCCGGGGGAGGAGGAGGCGGTGGCTCGGGAGGTGGAGAGGGTTCGTCATTCGGATTATCAATAAGGTCTACAGTAACTGTTTGGTTGTTGATAAACTCAAATCCTGCTCCCTGATTTATGTTGGCAAGAATAAAAGGTGTTCCCACTGAAAGCATCAGGAAACCCACAGCTACAAAAACAGACAGAATCATACGTTTTTTGTAATTTTTTCTGAGATCATAAGCACCGTATTCTTTGTTACGCTTTTCAAATGTAATCTCATCAATATCCAAATTATTTTCTAACGACTTCATAACTCAAAAATTTAAATTAAACAATAGGAATTTTTTCACAGAATCGCGACATGAAAATCAATGAAAGCCGGCTGAATATTGATTTTTCTGTATAACGCAGCGCGAAAACCGGAAAGTATTTGAAAAGTAAAAAATAATTCAAATAAAGTAAAAATAAAATAGCAGTTTCATATAATAATGAAAAGTCTGAATACGTTGAGGGCGGTCTATAACCTTTTCAAAAGTCTTTTGGCTCTCTGCGTCAGGGAAGGCATTTCTTCAATTAGTATTTCTTCGAGTACAAGTTTCAGCTCTGTTTTTAGTTCGGGTATTTCTTTTGCAGCGTTAAATATAATCTGCATGCTGTAAATTCTTGTTGCAAGAGACTCAGATGGTCTGATAAGAAATGAGTAGCAGACATCAATTAGCTTACCTAGCATTTCTTCATCTTTAATATGAATATAGCTTTCGAAAATTTTCAAAAAATTCTTTTTAACACCTGAATTATTTATTTCAGAAAATTTCGAAATTATACTATTCGCATAAGGATTTATAAAATGCGGATTAACTTTACTTAAATGACAAATAACATAGGATGCCCTTATTGAATATTTTTCTTCTTCCGAAAATGCCATATCAAAAAAAGAATGCAGTATTTTTTTATTTTTCAGTATAACTTCTGATGTAATAACCGCGTTTATTTTAGAGCTGTCTTTAAGATATTCTCTGATGTTTTTCATCTACAAAAATGAAATAGAACGTTAACGTAATTTCGCTCCGAATTCTTTTTCAAAAGCCTTTACCAAAGATTGTATCACAGTGTCAATTTGCTTATCTGTTAATGTTTTTCTTTCATCCTGCAAAATAAAACTTACGGCATAGGATTTTTTATTTTCACCGAGATTTTTACCTTCATAAACATCGAACAGATTTACTTCTTTTAATAAATGCTTTTCTGTTTTTTGCGCAAGTGTTTTTATTTGTTCAAAAGATATTTGTTTGTCAAGTAAAAGGGCGAGATCTCTTTTTACTTCAGGGTATTTAGGAATTTCAGCATATTTTACTTTATTATTTTTTAACATGCCGAATAAAACAGTCCAGTTGATATCTGCATAAAATACTTCTTGCTGAATATCGAATTTTTTTAATGTTTTTCTGTGAACCGAACCCATGTAAAGAAGCTCTTTTCCGGATGTTTTATACACAAGCCCGTCGCTGAAAATATCTAATGCAGATATAGACTTTTCAAGCTTTTCAGTATACACTCCAAGTCGTGTTAAAATATTTTCAACATAGGATTTCATGATGAAAAAACTGACAGGTTTTGCAGGGCTTACCCAGTTGGGTTCACTTTGAAGACCTGTAAACACAAGCGATAAATGAAAATCTTCAAAATATTTTTCGGGAACTGATTTGCCATCTTTATTTTTTATCTGATAACAATTTCCGAATTCATATAAGCGAAGGTTCTGATTTTTTCTGTTTAAATTATAGACAACCGATTCTAACGCACCATACAAGAGGCTTTGACGCATAACATTCAGTTCATTACTGAGAGGATTCAGAATTTGGACAAGCTTTTCCTGAGAGAATAAAGCATTGTTATCATAGTACTCAAATTTGGAAAGAGAGTTGCACATTATTTCATTGAATCCATTTGCAGAGAGGTAGTCTGCAATCATATTGGTAATTTTCTCGAAATCCGGCTGCTGCTGGTAGGATAAAGATGCATTCAGAACACTAGGGACTTCAACATTGTTATATCCATAAATACGTAGAATTTCTTCAATAACATCTGCTTCTCTGTAAACATCAACTTTAAAAGTTGGAATTTCCAATTCGAGCTCTTTCTCGGTTTCTTTAACAATGTTAATTTCTAAACGTTTTAAAATATCTTTAATCGTATCATTTCCTATTTGTTTACCGATAAGCTTATCAACCTTTTCAAAAGGTAATAGTACTTTTTTCTTTTCAACAGGTGCAGGATAGACATCAATAAGATCGGAGATTATTTGCCCTCCCGCAATTTCTTTAATGAGCATTGCTGCGCGTTTCAGTATAAAAACTGTTTCATTCGGGTCTACACCTCTTTCAAATAAAAACGATGCATCTGTTGAAAGACCTTGTCTTTTAGCAGTTTTTCTTATATAAACAGGATTAAAATAAGCACTTTCGAGAAAAATATTTTTTGTATCGTTTGATACCCCTGAATGAACTCCGCCATAAACACCACCGATACACATTCCCTCTTCGGCATTGCAAATCATCAAATCCTGCCCATGTAACTTTCTTTCTATATTATCAAGAGTAACAAAAGGTGTATTTACCGGCAGTGTCTTTACAACAACTTTTCCTCCCTTTATTTTATCAGCATCAAAAGCGTGCAGCGGTTGTCCGAATTCGTGCAAAATAAAATTTGTAATATCTACTACATTGTTAATTGGATGCTGACCAATGGAAAGAAGCCTGTTTTTAAGCCAGTCGGGCGATTCACAGATTGCAACTCCCGAAATAGTAATACCGCTGTACCTTGGACACGCTTCTAAATTCTCTACTTCAACAGCAATATAATTTGAATTATTATCAGATTTAAAAGCGCTGACATCCGGTTTAACATAATTTTGTTTAAGAAATGCTGCAAGATCACGTGCAACGCCAATATGCGAAGCAGCTTCAATGCGGTTCGGCGTTATATCTACTTCGAAAACAGTATCCGTTGTAACATTGAAATAATCACGGGCAGATGTACCAATAACTGCATCGGCAGGTAAAACCATAATGCCATCATGCGAAGTACCGAGTCCAATTTCATCTTCTGCGCAAATCATTCCCTGAGAAAGCTCTCCCCTGATTTTGGATTCTTTAATAATAAAACTTTCCTCTCCTTTATATATTGTAGTACCAATTGTAGCAACAGGAACTTTTTGTCCTGCTTCAACATTAGGTGCGCCGCAAACAATTTTTAATAAATCAAGACTCCCTATATTTACTGTTGTTACACTCAGCTTGTCTGCATTCGGGTGTTTGTCTTTTGTAACAACCTCGCCAATAACAATACCCTGCAAGCCTCCTTTAACTGTTTCAAAGGTATCCACAGCACCCACCTCTAAGCCAATGCTTGTTAAAATTTCAGCAAGTTCTTCAGGAGCAATATTTATATTAATATATTCTTTCAGCCAATTATAAGAGATTTTCATAAAAAAAAAAATTTAAATAAAACAGTCGCAAAATTATTAAAAAATAGCTAAAAACCCGAAAAGATGTTCTACTTCTTGACTTAAGGTACGTAATTTTTTTTTTGAAGAAGGAAGCCTGTCTTCATAATTACCGTTTACCGCTTTATCCTTCGATCCGTACTGTACAATCGTTCCACCTGTGCTGAGCGAAGTCGAAGTATGGAACGATACTACAGTCCTACCATACCGCTTACCAATCACTGACTGCCGACTTTTTTACTGCTATATAAAGAAAGGTGTTGAACATCTTCACTTTTTTTCCTGAATAAATCAGTTCAGAAAACATCCTTTTTATGTTTTTCAATTATTTTAATGGGATTTCAAAAAAAAAACATATTTTTGTAAATTGTAATGCGAAAACACTAATCGCAATTAGTGCATAAGGATGGAAAAATTTATTAAAGAAGCTACCTACAGAACACCTGCTGTTACTTGTGATGCCGAAACCGGAATCATAGATATCAGGGGAAAGTCTACACCTGAAAACACTTATAGTTTTTATCAGCCTCTTACAGAATGGATTATTCAATATATTAATGCTCCGCAGCCGGAAACTGTTATGACCATTGAACTTGAATATGTCAACACCAGCTCTTCCAAATGGTTATATTCTATCTTCAAAGAATTATCTAAATTGAATACGGATACAACCAAACTTACCATCACATGGAATTATTCGGATGAAGATATTGAAGAAGTTGGAAAAGATTTAGGCTCAATGTTGAATCTTACGATGATCTTTGTTGAAATTCCGGAATAAATTCCAAAATTATTACTGCTCTTTTCTATAAAAATTATTCGTTGTTGTAGAGTAAATATTTGATATAGTAAAATTTTTCCGGTAATTGAAGTGGCACGCTAAATTTATCGAATTGCTCTCGAAATAACCGGAAAAAACTATTCTTTAACAAATCTCTTTACTACAGTCTGTTCGCTTGCATTTACCCGATCAACATATAATATAGATGTGAACCCGGAAATTTTTTTATTGCAATCAATTGTTGAATAACTCATATAATGTTTTTTACATTTATTTTTTATTGAGTAATATAATTTGAGTTACATCAGCCATTAAAACCACTTTTTTTTCTTCATTATTATTAGCATTGTACCACTAATTAAAAACATTAAAGCAATTAAAACCGGATAACTATAAGGCCAGGAAATCTCAGGCATGTATTTAAAATTCATTCCATAAACACCCACGATAAAAGTGAGTGGAATAAATATCGTTGAAACAATTGTAAGTGTTTTTATTACATTATTCATGTTATTATTCATATTCGACATATTCAAATCTATATGACTAGCTAGCATTTCATAGCTATGTTCATATAAATCTGTCAACTGAATAATGTGATCATGTACATCGTTTATATAGGGCATCATAAGAGGACTAATAAATTCAGATTTGTCAAGAATTAATTTATTGAAGGCCTCCGTAAGCGGGTAAATTGATTTTCGGGTTGAAGATAAAACTTTTTTAAGTTTGTGAATTTCCTGAATCAGATTTCCGAATTTGTTTTCAATAATTTTATCCTCCAGAGTTTCAATTTTATCTTGCATGGATTCATATACCAGATAATAATTATCAACAATTGCATCAAGAAGAACATAAAATAAATAATCAGTATTTCTTTGCCTGAATTTACCTTTTCCTGCAAGAATATTTTCCCTGATTAATCTGAAAAGATCACATTCCTCTTCAGAAAATGTTATCAGGTAATTTTTTCCCAGAATGAAACTTATATGTGATGCCTCTATCGCCGGCTCTGTTTCTTTATATCTCAAATATTTAAGTGTAATGAAAAGATGATTTTTTGTTTCTTCAAATTTTGGAAGCTGTTCGCTGTTAAGGATATCCTCAAGAACAAGGTTGTGTATTTCAAAATGAGCTCCGATTTTTTCTATCAGATCAATTTTATTAAGACTGTTAAGGTTTATCCAATTAACACAATCGGGTTTGATTTCTGATATTATCTGCTGAAAATTTTCACTAACCATGGATTGGCAGCAGAATCCATTATAAACAACAAGGTTTATTATACTGGGATCTATTTTTTTATCACCTGTATAGATGAGACTTTCTGGAGGAAATCCTACTTTTCTTGTAAACCGTTGTTTTCTTTTTACCATAATTGAAATTTTTAACAAACATATAAAAATACGTATTGCTTTTTGCAAAATAAAATCTTTTTTCTATTTTTGACACCTTTGTCAGACAAGAGTGTCTAACATGATTGTTTGACACCATAAACAAATTCAAGTGTCTATTTGTTAAAATGTTATAAAAAATTATGATTGTAGAAAGTTTAAAAGATCAGGATTCTGAAACTAAAATTTTAGAAGCTGCAAAAACTGTTTTTACCAGAAAAGGTATGGACGGAGCCACCATGCAGGAGATAGCAGATGAAGCTCAGATAAGCCGTACTTCTTTGCATTATTACTTCAGAAATAAAGAAAAACTTTTTGAAATAATATTTGCCGAATCGCTTGATAGAATAACTCCGCGCTTCAATAAAATTATTGAGATGCCAATTCCTCTTTTTGAAAAAATTGAACTTTTCGTAGAAAATTATTTGAATGTACTTACCGAAAATCCTATGCTGCCGGGACTGATTGTACATGAAATGAGCCGCGACCCGCATACCGTATTCAATATTATAAACAAAAAAGGTATTAAATTGGATAAATTACTCGTGCAAATGGAGCTTGAAAAAATGGGCGGCGTGCTGCGTAATTTTCCTATCGAACACTTTGTGGTAAACATTTTCAGCCTTTGTGTCTTTCCTTTCCTTGCAAAACCTTTGCTGGAAGAGTATCTGTTCGACAACGACGAAAATAAATTTCAACAATTTATTGAAGAACGGAAAAAAGTTATCAGTGAGTCCATCATTCTTTTCATTAAAAAATAAATTTTATTTATGACTATTACTTACAGGGCAGGTGTTGACGTTGGCTCTACCACTGCAAAAGCAGTTATTCTCGATGAAAAAGGTAACATTATATTTTCAGCATACAGACGCCACAACACGGAAATTGTGAAAACTATTTCTGCAATTTTTGGCGAAGCACATGAAAAACTGGGCAATATTACGATAAGCCTTATTAATACAGGCTCTGCGGGTATGGGCGTTTCTGAAAAAACAGGCATTCCTTTTATTCAGGAAGTAGTTTCATCAGCAGAAGTTGTGCGCCATAAATATCCGCAGGTTCATACGTTGATTGACCTTGGCGGTGAAGATGCAAAAATGATATTTTTTCAAAAAGGCAAACAACCCGACATCCGCATGAATGGTAACTGTGCAGGTGGTACCGGCGCATTTATTGACCAGATGGCAAGTTTGCTGAATATAAAGGTTGAGGATCTTGATAAAGAGGCGCGGCTTTCAGAACAAAATTACCCTATTGCATCCCGATGCGGCGTTTTTGCAAAAACCGATGTGCAAAATCTTATATCAAGAAAAATAAGCAAGGCAGATATTGCATCTTCTGTTTTTCATGCTACAGCTATTCAGGTTATGAATACGCTTGCGCGCGGATATGATGTAGTTCCCAAAGTCATGTTTTCTGGAGGTCCATTCAGCTTTATCGAAAGTCTGCGTATGACTTTTATGAAAGTCCTGAAACTTACAAATGATGATGTTATAATGCCTGAAAAGCCTGAACTGATACCTGCGATTGGAGCTGCGCTGGCAGAAAACACTGACCGGATAAATATTTCCATTCTTGAATTACAAGATCTACTAATTGACAAAAGTAAAGTTGTTCCTGTGTATTCAAACAGGCTGAAACCCCTGTTTAAAAATATTGAAGAATTAGAAGAATGGCGTATAAAAAAATCTCTTCATAAAGTTGAGAGAGTAAATATTGTAGATTTTAAAGATGTTCAGTGCTTCATGGGTGTTGATTCCGGTTCAACAACTACAAAAATTGTTGTTATTGATGAAAAAGAAAGAATACTTTACAGTCATTATGATAACAATAAAGGAAATCCTCTTGATGCAGTTATAAAAGGGATAAAAGGCTTTGAAGAGGCATGTGTTAAAGAAGGAAAAACTGCGAAAATTCTGAAATGCACAGTTACCGGATATGGCGAAGACATTATCAAAGCTGCATTTGGAATGGATTACGGAATCGTGGAAACCATAGCGCATTTTATGGCTGCCAGAAAATTTGATAAACAGGTTAGTTTTGTTCTTGACATTGGCGGGCAGGATATGAAAGCAATGTTTATCAATAATGGAAGTATAAATAATATTGAGATTAATGAAGCCTGCTCTTCGGGCTGTGGTTCTTTTATTGAAGGCTTTGCAAATAATCTTGGGTTCAAAGTTGCTGATTTTGCCAGTGCAGCCTGCAATGCTACAGAACCTTGTGAGCTTGGTACGCGTTGTACGGTTTTCATGAATTCAAAAGTAAAGCAATCGCTCAGAGAAGGAGCGCAGGTAGAAGATATTTCAGCAGGTCTTTCTTATTCGGTAATAAAAAACTGTCTTTTCAAAGTTCTTAAAATAAAAGATATGTCGGTGCTGGGAGACCACATCGTTGTACAAGGCGGGACATTTAAAAATCCTTCTGTTCACAGGGCACTTGAAGTGCTTACCGGAAAAGAAGTAACCTGCTCTGATATTCCTGAACTGATGGGCGCATTCGGCGCAGCTCTTTACGCTATTGAAAAGCACAGGAAAAACGAACAAGCCTCCACTTTTATCGGATTTCAATTTCTGGATGCCGTAAATAATTACGAAACAAAAATTATAAGATGCAAGGGCTGCGAAAATCTTTGCGCTATAACTAAATTTATTTTCAGTAACGGCAACTCCTATTTTTCGGGAAACAAATGCGAGTCGGTTTTTGTTAATAAAGGAAGCGCGAAAGAAAAAGGATTTAATATTTACGATTATAAAAATCAGCTTCTGTTTAACAGAAATACAAAAACAAATGCCATAGCAAAGCAAACAATAGGAATTCCACGTATTTTAAATATGTATGAAAATTTTCCGTTTTGGAATACCTTGCTTACGGAATGCGGCTTCAATGTTCAGCTTTCAGATGTTTCTACGCTTGACATGTATGAAAAAGGTCTGGGCTCTGTGATGTCAGACAATATTTGTTTTCCTGCAAAACTCGCACACGGTCATATTATTGATCTTATTGAGAAAAAAGTTGATCGGATTTTCTTTCCAATGGTAATCTATGAACACAAGGAACAAAAAAATTCTGTTAATAGCTTCAATTGTCCTATTGTATCAAGTTATTCCGAGGTTTTAAAAAGTTCTATTGACCCTGAAGGAAAATATGGTATTCCTTTAGACTCGCCCACGGTTACATTCAATGACGAATATCTTCTGAAAAAAGCCAGCTTTTTGTATCTTAAAAAATTCGGAGTCTCTAAATCTGTATTTAATGAAGCGTTTATTAAAGCGAGCGCAGAAAAAAATAAATTTTTATCAGACTTAAAAAACAAAACTTACGAAATACTTGAGAAAGCGCATTTAAAAAATCGTCATGTCGTATTGCTTGCAGGCAGACCGTATCATACAGATCCGCTGGTTCATCAGAAAACCGCACAAATTCTTACAGATCTTGGTGTGGATGTTATCAACGAGGCTATTGTTTATGAAGAAGCAGGTTCTGTTTTTGATGAACTTTTAACGGTAACGCAGTGGTCGTATCCGAACAGAGTCTTAAAAGCTGCGCAATGGGTTGCCGCGCAAAAAAATATGAACTTACACTTTGTGCAATTAAACTCTTTCGGCTGTGGTCCCGATGCCTATCTCATTGATGAATCCATGGAAATTCTCAGAAGCAAAGGCAAAAATCACACATTAATTAAAATTGACGATATTTCAAGCACAGGCTCTGTCCGTTTAAGACTTCGCTCTCTGATTGAATCTCTGAAACTAAAAGACAAAAATGCTCAAATAATAGAAACTCCAAGAAAAACTACACCCGCTTTTACTGAGAAAGACAGAACAAAAACCATTATCGGACCTTGGTTTTCGGAATTTTATTCTCCTTTCATTCCAAGTCTTTTTGGAATTTTAGGTTATAAATATGAAAACATTCCTATTGGAACTCCGGATTCTATTACAGAGGGATTAAAATATGCTAATAATGAAATCTGTTATCCTGCCACTCTTATAGTTGGAGATATTATTAATGCGCTTAAATCAGGTAAATATGATCTTGAAAATACTGTTGTAGGAATAACACAAACCGGCGGGCAATGCAGGGCTACAAATTATATTTCTTTAATTAAAAAAGCAATGGTTGCAGCAGGCTTTGAAAATGTTCCTGTTGTTTCAATTGCTACTGCTGATGGGACGATTAATAATCAGCCTGGATTTAAACTCGACTGGAAAAAAGTAGTGAAGCCGTTGTTTTACACGCTGCTTTTTTCAGATAATCTTTCGAAAATGTATTATGCTACGATACCCAGAGAAATACAAAAAGGAACAGCAGCAAGGCTCAGGGACAAGTATCTTCATTTGGTTCAACCCCTTATTCTGAATAGAAACATTGATGGTGTTACAAATCTGCTAAAACAGGCAGTTGCAGAATTTAATAATGTTGAAACACATTCAAAGAGTGTCCCTAAAGTGGGTATTGTTGGAGAGATTTATGTTAAATATAATCCTTTCGGAAATTCTCAAATTGTGAAATGGCTGCAGGAGCAAAATGTGGAAGTGGTTGTTCCTCCACTGCTCGATTTTATGATACAGGGATTTGTAAATGTTAGGGTAAATAAAAAAGCAAATCTTGACAGAACTGGGTCATCAATTTACACGAAAATACTTGAATTTATTGCAAACCGGACTATCAATAAAATTGAAAAAATAATGTCTGATTTCAAATATTATATTCCCTACAGCTCTATTTATCACGAAGCGGAACATGCAGAAAAAATTATTGATCTTGCAAATCAATTCGGAGAAGGTTGGCTGATACCTGCTGAAATCTCTACTTTTGCGAAAAACGGAGTGAACCATGTTGTAAGCCTGCAGCCTTTTGGATGCATTGCAAATCATGTTATTTCAAAAGGAGTTGAGAAGAAAATTAAACTTTCTTTTCCCGATATGAATTTGTTATTTCTTGATTTTGATTCAGGAACCAGCGAGGTAAATATTCACAACCGCTTATACTTCCTTGTGAGAAATGCAAAAGAACATGCAGAACAAAAGTTGTCGAACTTAACTGTTGCCGCGGAATCGGGTGTTTTGCCCATTACCTGTGTGGAGCAAGAGATTCAGTCGTAGTGAAGAGGGTCGGAAGGTAAGCAGCTATTGTTTGATTTCAATCAAAACAATTTCATAGCCTTTGCGCACTTCTTTTGAAACATGCAGTACGCCAACAAGAACAGACGCCATGCCTGTAAGAAAAAATCCGGCAGCAAAAATTGTTATGGCTTTTGTTTCTGTTATGTAATGCATACCTATAAACAATGAGGATATAATAAAAAAAGCAATGGCTATGGAATAAAAAATTACAGCATTGCGAACCAGTTTTAATCTGTATGCTAATTTTCCTATTTGCATTAAAATGCTGTTTAATCTTTTTTCCTGATCTTCATTTAATCCTGATTTTTTTTTCTCGGATTTCAGTTTTCTTTCTTCTTCATCTAATGTGCGGATGCGGCTTACAATAAGGGAGTATTTGTTATTCATTCCCAGCATTAAAAGTGCGCATGCAGAAATCATAATGCCCGGAGCGAGCATTGCCTGTATAATGTGTACTATAGTTAGTTCCATGTTTTTTTATTTTTTAGACCGGATTCATTCTTGCATATCTGCCAGTTTTACAAGCACCATTTCAATCATTTCTTTCATCCTTGCATCGCTTACAGTATAGTTATTTACAATAATTGCAAAGGCTACATCTCGGTTTGATTTTGTTGTTACATATCCTGCATAACTTCTAACGCGAGACATATAGCCGCTTTTAGCACGTAAATTTTTTTCAGCAGTTGTATTTTTAAACATACTTCGAATTGTTCCGGAAAGTCCTGCGGCAGGCAACGAATTATAAAAAGCATAATAAGATTTAGAGCGTTTCATATATAGCAATACACCGACAAGTTGTTTTGCAGTAAGAGAATTATAGCGTGACAGACCGCTTCCATCGCTTAAAAACATGCCCTGTGTATCAATCTTTCTTTGTTTGCAAAAATCTTTGAGGGCATTGGCTGCTGTTGCTGTTTCTGTATTTTTATAAGATCTGAGTCCGATGTGTTTTAGCAAGGTTTCAGCAAATAAATTATGACTGTATTTGTTGGTTGCAAAAACAATTTCAGATAAGCTGGGGGAGAGGGTTTCACAAATTTGAATTTTTATGCTTTCTTTATATTTATCGGTTGATTTTAGCTGCCTTATGGTGCATGGCAATTCTGTACATTGAATATTAATACTGTCTAACTGTGCTTTTAAAAGATATGCCAGAAATAAGGGAGGATCAGGAATAGATGCTCTTACAGAAAAGTTTTTTTTATCTTTCGGAAGGTATCCCAGCACGGTTCTTTCGTTTTCAAACGGACCACCTGTAAAGTAACATAAATCTTCTGTTCCGGAATATGTTTTAACTTGATTGCTTAGCTTCAGATAGGGTATGTTGGGAATATGCTCTTTAATTTTCACGGAATCTTTTTCTTTTCCTGTATCAAAAATAACTTTGAACTGGTTGTCAAAAATTGAAATGCCATAAGCTGTTGCTCCGTAATAGTTTCCCATATCTCCCCAAATCCAGTTGACAGGAGTTTGATCATCGAAAATTTCTGCATCACCGATTATGCGACCATTTATTTTTTTTATTCCTTTTTTTGCAATGCTGTCTGCCCATGTTTTGAGAAATGCATTTTCTTTGTAATGATTTTTAAAAATTGGGCTTCCCAATGCAGGATCTCCTCCGCCTTTTATATAAATATTTCCGTTCAGTGTACCCGAGGCATCAATAGAACCGTCATGTTCAATAGTGGTTTTAAATCTGTAGTTCGCACCAAAATATTCTAATGCTGCGGCAGTAACAATTATTTTCTGAGAGGAAGCCGGAATAAGACTTACATCTGCATTGTGTTCGGCAATGACTTCCTTAGATTTTAAATCATAAGCATAAAACGAAATGGATGCATTTTTTAATGTTGAATCCCCTGTAATCTCTTTAATTTGTTTTTTTAACGTTGAAAATTTTTCTACTGTATCTTTTTTTGTTTGTTTTTCAACTTTGTTTTTTTTGATACTCTCTTGCAATATCTTTTTTGGGTCAATGAATTGCGCATTAACAGACAGGTTAAGAAGAAGAATCAGATTAAATAATAAATAGGTTTTCACTTGCAGATTTTTTACAAAGGTATAAAAATAGAAAATTATTCTTTTATAAACAATACTACGACTGCACCTATAATCATAGCGAAACCTCCGAGAACAAGAGTATAAATTGCATTTCCGTCAAATAGATATTTTGTAAAAAAGCCGAGCAAGCTGGCAGCGAGAATTTGCGGAATGACAATAAAGAAATTAAAAATTCCCATGTAAAGACCGAGCTTTTTAACAGGCAGCGAACCCGTTAATATTGCATAAGGCATAGATAAAATGCTTGCCCATGCAAGACCAACACCGACCATTGAAACAAGAAGCAGATTTGGATTTTGAATGAAGTAAATACTTATCAAGCCCATTCCTCCCGCAGTTAACGCAATAGCGTGTGTAGTTTTTTTGCTTGTGTATTTTGCAATTACGGGTAGCAGGAATGCCACAAGCGCAGCAAAGCCATTATATGCAGCAAAGCATATTCCTATCCAGTTTGCGCCGGTATTGTATAGTTCAGATGCAGGGTCTGAGGTTCCGTATATATGTTTTGTTACAGCACTCGTTGTGTAAATCCACATGGCAAATAAGGCAAACCATGAGAAAAATTGCACTACAGCCAGATGCTTCATTGTTTTCGGCATGGCAGCCATATCATTAAGAATTTGGACAAGTCCGCTTTTCGATTTTCCAGAATTTTCGAGCATTCCTGCAACAAAATAAAAAATGCCCAACGCAAAAATTCCAAATGAGAAAATATATAAATCTTTATGAAGCTCCTGATTGTATATGATAAATGAAAATATCAAACCGATAATTGCAAATAAGGACGCCCACAGCATTTTTTTATTTTTATTTTTTGAAATATCTAAGTCGGCTTCCACATTTGCATCCGGGGTTTCTTTTTCAAAAGAAAGTAGTTCATCGGGCGGGTATTCTTTTGTTCTGAGAACCGTCCACAAAACAGCACCGAAAAAAGCAAAACCACCGATATAAAATGAAAATTTTACAGAATCAGGAATAGAGCCAGGAGCCGCAGTATTAGAAATGCCAAGCCAGTTCGTCATGATGTAGGGAAGCGCAGATGCTACGACAGCACCAAGTCCGATGAAAAAACTTTGTGTTGCGAAGCCAATGGTACGTTGTTTTTCTGGTAGCATGTCTCCGACAAATGCGCGAAAAGGTTCCATAGAAACATTAATTGAAGCATCCATTATCCAGAGCATTCCGGCTGCAATCCAAAGTGCGGGAGAATTTGGCATCACAAAAAGAGCTATAGAAGCCAGCATAGCACCTGCGAAGAAATAAGGTCTGCGTCTTCCCCATCGGCACCAGGTTTTATCGCTGTAATATCCGATTATAGGCTGTATTAGCAAACCCGTAACAGGAGCAGCAACCCAAAGAATAGGAATGTCTTCTACTTTGGCTCCGAGCGTTTCAAATATTCTGCTTACATTGGCATTCTGCAATGCAAATCCAAACTGAATACCGAGAAATCCGAAACTCATGTTCCAGATTTGCCAGAAAGATAGCGAAGGTTTTTGTTTCATTTGGAACTTTTTTATTTTACATATTTGTCCAACCAACCTCTGAATTCACGCTGCCAAAGTATTGCATTTTGAGGCTTAACCACAAAATGTGTTTCTTCCGGGAAAAATAAAAATCTGCTGGGAATACCACGCAATTGCGCTGCATTAAATGCTTCCATGGATTGTGTGTAAGGTATTCTGAAATCTTTGCCACCAGAAATAATTAAAATCGGAGTATCCCAATTCTGAACATACAGGTGTGGAGAGAAACTGTAGCTTTTTGGTTTTGGGTCGTTCCAGTAAGGTCCTTCCAGATCGTGATTCACGAAGAAATATTCTTCGGTTGATCCGTATTGGCTTTCTAAATTAAACATCCCGCAATGCGCTATAAAAGCCTTAAATCTTTTCTGATGACGTCCGGCAAGATAATAAACAGAGTAACCTCCATAGCTTGGTCCAACACATCCTACTTTTTCCGGGTCAATGAACTTTTCTTTTTTCATTGCATCCACAGCTGATAAATAATCTTTCATGTTTTGACCTCCATAGTCGCCGGCAATCTGGTCGTTCCATTCAGATCCGAAAGTTGGAAGTCCTCTTCTGTTGGGAGCAATCACAACATAGCCATTTGCAGCCATCATCTGGAAATTCCAGCGGAAAGAGAAGAATTGACTTACTGCGCTCTGTGGCCCTCCGTTGCAAAACATAACTGACGGATATTTTTTTGAAGGGTCGAATTTGGGCGGATAAATCAGCCATACAAGCATATCTTTATTGTCGCTTGTTTTCACCCATCGTTCTTCAATTTTACCCATTTCAATTTTATCGTAAATATTTTTATTCGTAAACGTAATTTGTTTTTCAGCGCCTAAATTTTCATCAATTTTGAAAATTTCATTAGCCATTACCATTGAAGTTTTCTCTCCTATAAGCGTTGAACCTATTTTTTTGATTACATGATAATCGTGAACACCTTTTGTGAGTTGTGTGATTTTATTTGTAGCTATTTCACAAGTGTAGATTTGGAATGTTGCTTTTATTCCGGAAATAAAAAATAATTTTTGATTATCTTTATCCCAAACAACAGAGCTGGCCGACTGATCGAAATCTTTTGTTAAATCTTTTTTCTCTTTGGTTTCAAAATCGTAAACAAATAAACGGTCTTTATCCGATTCATAGCCGGGGGTTTTCATGCTTTGCCATGCAATCATTTTTGAGTTATTTGAAAAAACAGGGTACTTGTCGTAACCGGGCATGCCTTCTGTGATATTAACGGTATTGCCATTTTCTAAATAATAAATATAAATATCAGAATTTGTTGAAACAGCATATTCTTTTCCATTCATTTTTTTGCAGGTGTAAGCAATCATTTTGCCATCGGGACTCCAGGTCATTTCTGCATTATCGAAATAAGGAGAGAGGGGAGCATCAAATTTTTCATTGTTCATAATATCTCCACCGTTATTTATTTTGCCACTTGAATAATCAGCAACAAAAATATGGCTGTAGGCATAATCGTGCCAGTTGTCCCAGTGACGGTACATCATATCATCAATGATGCGAACATTTGTGTTGGGAAGATCAGCGTAAACTTCTGTTGCAGTTTTATCAAGCTTTACATCTTTCGTGTAAAAAACTTTGTTTCCGGCAAGAGAATACTCAAAGCTGTTTATACCCTCTGCAATATCAGAAACCTGTTTTTTATTCTTTCCATCCGGATTCATTTCCCAAATTTGCATGCTGCTGCTTTTATCTGAAAGATAAGCAATTCTTTTTCCATCTGAAGTCCAACGCGGATTCATATTCTGACCAATAGAATCTGTTAGTTTTACAGGTTCTCCACCTTCCGCAGGGACGATAAAAAGATCGTTTTTACTTCTGTTTGTAGGAACATCGTATCTCCTAACTCCATACACAACAAATTTTCCATCCGGCGAAATCTGGGCTTCACTGAGCCTTCCAAACTTCCACATGATTTCAGGAGTTAAAACACCGACAGAAATTTCTTCGGGTGTGAGATCATTGTTGAACACAGGAGCAGGGGTTGTTTCTGCCGGTTTTGTGTTGTCGTTGTTTCTGCAGCAGGAAGCCACAATAATCAGCATAAGCACTGAAATGAATAAATAATAATGTTTCATAAAATTGAATTTAAAAAAGGTTATTCCCATACACAAACGTGTAAACGACACTGCCTATAATTATTATTTTAAATGTAAAGAGGCAAATATATATAATAAAGCAACGGAACACAATAGTGAAAAAAAACAAATCTACAGGCAGTGAAAATTGTCAGATTAAAAGCTTATTATATTTTATTTGATATGATTGTTGCAGGAAAGATTTAATCAATAGAAAACACTCGAATTTTTAGTATTTGATAAAACTTTTGACAGTCGAATTTTTTCCGGAAAGGACTTTCATAAGATATAATCCCTGCGGATATTTTGATATATCAATATTGATTTTTTGATCAATTAATCCCATCGAAACAACTTTCCCGATAGAGTTGTATATGATATATTCAGATTCCATCTTTGTATTTATGGAAACACGAATCTTTTCATGGGAGGGTATCGGGTAAATATGTAATAAGTTGGAATTATCAGTAGCAATTAATGTTTTATTGTTATCAATAATGCCATTATCTTCGATATTAGAAAGTGATTGACTGAATGGACCTGACATGTCTTTTGCATCCCCGGTTGCAGTGCAGGAAAAAGGCATACGTATTCCCACCTGATAATAATAGGGTGTTGTTATATCATAATCGCTCCATGCATAATATTCCTGACCTGTCATTGCAGGGACATAGTCTATCGAATCCATTAAATCAGGAGAAGTCCCTTTAAAGATAATATAGTAAGAGGGAATAATACTGTATGATGAATCTTTATAAGCATTCCAGTTTAAATTGATTGTGGTAACAGGTGAGCCTTGCGAGACTTGAAGGAACATGGTTCTATGATGCGGGCACCTTGGATTTTCATTCCCAAATGAATCAACAGAAGAAATTGAATAGTAGAAATCGTGCGTATGTGGGTCTGAAACATAATCAACAGCTAAACTTAATTCATTATGATAAACAGTATCAAAAGGAACAAAGCCGCCAGCCTGATATTTGAGAATTTTATAAAATGAAATGCCCATTTCTTGTAAGGGTTCCCATACTATTTTATTTCTATTTAGAGCAGGATCAAAAGTTACAAAACAAATATTTTGAATTTCATAAGCTTTTAAGGCTGTACCTGCACTTCCTACCATCCAACCTGCTCCGGAATTTGCAAAGAAAATGCTTTGGATAGTATTTATATTGCCTGTTGAAGTTGTTATATTTTGCCAGTTACTTCCTCCGTTAGATGTATAAAGTGTGGTTCCATCTTGTCCTGTAGTCCATCCACAAAGAGTATCAAGAAAAAATATGCTGGTAAGAAATTTCGTGTTGTTTGTATTCTGTTGTGTCCATGTTGTTCCTCCATTGTTTGTTACCATTGTTTTACCATCTTGTCTGCAAAGCCATCCGTGCAATGTATCTGTTAAAAAAATATCATAAATTGAAATTACTGTATTTGTAGTTTGTATAGCCCAGTTTGTTCCTGCATTTTGAGTGAACAGAACCTGTCCGAAAGCACCAACTGCATAACCAATTGTATCATTAATAAACTTAACATTTTTTAGATTTTGAGGGGAGCTATATGTCTGGATAATCCAAGTTGCTCCTCCGTCTGATGTATGAAGAATAGTACCACTACTCCCAACAGCCCAACCTTTAAGCGGACTAATAAAAAATACAGCTTTCAATTCATAGGTCGTATTCGATGTCTGCTGTGTCCATGTTGCGCCTCCGTCTACAGTGGTAAGAATTTTACCATTTATCCCTACAGCGCATCCCTGTAATGAATTAACAAAACATACACTGTTCAGGTTCGTGTTAATTCCAGAGGTCTGTTCGGTCCAGTGAAACCCTGCATCCGGAGTGTGGAGAATGATACCGTTGTCACCCACCACCCAGCCCTGCTGGGCATTGATGAACCAGGCATCATTCAGGTTGTTAGAAGTATTCGTGTTGTTGAGAATCCAGTCAACTTGTGCTGTGGCAAAAAGGGTGCAGGTCGTAATAATGAAGAGAATGTATAACTTTTTCATAATCCTGTATTTTAGTTAATGTTTTTTTGTTTTATATTTGCATAAATATACTCCAAAACCTGTTCAATAGTCGTTTCTATCGAAGGATAAACAATCTTTCCTTTGTGTTTGTGATGCGGAAAGGTTGAAATATTTTCCCAGTGGGGTGCATTATCCCATCGTAGCAATAACTTCTTTTTATTATTCATCCAATGGTATGAATATTTCCGTTCGCCATTTGCAAATCGGTAATCTTTAATTTCGAGAATACTGCCATTTATAAATGAAATAAAAATTCGACAGGAAAAAAGCGACCCTTCCTGAATATATTTGTTTACAATAAAATCGGAAATAATTTCCTTGTACTTTTCAACAAGGTTCAGCACTTTTGAAGGGATTTAAGTTCTTTTTTATAAAGCATTACAGATTCTTCAGCAAATCTCCATTCCATCAGGTCGTCCTCTTTATCAAAGTTTTCATTTTTTTTAGATTTGTTAATTATAGCCTCAAATTTCCGATAGGACATTTTGTATTTGTCTTCAAAATATCTGGTAATATTCCTGTATTCTTCAATTTTAGACAGGGTAAACATTTTGGCCTGATTGGCAGCAAAATCCACAAGATTTGAAAATCCAAAATGATGGATGTTGCTTTCAATAGTTTTGATTATTTGAGAATGCATTATAAATAATTTTACTCTGCTAAAATACAAATTTTTTTCTTTTTTCCACAATACGAAAGAAATTTTAAAACCTAAAACCTGATCTTTCTTTCGTAGTTAAAATACTGGTTCCGGTTGATCAGGCTGAAAAGACCGAATTCGGCTGAGTTATCCTGGGAGAAAAGAGGGAAGGATAAAACAGACAATACCCTAAAGCAAAGAAATTTCTTTTATAAATTTTTCATAAAGAATTCATCTGCAGGAACCACATTGATAATTTTACTATTTATTTTAATCACATCACTTTGTTTGAGTGTTACTATGCTTGCTTTTTTAATTTTGAAAAACAGCATAGCCTCCATCAAACCTTGAGTTTCTCTTTCCATATTGTCGTTATTCAAATCATAACAAGCCTGAATTAGTTCTACAGCTTTACCATTTTTACAAGCAATAAAATCGCATTCATTTTTTTCTGAAAAATAATATATTTCGTTATACTTTCTGCGTAAATGTAAAAGAATAAGATTTTCGAATAATGCACCATAATCATCAGAAAAAGAAGCGGAATTTACAT
The DNA here is from genome assembly GCA_001769125.1 of Bacteroidetes bacterium GWF2_35_48. Lineage (GTDB taxonomy): Bacteria > Bacteroidota > Bacteroidia > Bacteroidales > GWF2-35-48 > GWF2-35-48. The sequence goes on along the minus strand of MEOG01000096.1, from coordinate 37,974 downwards.
TTACAAGACCTGTGTCAATTGCATATACTTTTCTTGGGTTAATATTTTGTGCTTTTATGGAATAACTGAATTTAGGAACAAAAAACATTAAATAGGCTGTTTCAAAATACGACAAATACTCCATTATAGTGGAAGTAGATCCAACAGAGAATTGATTTTTTAATTTGGTTGCAGTAATCAGATGTCCTACATTTGAAATAAGAAATAATGCAACTCTCTGAAGGGTTTTTAAATCTTTCAGTGAGTAACGCATAGCGATATCACGAATTAAAATATCCTGAAAAAAATGATTTAAAATTTCCTTGTCTTTGGTTTTTACAAATTCAGGAAAACCGCCCGTTTGCATATAATCACTAACACTAACCGGCGAGGCTTTCATCTTTTTAAATGCAATAAATTCGGAATACGAAAATGGAAAAAGCTCCTTGCTGATATGTCGGCCCGTAAGTTTGGTTCCAAGCTCTCCACTTAGTAAGGATGAATTTGAGCCTGTAATAAAAACACGAAATTGTTCATCGAGCTTTTGCCGGATATATCGCTCCCACTCTTTTACAACTTGAATTTCATCGAAAAATAATACACGACTGCCTGAATCGGCAATTATCTCATCTAATCTGCTCCAGTCGTTTTTATCAAAATCAAATAAGCGGGCATCGTCAAAATTTAAATAAAAAGCATCTGCATATTTTAATTTCAGAATTTGATTTAACAAGGTACTTTTCCCACATCTTCTGATTCCTGAAACAATCAATGCATGTGACACATGAATAATTTGAGACTTCAGTGTTTCTCTTGTAAATCCTGAATCTTTTTTAATCAAAATCGATTTTTGAGATTCTATAATTTGCAATAAAACTGATTTTAAAATCATAAAATTATATTTTGTTCATTACAAAGATACAAATTTGTCCATTACTAACAAACAAATTTGTATTTTTATGATGGACAATATTTTTACTTAACGATTAATTTCCCTCTGTAAATTTTCACTCTATCGGACATTGAGCTTGTCGAAGTGCCCGATAAATCAACAGCCACCTCCACAAAATAAACCCCACTCTCCAGCGTGCCACGATTCAACAAATACGTGTTACTCTCATATATGTCTTCAAATACAAGTTTTCCTGTAATGTCAAAGATTTTTAATTGTTTTTTATCGGGGGCTGAGGCTCTCGAAGCCTCCGATATAGAAATAGTTGTTGTTGCATCAAAGGGGTTGGGAAAAATACTGATTTGTTCATTTTGAAAAACAATGTCTGAATTAATATCTGTCATCAAAGTATCGGGTGCTTGCATGGCTCTGCCATTTATGTTAAGCAAAAGAGCATCTACACTGTATGTTCCGTTAGTTTGTCCGTTTCCAAAGCTCCTGGTTTCTCCTGAAATATATAAGATGCCATCATGAATTGCTACATCCTGAGCTGTTTCATCAAATGCGCCTCCCCAGAAAAGTGAATCAATAATATTTCCATGTGCATCTAATTTTAAAACAAAAATATCTTTTGCGCCTTGTCCATAAGAAGATGTTGTTCCTACAGCATAAATAATACTGTCTCCATCTGCAACAATGGCTCTTGTATCTTCGGTTCCGGTATTTCCCCATTCTTTAAACCATTGCAATTGACCGGAGCGATTGTACTTTCGAATCATTATTTGTGAACCAGAATTCATTGTACCAAGATAACCAATTGTGTAAAGCATTGAGTCAGCACTCATCGTCATTCCAAGCGCATCGTCGTATAATCCTCCGTCCCATTCTACATGCCATTGATATGCTCCATTTGCCCTGCTAAAACATACCAGAGTGCCATCGCCATCAAGTGAACTGATGTTGCTTCTGTTAATACTTCCTACAGTATAAATGAAATTATTATCCATAACCATGTGTCCATTGGCTCCGTCAAACCGACCTAACGAATTATAGTCCCATGAATTTATCCATACAGTATTGCCTGAAAAATCTGTTTTCAAAATAAAAAAATCCATATCTGTTGTTGCTCCGTTTGTCCATCCTGTAAGATAAATTCCATCGGATTCAATATTGATTCCATCAATTTCCTGATAGCCGAAATCGGGATTTTGAGTCAGATTTTTTGCCCAGTTCAATTCTCCGTTATTTTTATTGTAACACATGAGCAAAGCATCGCCGGATGTTGGAAAACCTGATGAGTCTGTCCTTCCAGCCAGATATAAATTATCATTTTTTATTTTTGCAACAAATGCAATATCATTAAATCCTGTTCCATTGTCCCATGATGCGCTTTGCCATACCTGCTCTCCTTCTGAGCTGATTTTAAATGCTGCGATATTGTAGTACCAATATGGCCATTGATCTTTCTGTTCAATTGCCCAATAGATGTTCCCCTCCTCATCTGTATCTACAGCCCACGCAACTTCATCAGATGTTAAGCCACGAGTCAGATACCAAAGTGTATTTTGTGATAATCCTATTTTAAATAAAATAGTAATAAGCACTAAAAGAAATAAATTTTTCATGCGTATTATCGGATAATCAATTTACTTTTTACAATTGATTTTGAATTTTGAATTTCCACAAAATAAACCCCACTCTCAAGCGTGCCACGATTCAATAAATACGTGTTACCAGAAAATTTATCTTCAAAAACAGTCTTTCCTGTTACATCTGTCACTCTCACACCGGTGACTGAGGTGTTACACTGAGTAAATCGAAGTGCTCTCGAAGTCACTGGTATTTTTATCACTGTTGATTCTTTAAACGGGTTGGGATAAATTTTCAAATTACCTGATATCTCAGAAAACTTCTGAATACCCACGAAATCTCCATTATCTACAACATTTGAAGAATATAAATTTGTGTTATCACAATTTTTTTCAAAAGAAATTTTATAATAATACAAATCCGTCACATCAGAGTAAACTTTCATATTGTCTGTTCCTGCAACTGAATCGAATAACATTAAATTCATGATGTCGTCTCCCCTGTAGATGTAATAGTAATACGGAACATAATTGCTGCCTTCTATTTCGTAAGGTGTCCAAATCAGGTTCACATCGGTTGTCTGGGCTCCCTGGTTAATGGAAAGAAGCAGTGTTTTATGATACGGACTTTGTTCAGATATATTCCCACAAGTATCTGAAAGAGCAATTTTGTAATGATCAACCTGACTGGATGGGTTTGAATTGTTATCAATAATTTCAGCAGGATCAGAAAATAATTTCATTCCAAGTATTTCGTAATTGCCAGATCCCTGTTGCTTATAAATCGTGTATTGCCCTGTTCCTGCATCTGGTGTTTTATTCCATGTTATTTTATTTTTTCCGCTTGTACCATCAACTGTAACAAGACAAATTTCTTCGTTTTGAAAAACATTTTGCACCCACACTTGTATCATGTCTGTTGCTGTACAATTATTATTATCTGTAATAATAACTGAATAATTCATAGTATTAACCGGGCTTGCAGTAACACTATCATTATAAGTTTCAGATAAGCCTGTAGATGGAGTCCATAAAAAATTATAATTAATTGATTCCTCAGGATGGTTTGAGAGAGCGGTGGCTGTTAGAATTCTGCTATCATCAGGGCATTTTAAAACATCCTCACCTGCATTTGTTATTAGTTTAATAACTTTAAGCTCTGTTCCAATTGACGCTACACTGTTGCAGATATTTTCTACAATACAGGTGTACACACCCTGATCTGAAAGAGATAAATTATTTATTTGAAGTGTACTGTCTGTGGCTCCGGGAATTTCAATATTATCTTTTTTCCATGTGTAAATAAAAGGTTGTGTTCCAGTATAAGCATAATTTATTAAAGTATCATTTCCCTCACAAATAATATATTTTTCAATATCAGATAATTGCACTACTGGTTCGGGTTGATTCATGATATCTGCTTCAGCCGTTAGGATTACATTATTATTATCTGATGAAAAGGCTCTAGTGCATCTAACCAGTTTATTTGAATTTTTCCCGGTACTATAAAGCAAACCATCTCCAAAGTCTTTAAAATAAGCGCTTGTGGCTGAAGACTGTGTTGAACTCCAATAATCGTTTGAAGAAAACCCTCCAACAATGTCTCTTGTCTCATATAGATTTGTTAATTGGTCAACAGCGGGAAGAAACCAGTCTTCATACCCGTTAAATACTTCGTTATTGCACAATTCTGCCGCGATAGTTGACTCGCTGCATGCAGCCAGAATAGCAGAAGTATTATTTTGTCCATCACTGAAACTTTCAGATCCAGTTATCGAAACATTATAACAGCCCCACTTAGATGTAACAGGAATCTCATCTGAAATTTTTGAAACCAAACCTTCTCCTATTGTATTAATTTGAAACACAATTCCTCCATAAATAGGATCTCCTACATTAATATATGATTTATCAGGATAAATTACAAGCCTGATTAAACTGCTATAAAAAACAGATGAATTTGGACATAAAGTATCAGTTATTTTTGCTCTGAAATATATCTGAATATCTGAAATATTTTCAATACAAACCGGATAATTGTTTTGAGTTGCTCCTGTAATATCTGTCCAGTTTATACTGTCTGCAGAAGATTGCCACTGTATTTCTCCTGTATAAGTTGTAGCATTTAAAACAACTGTATCGTGTAATAAAACCATATCGTGACTCGATAAAATTGAAATCGAACTCACAGACAAAGTTGCCCCTTGCGATTCTATCGTGTTGCAAAAGTTGCCTACATCGCATGTATAAATACCCTCATCTAAAGATGAAATATTATTAATTATCAAAATACTGTCATTTTCTCCAATAATATCAATACCATCTTTTTTCCATTGAAAAGAATAAGGTAAATCGCCAGATGCAGAAACATAAAATGCTGCCATGCTACCAGTACACTTTATTATAGAAGAAGGCTGCATTTCTATTCCAACAGAAACAGGTTCATTTGTGACAGATGTAGTGCTGGAAATTTTTTTAATATAATTCGTAGGGTTGTATTTTCTTATGCAGCGCGTTCTATAACTAAAATTTTTATAGGTTGCATAAGATAAACCGTCAATAAAACTAACTCTCAGGGCTTTATCTGCAGAAAATTCAGTACTTGTCCAATACCCATTATAATTGTTAAGACCATCAATAATTGTCCTTTGGTTATACATTTCTATCACCTGATTTTGAGCTGGAAGAAACCAGTCTGTTTGTCCATTTAAATCTAGATCATCACAGACACTGGCAGCAATCGGACGGGTTAAACATTGCTGTATAATCGCGGTTGTATTCGAGTCCCCGTATAATGTGCTTGTGGCGTTTTCAATATTAGTCCCCATACAACCCCATTCTAAATTATTATTTTGATCAAATAAAGAAGAGATCAATCCATTTCCCTCTGTTTCCTGATAAAAAACAATACCTCCCCCAAACCTGTCGCCTAAAAGCAATTGATCAAAATCTGTTATTACACGATGTTTTATTATATCGCTGTACCATTCTGAATTGGCACAAATTAAAGGATTAATAACCTTTGCCCTGTAATACATAAAATTTGTTGCAGATGCTACTGCTATAATCGTATCAGTAGAATTGGTCAAATTAGGAATATCTGTCCAAATAATGGAATCAACACTATTTTGCCACTGAACAGTACCATTCGCACCTATAACATTTAAGACAATTGTGTCGCCAATTACAACTGTTTGAAAATTATTTTGTGCATAATTCAAACAAGCAATAAGATTAAAAAGTAAAAAATAAAATTTTTTCATGTTGTCATATTTTACTTCACTACCAGTTTCCCTCTGAATAATTTCTCTTCACCTTTGGCAGAAATTTCTAAGAAATAAACCCCACTCTCGAGCGTGCCACGATTCAACAAATACGTGCTACCCGAAAATTTATCTTCGAAAACTATCTTACCTGTTAAGTCTGTCACTCTCACATCGGTGACTTCGAGAGCCTCAGTCACCGGTATTTTTATCATCGTTGATTCCTTTAACGGGTTCGGATAAATTTCAATTCCTGAATCTATATTAATTTCCTTCACTCCTACCAAGCCATTATTATTGATAATATTTGAAACAGAACTTCCATACAATGCTTTGCTTCCTGTTTCGCAACCAGATTCTTTTACTATTCCTATTTTGTAATAATATAAATCTGTTATATCCTCGTCATTATATAAAGTTGTACCGGTAACAACTGAATCATAAAGAAACATGTCATCAGGTGTTGAACCTCTGAATATATAATGTTGCTCCGGTACAAAATCAGCACTTTCATCTTCAAAACCATCAATAATTAAAACCATGGTTGTTGCTGGTACTCCTTGTGCTATTCCAAGATTTATCGTTTTCTGATACGTGTTTAAATCAGATTCATTCTGGCAAGTATCTATTATTGATAGTATTAGAAAATTCAGATTGTCCTTGTAAAAATACAAATAATCTTATATAAATCAAAAAAAGCGGAAAAAAATGATCTTCTCTGCAAAATTATTTCAGGAAAGTATTATCAGATTATTTTAACGTATCTTTAATGAGCTTCATCGTATCGTTTTGCAGCCTTTGAAGCGAATCTTTTTGCTGTTGCTCTAATTTATTTGAATCAATAGCCTGCTGTTTTTCTTCATTAAGCTGTTCAATGATGCTCTTGTAAATAGATTCAAGAACCTGATAAGGAATGCGGCGGTTATTGTAATAGTAGGTAATAAAAGAATTTACTTTTTTCTGGAAAGCAAGTTTTTCATTAAATCCCACGGCTTCATTTTTTGTTGTGAAATCGCCTAATACGTAGTTATACATGCCATCTTCATTTTTGAACATATACACTTCCTGTTTAATATTGAATTGATTTTTCAGCCAGGAATTGGGCACTTCAGCGTTTGATGCAGCTACTTGAATTCTATACGTAAGCCCGTCAATAACAATGTCTCCAAAATCATCTTTTGTTATGGGTCGGTCTAATTTTTTCAGGTCAGAAATATCTTTTACTTCAACATTTTTCTGAGCATCATCTTTAGTATCTTTTTTCTTGTCTTCTATGCCCTTTTTATCTTTTGCATCTTTTTTATCTTTTGCGTCTTTTTTATCTTTCGTAGCAGGAGCATTATCTTTAGCCTTACCATCTTTTTTGTTGCCCATTTTATTGAGCATGGCGTTTTTAATATCATCAATATCGCTTTCAGTAACCGTGCCTTTGTCTGTAAGGTCAACAGTGCCATCCTGCGTTCTCTTGAGTGGCTGGTTATCGTTCAATTTTTTATCCTCTGCCTCTTTTCTTACTTTTTCTTCCGCCGCTGCTTTAGCTTTTGCATCGGCATCTGCATCTGCTTTAGCTTTTGCATCGGCTTCAGCCTTTCGTTTCGCTTCTTCTTCAGCTTTCTTTTTCTTTTCTAATTCTTCCTGTTTTTTCTTTTCAGCAGGAGTTAATTTTTTCTTATTTAATTCTTCCTGTTTCTTTTTTTCTTCTTCGGCTTTATTTTTGGCTTCTTCTTCCGCTTTTTTCTTCAGCATATCAGGAGAATCACTGTCTCCGTTTGTGAATTTTTTCACGGAAATTTTACGTTTCTTTTCAACTATGTAGAAGGGGATATACAGGTTATCTACGGTTTTATCTATTGTTAGTTCGTAGTTGTTTTCAACAAGTTTGAAGCGGTCTCCAAGAATGCTTTCGTCAAATGTTAATGTATATATTCCATAAGGAAGATACATTTCATAATTACCATTTTTGTCAGTGAGTGAGGTAAATACCTTACCATTGTTTGCGCTAATTTTAATACGTGACAGGTCGAGTGGCGCATCTACCGTAGCTCCATATTTTTCTCTTTCAACTAGCACACCTCCATAAATTTTTATTCCTTTACTAAATGGAATATATTGCGTTTGATTGTTTGCAAGCAAGATAGAATCAGAACCAACGTTCATAAACCATCCATCCAGATCAACTAATGAAAAAGCAATAAATTGATGCTTGCCAACCTCAATATTTTCAAGTGTTGCTATACCTTTGCTATTTGTTATCAATTCATAGTCGCCAATCTTAAGCACAACATTTTCTAAAACCAGTTCTCCCTGATCATAAATCATGTTTCCATTAATATCCATGTATGCTAAAAATTCAGGACTGCAATTAAGAACTTTCACAAATGGAATAGGTATACCGAATTCTTTTCGAATACCTATATTTAAATTAAAAGAATGATTGAATTTTGCTTTTACCTCTTGCACTTCTGTTTGAATTGGCATATAATACGACTGAGCAGTATTTAATTTAGACTTAAAGGAGGTATAATATTCTGGTCCAATTTTAAAACGCCAGCCATTTCTTGTGAAGTAATAAAGTTCAGGAACAAGAGAATAAGAATGCCCAGTAATATTAGAATAAGAATAACTATTTCGCAACTCCATTACAAAGTTAGGAAAAGGGAAAACATATTGATAGCGAAGAGAAAGGTTGATTGTTTGAGGATATTTGCCATAAGAAAAATAACTATGAGGCATAAGTCGAACCTCTCCTAAATTATAATACATTTGAAAATAAAATGTTTTGTATTGAACCATCAAGGACTGGCTTAAGAAAAAATAATTTTTATTACTGAGGGATGGAGCCCAATTGTATCCAAAATTTAATGAAATATAAGCTCTTGTAAAAGAAGAAAAATCAAACCTACTTGAATTAATGACAAATCCTCTTGAATGTGACACAAAATTTGCAATATCATACATATGATAAAATAATCCCGTAGTAAAATTTACTTTGTTAATCATAAAACTATGATTTAATGTATTCTGGAAGCTTTTGTAATAGGTTGAATTTGTAGAATTAAAATATACTGGGCTCGCATCAATATTGCTAGACAAAATAATTCTTCTGTTTTTTGAAAATTCATATTCAACATTAGAAAAAGCCCTATAACTGGGTAAATTATTATATTGTGATTGATAAAAACTAGAATAACCAATGTAAAAACTATTTGAAATAGCTTGAGATTTTGTAAAATATTGACCATTTACATTTATTTTTAATTTTTCTTTAAGAAAAAAATCAGAATAACCCGCTTGAACACCAAAAGAGGTTAGATAGTCTGTACTGTCGTTTTGATTAAAAAATGTTCTTTGACCTCCTGCTGTTAATCCAAACATGAATTTATAAATATTAATATATGGAGTAATATATGCGCGTTGAAAGTTAATTTTGTCGGGACGATATGAGGAAGCAAAAAGCCCTGAGTTGACTCCAAATGATTTTATTATATTATTTTTAATCGGAAATTTAAACTTATGATTTACTGCAGTTGTATGATAATTTATATTATTCAGATGGGGTCCTAATGCATAGAACCCATTAATCATATTATATTTTGAAAAATTATATGTACCGGTTAATCCAAGCCCATTTCCATAACGACCAAAGCTTGCGCTCATATTTTCCCTGTAATAAGCAATATTAAAGGGAGCATCTAAAATTGCATCATTCGTATAGAAGTTTTTCGTATATAACAATAAAGCACTATAACCCAACCTTGCATTTTTTAGTGCTGTGTTTCCTCTTAAATCCAAACTCATCATGGGCATATCATTCAAAAGGTTGTATGCATTTAATTCCATAGCTAATGGTAACGCGCTATTATCCCATTCATTCACTTTAACTTTATCAGAAAGTCTGACAAATTCAATTTTTTTTCCCATGGAATAACCTTTAGAAAGGGGACTGGTTAAAGGGTCTTTTGTTTGAATAAATAATGAGTATTTTCTTCCTTCTTCAATAGAGTAAGGATTATAATAGTCTAAATCAATTCTACGAAAATTTTCAGGTTTTTTTTCGTACTTGAATTTAAAAAAAAGAGTAGTATCTTTTGAAGGAACAAGATTAAAAGAAAAAAAGGGTTTTTTAATTAGTTTCTCGTTTGTATCAAGCAATAAAGTGTTATAAGAAAAGTCTTTCAGTTGCATTGCAATATCCTGTTTTTCATTCCCAGTATTAATTACTGTTGTATTAAAAGACAGAATATTTTCATCGTTTAAAAAGTACAACTTATTTGCAGGGTTAATTTCCAGAGTCCATTTTACAGCCTTTATCGTGTGAGCGAAAAAATAAGAGTATGCAATGTTTTTTCCTTGTTTAGTTAATAAAAAAGCACTTAAAAAATATCGCGTACTGCCCTTGATTGAATGATGTGGCAAAAGTCTTATCGGAATAAAAATAGAGTCTCCGGGGGTAATTGAAAAAAGTCTGTTTGAATTCAGCAAAGACCTCCACTCATTTGGATAAGCTAAATCAATATAAAACTGGATAGAATCTTTGGAATTATTTTTAACAAAAAGAGTATTGGATATTAATTCTCCTTTATTAAAAAGAAGTGTATCTAAAGTAAATTTACAAGAAATTTCCTGATATGAATCATTTCTTGAAGCGACTTTAATTTGAGCAAATACTGATATTTGAATTAAAAACAAAAATATCAGTAAAAAAATTATATGATTATATTTTCGTCCGATAAATATTATTCTTTTTACTAAAGAAATTTTTACTGTTCAAAAAGCCTGAAAAATACTTTTATTTCATATTTTCCAGGTTTATTGTTTAAATTTAAATTTGGTTTTATTCTAAAATCAACATTAAAAACAAACTGATCATAAAAAGTCAAATAGCTACCTGCCGTATTAACCTGAACATCAGAGATACATGGAGTAACAGCAACATTTGCAAGAATATCATTAATAATAATAATTTCATCTAAAGTTTCTCCGGGAAGAGGTCCAAATTGAACAAACCCATCATTTATAGGGGTTTTACAGGAATTATATACACGAATCCATAATAAATCAATGGGTGGAGGTGTCCCATTTGCTCCATAATAAACAGCATCTTCCCAATCTGTTGCAAGGGGAGCCGGCAAATTCAAAGTATAATTTTCAACCCTCATTTTTAATCCCCATTTACATGGTGGTAGTATTGCATCTATATCTGTTGCGCTAATTTTTAATTGAACTCTGCCAGCAATAGTTTTGCCTGAAACATAGTCAGAAATATTATCAAAAGTAAAATCAATGCTGACAGGAATTTCAGAGGCAGAAAGATTTAAGGTAGCACACTCTTGAGAGAAAGAAGAATTCGTAATATTCATTAATATAACAAGAAAAAAGATTTTGATAAAAAAAATATTTTCTGCTTTTGTATTTTTCACATGAACAAAAATAAAATATTAACCTGCTAAAATAATAAAATTATATATTATATAAAGTTTTATATTGGAAATTTATACCCAATTAAAATTTCGCTTAAACAAACACAAACAATTTTTTCTTAAAGCTAATCAGATTTTTCATCTTAGGCAGGAAAATAAAAGAAAAAAAGCCTATCCATTTAGGATAAGCTTTTTTGACCTGAATTAAAATAGAATCATTGGTCTTCTAACAGAACATACTTTACGTTCATTGTATAAACACCAGGTTCTGCATAGCGGCTTGGATTTGTAAGAACAGCAGCAGCAGGGAAAATATCTAATGAATGCGCAGTTCCGTCATTTAATCCTGCAGCAGGAAATACAGCTGGAAGACCGGGTAGAATACGATAGTCAATTACATAATAATAGTCTGTAGGAAGAGTTGAACCTGCAGTCAGATAACTACCTGCTAATGCGCCTTGTTCATCACCAAGAACAACATCGCGGACACCAAACATACCCTGAATGTATTTTTCACCTGCTCCGGGAGCAGTATAAGGTGTTGTACTTTCAAAAATACTATTTTGACCAGCAACAAAACCGGTAGCTATCGGAAAAGCAGTAGAATAATCATCCCATGTACCAGTACCAGTTACACAGTTATTGGGTTCATATTGATGTAATTCTAATGCGCTGATTGGGATTTCATTTACGGAGTTAACAGCAGCAGCTGTTGAGTAAGATATTTGATTATCCCAAACAACCTGACCGGCAACAGTACCTGTAGTAGAAGTACCAACAGCATATAAGTCCCAGTTAACAGTAGAAGAAACTTTTAAAATAGTAGCTCCATATTTAATAATACCACTGTAGTATTCACGAATGTCATCAAATACAAATTCAACGTGATCTGGAGTAGTCATGTTCAATTGCAAAATGGGTTGTAATTCCATAGTTACAGTTACATTTTTTTCATCTATCAACTGCGCATTTGCAGAGGAGATAAAACCAACAATTGTTAAAAATAATAATAATTTTTTCATAGCTTATAAAATTTAGTTAATAAATAAACAATTTAAATCCTTTGTTTTGCCAAGGAGTGCATGTGCAAAAATTGTGCTTCACAACTTTCGTACAAAAAAACAAACAATATCCCCCGTTATTAAATTTATGGTTTCATTAATTTATACTTTTTTTATTTCAAAATGTTTCATAAAATTTCAAATTCAATTTCTGCTGCTTTTATTTCTTCTTTACTTCCAAAATCAAACTGTTGCTTTAATATTAACCGTAAACTCTTTAAATTTTATTTCGTTCCATGTTCTTTTGCACGTTTTAAAGTGTGTTCTGATATATTAATTTTTATTATCAGGTCATTATAATACAACTTACTTCGAAAAAATCTTTATTAGTTAGAAACGCTTTTAGCAGCTCGTAATCTTTTTGAAATAAAGCAGATATCTCATCTGTACTAAGATTGCCGGTTCTTAGCCAAATTATTTTCGGAGGACTTCCCTTGACCAATGCTATATCATAATAATCAGAGTCGAACGTAGCAATTGCAAACCCATTCGATTTAGCGTATTCCCATATTTCATAATCTTCTTTGTCTTCCAATCCTACGTGCCGGACATGTCTTGCCTCTGGGTATAATTTTTTGAGTTTATTGGCAATTTTGTACGAAATATTCTGGTCAAATAAAATTTTCATGCGTATTGCAGTTTATGTTCCCGGTCGGCTGCAAATGCCAAACATGCGGAAATATCCTCCTTTGTTAATTCAGGGAAATCATCAATTATTTGTTCAATTTGCATTCCTGATGCCAAATATTTGAGAACGTCATAAACAGTAATTCGTGTCTCACGAATACAAGGTTTCCCAAATCTTTTATTTGGATTGATTTTTATTATATTGCTATATGCTGTCATAATAATTTTTATATTACGGAATTTCAAATTCAATTTCTGCTGCTTTTATTTCTTCTTTACTTCCAAAATCTAAAACACCGACCGCAGAATATTTCCCTTTTTCAATGTCAGCGGGGATTACAAATTTCAAAAACCTTGTATACTGTGGTAAAATAGTAAATTTTTTCGCATAAAGTTTAGTGATTTTTCCGGTTGATAAATTAGTTAAATCTACGTAAGTAGAAGAATATCCAATTCCATCACCAATATTTTTTACATTCAAAATTAATAATTTTAAACTATCAACCGTTTCGAAAGTAAATTTCTCAATTTCAACATTATTAACTGTAACATTCGGGGGGTTTTGATAAATATACACGCCAAATCCCATTGTGTTAACAACACCCATAGCAATTGTTTTATCATTTCCCTGAACATCTAATTTTGGTCTGTCATAGCTTTGGTCAATTGTAAGAATAGTCCATGCTGCAAAAAAAGCTGTGTCAGGTATAGAAACCATCACTTTAATTTTTCTTTTTTCTCCAGCTTTAAGTTCAAAATAAGTAGGTGTTACTGTGATATACTTAGAAAGTGCATATTTATTGGAACTTTCGCAGCTACTTGGTTTGCCATTTGTCCCCATTATAAAATCGCTAAAGCCGACATTGAATTTTATTATTTTTTTTGTGTCATTTGTAATAGAAACCTCCTTGATTTCAGTTTTTCCCGGTTTAATACTTAAATGCATAGAAGAAGGAGAAACTGCTATGCCCATTCCGTCATCTGAAATATCTGGATTTGCAATCTGTGAAAACCCTAAAAAATTCCATCCTAAAAAACTTATTATCAACAAAATCCTTTTCATAGCGCACGTGAATCTTTAAGGCAAATATAATATAAAATTATTATTTTGCAAAATTTTTAGTAAAATTCATTGAGCAAAAATACTCAAAACAAAAATAATAAGGCTTATGTTTTGTAAAATTTATGTCATGTGAGAAAATGATATAAGTCAAAGGTTTTTTAAAATTAATAAAAAAAACATTTTACATTACATCCATTTCACTTTTTCTTCACCCCAATAATATTCGGCAGTTTCCGGAATTCTTTGTTCAGGTCGGTTGTCCATCCCGGGTAAACATAGCTGCCTACTTTTTCAACAAGTGTATCTTTTGTATTAACATAAAAAGAAGATTCGGGACCACCTTCGAGGTAAGCAGCGCGTTTAATGTCTAAGGGAAGCGATAACAGCATTGAAGAGAAAACATCAATTGAGTAAGGAGAGCGGGTAAAAAGAAAAAGTACATTGTTGTCTGCATCTGTAGCCATAACAACCATGCTGCTTCTGAGTCCTTTCTTTTTTTTCCATGAAGAACGTTTGCCGTTAGCGTCTACCATTTTTATATTTTGAACAAATGTGTTGTACTTGGGTGCTAAATGCTTCCAATCGTCGTGGTCGAGATCAATAATCATAAATTCGGGTACTGAATTGTCAATTCGGTTGAAAGCAAGCATTGCACGGTAAACATGGCGGAATTCGGGATTGTTGTAATGATTATAATTTTTCATGAATCCCATGCTGGTTTGGTCTTGCTTTAATTTGTACATACAGGCATTAATTCCGGCGGTAAGACCTTTTAATGCGCACCAATCCTGAACAGTGTATTCTACTGAATCGTTTTCAGAGGAGCTTGCAAGTTCAAATTTGTAAAATTTCGGATTAATTTTCAGGGCTGTAATAAGGTTATCGTTTACGCGGGAATAGACTGGCGCTTTGATTTCAGCATAATCCAAACCTTCGGAAAGACTTTTCCATTTAATTGTAGATTTTGTAGTTTTTTTTCCTGCTTTTTTTTTCTGGGTTTGCTTCTTCCCTTTTTGTGGAGGGGTTGCATTAAAATTTAAAGAAGAAGAAAAAAGAAAAATACATATTATTATTGTAAAACGAAACATCATCTATTTATTATTAGCCTGCGAAAATAGTAATATTTTTTTTAGAAGTAAATCAAACTTATTTAATTCGTAAACTTCTACCCTTTGTTTCAAGTTGCAGGTTTCATGTTGTATTCAATGATATTTGATCTTTCAATATTTTACTTGCAACCTGTAAATGCAACACCATTATTAAAGTTCATGAATTATACAGACTAAAATATCCCGGATATATGTGATTTTGATTTTTTGGTTTAGTTTTGCATAAAATAATCATAGCTATTAGTTCATAAAGTCAATAAAAATATAATGTATAAAATATTCATCCGCCCTGTTTTATTTTGTTTAAATCCCGAGGCTGCCCATTACCTTATTTTTTCAATGCTTCGTTTTATTTCTTTTATACCGGGATTGCTGTTTGTTTTGAAAGCCTTGTACCGAGTGAAATCATCTTCTTTGGAAAGAGAATTTTTCGGCATAAAATTTCCGAATCCTGTTGGTCTTGCAGCAGGGCTAGATAAAGATGCGAAAGCATTTCGTGAGCTTTCTGTATTTGGATTTGGCTTCATTGAAATTGGTACCGTAACTCCAAAACCACAAACAGGAAATCCGAAGCCCCGATTGTTTCGGCTCGTGAAAGATCAAGCTTTGATAAACAGAATGGGGTTTAACAACCTGGGAGTTGAGCAAGCTGTTGAAAGACTAAAAAACAGAAAAGACAATTTGATTATTGGCGGAAATATTGGCAAGAACACTTTAACTTCAAATGAAGACGCGATTCATGATTATGTTTTTTGCTTTAATGCTTTGCATGAATATGTTGATTATTTTGTTGTGAACGTAAGTTGTCCGAATATTAAAGACCTTCATAAATTACAGGATAAAGATGCGCTTATTGCTATTCTTGAAAAATTACAATCTATTAATGCTACCAAAAAACAATCAAAACCCATTTTGTTAAAAATAGCTCCTGATCTGAATTCTGACCAACTTGATGAAATTATTGAAATTGTTCAAACAACTAAAATTGACGGAATTGTTGCTACAAATACTACCACAACAAGAAGCGGACTTTCTCTGTCGGATGATGAAATCGTTAAGATTGGCAATGGCGGTCTTAGCGGAAAGCCTTTACAGGAGCGCTCTAATGAAGTTATTCGCTTTCTTAGAAAAAAACTTGAACCGGAATTTCCCATTATTGGTGTGGGAGGAATTATTAAGCCTCAAGATGCAAAAGAGAAATTAAAAGCAGGAGCGTCTTTAGTTCAGATTTATAGCGGTTTTATATATGAGGGACCGGGATTGGCTCGGGGGATATGTAGGGGAATTAGGAATTGGGAATTAGGAATTGGGAATTAGGAATTACGAATTAGGAATTACGAACCAGCCTGCATGCTTTCGGCTGTCAGGTTACGAAATAGGAATTATCATTTTAGAAACATTTTATTTTTGTATAATTTGTATTACATTTGTTGCATTAATTTAAAAAAATGAATATGAATAATCAGATAGATGGTCGTTCATCTAATTATCAGCAATTAGATGGCAGGGCAAAAGTTAAAGGTTCAGGTTGTCTGGGAGCAGGAATGATAATAGGAATTTTAGTAGTATTATTTATCATTCTTGGTATCATGGCTTATACCAGTTACAATTCAATGGTAACAAAAGAAGAGGCAGTAAAAACGCAATGGGCGCAGGTTGAAAATTTATTCCAGCGCAGGAATGATCTTATTGGAAATATTGTTGAAACAGTAAAAGGTTATGCCGGACACGAAAATAAAACATTGGTTGAAGTAATTGAAGCCCGCGCAAAAGCTACGCAGGTTAATATTAGCGCTGATAACCTGAATGAAAAATCATTTGAGCAATTTCAGGGAGCGCAGGGGAATCTGAACAGTTCTTTGTCGCGATTATTGGTTTCTATGGAAGCATATCCGAACCTGAAAGCAGATGCGCAGTTCATGAATCTGCAGCAACAGCTTGAAACAACAGAAAACCAAATTGCTGTTGAACGTGGAAATTTTAATAAAGTAGCGCAGGATTATAATACGTATATCCGTAAATTTCCAAAAAATATTTTTGCCGGATTATTTGGTTTTGAAGCCAAAGGGTATTTCAAGGCTGAAGAAGGTGCGGATAAAGCCCCAAAAGTTAAATTTTAATGGAACAAAACGTAATTTAATAAAGGGAAGCCTTGTGTTTCCCTTTTCTTTTTTTATGGCAAAAACAATTTTTATTACCGGATCATCATCAGGAATTGGAAAAGCTACTGCACTTTATTTTGCACGAAAAGGCTGGAATGTAGCAGCAACAATGCGTAATCCTGATAAGGAAAAAGAATTGACGCAGTTTTCAAATGTATTATTGCTTCCTTTGGATGTACTAAATCAAATGCAAATTTCTGAAGCTTTGCAAGAAACAATAAGAGTTTTCGGTACAATTGATGTTTTGGTAAATAATGCGGGATATGCAGCCAGTGGAGCATTTGAGCTTGCTACACCAGAGCAGATAAAAAAGCAATTTGATGTGAATGTTTTCGGGTTAATGAATATGACACAAGCAGTGCTTCCTTATTTCAGAGCTCAAAAATCCGGAACCATAATTAACCTTGCTTCTGTTGCCGGACATTGCGGTTTTCCGGGCATGAGTCTTTACAATGCCACAAAATTTGCAGTAGAGGGTTTTTCAGAATCATTGCAATATGAGTTAAACGCTTTTAATATAAAAGTGAAAGTTGTTGAACCGGGTCCTATTAAAACAGATTTCTATTCCCGTTCGATGGATATTATTTCAAGCAAAGAAACAACAGTCTACGACAATTACATAAACAAAGTAACTGCTAAAATGAATGCAATGGGGAACAAAGGGAAAAATCCCGATTCTGTTGTAAAAATAATTTTTAAAGCCACAATTTCTAAATCAAACAAGCTTCGGTATCCTGTTGGCTGTTTTGAAAGATTTACTATTTTTTCAGGAAAAATATTGCCTCATTGCCTTTTCAGATTTATTATCAATAAAATGTTCAGGTAAAAAAAAAGAATCCAATGGATTC
This sequence comes from Bacteroidetes bacterium GWF2_35_48, assembly GCA_001769125.1. Classification (GTDB taxonomy): domain Bacteria; phylum Bacteroidota; class Bacteroidia; order Bacteroidales; family GWF2-35-48; genus GWF2-35-48. The sequence continues at coordinate 19,961 of MEOG01000096.1, read as the reverse complement.
TTTTTTTGTTATTTTTTTGTATGCACGTCCTCAACAGTACCTTTAATTATAATGTCAATGCTGGGGGTTTTTGCATTCGTAGAAATTGTGATTGATTTTGTAAATGGACCGACTCTTTTTGAATCGTATTCTACTTTTATACTGTTTCCTTTACCCGGAGCAATAGGTTCTTTGGGCCAGGAGGGAGTAGTACAACCGCAGGAAGATTTCACATTATTTAAAATAAGAGGAGATTTTCCTGTATTCGTAAATTTAAAATCAATTTTCATGTCAGTGCCTTTTTTTACAGTGCCAAAATCGTATTCAAGAAATTCAAATTTTATTTGAGGATCAGGACTATCGCCTTCAAGCTGCCCTTTTTTTTGCTGAGCATTTACATTTAATACTAATCCGGTTAACAACACTGCCAGAAATACATAAATTTTTTTCATAGATTTTTATTTTAAAAACATTAATTCAAACGAATTTTTTCTGTTTCTATTTTGTGATTAATATAATTTTAAGAAAAATTTAACACCGTAGCCCATCAAATTTTATGCCTTATTTGTTTTATGAACGATTAACTTTATGATGCGACAGGATGTCATAAATTATTTTTTCTCAACTCCAAAATTCTGTATCCATCGGTGCAAATCTCCCCGTTCACGCACGTTTCTACGTAAATCCAATATCCACACCCGTCTGCTTGCTTGCTCATAGACGAGAGCGAATCAAACACTAATTATTTAAATTTTATTTCAGCAACATTATTTCCTCTGCATAATCGTACTGCAAATCTTCGTGCAAAGTAGCCAGTGCTTTTTCAATTCTTATTACTTGTCTTTGGTAAAGATTTCCCAGTACTGAGTTCGCTTTTAAAGATAAATTACTTTCTTTTATTTTTTTACAAAAGTGAATGAGCAAAACAACTTCAGTTTGTTTTACTCCTGAATATTTTATGTATTTATTGGTAATTCTAAGAATTTTACGAATCGTTTTTTTTGCAAGATATAAATTTGATTTGTTTACATTTTCAAATTCCTCTTCAATCTGAATTTTTATTTCTTTAATGTACGATTGCTCATCGCCGACTTCAAATAAGAGGTATGATAACAATTCCTTATTTTCCTTTTTGTATTTTACCAGATGCATGCAAAGATCCAGCATTTTTGAAGGATGCAGCGTTTTAAGTTCCTCCTTGAGTTCTTTGAGTGAGGCTGCTTTCATAAACTATTCCTCTTTGGATTTTATGATTTTGACTCTGCCAACTTCACCGGTTGTTAATCGAACTTTAATCCCATGAGGATGGAAAGAACTTTTTGTTAAAATATTCTGTACAACACCTTCTGTAATTTCACCGGAACGCTGGTCTTCCTTTAAAACAATTCCAACTTGGTATCCTGTTTTTATATCATTTCTGTTTTGTCCGCCCATATTGATAATTGTGTGCGTGAGAAAATTTATTCGTTTGATTTTTTTTCATCCATGGGACCTCTTTTGAAAATGATTAATCCATTCAGGAAATTTCGCAGCAATTGATCGCCACATTCTTTAAAATTCGGGCTATCGGGATTGCGAAATACAGCATTTAATTCGCTTTCCGATATTTTGAAATCAACCAATTTTAGTATTTCCAAAATATCCGTATTCCTGAGTTGCAGGGCTATGCGAATTTTCTTAATGATATCGTTATTTGTCAACATAAAAAATCCTCCCATTCGCACCCGTCTCTAAGCAATTTCTTGCAGGAAGAGTAAAAGTGCGCTTGTTATTTTGTTAGTAATTTATAATCATTTTTCTTCTGTAAATATTTTTTTTGACTTTCAGACAAGCTTCAAAATTTAAAAATATTTGCACCCCCGGTTCGCGCTCGTCTCCAGTTGAATCATTGGCTTTTGGATATTATTTTGAACAAACAGAATATCCAGCACCAAATGTATTAGTCAGTGATGATGCAAAAGAATATATTATTGTCATTATATCGAATGCTTTGCTGGATACATTATGCCCGTTATTATAATAAGCTTGTCCCGTTGATAGATTGCCATAAAAAAGAATTAAAATTAATTTACCAGCTAAAAAACATTTTTGTTGATGTAATAAAGTGTGCTGTTTAAAATTTATGATTGTATCAATGCTGCACGTAGTGAAGCTACATCATTTAATTCGTTCGGATCTATATGAAATATATCGTTCAATGAAAATGAATTTATTTTCCTCTGCAAAATTCATAATTGTATCAATTGTATCAAAATATTTTTACTTGAAGTTATGAGCAAAATTTAAGGTCGATGCTCTTTTTTTAAATGGGTACTCTATAATTTGTTAATATCTTAGAGTAAAATGCTTCGGTATTTTACCATAGAGTTATGAGCAGAAACAAAATCCACTGCTAAAGTCTTCTTATGCAGTGGATTTCATTTGATAGGTATTCTACTCTGCGGAAAGAGTGGGATTCGAACCCACGGTACCCTTTTGAAGTACACACGCTTTCCAAGCGTGCTCCTTAAGCCACTCGGACATCTTTCCTTTGCTTAAGAGTTTGTAAAAATAGGATTAAAATTTACATCTGCAAAATCATTCTTCTGATAATTCGCCACGTAAAGATATGGGAAGTAATTTTTCAATCTCTTTCTTTTTTAATTCGTGCCCCAAAAGATACATAAGTTTGGTTATTGCTGCCTCTGTTGTTATATCTCCGCCACCGAGAACTCCAATTTCTTTGAGAAGTTCGCTGGTTTCATATTTTCCTAATTCTACAGAGCCTCCTTTGCATTGGGTTACATTTAATATAACAATATCATTTTGAATTGCATTTTTAAGACAGTCTATAAACCATTTATCCGTTGGCGCATTTCCTGAACCGAATGTTTCAAGAACAATGGCTTTTAATCCTTCTGTATTTAAAATAGCATCAACTACTTTTTTATTCATTCCCGGATAAAGTTTAAGCAGCGCTATGTTATTGTTTAATTTTGTATGTGGAATGAGAAAATTTATTTGCGGTTGCCGTATTAGTTGATGGTTGTATTTAATATGAACACCCACTTCTGCCAATGGTGGATAATTTGAGGAAATAAATGCTTTGAAATTTTCTGCATTGAACTTATGGGTCCGGTTTCCTCTGAAAAGCATATTTTCAAAATAAATACAAACCTCGGGAACAATGGGTTTGCCGTCTTTTTTTGCGCAGGCTATTTCTAATGCTACAATCAAATTTTCCCTGCCATCTGTACGAAGTAAACCTATTGGAAGTTGTGAGCCAGTCAGAATAACAGGTTTAGAAAGGTTTTCAAGCATAAAGCTTAAGGCAGATGCTGTGTAAGCCATTGTGTCTGATCCGTGGAGAATTACAAAACCATCATATTTATCGTAATTTTCTTCAATTATTGCTGTAAGCTGAATCCATGCTTCAGGATTTATATTTGATGAATCTACAGGAGGCTCAAATGATAAGGAGCTGATTTCTGCATCATAATTTTTAAGCAGCGGGATATATTTTAATAGATTTTCAAAATTAAAAGGGACTAAAGATCCAGTCTCTTCTGATTTTATCATGCCAATAGTACCACCTGTGTATATAATCAATATTGATGCTTTTGATGCCATAATTCTGCTAATGTTGTAATCGTTCAACCGAATAAATGTCTGAATAAATCTTCAATTTTTGCTACCGGATGAATTTTTATCTGGAATTTTGATAAATCAAGCCCTTTTTTATTGTATTTTGATATATAAATCTGTCCGAATCCTAATTTTTCTGCTTCAGAAATCCGTTGCTCAATTCTGTTTACCGGACGAATTTCACCTGTCAGTCCTACTTCTGCTGCAAAACAAATATCTTTATCTATATGTATATCCTGACCGGAGGATAGAATTGCACTTATAACAGCCAAGTCTATAGCGGGGTCACTAACTTTTAAGCCTCCTGCTATATTCAGAAAAACATCTTTTGCTCCTAATCTGAACCCTGCTCTTTTTTCTAATACAGCCAAAAGCATACTGAGTCTTCGCAGATCGAACCCAGTTGAAGAGCGTTGAGGAGTGCCGTACACAGCAGAACTGACCAATGCCTGCACTTCAATAAGAAAAGGGCGGATTCCTTCAATTGTAGCTGCGATGGCTGTCCCACTTAATTTTTCATCGTGGTGGGAAAGGAGCAGTTCCGATGGATTTGCAACTTCTCTTAATCCTGCGCCGTGCATCTCATAAATGCCAAGTTCAGCAATAGAGCCAAACCTGTTTTTTGTTGCGCGTAAAATTCTGAAAATATAATTTGGATCGCCTTCAAATTGTAAAACGCAATCTACAATATGCTCCAGTACTTTTGGTCCGGCAATATGTCCGTCTTTTGTGATATGTCCTATAAGGAACACAGGAATACCGTATTGTTTTGCATATTGCTGGATTTGAGAAGTGCATTCCCTGATTTGAGAAACACTCCCCGGAGAAGACTCAATGCGCTCTGTGGCAAGTGTTTGGATTGAATCTATTATTATCAGCTCTGGTACAAGTTCTCCAACCTGAGAAAATATTTTTTCGAGCGATGTTTCGCAAAGAATATAGCAATTGGCGTTTTTTAATCCCAGCCTTTCTGCCCTCAGTTTAATTTGTTGTACACTTTCTTCTCCTGAAATATATAAGGATTTAAGTTTTTGAAGATGTATAACAATTTGGAGTAGCAATGTAGATTTCCCAATGCCAGGCTCTCCTCCAATTAAGACAAGACTTCCGGGGACAAGTCCTCCGCCCAGAACACGGTTAAGTTCATTATTTTTTGTATCAATTCTTATTTCATCTGAAATTGTTATTTCTGAAATAAGCTGAGGTTTGCTTTGTGGAATAGAGGGTAGTTTTCCTGTTTGTTTTTTTTCTTTTTCAACGATTTCTTCAACAAAAGTATTCCATTCGTTGCAAGAGGGACATTTTCCAATCCATTTAGGAGATTGTGTGCCGCAATTTTGACAAAAAAATGCAGTTTTTATTTTTGACACCAGTGGGAAATTTATTTCTTGATGAATTCGTATCTTAGATAAGCGCCTCCTTCAAGATCGGGTGTTTCTATACGTTGAAGCTCCATTAGGCTTGACTCAAGATTGTCTATCCACCATAAGCCGTTTATATCAACACTTAAAAAGGCTTCGGCTTTGGTAATACGGATATTTTTGCGGAAATTTTTTACTTCAATATAGTAGAAAGCAGTATCAAGGATGGTTGTGTCATCACCATTTGGTAATTTATATTTCCAATAGCGGTTGAGCTGATCTCCGTCCATAAATTCGTAGGTAAAACTTGGCTCACTGCCATCATAGGATACCATTTCCCATTTGCCGATTATTTTTTGTTGTATGGATTTTTTACAACCTGTCAGCGAAATAAAAAAAATGAGAACAAGTAATAAAGCTATATATTTTATTGTATTGAAATGCACTTATCAAGATTTAAGGGTTCAAATATAAAGAAAAAAAATAAACTGCCAATTTTTAGCTTATAAAATTTATTAAGAGTTTATTTTCTTTAAAATAGAAGATGTTGAGTATCCGTCAACAAAATTAATTGTTTCTACTTTCCCTCCTTTTGCCGTTACAAGGTCGTAACCAACAATAGATTCGGGTCTATAATCTCCTCCTTTAACTAGAATATCAGGTTCAACTTGTTGAATTAATTTATATGGGGTATCTTCTTCAAAAATAACAACTGCATCAACAAAGAGCAATGACGCCAGTTGCAATGCGCGGGAATATTCATCTTGAATTGGTCGGTTTTCTCCTTTTAGCCGTTTAACGGATGCATCTGAATTTAATCCAATAATCAGAACCTGCCCAAGATCCGAAGCTTTAGCAAGATATTCAATGTGTCCCCTGTGAAGAATATCAAAGCATCCGTTTGTAAAAACAATTTTTTTGCATTTGAACTTCCAAAAAGCAAGTAAAGGATTAAGATTTTCTTTTGTAAATATCTTTTTTTGAAGAATTTCAAATTTGTGTATCATTGCTCTCAAGTATGAAATCAGAATTTGCAATATTTTGAAGTGTTTTCCTGCTCGTCTTTTAATAAATTATCAGTCTTCATAGTCATCAGTCATCAGTCATCAGTCATCAGTCATCAGTCATCAGTCATCAGTCATCAGTCATCAGTCATCAGACATCAGACATCAGTCATCAGACATCAGTTATCAGTTATCAGTTATCAGTCATCAGTTATCAGACAGCCGACTTTTGACTGCCGACTGCCGACTGCCGACCTAAACCTTTTCTAAAATATATAAATGTGTCAGAAATATCCGCTTAAACTATTTTATTTGTAGAAGTGTCTGGAAAAACAAGGTAAGGGGAAAATTTTTTAGCCTCTTCCAGCTCCATCATGGCATAAGAAATAACAATAACAATATCTCCCACAACAGCTTTTCTTGCTGCTGGTCCGTTCAGACATACAACACCGCTTCTAGCTAACCCTTTTATTACATAAGTTTCTAGTCGTTCTCCATTATTAAGATTAACAACCTGAACTTTTTCGTTTTCAATAATATGGGCAGCTTTCATCAAATCCTCATCCAGAGTCAGCGAACCCACGTATTGCAGATTCGTTTCTGTTACAGAAAGTTGATGAATTTTAGATTTTAACAGTTCAATATACATATATAAAATTTGTGCAAATATAACACTATAATTTAATATTGTCAATCAGTCTGACTTTTCCTGCTTGAACAGCAATGCAACCAATAGCATCTGTTATTGCTTTCCAATCGGATATGGGCAAAAGAGTTTGAGGGTTAGAAATTTCAAAATATTCAACACGAAGACCTGTTGCATTTATTTCATTAATAACAATTTCTTTAAGAATTTGTGGAGTACAGCTTCTTTCCATTAATGCAGCATTTTGAAGGCTTTTGTAAATTTCCGGAGCAAGTATACGCATCTTGGGGTCTAATAATGCATTTCTTGAGCTCATTGCCAGTCCGTCTTTTTCCCTGATTATAGGGCAACCTATTATTTCAACAGGTATATTGAGCTGCCTTACAAGTTCTTTTATAATCTGCAATTGCTGAAAATCTTTTTCTCCGAAATATGCTTTGTCCTGTTGAATTATTTCAAATAATTTTTTCACAACAATGGCAACACCTATAAAATGACCGGGTCGGAATGCTCCTTCCATAACTTTATCCAAAGCTCCAAAATCAAAAGAAAGTGTTTCTGTTTTGGGATACATTTCTGCTTCAGAAGGGGTAAAAACAAGGTCGCAATTCTCCTTTTCAAGCATGAGTAAATCATTATCAATGGTTCTTGGATAATTTTTAAGGTCTTCAGGTTTGTTGAACTGGATAGGGTTCACAAAAATGCTAACAACAACAATATTACATTCTTCTTTTGCTTTTCGTACCAGTGAAAGGTGTCCTTCATGTAGTGCTCCCATAGTTGGAACAAAGCCAATGCGAAAATTTTTTGCTTTCAAATCAGAAATCTTATTGCGAATCTCTAAAATATGTTGTATAACATCCATGAAATAAATTATGAGGCGCAAACGTAATTTATTTCTCTGTAAAACTCAAACAAAGAGCCGAAAAATATATAACTGTTTTTTACGTTCATAATATAATAATAATTTTTTTGAAATCCAATAGCGATTTTGATGAAAATTAATTTTTTTTATGTTAAATTTGTAAAATGTTATTTGAAAATATTTAAATTCTACATAATGGAAAAATCAAAAATTCTATTCATCTCGCAGGAAATTACTCCTTATCTACCCGAAACTGAAATGTCTGTTGTTGGAAGATACCTGCCACAGGGAATTCAGGAAGGCGGTCGCGAAATCAGAACATTCATGCCTCGTTATGGTTGTGTTAATGAAAGAAGAAATCAGTTGCACGAAGTAATTCGTCTTTCCGGTATGAATCTTATTATTGACGATACGGATCATCCCCTGATTATTAAAGTCGCCTCTATTCAATCAGCAAGGATGCAGGTTTATTTTATTGATAACGAAGATTATTTCCAGAGAAAATTTCAGATGGTGGATGACGATGGTGTTGCTTTCCCTGATAATGACGAACGTATGATTTTCTTTGCCCGCGGTGTAATTGAAACTGTTAAAAAACTTCGTTGGGTACCTGATGTTGTACATTGTCTTGGTTATATGTCCAGCCTCGTTCCTCTTTATTTGAAAAGGACTTTTGCTGAAGATCCTCTGTTCAATAATTCTAAAGTGGTTTACTCTATTTATAATGAAGAGCATGATCTTACTTTGGCTAAAACTTTTAAAAACAAAGTTATGGCTGAAGGTATCACTAAAAAAGACCTTGAAGTGGTTAATACTCCCGATTATCTGAATATTTGCAAGCTTGCAATTAATATGTCCGATGGAGTTATTTATGGCACCAGCAAGATTCATCCTTCTTTGAAAAAACATGTTGAAAGTCTTGATAAACCTGTTCTTACTTATCAAAGTGAAGAAACATATATTAAGGCTTATTCTGAGTTCTACGACAAAGTGCTTTCTGAAAGTCTGGTTGAATCTTATTAGTCCCATACTCCACTTGTTTACTCATATTTTTTCAAAAGCAATCCTTGGTATCTTACTTGTAACCCTTATTTTTAATATAGGGTGCAAGAAAGATCCATCAACACTTGGCTTGAATGTTCAACCTCCGGGCGATCGCATTACTCAAACATTTCCATTTATATCAAATGTTTCTGCATGGACATTCAGCGAAGATTCTATAACTTCAGATGAACGTACTTTTAACCTGCTTGGTTGTTATATTGACCCTGTTTTTGGCAGAACTTCTGCAGGATTTGTTTCTCAGGTACGTCTTGCTTCAAGTACTGTAACCTTTGGAACTATTAATACTGTTGACTCTATCATTCTGTATCTTTCTGTTAATGGATGCTATGGCGATACGCTCAGCACTCAGACACAACAAAAAGTAAAGGTTTTTGAACTTACTCAGGGTATAGCTTTAGCAGATACATTGTATTCTAATTTTAGAGTTAGTAATTATATTGATGTTTCATCCCCGATTGCAGACTATTCTTATACTCCCAATCAAAATGATACAGTGCTACGCATACCTTTAAATAATTCTCTTGCCAGTAAAATTCTTAATGCAAGCGAGGCGCAACTTGCAAGCCCTGATGTTTTTATTGAGTATTTCAAAGGTTTGTATGTTTGTCCTGATACGACCATGCCCGGAAATATTATTTTGTATCATAATCTGATGAATCCAAGATCAAAACTATCATTGTATTATAATGGCGCAACCACACCTTACAATCTGGTTTTTGATAGCAAATGTGCCCGTGTTTCATTATTTAATCATGATTACACGACTACTCTCTTTGGCTCTACCCTTAATGATACAACACAAAATTCAGATAAGGTTTATTTGCAGTCTTTAGCCGGACCCAGGGTAAAAATAAAAATACCGTCCTTTGAATCGTGGAAAGATTCTGGCAATGTCGCTATCAATAAAGCAGAGCTTATTTTAAAAGTTGATGAATCAGATTTATCAATAGGAAATTATCCACCTCCTGCAAAATTATTTCTTGTTGCTATTGATGAAAATAATAAATACGAATTTATTTTCGACTACCTGAGAAATGCAAGTTACTTCGGGGGTACGTACAACAGCACAACAAAAACTTATAAATTCAATATTCCATTATACCTACAGAGAGTGTTAAACGGAACACAGACCGACAGAGGATTTTATCTCTTCCCCGAGTCGAACCGTGTTTATGGAAACCGCGTCGTTATTCAAAATGGAGTCAATAACGAAAGAATTAAACTCGATATTACTTATACTAAATTATAGTTTTCAATTTTTATTTATTGACGTTATGGTTTTTTATTAATCATTCGGAAGCCTGAGATTCTTGTTCAGTCTACAGTCCTCAGTCTACAGTCCTCAGTCTTCAGTCTTTTCGACTGCCAGACTGCCGACTGCTGACTATTTCGACTGCCGACTGCCGACTTTTATGACTGCCTGACTGCCGACTATTTCGACTGCCGACTGCCGACTTTTTTCAGCATCCGTCTTCAACATTATTTCTCACAATTTACTTAACATCTTTATTTATTCTTTCTTATTCGTAACACAATGCATTTCTTCCTACAAATAAAATCGGGAAAATTTATCTGCTGTTTTTTAATGATATTATTTTCATCCGCTGTTTTTTCACAGGAGCAAGATACTGCGCTTACCTACGAAACAATGACCAGAGAACAATTCAGCGATATTTCTGCAATTACAGATAAATGGGTAAGGAATGACTTTCTGATATGCCTGAAAAAAGAAGGAATAAAAATGTCGTGCGCACATTGTACGTCAGTTTACCTAAAGGTCGTAGCAAGTATAGATTCGACAGGCAGGTTGATTTCTTACAAAAAAATCAGTTCTAAAGTTTGTGGCAGAAAAATGAAATCGGGAATGGAAAAAAATTTCATGAATTATTTCAAAATGCTTGTTTTTCCTGCAAGTCTCAGAAATCAGAAAATACAGTTACATCTTGGAAACGGCTTAAAATGCTAATGTCTGTAAGCATAACGCAGAAATTGGCGTTTTCTTGCTGACACTAACTAGTGCCAGCAAGAAAACTCATGTTTTTTGCTCACAATGTATGTGCCTGATAAGAAAACATCAAGTTCAAGGCTTGCGAAGACCTGAAAATTAGGAGTGTACTAATGTACATGACTACTTTTCAGGTCAAGCGTAACGATGAAATTGATGTTTTCTTGCAGGCACTAACTAGCAAATTCTTCTTTCCCGTGACAATTCTTATATTTCTTACCACTACCACAGGGACAAGGCTCATTTCGTCCAACTTTCTTCTCAACTTTAACAGGCTGTGTTCTCTGATTCTGGGCATCGCTGTTTGTTGCCATAGTCTCATTTCTGCTGGTTTCCATTTTACTCAGGTCGAGTTTTCTTGGTGTTTTAGCTTCCTGAACCTGACTTGAGTCCTGAATCGGAATATGACCTTTCATTAAAATAGAAGTAATATCTCTGTTTACATTATTAATCATTGTTTTGAACAATTGAAACGATTCAAATTTATAAATAAGCAGCGGATCTTTTTGTTCATAAACAGCATTGTGTACCGATTGCTTCAGGTCGTCCATTTCACGAAGATGCTCTTTCCAGTATTCATCAATAGTCCATAAAATAGCTGATTTCTGATAAGCAGATACAACCTCTTTGCCTGTTGTTTCATAAGACAGTTTGAGATTGGTAATAATATTGTAAACCTTTACTCCGTCTGTAATCGGAACAATAATATTTTCATATACATGCGACTGGTGTTCGAATACATCTTTGATAACCGGATATGCCTGCTGTGCAATCACATCCATTTTTCTTTTGTATGTTTCAATAACGACCTTATATAAAATATCATATAATTCATCTGGTGACATTCCCAAATAATCTTTTTCGCTGAAAGGCGTATCAATAGACATTACGCGAATGAGGTCAAGTTTAAATTCAGAATAATCTGAATTCCCATGATGCGCTGTAATAATGCTTTCTGTAACATCGCTCAACATATTGGCAATGTCAAGTCCGAGCCTTTCTCCATAGAGCGCGTGTTTCCTTCTTTTATAAATTACTTCACGCTGGGAATTCATAACATCATCGTATTCAAGAAGTCTTTTACGGATGCCGAAATTGTTTTCTTCAACTTTCTTTTGCGCACGTTCAATAGATTTGGTAATCATTGAATGCTGAATCATATCGCCTTCTTTATGCCCCAGTCTGTCCATCATTCGTGCAATACGGTCGGAACCGAAAAGGCGCATCAGATCGTCTTCCAAAGAAACGAAGAACTGTGAAGAACCCGGGTCTCCCTGACGACCTGCTCTGCCTCGTAACTGGCGGTCAACACGACGCGACTCATGGCGCTCAGTACCAACAATAGCAAGACCACCAGCTTCTTTTACTGACTGGCTAAGCTTGATATCCGTTCCTCTACCTGCCATATTTGTAGCAATAGTTACCGTTTTTGACTGACCTGCTTCAGCAACAATATCTGCTTCTTTCTGGTGTAATTTTGCATTCAGCACATTGTGTCGAATGCTCCGGATTTTCAACATTCTGCTGAGAAGTTCAGAAATTTCCACGGATGTTGTTCCTACAAGCACAGGGCGTCCGTCATTAACCAGACTGCTGATTTCATCAATAACGGCATTGTATTTTTCACGCTTGGTTTTATAGACTAAATCCTGTATGTCTTTTCTTACAATGTTTCTGTTTGTTGGAATAACAACCACATCTAATTTGTAGATATCCCAGAATTCTCCGGCTTCCGTTTCAGCAGTCCCTGTCATACCTGCAAGCTTATGATACATCCTGAAATAATTTTGCAGGGTAATCGTGGCAAAGGTTTGTGTTGCTGCTTCAACCCGTACATTTTCTTTTGCTTCAATAGCCTGATGCAAACCATCAGAATACCTTCTTCCATCAAGGATACGACCTGTTTGTTCGTCAACGATTTTGACCTTGTTATCCATCACAACATATTCAACATCTATTTCAAAAAGGGAATATGCTTTTAAAAGCTGGTTAACGGTATGAACTCTTTCAGATTTTATTGCATAATCACGCAGCAGTTCATCTTTGCGTACTAATTTATCTTTTTCAGGAAGATTTGATTTTTCAATATCTGCAATTTCACTTCCGATATCCGGTAAAATAAAAAACCGGGAGTCATCGGTTTTAGATGTGATAAGGTCAATCCCTTTGTCGGTAAGCTCTATAGAATTATTTTTTTCATCAATTACAAAATACAGGTCATCCGTAACTTCATGCATACGTTTGTTGTTGTCTTGCATGTAGATGTTTTCAGTTTTATGTAAAAGGGCTTTCATTCCCTGTTCACTTGTAAACTTAACAAAAGCATTATTTTTTGGAAGCCCTTTGTATGCCTGAACAAGGTGAAATCCTCCTTTTTCATTAGTTCCCTGCTGGATTAATCTTTTCGCATCTGCGAGTAATTGTGTTACAAGATTTCGTTGTGCCTTATAAAGGAGTTCGATTTTTGGTTTGAATTCATCGTATAACTGAATGTCGCCTTTTGGAATGGGTCCTGAAATAATAAGAGGCGTACGGGCATCGTCAATCAGTACAGAGTCAACTTCGTCAACTATGGCATAATGATGTTTGCGTTGTACCAGATCTTCCGTGCTGATAGCCATGTTGTCGCGCAGATAGTCAAACCCGAATTCATTGTTGGTTCCGTAAGTAATGTCGGCAGCATAAGCTTTTCTTCTTCCTTCAGAATTGGGTTGGTGCTTATCAATGCAGTCTATCGTGAGTCCGTGAAACTGGAAAAGAGGTCCCATCCACTCGGAGTCACGTTTTGAAAGATAATCATTTACCGTAACAATATGCACGCCTTTTTGCGCAAGTGCATTCAGAAAAATAGGAAGTGTGGCAACAAGTGTTTTTCCTTCCCCGGTAGCCATTTCAGCAATATTTCCTTTATGCAGGGCAACGCCACCGATAAGCTGTACATCGTAATGCACCATATCCCATGATATTTCATTTCCTCCGGCCAACCATTTTTTGTTCCAGTAAGCTTTATCTCCTTCTATTTCTATATGATTATGTTTTGCTGCCAGATCGCGGTCAAAATCCTGCGCTGTTACTTCTAATTTTTCGTTTTCGAAGAATCGTTTCGCGGTTTCTTTAACAATGGCAAATGCTACTGGTAGAATTTCATCAAGAACTTCTTCAATTTTCTGATCCTTTTCTTTTTCAAGTTTATCTACTTTAAGCCATAAATCTTCTCTTTCGTGAATCTCCGTATTGTCAATAGTAGCTTTTAATTGTTCAATTTCTTTTTCAATTTCTGAAATATGATTTTTTATTGTCGCTTTAAGTTCATTTGTTTTTGCTCTCAGTTCATTGTTCGTGAGAACAGAAATATTTTTTTCCTGTTCTTTGATTTTATCAACATAGGGTTGAATTTCTGCTATATCTCTTACAGATTTTTTCCCGACAAACAACCCGATAACTTTGTTTAATAGGCTCATTTTATATTAAATTTTGATAATTATGTACTTTTTACTAAAACCGCCAAAGTTAATTATTTTTTTTACAGCGTTGCTATTTGTGATTTTTTAAAATTTAATGTAGGTTTGTTACAAAAAAATAAGTTTAACATTTAAAGAAAGAGAGGAAATTATGACATTAATTTTAAATAGAGCTGATGTAATATCAGTATTAGAAATGAAAGACTGCATGGATGTTGTAGAAAAAGCATTTGCAGAGCTTACCAATGGAACAGCCGTTTTGCCTTTGCGTATAGGAATAACCCCTCCAGAGGGACTTGCTTTATATATGCCGGCATATCTTAAAGAAATGAAAGCACTTGCTTGTAAGGTTGTAACGGTTTATAAAAATAATCCTTTAAAACATAATATGCCAACAACAATTGGTAAGGTTTTGTTGCAAGATCCTGAAACCGGAGATGTAATCTGCATTATGGATGGAGGATATTTAACTGCCGTTAGAACAGGTGCTGCAAGTGGAGTAGCAACAAAATATCTTGCAAGAAAAGCAGATAGTCAGACTGCAGGAATATTTGGAGCAGGCGTTCAGGCTAAAATGCAGCTTTGGGCTGTTGCTGAAGCAAGAAAATTATCAAAAGCATTCGTTTATGATGTATCTGAGGAGGCTGCTGAGAAGTTTGCATCAGAAATGTCTCAGAAACTTAATATTATTGTTCAGAGAGCGAGATCTTCAGAAGAATTATTAGAAACAGATATTATTTGTGCTGCAACTTCTTCCAACGTACCTCTTTTCGATGGAAATAAAATTAAAGAAGGAACACATATTAACGGAATCGGAAGCCATACTCCAAATGCAAGAGAATTAGATACAGCAATCGTAAAGCGTTCGGTTTTTATTGGTGATTCAAAAGAAGCATGTTTTAAAGAAGCTGGTGATATATTAATTCCTATTGCTGAAGGAGCAATAACTGAAAATCATTTTTATGCTGAATTAGGGGAAATTATTACCGGAAAAAAATCAGCGAGAAAGAATGATTCTGAAATAACGTTATTCAAGTCAAATGGTCTTGCTATTCAAGATGTGGCTACAGCTATGTTGGTTTATCAGAAAGCAGTTGCAGCAGGGAAAGGAATAAAGGTAGAAATTTAATCGTGGAGTAAAATGAAAAAAATTATTGCAACAGAACATGCCCCAAAAGCTGTAGCAACATACAGTCAGGCTATAGAAGTTAATGGCACATTATACATTTCAGGACAAATAGCCATTGATCCCTTATCGGGAAAAATGATTGATGGGGATGTTAAAGCGCAAACAGAGCGGGTTTTGAAAAATATTGAAGCGGTACTTATTGCTGCCGGATATACTTATAAAGATGTTGTCAAAACAACCTGTCTTCTAAGCAACATTAATGATTATCAGGCAATGAATGAAGTGTATGGGAAAATATTTTTTGAAGAAGCTCCAGCTCGCGCTGCGTTTGCAGTTTCAGGATTGCCGCTTGGAGCTTTGGTTGAAATAGAAACCATCGCTGTAAAATAAATAAAAAAAAACGCACTTTGTGGTTGCTGAGCGAAGTCGAAGCAACCATTAAGTGCGTTTCTTTGAAAACTCTAATAATTATTCGGAAAAAACTTCAAAGGAAATTTCTACTTTAATGTCTTTGTAAAGTTTAACATTGGCAGTATAAGTTCCTACTTCTTTAATGTGTTCTTCTTTTATTGAAATATTTTTTCTGTCAATTTCAAAGCCTTTTTCTTTAAGGGCTTCAGCAATTTGTATTGTATTAACAGATCCGAAAATTTTTCCTGTAGTACTTGTTTTTGCGCCAAGTTTTAAAGAAATTTTTTCGATTTTCTTTACCATTTCAAGAGCCGTTTCTTTAAGTTTTTCTTCTTTATGAGCCCGCTGTTTCATGGTTTCTGCATGCATTTTTTTTGCAGGTCCTGTGGCTAAAGTTGCAAACCCTTTTGGAATTAAAAAATTTCTTCCGTATCCGTTTTTAACTTTAACGATATCGTTTTTATGCCCTAAATTGGCAATGTCTTCTTTTAAGATGATTTCCATTTTTTTACCCTCCTTTGATTATTTTAATAAGTCAGCAACATAAGGCAGTAATGCCAGGTGACGCGCTCTTTTAACAGCTGTAGAAACTTTTCTCTGAAATTTCAAAGAAGTTCCTGTAAGTCTTCTGGGTAATATTTTCCCCTGCTCATTTAAAAATTTTTTCAAGAAAACAGGATCTTTGTAGTCAACATATTTAATGCCGATCTTTTTAAAACGGCAGTATTTTTTCTTTTTAACATCAACCGCAACGGGGGTTAAATATCTTATTTCAGTATCGTTTGACATAGTTTAAGCCTCCTTTGTTTCTTTGTTAATACTTCTTTTCTTTTCACTGTACAGAACAGCAAATTTGTCCATTTTGAAAGTCAAAAACCTGATAATACGTTCATCGCGCCTGTACTCGGTTTCTAATTTGTCAATCAGTAGGCCTTCGCTTTTAAATTCTATCAGATAATAAAATCCGGTAGATTTTTTCTGAATGGGGTAGGCAAGCTTTTTAAGCCCCCAGTTTTCTTCATGAACAATGGAACCACCACCGTCTGTAAGAACTTTTTTGAATTTGTCGACCGCTTCCTTCATCTGTGCCTCAGATAAAACGGGAGTTAAAATGAAAACGGTCTCATAATTATTAATCATACTTTTTAAATAAATTAAGTTAATAAAAAATTTTATTGGGCTGCAAAGATAGTTTGTTTTTGTTACCAAACAAAAGTATTTTTATGAAGAATATCGGATAGACGTAAAACATTATAAAATGACTGTAGCATCGTTCCATGGAACGATGCTTATTGAACGATGCCCATGGAACGATGCTTATGGAACGATGTTACAGTCATCAAATCATAAATATTTTAATATTGTAGAAAAAAACACTTCATAACTTACAGGCTTTGCTATGAAATCATTGCAGCCCGCATCTATAGCAGTCTGACGGTCATTTTCAAGAGAGTAAGCTGTTTGCGCGATGATTGGAATACTTGGATTTTTTTCTCTGATTTTTTTAGTGGCTTCAATGCCATTCATTTCAGGCATTTTAATGTCCATCAGAATCATATCGGGCTTCAATGTCGGGTCAAGAGCTATTTCAACCGCTTCGATTCCATTTATTGCATGAATTATTTTTGCATTTGAAAAACGCAGCAATTCTTCCAGATAGTAAAAATTAATAAATTCATCTTCTGCAATAAGAATCGTTTTGTTGTTTAGTTGCTCTGCATTGTATTGCTTAACATCTGAAGACACGATGATTTTTTTCTCGAATGAATGAACAACAGGAATAAATACGCTGAAAACAGAACCTTTTCCGGTTTCAGATTTTACAGAAATAGTTCCACCCAGCATTTCCACAAGATTTTTAGAAATAGCAAGACCCAGACCTGTGCCACCGTATTTCTTCGTATAGCTTTCTTCAACCTGTCTGAATCTTTCAAAAATTAACTGGTGCATATCAGCAGGAATGCCTATTCCTGTATCTGAAACATATATTTCAATTGTATTTTGATCAGATCTGCATCCTATGGTAATCTCTCCAAAATTTGTAAATTTTATTGCATTGCTGACTAGATTTGAAAGAATTTGTGTAATTTTTGTTTTATCTGATAAGATGTTTTGTGCTTTGTCTGGAATTTCTGTTTTTATCAATAGTTTCTTTTGGTTTGCCGATGGGCGAAACATTTCATAAACTTCATTGATAACAGAATTCAAATTGAACAATTCGGATTTAACATTAACAAGTCCAGCCTCTATGCGTGAAATATCGAGAATATCATTGATGATTGAAAGCAACTGATTTGAATTATTTAAAATTATTGTCAGATAGTGATTTTTCTTTTCGTCAGAAATATTACCAAGAAGTAACAGGTTTGCAAAGCCAAGAATTCCGTTCATGGGTGTACGTATCTCATGACTCATATTTGCAAGAAAAGCAGATTTCAACCGATCCGATTCCATTGCTTTATTTCTTGTTTCAATAAGTTCTTGTTCTGCAATCTTACGATGCGAAATATCCCTGATATAGGTCTGAAAACATTCTTTACCCTCAAATTCAATAATAGATGCAATAACTTCAACGTAAATTGTACCTCCATTTTTTGTTATAAATTTTTCTTCTATAGCTACATCGTAACCGCTTTTTTCTAAAATTCTTTTCTTCACAGCTTCAATACTGTCCGGATGTACAAAGGCTAACGCATTTTTTCCAATAAGATTTTCGGAATGGTCAAACCCGATAATTTTCGCAGCCGATGTATTTGCAAAAAGAATAATACCTTTGTGATGTATGATAATACCATCCGGTGAAACATCCACAAGCCGTCTGTATTTTTCTTCATTTGTTTCCGATAATTTTTTTGCTCTTCTGAGCTCTTCGTTTTGGGTAAGATATTCTTCATTCAGTGCTGCAAATTCATCATTTTGTTGGGCAAGATGCTGTTCTTCATATTTTCTGTCTGTAATGTCAAATTCAATACCGTCCCAGCATGTAGAGCCATCTTCAAGGTAACGTGGAATAGATGAAAAAAAAGACCAGCGTGTTTTACCGGATGGAGTCAGAATCTCCACTTCTATGTGGAAGGAAGAAAGGTTTTTGTTTGCTTCTTCTTCTTCTTCAATAACCCGGTTTAAGTCTCCCTTTAATACATTGTTGTATATAAACATCGGATTTTCATAAACCTGTTCTGGTGTACATTCATGAAAGCGGGTAACAATATCGCTGACATAGGTAAACTTTCGCATACCATCCGGTTTTCTTATAAGCTGATAAATCATTGCTTTTTGAAGATTATTGCTGATAGTGCGGAACGTTTTCTCTTTTTCAATCAGCGCAAGTTCGGTACGTTTGCGTTCTGTGATATCCTGAAATTGCGCTACAATGTAACCCGGCGTCGGTTGAAATGCTACAACATCAAAGCATCCGGAAATAAAATTATCTTTATAAATAATGTTTGTTGACTCCCATATTTTTCCTGTCTGCGCAACATTTTTATATGTTGAAGGTATTTCCGTGTTTTTAAGATCCGGAAAAGCATCACATATTTCTTTGCCTATAAATTGGGCATGATTTACTCCCAATATTTTATCCGCAGATTTATTATATCCGAAAAAAATCAATTGTCCATCTTGCATCATCTGGAAAATGTGTACACCAAGCGGACTCGCTTCAAACACTTTTTGAAACATAGTATCAGGGGTATGATCTTTTGATTCCTGTTTATTACTTTGAATAATAAGATTCAGGATAGATTCCAGTTGATTCACATAGTCTGCATCTTCTGCCTTTCCTTTTAATAAAAGCAGTTCTGATGCTCGTTGAATGAGATTTTGTATCATAAGTATTCTAATTGATTTGTAAAAACTAAAGACTTGGTTTCTTTAATTTATGGTTTAACAAAAATAGGATATTTTTTTATAAATCAAAAATTGGTTATTCGATCAAAACTGTGGATGCGTTTAATTTTTACAAACAAGAGGTTCCAGCTCTTTCATATTTTGTTTTTTTATTGCCATAGACCCACCTGCTACGGCTACCGTGTGGACACAAATATGTGAAGTAATGTATTTTTTCGTAAAATCAAAAGTTGAGAAAAATGACCCCAGAGAGCCTGTCCTCTCGAAAACGGGACAGGCTGTTTTGCGGAAAGTCGAATGTTTAACCCCGAGCAATGGTTATTGAGCGAAGTCGAAATAAGCTCGGGGTATAAACGAATGATAATTAAAAAAGATGTGTCCACACGGTAGCTGCTACGGGCAGGTCTGTGGCAATTATATTATTTCAAATCTGGGTTTTTAATTATACCTTAGAAAAAGATTACCCACTAAGAAACTGTTTTGAATTTTAATATATGATAACAATGAACAATATTTTGTTCATAACTATTTGATAATCAGTTGGTTAATTAAATAAATTATC
>MEOG01000095.1:13230-25374 GCA_001769125.1 Bacteroidetes bacterium GWF2_35_48 | reverse complement strand
AACCAACGGCAGTGTTTGTGTCACTGCGTATAATGCCTGCGGTTCGAGCAACGCGAGTTGTTCTGCCATAGTACTGACTACCACTCCGGCTCAACCAAGTGTAATTACAGGTACTACTCCTGTGTGTCAGGGTAATAATGGAGTAGCCTATTCTGTTACCAATGTTGGCGGGGTTACTTACACTTGGACATATTCAGGCACAGGTTATACACAGGCTTCCGGCGGAACCACCAACTCCATTACTGCCAATTTCTCTGCTGCTGCCACTTCCGGCACACTCACTGTTACGCCAAGCAATGCCTGCGGCAATGGCACAGCAAGAACCTTTGCAATTGTTGTTTCTGCCACCCCCACCGCCTCCGCTGCTGGCTCCGACATAAACCCTGCTTGTGGCGTAACAACCGCTACTTTAGCAGGTAATAACCCCGGAGTTGGCACAGGCGCATGGTCTGTTGTTTCCGGCACTGCCACCATAACCAACTCAACTCTTTTCAATTCTGGAGTAACAGCATTAGCCGTTCCCGGTGTAGCAACACTGCGATGGACAATTTCCAATTCGCCTTGCACGCCTTCTACAGACGATGTTGTGATTACTACTACCTCATGTTGTGGTAGCTTTGTTGACGCCCGAGATAGCAAAACTTATGGCGCTATTCTCATAGGCAGCCAGTGCTGGATGTCGCAAAACTTAGATTATAGCACCAGTGGTGCTATAACCCCAATAGCAACAGGACAGGGAGCAGCAGGAACACAAAAATATTGTTATGGAGATAATGCCGCCAACTGCACCACTTATGGCGGTTTATATGAATGGGCAGAAATGATGAATGGTTCTGTCAGTTGCAATGGAACAGGTGCGCCGCCTAATGATAAGTGCGCAACAAATGTTCAGGGCATTTGCCCCACAGGCTGGCATATACCTTCTCACTATGAGTGGACTACCTTAGAAAAAAACGTTGGTACTAACCCGGGCGCATTCCCTTACGATATAACAACCACAGGTTGGCTTGGCACAGACGAAGGTGGTAATCTCAAAGAAACCGGAACATTGCATTGGACAACGCCAAACACTGGCGCAACCAATAGCAGCAATTTCGCTGCCCTTCCAGGCGGCTACTCGTGGTCTGGTTCGTTCGGCAATGTTGGCATCTACGGCTTCTGGTGGAGTGCTACGGAGTACGATGGCACGTATGCGTGGAGTCGGTACTTGAATTGCACCGCCGCCACCGTGGACAGGGACCGCAACTATAAGATGCTCGGCTTTAGTGTTAGGTGCGTTAAGGACTAAAATGAAATTACAGTAAAACGATTATTATTCAATTACCAATGTTGATAAACAAAATCAAAAACCCGATATTATGAAACTAAAATTTATTTTAAAAACGGTACTGATAACTGCCGCTGCCTACTGCCGCTGCCTACTGCTTACTCTCGTCGTCTGCTTCTTGCTACTGCCTACCGTCGCTTTTACACAGGGTGCGGCCATCAACACCGATGGTGCGGAAGCTGACCTCTCTGCCATTCTCGATGTGAAAAGTACAACTATGGGCTTGCTCATTCCTCGTATGTTGCAGTCCGAGCGTAATGCCATTGCCTCACCGGCTGCCAGCCTGCTTATTTATCAAACCGATGGCATCCCCGGCTATTACTACAATGCAGGAACCCCTGCTTCTCCTTCCTGGGTACAATTGTTTTCAGTTGCCAGTGGATGGTCCCTTACCGGAAATGCCGGAATTGTAGAAGGCACAAATTTTATAGGCACTACCGACAGTAAATATTTTACCATCCGAACCAGTAACACCGAAAAAGTTCGCATAACCACCAAAGGCCAGATAGAAACCTATAACACGGGAAACTCGGTTTTTATAGGCGAAGGAGCCGGGGCTAACGACGATTTGTCTGACAACCAAAATGTATATGTGGGTAAATCTTCCGGCGCTGCTAATACAACAGGATACTATAATACTGCTACCGGTTATCAGGCTCTTTATGCCAATACAACCGGTTATGGGAATATGGCAATGGGGTATAATGCCCTCAAAAATTCTACCATTGGTTATGGGAATGTGGCTGTCGGTTGGGGTTCCATGTATAATAATGTGGGTGGTCAAAACGGAATAGCTATCGGATATAACGCTATGTATTATGCCAGAGATATAGCTGCCGGTTTTTTCAATAAAAATATCGCCATCGGTTATCAGGCACTAAAAGGGACTACTACTCCTTCAGATAATACTGGAAACAATAATATTGCTATAGGTTATGAAGCCCTGCTCGGCAACAAAGACGCTAATGGTAATATAGCAGTTGGCCCTGATGCGCTTCGCACCAATACTTCGGGCAATAACAATATAGCAATCGGTGATCAGGCCCTTAATAAGAATACAACAGGGTCAAGTAAGATAGCGATAGGTTATCAGTCCCTTTATAACAATACAAATGCTCATGAAAACATTGCTATTGGTTATAAGGCTATGTACACTAATACAGGTGGTTATCCAAATACTGCTGTCGGGCTAGAGGCGCTGTATAAAAACAGTAGTGGGTGTTATAATATTGGCATTGGACGTTCGGCATTGTATAGTAATACCACGGCGTATTATAATGTTGCCATTGGTGATTATGCATTGGTTTCAAACTTGGTAAGTCAGTATAATACTGCCATTGGTTATAATGCTCTTATGTCTAGTATTGGAAGCGGGAATAACGGAAATAATACTGCCGTTGGTTATAAATCATGTTTACAAAATACAACCGGTGTAAACAATACAGCGTTGGGTTCAAATGCAGGGTACTCCAACAGCACAGGTTCCCAAAATCTTTTCCTTGGCTATCAGGCCGGATATAACGAAACTGGTTCCAATAAATTATACATTGCCAATAGCAATACCGCTACTCCCTTAATTTATGGCGATTTCAGCACAAACACTGTGCGGATAAACAGCAACCTGAATATTAACGGAGTTTATACCTTTCCCTCCGCCGATGGTACAAACGGGCAGGTGTTAAAAACTGATGGTTCTGGAAACATATCGTGGCAGGATGATAATGTTTCCGACGAAAGGTTGAAAAAAAATATCAAACCCTTAACAAATTCTCTTGAACGGGTTTTAAAACTCAATGGCTACAATTTTGAATTCAAAGACACTTCTTATAATGGTTCAGGCGTCAAGATGGGTTTTATAGCTCAACAGGCATTAAGCGTGGTTCCGGAAGTGATAAAGAAAAACAAGAATGGATTCTACTCTCTGGACTATGCTAATCTCACGGCAATACTCACCGAAGCGATTAAAGAACAACAAAAAGAGATTGAAAAATTACAAAATGAAAATTCGCAATTAAAAAACCGGATGGAAAATATAGAAAAGGCCTGTTCCTCTTTAATAAAAGCTGAAAAGTAATTTAAACGGAGAAACAATGAATTACCATAAATAAATATTGACTAATGACCGTCAGTGAATGACAATTGAATGACAATTGAATGACAATTGAATGACCATTGAATGACAATTGAATGACCATTGAATGACAATTAATATTAAATAAAATCTAAAAATTATGTACCCAATCAACATTTTCTACCTCATTCTGCTCCTCCTGCTACTGCCTCCTGCTGCTTACACACAAGGCGTAGCCGTTAACACAACCGGAAGTGCCGCCGACCCTTCGGCTGTTTTCGATGCAAGCAGCACCAACAGGGGCTTATTAATACCCCGCATGACTACAACCCAACGCGATGCAATTGTTTCTCCAGCTACAGGGCTTCTCATATTTAATACTACCACAAACTGTTTCGAGGCTTGGGTCAATAGTGCGTGGAATACCTTTTCCTGCCCGGCTGCTTGTGTTCCTCCTGCTCCTCCAACTGCCAACTCTGCTAGTGGAATTAGCTGTACTGTATTCACTGCCAACTGGTCTGCTTCATCAGGAGCTACTTCATATATTTTCGATGTTGCTACCGATAGCAGTTTTACTAGCTTCGTCTCCGGCTATCACAATCTTAATGTAGGCAATGTACAGACGCAATACATTGCGTCTCTTTCCCCCGGCACAACATATTACTACCGTGTGCGGGCAGCAACAGCTTGTGTCAGCGCTAACTCGAATACCGTCGCGGCAATTACCATAAACAATCCTGCAGTAGCAGGTACAATCACCGGTACTGCCGCTGTATGTCAGGGTCAGAACGGCATAGTCTACTCTGTACCGGCCATAGCCGATGCCACAAGTTACACATGGAGTTATTCAGGCAGCGGGTTTAATATTGCAAGCGGTTCAGGAACCAGTTCAATAACTGCCAATTTCTCGGCAGGTGCAACTTCTGGCGACCTAACGGTATATGGAACCAATACCTGTGCCAATGGTGCTGCTTCTCCTGCTTATACTGTAACGGTTAATCTTCTACCTACTATGGCAAATGCAGGTTCTGACATAAATGTAATTTGTGGAACTACTTCGGCTACTTTAGCCGGTAATTCGCCCGTTGTAGGTACTGGCTCGTGGTCTGTGGTTTCAGGTACTGCTACCATTACTAACCCGGGCTCTCCCACTTCGGGAGTAACAAGCTTGGCCGTGTCAGATACAGCTACCTTACGCTGGACAATTTCTAATCCCCCGTGCAACACTTCTACCGATGATGTGGTTGTTACCACCTGTTGTTTCTTATCGGGTTGGCAATACAAAGTACCTGTTGCAATAAATAATTCAACAAATTCCAATTATCTATCCGATTACCAGATAAGCATTGTTTTTAATCATGCTGCGCTGGTTTCCGCTGGTAAATCTAAGGACGATGCCTCAGACATTCGTTTTACCGACAACGACTGCAATCTCTTAAATTATTGGATCGAACGGGGTGTGAATTCCAACTCCTGTCAGGTGTGGGTAAAGGTTCCTTCTATAGCCCCGTCTTCTATTACCAACATTTATTTATTCTATGGCAATAACACGGCTGCGGCTTATAGCAATGGCGATAGTACCTTTATTCTTTTCGACGACTTCAATGGCAGCAGTCTGGATTTGACAAAGTGGATCCGCGCGGCAAATACCAATCCGTCTAACTCCGGGGTTTCGGGTGGTTATGTTCATATTGTCGAAGATGTTACCGATGCGCGGGTTAAGATTTTCAGTGCTCTTAACACATTGCCTTACCAGATCAGGCTTATTTCAAAAAAACGGGTGTTTCGTTCAAATACATATTTTATGGGCATGATGGTATTGCGTAGTGCGACATTAGATGTTGGCGTTATGTACGATTTTGATAATTATAGTGGCGATGGTTGTCAATATACTAACAGGGATGCTTTTATTCCTATACCCTGTAGTACGGGAAAGAAAATTAGCTCTTTCTGGCAGAATACATGGTTTCGTGAGGAAATGACCTGGGATGGCGCCGCTTCTTCAAACAATTACTATTTGTCTCGTTTTGATGGTACTACTTTTCAGGATATTAACACCTATACGGCACCAACATTTAGTTCAAATAGTTTTTATCTGGAGTTTGATCCCTATGGCTGGTGGACCGGGCACTATATGGATGTTGACTATATTGCTGTTGCAAAATTTATAAGCAACGAACCTCCGGCATCTTTGGGAACTGAAATAAATTATTAAAGCAAACATAAAATCCAAAATTATGAATCCGAAATTATTATTTTTTCACAGATTACAACCTACTGTTTTCCGTTTACCGATTACAAATTTTCGGTTGCTGAGCTTGTCGAAGCACCGGTTGCTGAGCTTACCTGCCCCGCTACTGCGGTGGTCGAAGTGCCTCCTGCCGCTGCTGTTGCTTGTCATGCTGAGCCTGTCGAAGCATGCTTTCCCCCAAGGCGTTGCTGTCAACGCAAACGGCAATGCCGCCGACCCTTCGGCTATTTTCGATGCAAGTAGCATCAACAAGGGATTTCTTATACCGCGTATGACCACGGTTCAGCGCGATGCTATTAATTCACCTGCTATCGGGCTTCTCATTTTTAATACTACCACCAACTGTTTCGAAGCCTATGTAAATGGGGCATGGAACACGGTTTCGTGTCCTGCCGCATGTACACCCCCTGCTGCGCCTGTTGCTAATGCAGCTTCAAGTTTAAGTTGTTCTTCATTCACAGCCAATTGGTCTGCCTCCGCAGGTGCTACTTCTTACTATCTCGATGTGGCCACCGATGCAGGTTTCACCTCTTTTATCTCTGGGTACAACAATCTTAATGTTGGGAATGTACAGACGCAATACATTGCTTCTCTTTCCCCCGGAACCACCTATTATTACCGTGTGCGGGCAGCAACAGCTTGTGCCAGCATTAATTCAAATACCATCACGGCAATTACCATAAACAATCCGGCAGTAGCAGGTACAATCACCGGTACTGCCACTGTATGTCAGGGTCAGAACGGCATAGCCTACTCTGTACCGGCTATAGCCGATGCCACAAGTTACACATGGAGTTATTCAGGCACCGGGTTTGCAATAGCATCAGGCAGTGGTACAAATTCGATAATCGCTAATTTTTCAGGTTCTGCAACTTCTGGAAATCTTAGCATTTATGGTTCCAATAGCTGTGGCAACGGTACGGCTTCGGCCAATTATGCCATTGTTGTTAATGCACCCCCCACAACAGCCAATGCTGGTTCTGATATAAATGTGACATGCGGCGGGACCACCGCAACATTAGCAGGAAATACACCAACGTCAGGCACTGGCTCTTGGTCTGTGGTTTCTGGAACAGCCTCTATTACTACCCCAAATTCTTCAACATCGGGTGTTACAGGCTTGGCTGTACCTGCCACAACCACACTGCGCTGGTCAATTTCCAATGCGCCCTGTACCGCTTCTTTCGACGATGTGTTGTTATTTACTACAAATTCTGTATGGCATTATAGAAATAAGATTACTATTATCGGCCAGAATGGCGCCGGTACAAATTACCAGGTGCTTCTTAAAATTGGCAATGCAAGCGGGGGCGATTTCAATCTTAACGGTCATTCTGCAAGTTTCCCCTCAGGCAAAAATACAGGGGGCGATCTCCTGTTTATGGCAAGTGATGGTATTACCGTTTTGCCCTTTTGGGTTCAGCGTGTGGATGGCAGCGGTGGCAGTGCTGTTGCTTCGGTATGGGTAAAAGTCAGGGACAATCTCGATTCTAACCAGGATATTTATATTTATTACGGAAATTCATTTTCTCCTCCTAACGGGAGTAATATTGATTCCACCTTCGTTTTCGGCGACGATTTTTTTACAAAAAACACAACAAAATGGAGCTTTTTGAATGGTGATGTTGACCTCTCAAATCATTATGCATACTCTTTTTCTGCTGGGGGTAATAAAATACAGTCAAATGCAACCATACCTGCGATGAGTAAATTAAGGCTGTTATCTGAGATGCAAATACCGGGCAACTATGATGCTGCTATAGACGTTTCGTATCCTGCAAGTGGTACTTCTTTTTATTCTATTTTATCTACATATTATGGAGGAAGTGAACCTCGGCTAGGCTATACCGATGGTTCTGTTTCTCACAATTTATCAGGGACATTTAATGTCTGGTATTTTTTTGAGACGCTTAAAGATAATAATAGTTTTAAGCAGACGGCGGTCCGCAGGGACAATTCAGCTACTTCTACCGTAACCGGAACAAGCGCTTCCAGTTACACCGGTGGTGAAATAATTCGTTTTATGGCAGAAGATTGGCAGGCATCGCCAAATAGAAAATGGAATTTTGTGGCTGTTGGAAAATACACATCTCCCGAACCGGCTTTTGGTAGTGCAGGTGCTGAAGAAGTTAATTGCCCCTGAGTAATAATTTTCCCGGCTGCAAAATTCGTAGTCAGAGGCAGTTAGTGTCAAGAAAATATAATAAGTGAAAAAATATTAATTGTTTTTATGGAATTCAAACAAATCATAATACCGGAATGTAGTAAAGAAATCATTGAAATGGTTAAAGTAAAATCAGGTCTTTACGGCAGGGTAGATATCCATACGAAAGTTTCTGAACCATCTTATATCAAATTCGATTTTTTCGATTCTGAAACGGGCTGTTTTATTCAATCTAAATGTTTTTTCATGGAAAAAGGTATTAATAATTTTATATCCGAAATCCCTGCGATAGAACTTTCTCTTTGCAAGTTATTCGTTTCAGTGAAAAACAAAAAAGAACATGAAACAATGTTTATTACAGCGCATAATAATTGAACCGGCAAACTAATAACTTATGGATAAGAAAAACATTTTAATTGCGGATGATAATAACACTAACATCGAACTTTTAAAGGGTATTTTAAAAAAAACGCGATGAATTTGATCTTTTCAACGCCTCAAATGGTTTTAATCATGGCTGCATTATTTTTAAAAATGGTGTCTTCTTTTTGTTCCGCTCAGATAAAATGGGAGGACAGTACCGCTACCGGTCTGATAGCGGGTTCCTTTATTCGATCCTGCTACCCTTCTGATAAAATTTCAGAAACAGATACAGGCGAAATAAAATATAAAGCAGTTAAAGTGAATGTGCAATGGGCCTATAAAGTAACTGGCTTTTCATCGCAATACAGTAATACGGTGAAGGCGGCTCACCAGATTCTGGGCAAACCCAATGTGTTACCAACTGGCGGTTCATCGCCCTGCGCATGGGCGTCTAAGGCTGGTATGCTGGGTACAGGGAAGCTGGCGTTTATCCGCGTGGCTTTTGAAAAACCTGTTAAGGCGCAACAAGTGGCTGTGGCAGTAAATTTCAACCCCGGCGCTGTTGAAAAAATAATTTTGTATGGTGCCCGTAACGAAGAAAAAGTTATTTATCAAAATACAGCCTCAAAAAGCCTTGCGAAGCCGGGAATACTGAATGTGTTTTTTGAACAGCTTCCCTTCGAGGTTACCGAAGGAGCGTTATTTCTAAATCCCGGTGTTGTTCCCGGGTGCGAAATTGACGCTTTCGGTATTTCCGCTTCGCACGATACGGTGAAAGCGGAAATCAACATAATTCGTACTGTGCAGTACTCTTTTCAGAAAGAAAACCTTGGTAAATATATCAATACAAAATCAGATGAAGCTGGCCCAGTAGTTTCTCCGGGGGGTAAAGAGCTGTATTTCGTCCGGAAATTTGCACCGGAAAATATGGGAGGAAGCAAAGACGAAGACGATATCTGGTATTCACAGCAAGTCAAAGACGGTAACTGGTCTCTTGCAGTAAACCTCGGCTCGCCTCTAAATACAAAAGAGAATAACTTCGTTCAGTCTGTTTCCTTCGACGGAAAATCTCTTTTGCTTGGCAATGTATATTCTAAAAAGGGACAGATGCTGCCGGGTTGTTCTTTGACCCATAAAACAAACGATGGCTGGTCGGTTCCACTGGCGCAGGAAATAGACAGTTTTATCAACCTGAACCAATATGTAAATTATTATTTATCCGGTTGCGGAAAATTCCTTTTAATGGCTGTTGAAACAGATAGTAGTAATGGGGGCCTCGATTTATATGTAAGCTTTAAAACCGGTGAAAATCATTGGTCGAAACCGAAGAATATAGGCAGGCAGATTAATACGGCAGCCAACGATTTCAGCCCTTTCCTCGCAGCTGATGGTATCACTCTTTATTACTCCACTTCTGGTTGGAGCGGGTATGGGAAAGAAGATTTTTTTATGAGCCGCCGCTTCGACGACACATGGACAAATTGGAGTGAGCCCCTCAACCTTGGACCAGTTGTGAACACAGCCGGGTCCGATACAAAATACTCCGTTCCCGCTTCAGGTGAGTTCGCTTACTTCACATCAACGGCAAATTCGTTGGGGTTGCACGATATTTTCAGAATTAAACTTCCTGAAATAGTGAA
Source organism: Bacteroidetes bacterium GWF2_35_48 (assembly GCA_001769125.1). GTDB lineage: Bacteria > Bacteroidota > Bacteroidia > Bacteroidales > GWF2-35-48 > GWF2-35-48. Next base: position 15,558 of record MEOG01000095.1, on the reverse strand, counting down.
ACTAAAACCTGTTGTTCTGGTTAAAGGAACCGTGTGGAATGACAAAAATAACCAACCTGTTTCCGCAGAGATCATTTATGAAACTTTACCCGATGGGAAAGAAGTGGGGAGAGCCAGAACAGATCCCAATACCGGAGAATACACCATTGTCTTACCTGCCGGATATAATTATTCATTCCGTGCGATTGCCGACGATTTTATCGGGGTTGCTCAAAATCTTAATTTAACGGAAGTAACGGAATATGCAGAATTCGAGCAACGTTCTTTGCGATTAGCTCCTATTGAGATAGGAACAATTGTTACCCTGAATAATATATTTTTCGATTATGCGAATGCCAATTTGAAACCGGAGTCATTTTCCGAATTAAATCGGGTAGCTGAATTTTTAAAAAGTAATTCCGGTATTAAAATTGAAATTGGTGGACATACCGATAATTCAGGCTCCGATGCCACAAATGACAAACTTTCAAAAAACAGGGCGCAGGCAGTGGCTGACTATCTTATCAACAGTGGCATTGATGCTTCAAGGATTACTGCTGTTGGCTATGGGAAGAACAGGACTGTTGCCGATAATAGCACAGAAGAGGGGAAGGCAAAAAACAGAAGAGTTGAATTTACAATCATTAAAAAATAAGTTAAATATTATGCGAAAATTAATAATCATTTTTAGTCTTTTTGTCCTCTGTAATATTGCATTCGGACAAATAATCAATACCGCTAATATAAAAAACGATGCTAGTATTTACATCGTGTGCCCTTCAGATTTCAAAAACGATATAAGCGGCAATGTTCAAAACGATGGTAATATATATGTCGGTGGTAATTTCGTAAATAATTCCGCTTTTAATTCCGGCAATATCAGTAATATAAAACTTGATGGTGCAATTCAGGACATTGGAGGCACAAGCTCCACTACATTCAACAACCTGATTATTGATGGAACCGACAATAAAACTATTTCGGTGAATAGTTCTGTGGCCGATTCGCTTGTGTTTAATGCCAATAAAATATTGCTTGCAAACAACAATCTGTACCTGCTACCAAATGCAACAGTTGTAAATGCAAATAATCAAAGGTTTATTGTTACCAATGGCACAGGCAGTGTTATAAAAAAATCGCTGCCCCTTTCGACAGATTTTTTATTCCCTGTGGGCGACACATTAAACAGTTACAAACCTGTAATATTAAATTATACAGGAGTAATAGACAGCTTTGCAGTGAGAGTAGAACCAGGGGTAAATCCCACAACAGGGGCAGATCAAACCTGTGTTCAAAATACCTGGATTATCAAAGAAAGCAATTCGGGAGGCACCACCGCTTCTTTAAGTCTAGGATGGAACACTCTCGACGAAGGCACATCTTTTGTTGATTCCTTAGCCCTTATTTGGCAAAATAACAGTGGAACATGGGCATCAATCACTGGTATTTCCGGTTCAATAACCAATGTACCTGCCACCGATTGGTATCACGTAACCACGGGCATTACCAACTTTTCCTCAACAGCAAGCAGGTTTATTTTAAAAACCTTTCCTCCTCCTTTAATAACAACACAGCCTACAAATCAAACTGCATGTGCAGGGAACAACACGACCTTTAGTTTAACTGCATCCGGAATGGGAACATTAATTTATCAGTGGCAGGAAAACTGCGGAAGCGGGTGGAGCAATCTGATAAATAATGCAACTTATTCAGGCGCAACAAGCAATAACCTTTTTATATCAAATATTCCGGTATTGAATAATGGGTGCCAGTATCAATGTATAGTGAGCAATGCAGGTGGTTCGGTTACTTCAACTATTACTTCGGCAACAGTAAACCCGATTTTCAACAACACTGCCACAGCCACAATATGTAACGGACAGTCTTATACTTTTGGAGGCACAAACTACACCACCGCCGGAACCTATCCACATACCTTTACATCAATTTCAGGTTGCGATTCATTGGTAACTCTCACGCTGAATGTAAATCCCGTTTCCGTCACACTGAGCGCAGTCGAAGTGTGCAATGGAAGCAGCTATGTTTTCAATGGAAATACTTATAACGTAGCAGGGAATTATAACGACACATTAACAACAGTAAATGGCTGCGACAGTATTATTGTAACGCAGCTTACAGTGAATCCCGTTTCCGTCACACTGAGCGCAGTCGAAGTGTGCAATGGAAGCAGCTATATTTTCAATGGAAATACTTACACCACAGCCGGAAATTATAATGATACACTAACAACCGTGAATGGTTGCGACAGCATTATTATAACTCAACTTACGGTGAATCCTATTTACTCTGCCAATAATCCGCAGACAATATGCAATGGCGAGCTTTATG
>MEOG01000095.1:0-13161 GCA_001769125.1 Bacteroidetes bacterium GWF2_35_48 | reverse complement strand
AATCCTATTTACTCTGCCAATAATCCGCAGACAATATGCAATGGCGAGCTTTATGTTTTCAATGGAAATACTTACACGACAACTGGAAATTACAATGACACATTAACAACAGTAAATGGTTGCGACAGCATCATTACAACGCAACTTACAGTTAATCCTGTTTTTGTCACACTGAGCGCAGTCGAAGTGTGCAATGGAAGCAGCTATATTTTTAATGGTAATACTTACACGACAACTGGAAATTACAATGACACATTAACAACAGTAAATGGTTGCGACAGCATAGTTGTTACTCAGCTTACCGTAAATCCTGTTTTTGTCACACTGAGCGTAGTCGAAGTGTGCAATGGGAATTCTTATGTTTTCAATGGAAATACTTACACTATAGCCGGAAATTATAACGACACCTTAACAACAGTAAATGGTTGCGACAGCATCATTGTAACCCAACTTTCTGTAAATCCTGTTTATCTTGTCAACAATCCGCAGACTATCTGTAGTGGCAGCAGCTATGTATTCAACGGCAATACTTATACCGCAGCAGGGAATTATAACGATATATTAACAACAGTAAATGGTTGCGACAGCATAGTTGTTACTCAGCTTACCGTAAATCCTGTTTACTCTGTAAGCATTTCAATCACATCAAACGATACAACTGTTTGCGCCGGAACAAATGTAATATTCACAGCAACTACAAGTAATGGTGGTACAAGCCCGTTATACCAATGGTATTTGAATGGCAACCCTGTTGGCTCAAATAATACAACATATTCAAACAGCAATTTAATAAACAACGATGCAGTTTATTGTGTTGTCACATCATCTGCATTATGCACTACGGGTAACCCTGCTACGTCTGGCACAGTTGTTATTACAGTAACCACGAATCTGCCGGTCAGTATATCAATTGGCGCAAGCGACACTACTATATGTTCCGGCACAAATGTTACATTCACTGCAACGGCCATAAACGGTGGAACAGCGCCAACGTATCAATGGTATCTGAATGGTAGTTTAGCAGGTACAAACAGTGCTGTATATTCATCTAACAACCTTTCAAATAACAATGTAATTTCCTGTATTCTCACATCAGGCGAAACATGTGCCACCGGCAACCCCGCAACATCAAATACAGTAAATATACAGGTAACTCCTACAGTAACCCCTTCAGTAAATATCTCATCAAACCCTGTGACCAGTGCACTGAGCGTAGTCGAAGTGTGTTTTGGCACATCTGTAACCTTCCATGCAACACCTGTAAATGGTGGTACAAATCCCACTATACAATGGTTTGTAAACAATAACTATATTGTCAGCGGAGCCAATTTTTCACCAACAAATATTTCTAATAACGACCAGATATATTGTGTACTCACTTCCACTCTGGCATGTACTTCAAGCAGCAGTGCGCAATCAAACACACTATCTGTAATGTTCAATCCTTTACCTGTTTTATCTGCAATGCAACAGGCAGAGAGTTGTCACGGTGCAGGTGATGCCTCTATAAATCTGAATATTACTCAGGGTACGCCGCCATATTCTGTTCATTGGGGAAATTCTTCTGTGAATGCTACTGTTACAGCAGCTAATCTGCATTCCGGCACTTACAATGTAACAGTCACAGATAATAAATCTTGTAGTGTGGATACATCAATTTTTATTTCACCTGAAGGCAGCGGTTGCCTGTTTATTCCCAATGTGTTTTCTCCAAATGGAGACAGCAAAAACGATATGCTGTATGTCAGAGGCGGTAATATAAAATCATTATCTCTTGTAATTTACGACAGATGGGGGAATAAGATATTTGAAACAGATAATCAAAACAATGGTTGGGATGGTACTTACAACGGAACCCCTCTCAATGCTGGTGTTTTTGTTTACTACCTCAAAGCTGAGTTGCAAAATGGTAACATCACCGAACAACAGGGAAACATAACATTATTAAAATAGTGTCGTAGAGCCTGTCCCGTTTCTGGGATATTTCAGGTAGTATTGAAAACAATTATTAAAAATGTCAATGGAAAAAAATCAATCAGAACTAAAAACAGAATGGATATTTGGTTTTGCAGTTGACTGTCCAGCACAAATAAATGATATAAATTGTCCTTTTCATGCAATCCGAAAATTGCCACTTAGAGAAAGATATGAGTTTATAAAGAAAATGTCTGATGATGATGTCAGATCATTTATGTTTTCTCATACATGTTGCCACCATAATAAACAATTTAATAAATCCCAATTAATTAAATTTATTAATAATACTGTAAATTAAATATTATGAAATCGAAAAATTTAATAATCTTGATACTTGCAACCTGCAACACCTGCACTGAGCCACGTCGAAGTGTGCAACCTGTCACTACGAAGCTTGTCGAAATGTCGAAGTGCATTTTTTCACTTTTCATTTACTGCCTACTGCTACTGCCTACTGCCTTTGTCATGTTAAGCGGAGTCGTGTTGATGAGCCTGTCGAACCAAGCATTCGCCCAGGACATTCATTTTTCCCAATACGGTGCCAGTCCGTTAAGTATGAACCCTGCTTTGGCTGGTACTTTTAACGGCGATCTGCGCGGTATTTTAACCTATCGCGATCAATGGAGTAAATTAGACAATGCCTATAAAACCTATGCCTTAAATTGCGATGCAAAATTATTAAGCCCCAAAACTGGCTCTGGCTTTCTTGGAGGTGGCATTTCTTTTTTTTATGATATGGCAGGTGCCTCAGGCTTGGCAACAACGCTGGCAAATATTTCAATTGCATATCACCTGAAATTAAATAGGGAAAATTTATTTACGGTAGGTTTACAAGGTGGTATTCTGCAACAAAAACTCAATGATTCCTACTTTCAGTGGGACAGTCAGTACGATGGTTATAATTACAATCCCACCCTTGCTTCAAATGAGAACATCGCTAAAAACAGTTACATTGTACCTGACTTTTCTCTGGGTGGTGTTTGGAATTACTGGTCAAAAGGGGTTAAAGAGCATGCGGCAAACGAAGCGTTTAAGTCTGAATTGGGGTTGGCTGTTTTTCATGTGAACAAGCCGGAATACAGTTTTTATAATTCAACAAAAGATAATATCAACATTCGGTTTGTTACTCATGGAAATGCTTTTATTGGTATTAATACTGTTTTTGCCATAGTCCCTTCTTTTGTGTATATGAACCAAGGCGAATCATCAGAATTAATTTTGGGTACATCAATAAGATTAATGACAAAAGAAACTTCGTCTGTAAATGGATATTTTAAGCAGGGTGCCTTGTCTATTGGGGGTTATTACAGATTTAATGATTCTTTCATTGCCTCAATATTATTTGAATCTAAAAACTTTGCAATTGGGTTTAGTTATGACATCAATACCTCAGACCTTAAACTTGCAACAGGCAAAGACGGAGGTATGGAAATAACTCTCCGTTATACAACCCCAAGCCCGTTTAATTATAGGAAAAAAGGGAATAGTTTGCTGTAAGGATTCTTTGTTTGTTTAATCTCATTATATTTTATCTGGTGTTTCTGTATGCTTAACCGTCCCTCTCATATATTAATTTGTTTACTTTTTAAATTATGGTATCCTTTGAAGTCCTTAAGGCTGTTGATTTTGTCGTGTTTAAGCAGGTCGTCAAGGGAGCTTTAAATCCCGTATTTGTTTCAAAAATTGTTGCTAAATCTACTCTTAATCTGATTCGTGCCGCTAATACCTGTGTTGTTTGTTCCGCTCAAACTAAAGATGAAGTTTTCAATTCAGTAACAAAACTCGATTTAACTCATTTTGGTTATCATTCGCACAATGATGTTGAAATATCATTTTCGTTCAATACTGAACAAAAATTACATCAGGCGATTATTAGTCCTCGTGTGATCTATCCATTAACCGAAGATATATCACTTCCGGAACCACCCGACGATAAAACAAAATTTTATCTTGATTTTTTTGCTGATGAGTTCGAGCGCATTAAGATTAGGGCTGAAAAAATCCTTGCCACAACTTCAACCAAAAAAGAAACTTCATTTATAGCATCTCGCAATTTGCAGCTTTTACGAAAGCTCAATCACGATTCTCGTGTACATTTTAATTATCTTTGCTCACGCACTAACTTACAAGTTTCTTCATCAGATTTATTTATAATCTATGTTCTGAATCTTTTTATTATACGTTGTATCGTTTTTTATTCAAAGTTTTTTAAACCTTTTCTCAGCGAAAAAACAATATCTGAAGATGGGCTTCGCACAGCATTCAAGAAAAAAATTCCCTGGATATTAAAACATCCCTGGCTGTTTGTTGAACATCCATTATTATACGAAATCATGACAGATAGTAAAATTTGTTCATCGGGTTGTGAAATCAATCCGGAATTTCAAAAACCCAATAGCTTAAATTCTCTTAAAATTCCGGAACCATTGCTTAAAGAAATCCTTGAAATAGTTCATCTCAAAAACTCTATAAAGCTAAACGGTAACACCAATGTTATTGTTGATGCATTTTTTCAAATGCAGAATAAAAATATTGAGAATGGCTTGCCTTACATGGATAGCAATTCTGCTGCAATAAGCAAACTGCTTTCATTTTTTGTTATAGATAAAAACAACGAGCCTTTAAATCCAAATTCTGTTTGCACCATGCTAAAACCCTCTAATTTTAAAAAGCGTCCCCATAAAGACGATAAGAACAAAATCAATCTTGTCTGATTTTATCAGGTTAGTCAAAAAATAAATTCTATTACGACAGCCAAAACAAGGTATGCCCCGCTTGCGTTACCACCGCCCCCTGTGCGTAGGCAAGTCCACGCAGGGTGTGGAAGACAAATTTTCAGCAATAGTCAGCGTTGATTTGTGTGAAAAGAAAATTTGGATTCTTCCTGCGTGGTGACTTTTTCTCGTTAGTCTTTTGCGTGGCAGGCAAAAGAGTAACTGGGGTTTGGGGCAACGCCCCTTATAAAATTATATAATTTAATTCCTTTTCTTCATTTTTCCCTTTCAAAAGTTCCCTGATTTTTCGGGAACTTATCTGGGAACTTCATGGGAACTCGCATACTCACATTTTTTGCTTTTACCTCAATAATCTGTTTTTCAATCTCGTAAAATAAAAAAGGTTCCCGGGAACTTTTTTTACTCTCTGGGAACCCCTCATGGCACAATGTTTGCTGATATTTTTGCAACTACAATATTTTCAGACAAATAGATATTTCCCCGCTTGATTTCCAAATAAAAAAAGTTCCCGAACATGTCAGGGAACTTTTTTTTTCATCGGTCACCCAAACTCTTTATATTCTTTTGCTACTGGTTTTCTGTTGCAACGAATTGCCATTATGCACCTTGTATGTAGCGACGTACCATGGTACGTCGTTTTGTTCCGGTGTCATTGTTTAACTTAAAAAAATGTAAAATGGAAGTCATAACAATTCAATCCGACGCTTTCGAGCAGCTTGTAGAAAAGCTTAATAATCTGGAATCATATTTTAAGCATGTAGTGAAGCAACAACCTCTATCCGAGCAGTGGCTCGATATAGAGGAAACATGTCAGTTGCTCAAAATCTCCAAACGCACCCTACAGGGCTACCGCGATCAGGGTATTATTACTTATTCGCAGGTTAGCGGTAAAATCTATGTCAGTGCTTCTGCCATCGAAGAACACCTGCGAAACCACACACGCAAGGCTTTTAAAAAACCAAAAATTTCAATCTGACCCGGTTGCTATTTTGTTTTGCTATATTGTTTTTATTATCTGCACCCCTCTGTTTTCTTGCTTCGCAAGTTTACAGTAGGGGTGTTTTAAAATCACCAGCCTATGAAAGTTTCAGTTTTCAATAATTTCAACAAAGTTTCAGATAACCTCGAAATCACGGTAATTCTGGAACAACTTAAAAGCGACAAATACAAAAACCGCATCCTGCAACTTCGCAATTTGCTTGTTGCTGGGAATGAAAGTGAATACAACAACAAAAAAAAATCCCTTCCGGCATTCACACCATGCGGTTTATTTGAAGGTGGCCGCAAAATGGAATTTCTCAAAGAATATTCCGGACTAATCATCCTTGATATTGATAAGCTGCCGCCTGATCAGCTTGCACAAATCAAACAAACAGCTCAGGGAATCGTTTTTACATATTGTGTATTTACCAGCCCTTCCGGCAACGGCTGCAAAATCCTAACACATGTAAAGACGTGCCATTGGCACGTCTCACAAACCCAATCAAATCATCTAACTGCCTTCAATCAAATCAAACAACATTACGAATCCATCCTAAATGTTCCCATTGACCCGTCAGGTAAAGACATTACCCGTTTGTGTTTTTTTTCATGGGATCCAGAAATTTACATCAATCCTGATGCTCCGGCTTATGAAATCACCGATCAATGTAAAGACGCGCCATTGGCGCATCTTTCTTGGACTATTACCGAACAAATAGAATACATCATTCAGCAAATCGAGCAGCATCAAATTGATATTACCAGCGAGTATAAAGACTGGCTCAGCATCTGCTTTGCCCTCATTGATGCGCTAGGCGCAGGTGCCCGGCAACCATTTCACCGCATTAGCCGATTTTATCACAAATACAATTCCGAAGAATGCAATAAGCAATTCGACAAATGTTTAAATTCAAACAATTCCGGCATCACCGTAAAATCATTTTTCCATTTTGCCAAACAACAAGGCATCCTATGTAAAGACGTGCCACCAGCACGTCTCACTTCCAACAAGGGAGATACACAGCCTTTACAGCCCACAAACACAACCTTTACACCAGTCCACGCAAGCGTCACCCTGAGCGAAGCCGAAGGGTCAATTCAGCCTCCACAGCAGCTTGATAATTGTAAAGACGTGCCACTGGCACGTCTCGAAAGTAAAAAAGAAAACCAAGAACAAACCGACCCAATCGCTGGCAAACAATCAAACCATCACTCTGTGCGAAGTCGAAAGGCAACAAACAAATTTCATTTAGTCCGTGATTATCTTTTTGAAAACTTCGATATCCGTTATAACAGTGTATCCACAAATTTTGAATACAAAGAAAAAGATCAGGAAATATACGAACCAATGAATGAAAACGACATTTTTATAAAAATGCAACTCGACGGTTTAAGCTTTTCGCTTTCAAATCTGGTGGCATTTCTTAAATCCTCAATGGTGTCTAAATACAACCCTTTTACACAATATTTTGAATCCCTGCCACCATGGGATGGCAAAACTGATTTTATTCAGGAGTTAGTTTCTTTTGTAAATTTAAAGCCGGAATTATGCGACAGGTTTGATAAACACTTTAAAAAATGGTTAGTTCGAGTTGTAAAATGTGCTTTGGCAGATTCATATTTTAACAAACAGGCTTTTATTTTGGTACACGACAAACAGAATTCTGGTAAATCCACTTTCTGCCGCTTTCTTTGTCCACCCACACTGAAAAATTATATTGCCGAAAACCTCAGTATAGACAAAGATTCCCGCATTTTACTAACAACAAACCTTTTAATCAACCTTGACGAACTTTCAACACTGTCAAAAGTCGAGATCAATTCACTGAAATCTTTGTTTTCAAAGGATAAGATAAATGACCGTTTGCCCTACGACAGAAAAAATTCAATCATTCCACGCAGGGCTTCATTTATAGGCTCAACAAATCAGGCAGAATTTTTAAACGATGAATCAGGATCAGTTCGTTGGTTATGTTTTGAAATCCGCTCAATAGACTGGTCATATAAAGAAAAGGTAAATATTGATAATGTTTGGTCTCAGGCATACACCCTTTACAAATCAGGTTTTCACTGCGATTTAACACCCGAAGAAATAAAAGAAAACGAAGAATACAACCGACAATTTAATATTACAACTACAGAATATGAGCTAATTCATAAATACCTTTCACCGGGAACCCGTGAACACAACGATTGTTTTATGACTGCTACTGATATACTTTTATATTTGGCTGAACAAACCAATGGAAAAGTAAAACTGAATAACATCAATGTAGGCCGTGCACTTAAAATGCTTTCATTTGCCAGAGATAAAAACTACCCTGATAAAAACTACGGTTATTTCGTTTTTAAGAAAATATTGTAAAACTCCAAAACATCTTACCATCTTACCCCACATCTCCGGTAACTGAGCGTAGTCGAAGCTTACAGGAGGGGTAAGATCATTTTTTTCATCTTACCCCAATCTTACATCTTACCCCAAAAAAACATCCAAAACCGGGGTAAGATGTAACTTCAAAAAACATCCTACATCATATTACAACACCTGTAAAATTGGGCAAGGGGTAAGATGGTAAGATTAAAACCCGTTTTTGAATAAATATTATATTTTTTTAAATGTGTCATTTGCTTGCTCATTCTATTATTGCTTTTTTTTGCACTATTGTATGGTGTATTGCTTTGTAAGCATTTACCATTTTAGAAATAAATTTTTTTTTTTGATTGCTTTCTTCAATTTTCTTTTATTTTTGAATTATTGAAATACAATCTAAGCTTGGTGTATGTTTTTTCTATTATAAGTCATGCAAACAAACTCAAAAGGTATAAAATAAAATGGCAAGAACCAGCTCAGCAAAATATTTTGAAGAGGAAATAAAAGCATCAATGGTTGATGACAACTACGAAGCATATCAGAAAAATATGTTTAAATGTTTAAGTTGTAATGCCAAAATTCAATTTAATAGAGGCATTGACCATAATAATCCACATTTTAAAAATTGGCCTCAAATTGAACATCTGCCAACCTGTGACATTTTACAAAAAGACTACTCTAATAGAAATAGCAATAACAAGCATATAAATTTTATTATTTCTACAATTTTGCCAAGAGCCGAAAGATTAGTAGGATTACAACCAATTGAAAAGAGAAACTATATTACGAGGTTATTTTTTAATGAACGAAACAAGCAATTTTTAAGTTCTTTAATTTCCCTTGATTTAAAAGTACACAAAGATTTATTATTGAGAACTGAAGACAAAAAAATAGTAAAAATTGAAGATATTATTTTGAGACAAGATGAAATCATTGCTAGGGTTGATAACAATAAAGAACCATTTATATGCATCCTTAAAGGTTTTACGAAAAAAGCATTAAAAGTTGGGATAAATTATAAAATTCCATTGACTACCGGTGTTAATTATAATAATAGCAATAAGTTTGATTTATTTATTCCTGCATCTTACGTAAGCAAAAATCAGGGAAACATTCAGGATATTGAAAATAAATTGATTTACTGTTATGGCACACCTGAACAAAATAAATACGGTTATAAAATGGATTTATATTCAATAAGTCATCAAATAGCAATAATTAAAAAACTTTGATAATGAATAATTCTAAAAACAATCTGAAAAAAAATCAACAAAAAAAAATAAGTTTTTTTTAGAAAAGTATAATAAATTTAAAATGAGTGAAATTAAAAAAATATTTTATAACCTTTTTTGGCAAAATAAAGCATGCCAGAACCTTTTCCTTTTATCAAAAGAAGAATTATTAGATACAAAAACACTTACTCATGAAGAGAATTTCACAAGTGTATCTATGCCCCGGATTATTATTTCAAACATTGAAAACAAGGCTGATTTCCCTCATGAAACTATAAAGCTAAGAACCGAAAATCAAAACATAAAAAATGAAAGCCTGATAGAATCAAAAATTGAACTTTACAAACCAATTATTACTAATTTTCTTGAAAATAAATTTGGTAAATCTTTAGAGCGTGTTGTTAAAGATTTTCAGAACGACCCTTGGAAACTTTTAGGTAAAGCTGCTTTGCTTTTTATTGATAGTGGAGAAAATTTTGAAAAAACAATTATTGAATTTCTTCAGGAATATGGCTTTATTGGAAAACAAATTAATAGTTTTTCTGAGTTGGAAAAATACTTTCAGAAAGAAGCGATTACAAAAAATTTCAAATCAGTCTTATCCGAAAACAACATCTGGAATTTTCTAGAATTTCTGAAAGCAGCAAAAGATATTTATGTATTTGAATCTTACAAGAGCCTTTACACATCAAATCAGGTCTTGGTTAATGCGCTGCACGACAAAGATGACTTTATTTCCAGGCTTCAATTATTCAATTTATTATTTGATAGTGGAATTATATCTTCAAGCAACGAAGATGCCTTTATTGAATGCACAAATTGCCAGCCGGGTACTTATAGGGGTGTCTTTCAACTTAAACTGAACCCACTTAAATTAAAAGAATTGAAATGTCCTGTTTGCTCTGGCCATGTTAGCTATTATGTACCTTACGAATTAAATAAAGAAATTTACGAAATTGTCAAAGCAAAAGATGGCCTGTTGCTTGATGCTCTTTGCGATTTGCTGAATAAAAATTCTGTTGAACATAAGGTTAACCAAACAGTTTTAAATGACATTGAGTTTGATTGTGTATATAAAGTGAATGAAAGTTATTCCATCGTTGAATGTAAAATGTATAAAATTGATACCCCCAAAGCAAAACTTAAAAGTAAAATGAAAGAACATTTAGGAAAACTTATTTCAAACATTGTAAGACTTAAAGAGGCTGAACCCCAAAATGCAGTACCCGTTTTTCCGGTTTTATTGGTAAACATCAACGATCATAAATTATTAAATGAAGTTGAGGTGGTGATAAAATCAGGCAATCCCGATGAATTAACACAAATAGCCAGAATTTGCAGCATAGACCAAATTAATTTTAAAAATTAAAATCAGGATAAATACTATTACTATGATTATAGAAGACGTAAAATATTATTTAAGTCAGAAAGAAAGTGAGTTCCTCGAATTTAAAGAAAGCAAGCGCACCCTTGACCAAAGTTCATTTGAAACTATTTGTGCTTTTTTAAACCATAAAGGGGGTGTCCTGTTTTTGGGAGTAAAAAACGATGGAACTGTTGTTGGAGTTGAAAAGTCAAAAATAGAAGATATAAAAAAAGAAATCATTACAACATCAAATAACTGGCAAAAATTAAACCCTCCATTTATTGTTTACCCAGAAGAATTCACAATTAAGAATTTACAGGTTATTGCAGTTCGCATCCCTGTCAGTTCACAAGTGCATCGCTGCAACAACAATATTTTTATTCGTAGCCATGATTCTGATCTTAGGGTAAATCAAAGCCAGCAGATTGATGAAATTTATCAAAAAAAACGCAACTATTTCACCGAAAACGAAATCTATCCCTTTTTAAAAAGAGAGCATTTGCGTGATGATTTATTCCGTAAAGCACGCAATCTTCTGAAAAGCCACAATCCCGATCACCCTTGGTTAAGCTTAAATGATGATGAATTACTTGTAACATCTGGTTTCCATTCAACAGACCATAAAACTGGCGAAAGCGGTTATACCCTTGCATGTGCTTTGCTGTTTGGCACCGATCAGGTAATCCGGCAATTATTACCTCAATATTCAATTGATGCAATGGTTCGCATCGTTAATATGGCACGTTACGACGACAGGTTACCTCCTATTCAGACAAATCTGATTGAAGCCTACGAGCAGCTTATGGGGTTTGTGGCAAAACATCTCGATGATAAATTTTTTATGGAAGGTGATTTAAACGTAAATCTACGTGAAAAAATATTCCGTGAAGTAGTTGCAAACCTTATTGTCCATCGTGAATATACAAATGCAATGCCTGCATCTTTTATTATTTATAAAGACAAAGTTGAAATAAAAAACGCCAACAATCCAAAAGATCACCGTCCTTTAGCTTTAGGTTCATTTGAGCCATACCAGAAAAATCCGAACATTGCAAGATTTTACCGTGCTATTGGTAGAGGTGAAGAAATTGGTTCCGGTATTTATAATGTAGATAAGTATCTGGCACAGTATGCAGGTAATGTTAAAGCAGTATTTACAGAAGGTACTGTATTTACAACTATTGTTCCTCTTACCAAAGAAGTTATTAAGAAATTTCATGAGGGAGCAAATGAAGGAGTAATTGAGGGAGTAAATAAAGGAGTAATTAAAGATAAATCAGGTGGAATCATTGAAAGAATTATTGAGGGAGTAAATGAGGGAGTAAATGAGGGAGTAAATGAAGGAGTATTTGAGGGAGTATCTGATATTGTTAAACAGGGTTTGGTTCGTTTTATTGAATATGTTCATAGTAATGAAGGTGCAAGAGTAAATGTTATTGCTGAAAAAATTGGTATTTCAGAAGCTACGGCAGAAAGGCATGTAACCATTTTAAAGAAAATAAAATTCATTGAATTCAATGGAGCGCCTAAAACTGGTGGTTATTTTCTAACAGAAAAATTAAAAAAGAGATTAACCAAGTGAGAAAAAACTCTCTAAAGACAGAATAAAGCTTACGATTTATAAATGTCCGATATGTCCGATAAATGTCCGAAATAAATTTTTGCTCATGAATACTAATGATAATATTTCTGAAGAATTAGACGATGAATTTGAAGATGAAATTTCATTTAGTGAACAGCTTTATACGGCGATATCTCCAAAAATCAAACAATTTTTAGTAGAATATTATGGAGATAATTTTCATAACCTGAAATCCGAAACTTATCTGGAAATTGAAACCTTAATTGAAGATGATATTCTTTTATTTGCTAGTGAAATACCTGATATTTTATACCGTAACAGAACCATTACAGATGAAGATAAATTTGATGAAGCCTTAGACAATTTTGTTCCTGATAATATACCGATTAATTGGCCTGTAATTGAAAATTGGTTTGATCGTGATTTTAAAGAAGAAGAGGAAGAAGATACCTTTTTAGAAGACAGCAATCCAATTGACTTAACAGAAGATCAAAAAAAAGCAAAGGAAATAGTTGAACTTGCAAATGAAATGACCGAAAACACACAGAGCTTTGCTCATTTTATGAAATCTGGTTATGAAATTGTTATTAAGGAAGTCCAGCTATTCTTAAAAAATAATGCTTCATTTGATTTGTCTATTCTTTCACCTGATGGTTTTATTGCTCTTCAAACACATTTGGATTTACTTGTATCAACTCTGTTAGAAGATTTGAATACATTATTGTATGAGGAATAAATTAGATATTTGGTATAAAACCCCTCATGCAGCAAAAATCCCCGCCCTTTACTGCCGTTCACTGAGCCTGTCCTTTAGATTTGTAAAAATATTTATTAATGCGAATTAAGAGTTAAAGATTAAATAAATAAACGCGGCGGCTATCCTACCGAAGGCATGAACCATTAAGCCTTTTGTAGAA
>MEOG01000094.1 GCA_001769125.1 Bacteroidetes bacterium GWF2_35_48 | reverse complement strand
AGCAGAGCTGCGATAATATTTGTAGCAGCGATAGCTGCGTTGTTTACAAAGGTGCAGCGCACCGGAATATTATCATTTTGATTCCAGCCTTAATTTTTCATAAAAACAGAAAAAGCAAAAAATATTTTATTATTTTCTTGAAAAATGGCTGCTGAACTCATTTTTTAGCGAATTAAATTATGCGAAAGTTGAGTTATATAAATTTGTTATAAAATTTAATGATAACAATTTGTTTGAATGGTACGAATAATAGAGCACTCCTTATGCTAAGCGGGACAGATACGGAGCTAAAATAATTTCAATATAAATTCCCTTTTTAAAAAGTATGCACCTACTGAACAAATCAAAAATAATTTTGCAAGCATCTGCTTAAACGATCTACTCTGTAGTTGCCGCAGCTACGAAGGCTACAGTTTTTTCTCAGAAACTTTTTGACCATCTTTGTATTCGGTTTCCTGCATTTTTTTCCCATCTTTATCGTAGAAAATCCATACGCCATCCGCTTTTCCTTCTTTACATTTTCCTTCGTAAAGCAGTTCTCCATTTTCCTGCCATATTTTGGTAAAGCCATGCAATTTACCGTCTTTAAACTCGTCTTCTACTCTTATCTTTCCATCTTCATACCATGCTTTCCACAAACCATTTTTTTTATCATTTTTATAATTTCCTTCTCGCTCTTTATTGCCATTAGGATAAAAACGAGTTTCTTTTACCATTTCGCGTTTACCATCTTTCGTGTCCCATAAAATAACTTTTTCAATTTGACCGGTGGGAGATTTTATGACTTCTTCCTCAATATAATTTTTACATGAAAAAAAAATATTTGAAAGAAAAATTACAGAAAGGATAATTATTTTGGTATGATTTTTCATCTGTTTAAATTTTTTGAAATAAATAGGCACATAGTGTTATTTTTATTTTGGAGATAAAACCCATACGGTAAAATCTGTTGATTTTGTTTGTAAAGATGTAAATTCATTGTTTGCACTTTTTCTGTCTGAAAAAGATTTTAAGGCAACTCTGTATAAGCCATTTTCCTGTTGTAATATTTCTGGAGAAAATCCTTTTTCTTTAAGATTGTTGCTGCAATTCCGGGCATTATTCAGGTTGCCGAAACTTCCTGCTATCAGATAGAATTTTTGCGGATTGTGCTGTACAGTTTTATCCGTATTTTTTTTATCCGAAATTTCTTTAGCCTCCTTTATTTCTTTTTTTTCTACAACTTCATCTTTTACTTTATTATTATCTGGCAAAATTATTTTTTCAGTTGTCTTTAACTGTGAGCTGTCAACACTTGCAATAGTATTTTCAACTTTGCCTTGATTGTCTGAAACTTCTTTTTCTTTTGTTTCTTCATAATATAAAGCCACTCGTTTATTTGTAAGTTGCAGCAAAGAAGCCTCCACAGAGTTAGAATTGTTTAATAAATCCTGCGCATTAAATTTTTTAAAATTAGAAAGAGTGTCATCAATATAGCTGTTCAGCGCATAGTATTTTTTCTTCAGTTCCGGGAAAAGATCTGTTTTTACAGAAACAATACCAAAGGAAACAAGCAAAGGCAGACCAATAATTAAGGCTACAAATGCCTTGTTTGTAAACAGGGAGCGCGACTTAGTCCTGAGAACAGGTCTGACATTTTGTAGTGGAATTTCTATCGGAATTATTTCCGGAAAATGAAACATGGGAAGTCCGAATGAATCCTGCAACAGGTTTACATTTTTTTCTGCTTCAAAATATAATGAATGCTGCGCATCATACCTGAAACTACCGAGCGATTTAAAAAAGACGGTATTGTTTTTATCCAGCTCAATATATAAATTACATATAAAATCAGAGACCAAATTTTTTGCCTCGGAATAGGAGATTCTGTTTACAACAGAGATATAATTTATAAGAAGTCCGTCGTTATGAATTAACTGGCTGTTGAAAACAATTTTTTTAGATGGCGGTTGAAATGCCGATTGCTCTTCGTCAATAAATGCAGGTTGATATTGAGAGATGAATCCTCCGAACCCCGGTAATATCACACAATCATTCAGAAGGAGCAATTCACGTATATAATTACTGATTTCCACTTTTTTTTATTTTGAATTTTTTATCCTCGCAAAAGTAAGCTTTTTTAAAGGGTTCAAAAGGCATACTTATCAACAATAATTGTTAATATTTTGCTGAAAAAAACATAACAGGGATTTCCCTTAAACTCTTTTTGCCACAGACCTGCCCGTAGCAGGCGGGTTCCACAGATTTCCACAGATTTTTAGTTTTAACTATTCAACTAAAGAGTCCACTCCAAAAAGTGTTTTTGATACGAATGGCTTTAGCCCTCATGAACACCTTAGAAAACAATTAATTTGTGAATAATTGCACAAATTGTCTCTTAATATGCAACTAAAAATCAACAGATTTAATTCGTGAAACCTGTCTGCCAGACAAGGCAGGTTAGTGTCATACATGGGTTTTGGAGCTTTCGGAGTAGTCTCAATTAAAAAAATTAGTGTAACCCAGTGTATCAATAGGCATAATAACAGAAAAGATAATTTAGGAGGAGATTCATTATATTTGAGCAATAAGGATTAATAAAGATTATTTCGTTATTTTGCAATGTTGAAAATTAAACGAATAAAATATTAAAATGCTGAAAGATAAGGAAAATGCTGTTTTAGTAGGAATCATTACACAGAATCAGAGAGACAGAGAGGTTCAGGAATATCTTGATGAACTTTCATTTTTAACTGAAACAGCCGGAGCAGAAGAAGTTAAACGATTTGTTCAAAAATTAGAGCATCCGCATCCCAAGACATTTGTCGGTACGGGAAAGCTAAATGAAATAGCAGGATATATAAAAGAAAATAAAATTAATCTGCTTATTTTTGATGATGAGTTAAGTCCTTCGCAATTGCGGAATATAGAAAATATTGTATCGTGCAAGGTTCTTGATCGAACAAATTTAATACTTGATATTTTCGCGCAAAGAGCAAAAACTGCGCATTCAAAAATTCAGGTAGAGTTGGCTCAATACCAATATTTGCTACCTCGTTTAACACGAATGTGGACACATCTCGAACGCCAGCAGGGGGGTATTGGCATGCGTGGACCTGGTGAAACAGAAATAGAAACCGACCGCCGTGTGATTCGCGATAAAATTTCTTACCTAAAAGAGCAGTTGAAACAAATAGATAAGCAAATGGCAACACAGCGTAAAACAAGAAACGAGCTGCCCCGTGTTGCGCTTATTGGTTATACAAATGTCGGGAAATCTACTATAATGAACATGTTGAGCAAGTCTGATGTTTTTGCAGAAAATAAATTGTTTGCAACACTCGACACAACGGTTCGAAAAGTAGTAATAGAAACAACACCGTTTCTTCTTTCTGATACAGTAGGCTTCATTCGGAAATTGCCACACAATCTTGTTGAATCTTTTAAATCAACGCTCGATGAAGCGCGTGAATCGGATATTTTGCTTCATGTCGTGGATATTTCGCATTCAAATTTTGAAGATCAGATTCATGTGGTAAATCAAACTTTGTTAGATATTAATGTAAAGGAAAAACCAACTTTGCTTGTGTTTAATAAAATTGACGCTTACTCTTTCGTGAAAAAAGATGAAGACGATCTTTCTCCGGCAACAGATGAAAACATGAGCCTTGAGCAATTAAAAAATAGTTGGATGGCAAAAAACAATAATCCCTGTATTTTTATTTCTGCAAAAAACAAGAGCAATATTGATATATTTCGGAGTCAGTTACTTGAAATGATAACAAAAGTAAATTTAAGAAAATGACAAATTGTGTTAACTGTGGAGCCCCCATAGACCCAACAGTAAAATCGTGTACTTGGTGTGGTACAAGTTATACTGCATCATCCATGAACTTTTTTAAAAATCAGAAAACAAGAAAAGGTGCGATATATCCTTTTTTTATCGGGGCAGGTGTTTTTTTTATGTTTTATTTATATGGCTTTGCATTTGACAGTTTTTCTGAAACCATGCTTGTAAATTTATCTCCGCTATGGTTCTGTTCCATCATGTTTGGAATATATGGTTTTATAGGAGAAAAAGCTGTAAGATTTGTAACAGATGGAAAAGCAAAAAATTTTAGAGAGGGTTACAGCTTGTGGCAAAGACAAACATCCCCTTTAGTTCTTGTTTTTGGTTTATTTTTATTTTTTCCATTGAATTTTATCAGACGACTCAGCGCTCTTTGGGCTGCATTTGTAGGAGCTTTATTCTGGATGATTTTGCTTATGCTTTTTATTCATGGTATTTTTCCAAGTTTGTAGTTTCAGAATAAATTTTTGTCATTATTGATTTTTAGTTATGATGTAAGGAGTTCTGAAATTTGTTAATTTTTATGAATGAATTTGCCCCGGAATTTCTCCAAAAAAATATACCATCTCGAAGCTTTAACTTTCTGAATATCCAACATCATAATTAAAGCAATAAAAAGAAAAGGTATTCCCGGAACTCTGTAACGAACCAAAGCACCAAGAACAGGTGTTGTCAGCCCGCATAAGGCAAATAATATTAACGTGAAGCTTATGCAAAAAAACAGAGCCGGTTTATTTTTTATTTTTGAGAATCCCGAGTAAAAAAGCATGAAAATAATGAAGCCGATTATTACAAGATTTTCAATTGCAGACAAGAGCATCATTATTGTTTTTGACTCTAAAATGTGCGGACGAAAAAATGAGTTGACAAGTGCCTGTGGTATATTTTTAACAAAGGAAATTACATTCTCATCGAGTAAGGGGATTTCGATGTAACTGCCCACGTTTCCTATTGTTTCAACATGCTCGATAAAATCTTTTTGTTTCAGGCTGATGATTTTTAATACATCATAATCTGAAAAAATAAATCCCGAAAAAATAATTCCGGTAATAAAAACTGCATGGACAATAATAAATTTTAATGCAATTTTTTTCATTTTTGTTTTTGCCGCCCATATCCATGAAACAAGCGCGGGGAGCGCGGCAGCGAGAACGTAAAATTTTATAAATCCTAAAAGAATCAGCGAAAAAAGTGAAAAAAACAAATTCAGTTTTGAGAAATTTTCAAAAAATAATTTTCGTGTATGATATAAGAACAAACCGAAAGCAAAAATCAGTATGCCTTCTTTCAGCAAACCGGAAGTCCAGAAAACAACAGAGGGTATCAAAAAAACAGCGAATAGCAGAAGCCATTTTTTGTCAGGCATATCTTGTATAAATGTTTTATAAATAGCGATCAATCCGCATAATGAAAAAAATGCCATGAATACAATATGCACAAAATAGTGCTTGAATGAAAACAGGCAAACCAGTGCGTTGAAGCGAATCAAAATTTTATTATCGTTATATAAATTGTAATTAAAAAGTTTGTGCCAGTAATCCATTTGGTAGTAGTAGTTGAAAAGATGCGGCGCATCTGCTCCTACGCCTGTCAGCATTCTGAAGTAATCTGCAGGATTTTCGTACAGGGCTGAATACAATATTTTTCCATCTTTAAAAAACACAAGCGTATCTGCTTTTCCGGGATCTGGAAAATAATACATATACAAAAGCGATAAGACAACTCCCGCGCATATTTTTATAAAGAAAAAAGCAATAATTATTTTTTTTGAAATTCCTTCAATTGAAAAAAATCGAAGTTTATTAATTATAAAAATAAAAACGATGGTATATATAATGGGAAGAAAAATGCTCATTTGGGAGTATCACTTTTAATGGTATGTTCTGTATTAAGATCAGAAATAAAGCGCTTATAATACGAAAGTAAAAAATAGGTCATAGGTAGGGCAATCAACAAACCAAGAATTCCCAATAATTTTCCCCAGATGGAGATGGAAAGAAGAATCACTGCCGGGTTCATACCGATAACTTTTCCCATGATTCTTGGTGTTAATACTACATCCTGAACGATTTCAACAATAAGAAAAATTATCCCTACATATAATATAGTGATTCCGAAACTTTGTCCTGTTTCAAGCGAGTGCATAAAAGCAAGAAATACTGCGGGAATCAAACCTACGATCTGGAGGTAAGGAATCATACAAAGCAATCCGATTAATACACCAAGAAGCAATCCCATTGGTAGTCCGATAATGCTAAACCCAACAGAATAAATAATTCCAATAATAAGAGCAATCAATGCCTGTGCCCTGAAATATTTATTCATTGCATGAGTAAAATCTTCGATAAGACCCATCACAAAACCACGCTGGCTTTGAGGAATCAGCGTTTTCCACTCTTGTATCAAAGCATCATAATCAATGAGAATGAAAATCAAATAAAGCAGAATGATTGCTATCCCAATTACTCCAAATATTAGACTGATAGTTGTAGAGAAAAATCCAAGCAGTCCCGGAACAGCTTTCTGTGATGCAATTCCAAGCAAATTAGAAAAACTGCCGATACTAAATAATTTTTGTATTTCTTCACGAGATGCAAATTCCTGTAACTGATACCACAAATCTTCCGGAAGCATTGCAATCGCCCGCTCCTTAACTACAGGGTCGTGCAGCAGGTTTTTTAATATTATTCCCATCTGACCTACCTCTTTCATTACAATAGGAACCACAAGCATTCCGGCAATAACAAATATCCCGATAAATAATATTAAACTTATAAGTACTGCGGGTATGCGTTTTTTAAATAATTTTTGCAGACCTAAAACAACAGGATTTAGCAGGTATGCTAAAATAATTGCTATAACAAAAGGAATTAAAACATTGCTTAAATATTTTAAAAGTAGTATTATTGTAATTAAAATGACAATAGATATTGCAATGCGAAATATACGATCTATGGTAAAGGGTTTTTCAGAAAAAAAAGACATGATGTTCTTTTGATTTATTTATTTTTACGAAAATATAAAAAAAAACAACAGGCAACAGTTTATTCAAAAAAAACATAAAAATTTATTAAAAGGGCGAAGGTCATTTGGTAAAGATATTTAAAAGTTTTACGAAAAGTCAAGCGATAAATGTTTATCAATAAAGACTTTTCATTATAGGAAAATTAAAATGTATTTTTAGATAATTTGAAAAGACTTTATTGAGGATGTGCGTTTGGCAGACAAAAATGCGGGAAGTGCGTTTGGCGTGAATATCCAAATACTTAGAAATTCAGCAAAGGCGCTTGTCGTTTCTTTGAATGCCGGTTTTATTATTTTATTAATGTTAATCTTTAAGTAGAGGAATTCAAAATCACTTTGATAGAATTTCTTGTGTTTGGATAGAGCGTGGTGAAGCTTATTTTTGTCTTGATTTTTGTTTACTTTTCATCTAAGGAAAAGTAAAAAGAAAAATAATAATAATTAATCTGAGCGTTCAGTAAAACTAAGCAATACAAAACAATATAGAGAAGCTATAAACTTTGTTCTTCATGAAAAAAAACAAATTTGAATTTGTTAAAAAAATTCCGGGTTTGATTCCGGAATCAACACCTGTAAAAGCCTTTATAAACGCAACAAAAAAATGGGTGCTTCCGGGCTTCGATGGTATATGTGTTTACGAAGTTTCTCGTTTTTTTTTCCGTTCTTTTCAGGAAGATGGAATTACAGAAAAGGCAGGCAGCATTTCCTATAGTTTTTTTATGGCTATTTTTCCCGGGATGATTTTTATGTTCACACTTATTCCTTATTTTCCAATAGATAATTTTGAAATTCAGTTATTTCGTATGCTGCATGAGTTCCTTCCCGAAAAGGCTTACGAAAAAGCAATTGTTGTGCTTTCTGATATTCTGAACAGACCTCGCGGCGGATTAATGTCCGTAGGATTTCTTTTTACCCTATATTTTGCTACAAATGGCATCAGCTCAATGATTAATGCTTTTAATAAAATGAATTTTACGAAAGAAACCCGCAGTTTTATTTCTTTAAGAATTATTTCACTATGGCTGTTTTTTGTGTTAACAATAATGATTGTAATTGCAATAGGGTTGATTGTAGGAAGTCATTTCCTCGTTAATTTTCTGGAAAAACAGGTGTTTCTGAATCATTCGGTAGCCATTGTTTCTGTTCGTATAACAGAATTTTTAATTTTAATTGCGCTGTGTTTTTTTAGCATTTCTTTTTTGTATTATTATGCGCCAAAAAGAAAAGGAAGATACCGCTTTATTTCTGCGGGCGGAACATTTGCAACCATCGCTTTAATTCTATCTTCGCAGCTTTTTAATTTCTATATTAATAATTTTTCAAAATACAATGTCCTTTACGGCTCTATCGGAACATTAATTATTTTTATGATTTGGCTTAATTTTAATGCAATGATTCTTCTAATAGGGTACGAACTGAACGCGAGCATTCAAAGTGCAAAGTCTCACAAATGCAAAGAGTTGCAATAATCCAAAAAAAATTGTACAAATTTATAAACATATATTTAATTTTATTTTAATGAAAAAATAACAAAAAAGTAATTTTACGCAAAATGCTGTTATTCAGAAAAATAGGATTTGTTATTTCTACTATATAAATTCTACCATCCTCTTTTCCTTTAATAAAATAACTGTTTTTCAATGCCTTAAATGTACTCCGGATTCTACGATGTACTTGGGTACAAATACCCAAAAAACAATAGCATTTATTAGTATAATTATTATAGAATTATTATAAATTTGAATCCTTTTTGAAATGTATATTATCTAAACTTTTAAGGATTGACAAATTTTTACGCTTCAAAATATCTGCATCTTAACTTAAAGCCATACGGTTCTATGAGAGTCGTGGGCTTCCCCCATTGTAAAATAATCAAAATAATCAAAATAATCAAAATAATCAAAATAATCAAAATAATCAAAATAATCAAAATAATCAAAATAATCAAAATAATCAAAATAATTAAATAATTTAAAAATTAGAATTATGAGAAAGTTTACACTTTTAATTTTATTGGTAACAATGTTTCTGAGTATTCAAACCTTTGCACAGATTACTTTGTTCTCGGACTTGTTTGCATGGACTAACCAAAACCCATTGGAAAGAACTGGTTGGATACCCGATGGTACCGGCTCTCCTTGGCAATTGCAAACAGATTATTCTTCATCAGGATATACTGGCGCATCTGGCGGAGCGAATGCTTATACTGATATAGGTTGGAATACAGAAATGAAAAGTCTAACCTTTAGTAACAATCTTAATACAGAGATTTACCAAAATATAATATTAAAATTTGGGGCACGTGGAGAAGGAGCAATACCAAATTTATTTATAACCTATTCTACTGATGGTGTTACTTACAATCCTTTTACCGGCAATAGTGTTACATTAGGAATCTGGGCTCAACATATTATTACACTCCCAGCCGAAGCCAGTTGTTCTAATCTGAGAATTCGTTTTCAAATTCAGGGAACTGGAGTAGTCGGAAATAACATCCGAATTGACGATGTTTATATAACTGGGGTTTTAGTGCCTCCGGGAAAGTGTATTACATTTGACGATACAGACGATAGAGGGGTTGTACCTGCGAACGCTCTTTTTGAAACACAGTCTTTCACTGCTGAAGCCTGGATTAATACAACCGCTGCTAATACAAATGTTATTTTATCCTGCAATGATTATACGAATAAAGATGGCTGGGATTTAAGACTTTTAGACGGCAAAATGGCAGCATCACTTTGCCATACAACAGGATGGATAACGCCTTATTCACCAGATATTAAATTGAATGACGGAAAATGGCATCATGTAGCTATTACTATGGATGCTGTCGGAAATTTCATTTATTATGCTGATGGTAATATTGTGTACACCAGTTCATTACCTAATTATGTAAAACCATCAGGGAATGACTTTATTTTAGGAATTCACAATAATTTAGAAGCATGGAGTGCTTATGGAGGAAAAATAGATGAAGTACGTGTTTGGAATGTTGCCAGAATGCAATCTGAAATTCAGACAGACATGGTTCACCCCATAAATCCATCAACACCGGGGCTTGTTGCTTATTATAATCTTGATGAGGATGTTTCTTTTGGTTCATTTTATGATATGACATCAAATGACTTACATGGTACTTTAACAAATTTTACTTTTGGAACATTTTGGTTTGAATCTTATGCAATGGTTGTTCCCGAAATGCAGGCTCCTTCAAATATTGGGACCTCAGGTTTCACTGCTTCATGGACAGCTCCTGAAACAGGAACTTTTGATAAATTTTTACTTGATGTATCACCTTTCTCTGATTTCAGTGCTTTTGTTTCTGGATATGAAGGATTGGATTGCGGAACCAATTTATCACAAAATATTACCGGCTTGTTAGGTGGAACAACTTATTACGCACGTGTAAGAGCTTATAAAACATCAGAGGGTGATGTTGGTGGCTATTCTAGTACCAGCATAACAACACTTGATTGTGCTTATTCTTTGAATTTCACCTCGACTCCAACTTCTTGTTACACTGCATTTGATGGAACAGCTACTGTTACACCATCTGTAGGAGGAACTTACATTTATCAATGGCACGATGCTCAAACAACACAAACAGCAACTGGTTTCCCTATTTCTGATGTATACGTTACTGTTACGGACGATCAAAGCTGTTCAAAGGCTGGTTATACAACAATTACTGGACCTGCATTGATTAACGATTATCCTGTTATTGGGGGCTCTTATTGTGATGGTACTCCTGGAACTAATGTTAATTTATTAGGTTCGCAAACTGGTGTTACATATCAGTTAAGAATTAATGGTATTGATTTTGGACCTGCAATTCCGGGAACAGGTGCTCCGCTTTTGTGGAACAATGTAACAACACCAACAAACCCTGGAACAGCAACTGTTTTTGCAACACAGAGTCCTGGTTGTACCTATCTGATGGCTTCTTCTTCCATAATTGATATACTTTCTTTATCTACAATTACGGGTGCTATTACACCTGTAGACTGTAAAGGAAATGCAACCGGTGCCATTGACATTACTGTTACAGGAACTGATCCTCATACATTTTTATGGTCAAACAACGATAACACTGAAGATATTTCTGGTCTATTACCAAATTCTTATTATGTAACCGTAACAAATGGGAATAATTGTTCATCTATATATTCGGGTGAAGTAACTGAACCTGCTGAAGTGCTTTCTCTTATTACTTCTCACGTGGATGAATCATGCTTTTTATTTTATAATGGTTCTGCAACTGCAACACCATCTGGTGGTACAACTCCATACAATTATTATTGGACTGGTGGTGTAACAACACCGACAATAACCGGAATTACTTATGGCTATTATTATTTTACTGTTACAGATGCAAGAGGTTGCACAAAAGATGGTTTAGAAATTGTTTCAGGACCTGAAGATGTTCAATTATTTAATGTAACAGGTGGAGGTTCTTATTGTGATGGCGGGCAGGGTGTTTCTGTTATGATGAGTGGCTCTCAGTTAAATGTCAACTATCAATTAATGGTAAATGGGGCAAATTTTGGAGCTCTTGTTATTGGTACAGGTACTCCACTTGCCTGGAATAACATTACCACAACCAATTCTTTTTCCTTTATTGATGTTTTAGCAATTCAGACTCCATCGAATTGCACAAGGTATATGAACAGCTCTGCAAGCGTTGTGAATAATGCAAACCCCGTTGTTACACTTAACTCTGTTACCAATGTTAGTTGTTTTAATGGAAACAACGGAGCAATAGACATAAATGTCAGTGGGAACAGTCCTTTCACTTATTTATGGACTTATGGCTTTACCACAGAAGATCTTTCTGGATTAGAGGATGGCACATACTCTGTAACAGTTAAAGATGTTAACAATTGTCAGTCTACTATTAATCAGGAGATAACACAACCAGCAAGCACATTATATGTTACAATAACTTCTGAAGATGTAACTTGTTCCTATATCTCTGATGGAACTGCAACTGCAAATCCATTTGGTGGCACTACCCCATATTATTATCATTGGAATAATAATGAAGAAACACAAACGATAACCGACTTAAGCATTTTCCAAAATGTTCAGGTTACCGTTACTGATGCAAATGGATGCACTGCTTTCAATGATAAAGGAATCTCTGGTCCTGCTCCAATTATCAGCTATAACTTGTGGAGTCCTGTTTTCTACTGTGAAGGAATCAATGGAATTAACGTAACCTTGGGAGGATCTCAAACAGGTGTTTCTTATCAGCTAAAAGTTGATGGAATAAATTTTGGAATACCTATTGAAGGAACAAATTCTGAATTAAACTGGTTAAATGTTTCTTCTCCTGATGGAAATGCAGACATTACGGTTTTTGCTACTCAAACAGCTTCAGGTTGCACCAGCTCTAACTTTGGTCCGACTAATGCAATTGAAAGAGAAGCCCCGGTTGCTAATTTAGTATCTTCAAATAATGTTAGTTGTATTGGTGCAAATGATGGCACGATTAATATAAGTGTTACAGGTGGAACACCCAACTATTCTTTTTACTGGTCAAATGAAGCAACAACCGAAGATATATCTGATCTTGCTTTTGGAAACTATTCATTGACAGTTTCAGATTATTATAATTGCACAGGAACTTTTAGTCATGAGATTTTTGATGCAACTGCAATTTCAGCAACTGCATCTGTAAATCAGCCTTCCTGTAACGGACAAACTGGATACATCCATGTTGATGCTACAGGAGGTACGGGTACATTATTATATAGTAAAGACGGTGTTAACTTTCAAGCGTCTCCTAATTTTGTTACTGCAATAGAAGGAAATTATGTTATTACAGTAAAAGATGAAAATCTGTGTATTGTACAAACAAATTCTGTAACGCTTACACAGCCTCTTGCAATTATCGCAACAGTGGTTGTAGATAATCCGCTTTGCAACACAGGAACTGGAACAATAACAGTAAATGCAACTGGTGGCTCAGGGGGATTAAATTTTAATATCAATGGTGGTACTTTTTCTACAAATCATATTTTTACAGGATTAGCAGGTGGCGATTATACACTTGAAATCAGAGACTGGAATCTTTGCTCTTTGATAAAATTAGCTACGATAACTATTCCTGCTGAATTAACAGCAAGCGCAACACCAAACAACCCTTCTTGCAGTACAGAATACGGAAGTATTGAAGTAACAGCAACAGGTGGAACAGGCACGCTTAATTACAGCATAGATGGAACAAACTATCAGACATCCAATGTTCTTGGAGGTCTTGTTACAGGAGATTATACATTATATGTAAAAGATAATAATAATTGTGTTGTAACGACAACTGCAAGTATTTTAATTCCATCTGCAATTCTTGTAAATGCAACAGTAACGAATCCATTATGCAGCAACGGTTTTGGCAGTATTGGAATTACCGCTAGCGGTGGAACAGGAACATTAACCTACAGTATTAATGGAACAGATTATCAAGCCTCTAATACTTTCAACAACCTTGTTTCTGGTCCTTATACATTATATGT
>MEOG01000093.1 GCA_001769125.1 Bacteroidetes bacterium GWF2_35_48 | reverse complement strand
ACGTAAAACAAATTATAATACTATTAACAATAGTATTAAGCAGCAAAGCATACAGCCAAACTTGGGTAACCATACCTGATACAAATTTTATAAACTGCCTCAATATTAATATACCCCTAGCTATGAATGGGAATCAAATGGACATAAGCAGCCCATGGGTAACAACATTAACAGATACACTTTATCTTCCAAACGCAAATATATCAGATTTAACAGGTATACAGTATTTTACCTCTTTAATACGATTAAACGTTAATCTTAACGAGTTAACCTGGCTCCCTCCCCTGCCAAATTCTATAAAAACGCTTGAATGTGGAATGAACCAGTTGAACAGCCTGCCAGCTTTACCCGACTCGTTAAGATATTTGTATTGCATACTAAATAATTTAACAGTTCTGCCACCCTTACCTTCAACTTTAGAACAGCTTTGGTGTGAACAAAACAACCTAACGAGTTTGCCGGAATTACCCGATTCTTTATGGTATTTAAGATGTTTTTATAACAATATAACCGAACTACCCGAATTCCCTAATAAAACCCAGTATGTTGATTGTAGCTATAATCAAATTACAAACATAGTATCATTAAACCCTGGTCTTAAAGTGCTGCTTTGCCATCATAACCAGCTAACCAGCCTTCCACCCTTGCCTCAATTAGAAAGACTTACGTGCTATAATAATAACATTTCTTGTTTTCCTGTTTTTCCTTCATCAATACAACCAAAGGGTTGGAACTCTCACAATCATTATTGGGCTTATTACATAGTCATCAATAACAACCCATTTGATTGCCTGCCGAATTATTTACTCGATGCTATGGATACCACTACCTTGTCGTACCCTTTATGCGCAGAGGGAAATACACATGGCTGTCCGGTTGTTACAAGTGTTGAAGAAAAATGGGAAAACAATCAGCATTTGTTTGAGTTAACAATGGTTCAAAACAAGGCAGTAATACAAGCATCTGCTGCAGCAAATCTAATTTTATATAATACAATGGGCAGCGTACAATTATCATCCACCATTAATAAAGGCAAGCAGGAAATAGATGTTTCAAATTTAACATCAGGTATGTACATTGTAACAATTATTTCAGGAGCAAAAGTTTATTATGAGAAAATTGTTATAGAGCATTAGCAACAAAGCGCAAACAAAAACAACATTAACAAAAAAGCCGGTGCAATTTTCATCACACCGGCTTTTTATTTTTGTGGGTTAAATTAAAAACAATATTTGTTTTCTTCAATCAGTTTATTTGCAATTCTTCTTCTTGCTTCCTTAGCATTCACAGGCTCAATAGCAGTAAGCTTTCTCAGACCGTTTTGTAATTTGCTGAATTCTTCGCCTTCGGCAAATGAAGATATGGCATCTGTAGCAGATTTGAATATTCTTGCCGCAGCTTCGTAAACAAAACTATCTGTAATATCTTTGTAAAATGGGGCTTCTTCAGCAGACTTAATTTTTTGCAATTTTTCTGTTCTTAGAATAGCGCTTTCTGCAGCAAATAACTGAATAATCATGTCAGAAATATTCATCATTACTTCCTGTTCTGTTGAATAGTTCTTTCCGAGAGTTTCATAAGCCCTGCCAAGAACCAGCATTACTGCTTTTTTGAAATTGCGGATGTACAAATATTTTTTAGCAAAATATTCATTGGCTGTTGTGCTGTTTTCTGCTGCATTTTCTAAATTTTCATAAACAGATTTTGCTGTGGCAAAAATTGGAGAATCAGCTTTTTTAGCAAATTTCAGGAATGTATCAGCAACAACAAGGCGGTTGATTTCATTGGTGCCTTCAAATATTCTGTTGATGCGGGAATCGCGGTATGCTCTGTCCACAGGCATTTCTGCTGAGTAGCCCATACCTCCGTGTACTTGAACTGCTTCGTCAACAATATAATCTAAGGATTCGGACCCAAAAACTTTAAGAACTGCTGCTTCCAGTGCATATTCGCCAATTGCTTCAAGATATGCCTGATTTTTTGCCATTCCTTCTGATACACGTTTTTGAATGGTATCGTCAACATATTTGCTGGTGCGGTATGTAGCCGATTCTGAAACAAAAGTACGAATTACCTGTTCCGCCAGTTTATATTTGATAGCGCCAAAATTTGAAATTAATGTTCCGAATTGTTTACGCTCATTGGCGTAATTAACCGATTGCATGGTTGCGCGCCGCATTGCTCCGAGAACATTTGCGCCAAGTTTAATACGACCAATATGAAGAATATTTAAAGCTATTCTGAACCCTTCTCCGCGCTTGCCAAGCATATTCTCTACAGGGACTTTGCAGTCGTTGAAAAATATCTGTACTGTTGAAGAACCTTTAATTCCCATTTTCTTTTCTTCAGGATTAAAAGATACTCCGGGGAATGTTCTTTCAACAACAAAAGCGCTGAGAATTTTATCATTGTCAATTTTAGCGAAAACAGTCATTACATCTGCAAAGCCGCCATTGGTAATCCACATTTTCTGACCATTGAGAATATAATGTTTTCCGTCTTCAGAAAGAACTGCTTTTGTTTTTCCCGAGTTAGCATCGGAACCCGCATTAGGTTCTGTGAGGCAATATGCGCCTGCAAATTCTCCGGAAGCAAGTTTAGGTAAATATTTTTGTTTGGTTTCTTCATTTCCGTAATATAAAATAGGAAGCGTGCCAATACCTGTATGCGCAGAATAAGCAACAGCAAAGGAATAACCAGCACCCAAAATATCCGATGTAATCATAGATGTTACAAACGTCTGTCCGAAACCGCCAAATTCTTCAGGAACAGAAATTCCAAGAAGTCCAAGTTCCCCTGCCTTAGATACAAACGAACGCATAAACCCCGGTTCATTTTTATCAATTTGTTCCAGATTCGGAAAAATTTCTTTCTCAAGAAAATCCTGACACATGCCGGCAATCATTTGCTGTTCTTCAGAAAATTCTTCAGGAATAAATACATTTGCTGCCTGTGATTCGCGGGTAAGGAATTCGCCTCCTTTTAATACATTTTTATTTTCCATACTTTCCTGCTTTTATTTTAGCTGTGCAAAAATAGAAGAATCTGTAAAATAATAAAATTAAAGTTATTCACAGCAAATAACTTAAACATTGTACGATTCGAAAATGGAAAATGAATAACAGCGAATGTGATTTAAAAAACAGATTATTAGTGTGTGTAATACTTCTGTGTCTGCTGAATATAGATGGGCAGTATCCATCCGAATTTAAAAGAATATAAAAAATCCTTTCTAAGCGTTTCATCTTTTTTCATCATGTCGAAATTATAATCCCTGCGGCATTGAGTAAAAGCCTGCCAGAATTCAACCCCAATGAAAAAATTATAAAGTTTTCTTTTCCCCAGATAAAGATAGCCGACAAATTGTTTCAGGGCAAAGCCATTGGAAAGTCGGTCGTATCCTTTTGAATAATCGCCGAACAGCGCGGGAACATTGTTCCCTTCTGTTTCAATGCGTATTTTATGCTGAAGAAATCCCGCTCCTGCCGTAATAAGTATGCCTGAATTTTTGTTCGGTCCCCACACGGGAATTAATCTTCCTATAGATCCTGCAAAAAATAATCCGCGTTCTGAAAGAACAACTCTCGCGTATTCTCCGAATTCATTAATAATTTCTCCGTTAGATGATTTAAGGCTGTCGAGAATGGGCTCTTTTACTTTATCTCCAAACATAAATATGCCTTCTGCAGAAAATATCCAGTTATTTTTTGTTTTAAATGTAAAATGTGCCCCGATATTAGAATTATTTCCGAAGCGTTTTGCCATATCTCCACCCGGAATCTGAAAAGAATAAGATATACCGGGCATTGGGATTGCGTGCGCCTCTACGTACTCTTGCGCAAAAAAAGTTTTTGTGCTAAATAAAAAAAGTAATAATAATAACAGGTATGATTGATATACTGTAAACGTATGATATTTTAACTTTTTCACTTTTGCTGCTTGTCGAAACCTAAAGATAAAGGATTTAAGCATTTTGAGTATACATTAATTGAGTATAATTTTTTTATAGTAATTTTTTCCTGGATGTGTTATATTGCAAATATATACACCTTTTGACAGAAACGATAAATCAAAAGTTTTAGTGCCTGAAGTAATTTTTTCCAGAAAAACATTCTTTCCGGAAACATTATAAATTTGCAACACCAAATCATCTGATGAAGCAGGAACTGTAACAAAAAATTTGCCTTGTGAAGGGTTTGGAGAAATAATTATTTCATCATTTAGCAGAGATGCAAATCCGGATATTGCGCAATCGCGTTCGGTCAAAATAAATACAGAAGTGTCTAAACGTGCAAGAAATTCCAGTCCGGCATTACTATTATTTTTCAGCATAAAGCGCAGATAGGGAGCAAGCAAAGTCAACACAACCTGATTCTGATGTTCGCGTGTTGCTGTGTGGCAGGTTCCCATTTCGCCAATTTCGCAATTACTAGAATTCGATGCAAAATAACAATGACCTCCGCCTAAGATACTGATAAAAGTTTTGCAGGGTGATCCTAATGTATCATAAAGCGGAATCTGGTTTTCATCAGGCTCGGCAACGCAATCCAGTTCGCCCGAAAATACGATGGATGGCACTGAAATGTTGGGCGCATAATCTTTTAGTACATCTAAATTATTTCCGACTCCTGCGCTCATAGCGGCTCCCATGCTGATACATGTAGTAATATCGTTATTATTTGCGGCTGCTATGATTGTTGCTTTTCCTCCCATGGAATGCCCCATAATGGCAGAAGTTGTCCCGATATGATTGTAAAAAAAAGATGCCGCATTGCTTCCCTCGCTTTTTAATTTATTTATTAAAAATGCAAGGTCAAGTCCAAAGGCTTCATGATTCGGAGGAGGAAAAATCGAGCTGCTTTCTGTTGTCGGAAAAGCAATGATATAACCATCAGGAATCAATGCATTCCAAATGTAATCATACAAATCAGGATTTGCCATTACAAAGCCATGACCAAAAACGATGATTGGAAACTGATCGTTTAAAATAGCAACATCATTACCGGCTGTAGCTGCAGGGTAAAAAAGTTCCGTTGGAATATTCCTGTTGTTTCGAGCCGAATCCTGATAAGTTATTGTTTTATGCCCTAATTGGTAGGTTTGAGCAAAGGTTGAAAATGAAAAAAACAATAAAACGGATAGTAAAACAAATGTTCTCATAATTTATAATTTTAAATTTTTGAACAATTTACTGAAAAGTTTTACAAAATCCAAATTTTTCAACAATTTTTTATAATAAATTACTTGCAAGCTCAGCAAGGTAGCTTCTTTCTCCTTTAATTAAGTTCATGTGTGCAAAAAGGCTTTGACCTTTCATCCTGTCAGTTAAATAGGTCAATCCGTTTGATTGTGTATCAAGATAAGGAGAGTCAATTTGCTCCACATCGCCCGTAAATACGATTTTTGTACCTTCTCCTGCTCTTGTAATTATTGTCTTAACTTCATGAGGTGTGAGATTCTGAGCTTCGTCAACAATAAAGAAAATATTAGAAAGACTTCTTCCTCTGATGTATGCAAGAGGAGTAATAATAAGCTTTTCTGTTTTCAGCATTTCTTCAATTTTGTTGAATTCGGGGCTTTGCTGTCTGAATTTATGTTTTATTACAGAAAGATTATCATACAGCGGTTGCATGTAAGGACCGATTTTATCGTTTACATCGCCTGGCAAAAAGCCTATATCCTTATTGGCAAGAGGAACGATTGGGCGGGCAAGGAAAATCTGTTGAAATTCTTTTTTCTGCTGAAGTGCGGCTGCTAGAGCCAGTAACGTTTTTCCGGTACCTGCTTTTCCTGTAAGGGCAACTAATTGAATTTCGGGTCTGGAAAGCGCATCAATAGAGAAGGTTTGCTCTGCATTCCTGGGGTCTATACCATAAACTTGTTGTTTTTCAACGCGGTTCATCACACGGTTAATCGGATCAAAATGAGCTAAAACGCTTGCTTTCCTTGATTTTAAAATAAAATATTGATGCGGGTGGGGTTCTTTATCGAATTTAAAATCTTCAATGGGAATGCCGTTGAAATTTTCATACAAGCCGCTTACAAGAACATCATCAACACCCTCAAGGGTAATTACTGTTTTGAAAAGTTCTGATATATTCTGTACCTTGTCGTTCTCATAATCTTCTGCCGGAATTCCCAGTGATTTAGCCTTCATGCGCAAGTTGATGTCTTTTGTAATAAGCACAACCGCTCGTTTCGGATTGCTTTTCTTAACAAAATCGGCAGTAGCAAGAATGCGATGATCTGAAGTGTTTTCAGGAAATGCATCATGAACCGCTTCGGATTTTTTCCCAGGCTCAATAGTCAGGGTTCCCTTGTTAACACCTAATGAAATTCCTTTGGTCAGAAGCAGGTCTCCAGCTAATTTATCGAGGTCGCGAACAAACTCACGCGCCTGAAAATTGATTAAATCATTTCCTTTTTTAAACCTGTCAAGCTCTTCTAAAACCACGATAGGAATAACTATGTCATTCTCTTCAAAATTATAAATACAGCGATGATCGTGCAAAAGCACATTTGTATCTAAAACAAATATTTTTTTATGATCCGGTTTCTTCATTTTTCAAATATAAATGTTAAAAAACTATTTAGCTTTATTGCCATGATTGATGCACATAACAGGAATTTTGTACTGATTGAAAATTAATTTTTGTTCATCCAGTCCCATGATATAATCAGTAATATTAATTCCTCTTTTAACCATAATCAAAATCATGCAGGGCTCTTTTTTGCTAGCATAACTTATCATAGAGTCTATGAAATTTTTAGTTTTCGGCGGTTCATAAATATCAAATTCAATCTCATGATTTTTCAAATATTTATTTACAAAAGCCATATTGGAGCTGACCTTTGTACCTCCCTCAAAATGTTGTTTAACGATTCGTATTGAAGCATCAAGCTTTGTTGTAAGAAATTTCCCCCATGTAAGTTTTTCCGCGGTCTCTTTATTTTCGTCAACTGGAAAAATAATATTTTTAATATCCTGTTTTGAAGGCGGAGCCTGCACTACATAAAAAGGAATATCTGTGCTTGAAATAACTTTCATTGCCCAGCTTCCGGTAATTTTCTGCATGCCTTTCATTCCATGCGTTCCCATGCAAATTAAACTTACATCCAACTGTGATGCGACGTCTGCAATGGTTGTAAAAATGCTTCCTTCAATAACAATAGAGTTGATACATATTTTGCATTTTTCGGAATACTGCCGGGTAAGTTCGTTTAATTTATTAGTAGCAGCAATGGTTTCCTGAATTTTTTTTGAATTGTTTGAAAGCGATTTTCCACGGTCTGCAATGTGCAGAAGGGTAACATTGTTGTCAAATTTTTTCCCTAAAGAAACGGCATGTAATAATGCATTTTCTGCAGCCGGTGTAAAGTCCCATGGAACCAGAATGGTCTTTTTATTTTTTGAATCCATACATTTAAAATGATTAGTTAATTTTGGAGTGTTCTACTTTTTCATATCTTTCTGTAACATCTCTTACAAGTGATAAAACTTCATTTTCATTGAGTGGAGAAATTCTTGCTTCAAACCAACGCAATCCAATTGGGGAATTCATCTGATACTCTACTGTTTGAACCTCAGATGTCTCAATCGCCTTTTTTATTTTCTGAAGAATTTCTTCCAGAACATCTCCTTCAAAATAATGCCTGTGGTTCATCCCGATAATATTTTGAGATGGTATAAACTTAGAATAATAGTCTGCCTTAAAATCAAGATACGTTCCATTTTTGTCAAGAACAAAAATTATATCTGGAATTGCTTTTAAGAGCGCTTTATTTTTTTGTTCACTATCACGCAGGGATAATTCTATTTTTTTTCTTTCAGTAATATCTCTTATAATCGCATGTCTGTAGCGTTTTTTACCGATAGTCAAAACAGTAAGACTGACTTCTGCATCAAAAAGTTCTCCGTTCTTTTTTCGTTGTTGCCAGTAAAAAGTTGTGTTTCCGTTTTTACTTGCTTCCGTAATTTTTTCCTGTCTTTTTTCTTTTGAAAGAATGCCATTCGGTTGTACTTCCGGTGAAAGTTTCAGCAGACTGAAGCTGAGCATTTCACTTTTAACATATCCGAAAACTTCAACGGCTTTATTATTGCAGTCAACAATTTTATCCGTATCCGCATCAATAATCAAAATAGAATCATTGGCTTCATTGAATAGCGCATAATATTTTTGCTGGCTTTCTTCAAATTGCTGTTCCGCTTCTTTTTCCTGTGTAATATCAACAAAATAACCCAGTAATTGTACAGGTTCTTTTTTCTCATTACGAACGATAGAGGTAAAGTCTTTGACCCAAATTGTTTTGCCATTTTTAGCTTTCAGCCTGTAGTTAGAAAACTCTACATAATTGGCATCTTTTTTTATTGCGTCTATTCTTTCCTTCATGTGCATATCATAATCGCTGGGGTAAACGAGGGAGGATAGTTCTACTTTTTTATTTACAAAATCCTCTGCAGAATAACCTAGAACATTCGCGACATTTTCTGATACATAAATTACCTGATCAGGGTTAGAGGCATCCACGCGAAGCACAATTACATTTCCTTTTATGAACATGCTACGCTCTTCAAGCAATGCTTTGTTCATTTCATAAATTTGTTCTTCGTATTTTTTTCTTTCGGTAATATCAGAAATAGAACCGGCAATTCTGTATGCTTCTCCGGAATTATCTTTAAGGGCAAGTGCTCTTTCAAGTACCCAGCGATACGTTCCGTCTTTATGGCGCAGGCGGTATTCATGCGCATAGATATCTGTTCTTCCATCAAGATACTCCTGCATTTTTTGTTTTGTCCGCGAAACATCTTCCGGGTGGAT
The DNA here is from genome assembly GCA_001769125.1 of Bacteroidetes bacterium GWF2_35_48. Taxonomy (GTDB): domain Bacteria; phylum Bacteroidota; class Bacteroidia; order Bacteroidales; family GWF2-35-48; genus GWF2-35-48. The sequence goes on along the minus strand of MEOG01000093.1, from coordinate 58,007 downwards.
GAGTTTATCACGCGCATCGCGCCGGTTTATGATTTCGTAATCGGAAAATCCCAAAATATCTTTCCATCTTGGCGAAAGATACATTTCGTCTGATAAAATATTCCAATCCCACATCCCGTCATTTCCTGCCTGTGAAACAAGAAAATATCTTTCTTCGCTTTGTTTCAGGGCAATCATATTATTTTCACGATCCGTAATATCAAGCGTCCACAAAAGGATTCTGTGAATTTCTCCTTTATAGTTTGCTATTGGGTCAAGGTGTACTTCGTTCCAGTATTCTACATTATCATAACCCGCTTTTTCTTTGTAAACAACATGCTCTCCGGATCTTGCTTTTTCAAATTTCTGTTTGAAGAAATCAATACCCAGTCCGGCAGGTACAAAATCAAGTATGTTGTCTCCCTTTTTCAGCGAATATTTGAATTCTTTCTGAATAATTTCTTTGGCAGCTTTATTAAATGCAATAATTTTATAATTTGTATCAACAAGATAGAAGCGCTGTATACTGCTGTCGAAAAGTGGTTTTAATTCTGCGCGGGAATCCTCAAGGTCTTTTTCAATTTTCTTTCTTTCTGATATATCTAAAAATGATATGCAAAACCGGTCAACAATATCTTCTTTGTCGTCTAAAATAGGATAGATTGTTATTTTAAGATATTTTTTGTATTCCGGAAATTGAAATTGCCGTTCGAGATAATGGGTAATTCCTTCTATAGTATTACTGAAAAGACCTCCGAATTCTGTTTTATCAAGAAAAGGAAGTGCTAAAAATATATTTTCTCCAATCGTGGGTTCAACAAAGAAAAAATCATGGCTGTAGGTTTCAGCAAGCTTATTAAAATCGAGAATCCGCAGCTTATTATCAATAAGAAAAATTGCCTCAGTGCTACCGTTAAATATAGCTTTCAGATTATTTGCAGAGGTTTTTATTGTTTCCTCATGAATTTTAACTTCTGTGATATCGGTACAATAGCAAACAATTCCGGTAATTTCATTGGCCATGTTTTTTAGTACAGACAGCGAAAGTCTGAGATAAGCCCGCTTTTTTGTTACAGGGTGCGTGTAGTCAATCGGCAGGTTGTGAACCTCTTTGTCTAATGGAACTTCCAATAAATTTTCCTGTAAAAACATTTCATCTTTTTCGGGAAAAATTTTTGAAATGTGCTCTCCGATAATAATATGTTTTGGAATTCCCAGAATACGCTCGGCTCCCAGATTCCATGATTTTATTTTTCCGTTCAGACTTAATGAAACTACACCATCATAAAGATTATTGATGATATTATCCTGTTCTGAAAGAAGTCTTTTTGACTGGATTTCCTCTGTTTTATCAGCAATTACAAGCTGAAGCGCTTTCTGTCTTTTAAAGGTAATTACGGAGCCAACAATTCCTACAAAACACTGTACTCCCGATAATGAATTAATAACCGTTTCAAAATATTCGATACGGGTATTGGACTTCAGCGCAAAAATCATTTTGTTTTTAAAAGTTTCCTTTTTTTCATCCTGAATAAAAGAAAGTATAGATTTTTGCAGCAAATCCTCAATATTAATAGTGCCAAACAGTTTCAGCCCGGACATGTTCACATATTCAATATTGTCGTTAATAACAACAAGAATTGTATTTTCAGTATCGTCAACAAGTTTTCTGTAAGGTCTTTCACGTAGCTCCAGTTCCTGTTCATGCCTGTGTTTAAAATAGGCCAATTCCAGAGTAATGCTCAGTGATGATTTAATAATTGGTTTAACAAGATAGCCATAAGGATTTGTATTGATTGCCTTGTTCACAGTAGCCTCTTCTGTGTCGCTGGTAATAAAAACAACAGGAACGTCAAACTCTTTGCGGATTAAATCAACGGCTTTGATTCCGTCTATTTCTCCATCAAGATGAATATCCATAAGAATAACGTCCGGAAGGTTTTCCCTGCATTTTTCAATTGCCGGTTTTGCTTCGGCAAACACACCGACTGTTTCAAAGCCCAACTCGTCAAGAAACATCTTGATAAGTGTGGTAAGCATTTTATCGTCGTCAACTACAAGAACTTTCTTGGGCTGCATTACAAATGGGATTTATTTTATAATCTGAACAATTTTTCCTCGTGTAAAAAGTTATGAAATTATGAAAAATTGTTATAATTTCAAAAAAAAAATTTAATTCCATGAATTTTGTGATTGATGTCGGTAATACCCTGACAAAAACATCTTTGTTTAAAAATAAGAAGTTGATAAAAAAAACAGTCTGTAAATCAGATAATTTGGATGAAGTAACGGCTTTGTTGTCTCTATATTCCGGTCTGAAAGCCGGTATTTTTTCTTCGGTAAGCAACCGTTATAAAAAAATAAATAAAAAATTAATTTCTGAAATTCCATTTTTTATTGATTTTTCTTCAGAAACTCCAGTGCCGTTAAAAAATGCGTATCAAACCCCGAAAACTTTAGGGAAAGACAGATTGGCTGCTGTTTGCGGAGCGAAATATCTTTTTCCTGAAAATGATGTACTGGTAATTGATGCAGGGACTGCAATTACAATAGATTTTATTGATAAAAAAGGTGTTTATCAGGGTGGAATAATTTCTCCGGGTCTGAATATGCGCTTTAAAGCTTTGCATTCATTTACAAAAAGACTTCCCCTGATTTCTCCCTCGGATGAATCTGTTTTAACGGGCAACACTACCGAGTCATCTATAAGGGCAGGTGTTCAAAATAGCTGTGTTTTTGAAATGAACGAATACGTTGCCCGCTTTAAAAGAAAACATAATTGTTTGATTACCATAATAACAGGGGGAGATGCTGTTTTTTTTGAGAAGAAATTAAAAAATCCCATCTTTGCAGATTCTGACCTTGTGTTAAAAGGTTTGAATTTTATTCTTGATTATAATTTAAAATTAAAAAATTGATACATACTATTTTTAATATCAGAAATATAATTGCTTTTTTTGCGATTATTGTTTTTTCCGCAATTGCTGTTGGTCAAAATAATTTTACCAGTTCTCCTTATTCCCGCTATGGAATTGGCGAAATCAGCTCAAGAGGCTTTTGTCAGAATGACGCTTTAGGGGGTTTGGGAATTGGTTTGCGCAATAACAAAAGTTTAAACATTATGAACCCCGCCTCTTATAGTAGTATTGATACGCTTACGTTTATTTTTGAATTCGGAGTCAGAAATAAATCAGTATACGTGCAGTCATCGGATGTAAGTGAACTGATGCACAATACAAATATCAGCTATCTTTCATTTGGTTTTCCTTTAACAAAATGGTGGTACGGAAGCATCGGTCTTATTCCATTAAGCTCTGTTGGTTATAACCTGAAAGAAGAAATCGAATCAGCAACACTTCCACGCGAAATATTTTACACGGGCTCAGGAGGAATTAATAAATTTTATTTCGGCAATTCGTTTAAACTACACAAAACTTTTTCAATTGGCGTTAATGCTTCATATATGTTTGGTACGATTGAACAGATGAAAACCCTTAAATTTACAGATACTTCATATTTGTATATGAATCTGAGAACACAAAATAATATTACAATCAGTGATTTTTATTACAATTTGGGGCTGCAATACACAAATAAAATGATGGGAAAATATGAATATACCTTAGGAGCTGTTTTTGATAATAAACACAATATTTCAGCAACAAGAAATACGCTTGCCACCAATTTTTACAATAAGGGTGGAAGCTCTTTGGTTGATACCATTATAAATACGCCCGATGAAAAAGGAAAAATAGCACTTCCAATGAATTTTGGAGTTGGATATACGATTAAAGGAGATAAGTGGATGTTTGGTACGGATTATTATTTTCAGAACTGGGAAAGCTTCCGTCTATTCGGAATGAATGATTCTCTCGCAAACAGTCATACTGTATCAGCGGGTGCTGAATATACGCCGGAAAAAAGTTCTATGAGCAATTTTTGGAAACGCGTTACTTACCGCTTTGGGTCTCATTATTCAAAATCGTTCCTCAGATTTTCTGAAAAAAACGAACAACTTAATGATGTAGGAATTAGTTTTGGGATCGCTATGCCTGTTAAAAAATCCCGTTCAATATTGAATCTTTCTCTTGAATTGGGGAGCAGAGGGACAACAAATAAAAATCTTATCAGGGAAACGTATATGAATATTGGCATTAATTTCAGCCTTTCGGATTCCTGGTTTCATAAATATAAATTTGATTAATTTTTGTTTTCCTATCTGAAATACTTATTTATTGTAGGCGCTTTTCTGCTTATTGCCTGTGAAAATTCTCTGAAAGAAGTAAGCGAATATTCTGTTGAGAACAACTCCCTCTCCATGTCTGCAAAAAAAATTGAAGTGCTTTACAGCGATTCAGGAAAAATACGTTTGCGTCTGAAAGCGCGCGAAGTATTACGTATTTCTGATGAAAAAAATCCTTTGATAGAATATCCGAAAGGAATTGAAGTAGAATTTTTTAACAGCACCGATGAGGTCGAGTCAAATTTGACAGCAGATTATGCCGTGTTTGATGAAAAAAAACAATTCTGGACCGCAAGAAATAATGTAGTTGCTTTTAATAAAAGAGAAGGGAAGACGCTAAACACAGAAGAGCTTTTCTGGGATGTAACCGGAGAAAAATTTTTTTCAGAAAAATTCGTCAAAATTTCTTCCAATGAAGAAGTTTTATGTGGCGAAGGATTTCAGGCAAATCAGAATTTTAATAATTGGAAAATCCGTAAAATCAGAAATAGTTACGTAAATTTAAAAGATGAGTAAATTATTCAGAAAAATACTGGAATATACGTGGCTTGTCATTGCTGTGCTCAGTGTGATTGCTGCCGTGCATAAAACATACAGACAAGGATTCTCAGAAAGTTACCCTTTTTACATAATAACTTTTATTGCTGTTTTAATGTTTTTTTTCCGCAGATATACACGTAAAAATAATTCACAATAATTCAGGAATTGGATAACTTGATTGTAATACTTATATCGCTGATTTTTTCAGCTTTTTTCTCCGGAATGGAAATAGCTTTTGTTACGTCCAATAAATTAAGGCTGGAGCTTGAAAAAAAACAGGGTTCCCTGAATGCGAAAATTGTTTCAATTCTTTCTCATAATCCCTCGCATTTTATTGCAACAATGCTTGTGGGAAATACAATTTCGCTTGTAGTTTATGGAATCCAGATGGCGTATGTTCTGGAGCCTTTGATTATGCAATATATTCAATCATCAGCGGGCGTACTGATAATTCAAACGATTTTATCAACAGCTCTGATTCTTGTTACTGCTGAATTTATACCGAAAGCCGTGTTCCGAACGATTCCAAATACACTTCTGAATTTTATGGCTGCTCCGGTTTTTATTATATATATATTATTGTATCCTGTTGTAAAAATGTTTACAAGTTTAACCTTTTTATTGCTCAGGATTTTCAAGGTAAATGTAAGTAGGCAAAATGAGCAAATAGCATTTACGAAAATGGATCTCGGAAATCTTCTTGATGAAACAACCCAAAATGATTCAGTACTCAAAAATAATGAAATAGACAGGGACATAAAAATATTTCAGAATGCGCTTGATTTTTCAGAAGTAAAACTGCGTGAATGTATTGTACCCAGAACTGAAATTGAAGCTGTAGAAGTAGATGATCCAATGGATGAACTAAAGGGAAAATTTATACATACAGGTTTTTCTAAAATTATTGTTTACGAAAATTCTATAGATAATATTATCGGATTCGTTCATTTGTCGGCACTTTACAAAAATCCTCCTTCAATAAAAAGTGTTCTTATAGATGTCATTTATGTGCCGGAATCTATGTCTGCACAAAAGTTACTTACAAAGTTTATACACGATAAAAAAAATCTTGCAGTTGTTGTTGATGAGTTTGGAGGAACTGCCGGAATTGTAACGATTGAAGATGTTATTGAAGAAATTTTCGGAGAAATTGAAGACGAACACGACACCCAAATCTATGAAGAAAAAAAGATTGCAGAAAATGAATATTCGTTGTCGGGTCGCTTAGAAATAGATTACCTGAACGAGAAATTTAATATAAGTCTTCCTGTTTCGAATGAATATGAAACTCTAGCCGGATTTTTACTTTATTATCATGGTAGCATTCCTTTGGAAAACGAAGAAATTACAATAAAGCTTGAGCACACGTTCATCATTAAAGTTTTAAAAGTAGATAATAATAAAATAGATCTTCTGAAGTTGATAATAAACGAAGCTTAATCTGCAACCTTGGTTTCGACTCCCTGCCTACCCTGCCTCGCCGGCAGGCAGGCGGACAGGCAGGCGCTCAACCAGCGGTTAACATGCAACCTGCAACCTTTTTAACCTGCAACAGCAACCCCCACTATTTGAATGTTCTCATGAAAAAAGACTCAAATCCCTCTTTCATTGTTTTCGCGTAAGGCATTAGCATTTTTCCGTCTGTATCAAATAAAAAATATGCCGGATAAGCTCTGACTTTTAATGTTTTTAATATTGGTTCCGATTTCGGACAATATAAAATAGTCCAGTCTGCTTTATTTTTAGCATGATGTATTCTTACTATTTCTGCCGTTTCTTCAACAAAAACAGTTATAAACTCTATATTGAAAGGCTTTTTTTTATTCCAGATTTTTATCAATTCACTTTCTTCAAGACAGGGATAACTTTTGCATCTGCAAAAATTCAGATATACAAATTTTCCTTTAAACTTCTCTGTATTAAAAGCAGTACTGTCTGTATTGAATAAAGGTATTGTATTTAATGATACAGCAGGTTCTTTTTGCATGGCAAGTTTTACAATATTTCCTGCAATAGTTTTATGAAAAGGAACTGACGTTTGTAGTCCTAATGAATCGAGTGTTTGTATAATAACATTTTTACTATATTCTCCTGAGAGCAAAACATCCCTTAAGCCTTTTAATATGATAAGCTCCTGTAGGACTTCATCATCGTAAGCGTTATTCTTTTTCAACAGGTTTTTAATTCGTCGCGGACTTTTTGCTTTGCCAATAAGGTCTGGCAATGTTGATCCCTCGGTGGTTTTAGCAAAATAAGTAAAGTAATTATCAAATGTCTGATTGAAAAGATTCATATAAGATGTATTGTGATACAGAACCGGCTTTCCTTTATAAAATTCACGTGTCATTGTTTGTTCGTGCCTCACGTAAGCAAAATATTTAATCAGCGCATACTTATATTCTTTGTATTTTATGAAATACGGATGATTACAGAAAGAAAAAAGCGAATCTATATAGTTTATCATTTTATCAACCCCGGAATTTTTAGCTTGCTTATAAATTTCATTGTAGCGTGCATTGATGTAATCATTGCATGTTAAATCAAAACGAAAAATCGCATTATTTAATTCGGAGCGATCAGAATTCTCAATTTTCAAAAACAAGGTTATCTCTTCAAAATAGGGGTTTATATCATCAGCTTTACTTTTATCTTTTATGTCAGGAAATGTTACAGTGTATATTTTTCTGGGCTCTGCATAGATTAAATATTTGTATGCTCCGAATGATGTAAAAACAGGTTTTATTTCATCAAGAAAAAAAGAACAGTTAAAGTTTCCATTTGCGTCAACGTTAGATGTACAAAGCGTATCAAACAGGTATGTGATTTGATCCGTATATGTGCAGAAAAAAATTGTCTTACCTACAAACAAAGGATTATTCCCTTTTATTTGAACATTCTGACCTGTAAGAAATAATCCTGAAAAAATTAAAAATAATATTGAAAAAATAATTTTCATATTTTATAAAACGTAATTTGATTCGTAAATTGTATTTCTTACTCCTACTCTTACTCCTACTCCCTGCCTGCTTTACGCAGTCTGGCAGGCTACTCCTACTCCTTAATCCTACTCCTACTCCTTACTCCTTAATCCTTAATCCTTAATCCTTAATCCTTAATCCTTAATCCAATATAAATATACTAAAAATACAAATGCTCAATCAATATTTTTATTCCAATCCCAATTAAAATAATTCCTCCGACAGTTTCCATTTTTTTACCGAGTTTTCCACCCGTTTTCTTTCCGAACAACATTCCAAGCATTGCAACGAAAAAAGTAGTAGTACCAATAATAATAATCGGAACTACAATCGGAATACTGATGAGTCCGAAACTGATACCAACAACAAAAGCATCAATACTGGTAGCTAAAGAAATCCAAAGTAAAATTTTAATATCAAGCGGATTGAATTTTTTCTTTTTCTCCTCTTTTTTGAGACTTTCGTAAATCATTTTTAACCCAATTAAAGAAAGCATTCCAAAAGCGATCCAATGATCAAAATCTGCAATAAACAGATTAACTTTAACCCCAAGAAGCCATCCTGCAAAAGGCATAAACGCCTGAAAAAAGGCAAGAGAACTTGCAACTTTCACTGCTTTGAAAAATGATATTTCTTTTTCTAACAGTCCGCATGAAACAGAAACAGCAAAAGTATCAAAACATAATCCTATTGCAATTAAAAATATAGTGAACAGTTCCATCTTTTTCTCTCAACAAAATACCAATTACCTGACATGCTTCCACCTTTTATGCGACCAGAGCCAGAATTCAGGCTTTTTGTAAATAATTTCTTCAAGCATTTTCATATAAGATGAAGTAACAAATCCGGCATTGTATTGTTCAGGATTGTACTCAATTTCCTTTATTTCTAAAGTGTAGTAATTGCGTTTCACTTTCTGAACATTAAAAAATACGAGCGGCATTTTGTACTTTATTGTATAATATTCTACGCCATGCAGACAAGCTGTTTCAATATTAAAAAACTTAATCCATACTGCTTTTTCTACATTAGAAGGGCATTGATCGGCGGCCATTATATAGCCTGATTTTTTTTCTTTTTGAGACTCAAAGGATGCGCGGGTGTCATAAATGGAAACCATTTTCATGCCCATTGCAGCGCGTTTTTTTATTAAAAATTTTTCGATGTATTTATTGGTTAATGGCTTGTACAGTGCAATCATGGAAAGCTTAACCTGAAATGGAACAGCAAGAATTCCCCACTCCCAGTTCCCATAATGACTGGCAAGACAAATAATGTCTTTTTGTTGCGTTAGAAATTTATCGAGTACATCAGGATTAAGGACTTTGTAATGGTTGAGAATTTGTTTTTTTGTCATAGAAAATCCTTTCAGACTTTCTAATGTTATATCGCTTAAATGAAGATAAAATTGCTTAGTAATTGATTTAATTTCCGAATCACTTTTTTCAGGGAAGCACTTTTTTAAATTAGAAATTACAACATTTTTTCTGTACTCTGCGATATAGTACAAGATAAAAAAAAGAAAAGAGGCAAAGAAGCGCAGTAAAAAAAAAGGTGTGAACCGCAGCTTGAATAAAAACACTCTGAATATCCAATAAATAAACAAATTCATAAATTATTAAATGTAGCTTCAAAAGTAGTATGTATTTCCGACTTATCAAATTATAAAAAATGGATTAAGGACTTGCCTGCTTGACGCAGTCTGGCAGGTTAAGAAGTAGAATTAAGGATTCAGCAATCCTGTGAGGTTTTGTGCGTAAGATAGTGTGGAAGCTCCTCACAGGTTTGCGGTTTCGTGAGATTAGAAGGGATTAAGGATTTAGTAGTAGGATTAAGGATTAAGAAAAAATGAATAATATTTTGTTGAAAAGCCTGTTCATTATTTTTTGAAAATCCCATTTTCTACTTTTAAAAATATGGCTATTTGTTTTATCTTTACAGCTTACAATAATATATACAAATATGAAATTTTTCTTCTTTCTTTTAATTTTTTCTATTGCGATTATGTCTGCTTCAACAGCTCAGAATAAAAAAATTCCTCCTGAAAAACCAAAACTTGTAATTGGAATTGTTATTGAAGGCATGCGCTACGATTATATTTACCGATTTTGGGATAAGTTTGAAGAAAAAGGATTCAAACGTTTAATGTATGAAGGAACTTCTTTTAAAAATGCAAACATTAATTATATGTTTACTCAAAACGCACCTGGAATAGCCAGTATTTACACGGGAACAACTCCTTCTTTTCATGGAATTGTTTCCAATGAATGGTACCTGCGTTTGAAAAATGAAAAAGTAAATTGTGTAGACGACCCTGCATACAAAATGGTTGGCATTAAATCTGATGAAGGGAAAAAATCTCCGAAACAACTCCTTGCTTCTACACTTGGAGATGAAATTAAACTTTTTTCTACCGGAAAATCTAAAGTTATTGGTGTTTCTCTTGAAGAGCGTTCTGCAATCCTCGGCGCAGGGCATTCTGCAAATGCAGCTTACTGGATCGAAGGCAAAAGCGGACAATGGGTAAGTAATACCTATTATATGGATGAATTGCCTAAATGGGTAAAAGAATTTAATGATAAAGATTTTTCTAAAACATTTTCAGACAGAGAGTGGAATACACTCCTTCCTATTTCTGAATACAAGGAATCTCTGACCGATAAAAACAGTTTTGAAATTGGCTTTGAAAGAAATGGTACAACATTCCCTTATGATATAAAAGCAATAAAAGAAAAAATGAAAACCCTGAACATTATTAAAAATGTTCCTGCCGGAAATACGCTTACAACTGATTTTGCTGTTCATGCAATTGTAAATGAAGAAATGGGAAAAGATGAACATACGGATTTAATTGCGATCAGCTATTCTGTTCCGGATAATATTGGTCTTCAGTTTGGCCCTTCCTCTGTGGAAATTCAGGATTGTTACTTACGCCTTGATAAAGATATAGCGCATTTTTTGGAGGTAGTTGACGATCTCATCGGAAAAGAAAATACATTGATTTTTGTAACATCGAATTGCGGTGTGGCTGAAATACCAAGATACTTAGACAGCTTGAAAGTTGCATCGGGTTATTTTAAAAATTTTTATGCATTGACTTTACTTAAAACGTATCTGAATGCTGTTTATGGAAAAGGTGAATGGGTGCAGGGATATGTAGAGCAGCAGATATTTCTGAATCATAACATGATTGAAGATGCAAAAATTTCTCTTGAAGATATTCAGAATAAAACAGCTCAGTTTTTGCTTCAGTTTAATGGTGTTTCCAATACGATTACATCAACAACTTTGCAGACTACACATTTTACAAAAGGTATTTTCGAGAAAATGCAAAACAGTTTCCAGCAAAAACGTTCTGGCGATGTTCTGATTAATCTTACTTCCGGTTGGGTTGAAGATATCAGTACGGCTACAACGCATAACTCCGGTTACAGCTACGACACACATGTTCCCTTGATTTTTTATGGATGGAAAATCGGAAGAAATTCCATTTCCCGACCTGTCAATATCACAGATATAGCACCAACAATCGCTGCTTTTTTAAATATGTCTTTTCCCAATGCAAGCACGGGAGAACCTATTCTTGAAATGATAATAAAATAAAATATGGTATCCTTAACTGCAATAAAAGATTTTTTAGACATTCAGCATATTGCTGTTATCGGAGCATCAAGAAAGTCTAGGAAATTTGGTCATTTAGCTTGTAAGCAGCTAAAGTTATGCGGGAAAACAATTTATCCGGTTAACCCAAATGCCGATTTCATACTTGATGAAAAATGTTGTGCAAATGTTCAATCTTTGCCCACAGAAGTTGAAGGTGCTGTTATAATTGTTAATAAAGAATTAACCGTTAAAATAGTGGAAGAACTGGCATTGAAAAAGATAAAACATCTATGGATTCAAACTGGATGCGAATCTGAAAAGGCTGTTGATACAGCGGTAAGGGCAAATATTTGCCTTATTACCGGTGAATGTATTTTTATGTACCTTGAACCGCTTGCTTTTCCACACCGCTTTCATAGGTTTTTTAAAAAAATTGCCGGAAAATATCCGAATTAATAGGTATGTACTTGGCATGTACTTGGCATGTAAATACGTTGCATGCAACGTATCCACATTCCACATTCCACATTCCACATTCCACATTTCAAAACCTAAAACCTAAAACCTAAAACCTAAAACCTAAAACCTAAAACCTAAAACCTAAAACCTAAAACCTAAAACCTAAAACCTAAAACCTAAAACCCAAAACCTAAAACCCAAAACCTAAAACCCAAAACCCAAAACCAATATGTCAATATTATTAAAAAATACAAATTACATCAATGCTGAAACACTGGAATTTTCTAAAACAGATATTCGTGTTTCTGAAGGGATAAATGGAACAATAACTTTTCTTAAAAATGCGCAACCCGATGCTGGGGATAATGTAATTGACTGTTCAGGTAAATATGTAACACATTCTTTTGCATGCGGCCATCATCATGTTTATTCTGCTCTGGCACGTGGCATGGGCGCTCCGAAAAAATCTCCGGGAAATTTTATTGAAATTCTGGAATATATTTGGTGGACACTCGACAAATGCTTGGACAAAGAATCAATAGAAGCCTCTGCATTAGTAACCGCTATGGCTTGCGCGAAAAATGGAGTTACCTTTGTTATTGATCATCATGCATCTCCAAATTATATAAAAGGTTCTCTTGAAATTATTGCACAAGCTTTTGAAAAAGTAGGTGTATCGCATTTATTATGTTACGAAATTACAGACCGCGATGGATTAGACAAAGCGACATCAGGACATGAAGAAACAGAAGAATACATGAAGAAAAAACAGGCACTTGTGGGTTTGCATGCAAGCTTTACTGTTGGAGAAAATACTCTGAATAAGGCTGTTAAATTATCACAAAAATACAATTCAGGGATTCATATTCATGTTGCAGAGGACAAATCAGACGAAGAGCATTGCAAAAAAGAATATGGAATGACTGTTGTTGAGCGGCTTTCAAAAGCAGGTGCGTTGAATTCCGGTAAAACAATTTTGGGTCATTGCCTTCACCTTGATGATATAGAAAAAGAACTGATACGAATTTCTCCGGTTTGGGTCGTACAGAACTGTGAAAGCAACCTGAACAATAATGTGGGATATTTTAATTCGTGCGGTTTGGGAGAAAATATTATGCTTGGAACCGACGGAATGTATAGCGATATGCTGCGTAGTGCGAAAACTGCTTTTTATGTAGGTCAGGGATTTGATGCAATAGATTACCCGGGAGCATACAAACGCTTCAGGAATGTACACCGTTATATTAAAGAAAATAATTTCTCCGGAGATGCTGAAAACAATCTTGTAGTGCTGGATTATGATTCTCCGACTGATTTCAATCAGAATAATTTTTTAGGACATTTCATTTTTGGTCTCGAAAACCGTCATGTGAGGCATGTGATATCTTCAGGAAAACTTATTGTAAAAGACTGGCAGCTTCAATCTGTGGATGAAAAAGATATTCTGCGTTTTTCTCAGGAACAAAGTAAAAAATTATGGGGAAGAATGAAGGCAATGTAGCAAACAAATATTTAACTTATTCAATTCATAAATTTCTACCCTTTGTTGCAGGATGCAAGTTGCAGGTTGTTTGCAATGATATTTGATATTTCAACACGTTACTTGCAGCCCTGTCTGCCGACAGCTACCGTGTGGACACAAATCGTTTTATTATAATACGCTCGCATCCGCCTTAGCGGATAAAAATGCGTTTAATATGACCCTTTAGAGCTTATCCCGCTTGGGGGATTTACCTGCTTGCCTTGCCTAATTGAGCAAGTGAATCGGCTGGCAGGTGAATAACCCCGAGCTAAAGCTCGGGGGTTCTAAAACAAATGTAAATTAAAGATTTTGGCGGAAAATTTGCTACATCACAGAGTTTATTTTGTACAAAATAATGCTTGCAAATTTTGTGACAAAATCACAGCATTGTATTGTACGAGAAGACAGGAGTTTTTAATAAACTTTTTCTCTTCTCAAAGATGTGTCCACACGGTAGCTGCCGACAGGTAACCTGCAACCTGCAACCTGCAACCTGCAACCTGCAACCTGCAACACTTTTATTAAAGGTCATGAATAATACAGGTTAAAACAAGCTTCTGATTTTTACCTGAAACCAAATTTTTTATGATTTTTAATATAGTCTTTTGAAAAAGTTATCGCTCATTGTCAGCCGTTTTGATTTTTTTTGTAAATTGCCAAAAATTAAATTAATACTAAATATTATGAAAAAAGGACTTTTTTTATCATTTGTTTTTTTATTTGCTGTTATGGTTTTAAATACCAATCAGGCAACAGCACAGGATTTGCGTAAAAACGGCAGCATTGTCGGAAAAGTTGAATCCAATGGCGATGTAAGAATTAATGGAAGTATTGTCGGAAAATTTGAATCCAACGGTGATGTTCGCAAAAGCGGCAGTATTGTTGGAAAAATCGAATCAAACGGCGATATTCGCAAAAGTGGTTCTATTGTTGGAAAAATTGAATCCAACGGCGATGTTCGTAAGAATGGCTCTATTGTTGGAAAAATCGAATCCAACGGCGATGTTCGTAAAAATGGTTCTATCATAGGAAGCGCACAGGGAGTAAAGAAAGAATATGCAGCCGCTGCTTTTTTCTTTTTCTTTATTGACTAATAGCTTATGAAACTTGTCATTTTCTTAGTAGCATTTTTTTGCATTTTGGGAACTTTACATTCCCAAAATGTTTATTGTGTTTTGTCAACAAAAACATACCACTACAGCGAAAAGTGCAGATTTTGTAAAAAGCCCTATGAAATATTGTCTGTTTCAAAAGCAATAGAAAAGGGCTACCATGAATGTGGCGTTTGTAATCCGGACAACAAAAAGAAAGAATATGTAATAAAAAGAGATGTACCTGCAAAAGGTAATCATACGAACGAAATTATTAAAAAACAAGAACCCAGAAAATATGAAAAAAGTACAACGGGCACTTCTGTGAAAAATAAAGATATTGACAATAGACCTGTTAGTACTGATTTTAAAGAAAAAAGTTATAAACGTTAATGAAATTTTATGTCTGGTTTAAATGTAATTTTAGGAATATTCGGGGGACAGGAATTGATTCTTGTTCTTATTATTGTTTTGGTATTATTTGGTGGCACAAAAATCCCTCAGTTAATGCGCGGACTTGGCAAAGGCGTCAACGAGTTTAAAAAAGCCAAAGACGGAGTTTACGATGAGGTTGAAGATATTACCAAAGAGAATAATGCAAAAAGCGAGAAAAAATAACCGTTTCCGGGTTATTCTTCTGACTAATGATTTTTGATTTTCTTTTCAGAAAATTTTCGCGTAAGACGCAGGACATGACGTTTCTTGAACACGTTGATGTTCTGCGTTCTTATTTAATACGTGCCATCCTTGCGATTTTTCTTTTTTCCATTCTTGCTTTTTTCTTCAAAAATATTGTCTTTGACATAATTATTTTAGGACCAAAAACTCCTGATTTTATAACATACAAGGTTTTATGTAAAATTGCTGCTTTAACAGATTTTAAATCCCTTTGTATAGATGTTCTTCCTTTCAAACTTATTAATATAGACCTTGCAGGACAGTTCCGTTATCATCTTGTTATTTCAATAATTTCAGGTATTATTTTAGCAGCTCCTTATATTTTTTACCAGCTATGGCTTTTTGTGAAACCTGCATTAACAGATAAAGAGCTCGGCTATGCAAAAGGTATGGTTTTTTATATTTCATCATTATTTTTCACTGGAGTACTTTTTGGATATTTTATCATTGTCCCGCTGACAGTAAATTTTCTGGCAACGTATGAACTGAGTGCACAAATAGAAAATACAATTACAATCGGGTCTTATATTTCAATTGTCGCGGTATTGTCTTTGTCCATGGGTTTGGTTTTTGAGCTTCCGGTTCTTATTTATTTTCTCTCACGCATCGGCATACTAACACCCGTTTTTTTAAGAAAATATCGAAAACATGCTGTTGTTGTAATTCTTATATTAGCAGGCTTCATTACCCCTTCAACAGATATGTTCAGTCAGATTCTTGTCGCTATGCCTTTGTATATTCTTTATGAAATAAGTATTCATATAAGCAAAAGAGTAGTGAGGAAAAAATCTGCGCAGGTTGTAGAATAAGAATTACTAATCCCGCTTTGCATCCGAATTCATCAAAACCCCTCTTAGAACAAGATTAGCGGAAATTTTTTGTTTCTTTTTGATGTAGCGGATTAATGCTTCTGCTGTAGTAATAGGTAATGGCTGTCCCTTGTCTGCATGCCGAAAATTATACATGTTCGCCATATAACTGTTCATTGCAACTTTGTATTTTTTTCCTGAATCCAAAGGTTTTCCATCTGAATTTGTCAAACTTATTTTTAAATTTGATTTGCTTGTATCTATTGCGTAAAAGAGGCCGGATACCAGAGGCAATTCATCTTTCTTTTCAAACGAATATAAAATGAGATTATTAATTTCTTCTGTGCTCAGGTTCATTAAAACGAGATTATTATCAAAGGGATCCATTTGATAAATATTTTTTATAAGGATATCTCCTTTCTCAAGTTTTCGTATACGTATTCCGCCGTTATTTTGAAAAGCAATATCTGCTTCTGTGGCAGCTATAACTGCATCTGTCATTAAATTTCCAAGAGCATTCTTATCCGGGAAATCAGTTTCAGCAATTCCTGTTTTTTCATTCAGAGCAGGATTGTTGTTGTATTTTTTTATTTCCAAATGAATCAATGAATCTGTTTCAGTAAGATTTTGCAGCGCGATCAGTGTGTCTTTCCTGTACACAATTTGATTATTAAAATACTTTAATGTAAGCTGCCCAAAATGCTTGAAATTTGCTCCAGCCTGCACAATGTATGGTTTTCCGGGTATGTTGGATGGATTATCGCGAAACGTGTGCGTGTGCCCTCCAATTATAATATCAAGCTGTGGAATTTCAAGAGCTAAAATGGAATCGGTTTCAATACCCAGATGAGACAGCGCAATAAAAACTGCATTATTTTTTCCTTTGGGCATTCTTTTTTTAATCTCAATAACAGGATCGGTAAAGAAAAACCCCTTAAGTTTATCCGGGTGAGCATCCGGAGTTTTATTTTCGTTCAGTTGAATGACCCCAATAAATACAAGGGAAGGGCCATTTTCTATACGTATTATTTTATCAGAGAATAAATATTTTAAACTATTTTCCGGGGCTTTGGTATTTGCGCTGATAAAAATAAATTTTGCCTGCTCCATACGTTTTTCAAGCACATCCAATCCATAGTCAAACTCATGATTCCCTAAAGCAGATAATTGAAATCCAGCTTTGTTCATAAGTTCTATCATCGGATAACCCTTGTCGGGATATTGATCTACTACAGGATTGCCGCTAAATAAATCGCCGGCAGAAACTATTATAACATTAGGATGTTGCTGTTTTAATTTTTTAACATAAGGGATAAATTTTTCAAAAGAGTCTATTTTCCCATGCAGATCATTAACATGAATAATGATTATCTCTGTCGTATCCTTTGCACTAGCAAATACATTTATTGAAAAAAAAGAAAATAAAACAAAAAAAAAGGCAGGAAAAATATTTCTAAAAGAAAGAAAAAACATGGGCGAAATTTTAACGAGATAATTGCAATTATACGATTTCTTTATTAATTGCGAATTCAAAAATCATCATTCATAAAAAATTCTTTTGTGCTACGATACTATTCAGTAGATATACAATTGTTGATTTGATAGGTGTTCAATAGTACAACAATAGATGTTCAGTAGATGTACAATTGTATTTCTACTGTACTCCTATTGTATTCCTATTGTATTCCTATCGAATTCCTATCGAATTCCTATCGAATTCCTATCGAATTCCTACTGTATTCCTAATTCGTAATTCTACACTTTCACGCCAATTACCAGCACATCATCAACCTGTTCGTACTGTCCTTTCCACGCCTCAAAAACGGCTGTAATTTCTTTTCTCTGTTCCTTTAATGGAGTTTTTTGAAGCGACAACAAAAGGTCTTTGAATTTTTTCGACATGAATTTTTTATGTCGCTCTCCACCAAACTGGTCTGCATAGCCGTCTGAAAAAATATAAATAGTATCATTTTCCATCAAAGGAATAAAGTGATTCGTAAAAGGGCTCATTTCTTTAAGATGAACACCTATTGGCATTTTATCTGCTTTGATTTCGTTTAGAATATAATCCGGAACATCAGGATTGGTGTGGAAAATACAAGGCAGTCCTTCTTTCTCGATCGGTGGCAAATCATTTTTTCTTATAATATAAACAGGGTTATTTGCTCCGGAGTATTTCAGAATATTTGTTTTTCTGTCAAATACACACAGAGAGATATCCATACCATCTTTTGATTCTCCAACTTGTCCTGTCTGATGCAATGTACTAATTACAATATTTCTTAATCTTGTTAATATTTGTGCGGGTTCTGTAATTCCTTTCTCAACCACAATCTCATTAAGATAACTTATACCCAGCATGCTCATAAAAGCTCCCGGTACGCCATGACCGGTACAGTCTACTGCGGCAAAGAATATATGATTGTTTTGTTCGTGTACCCAATAAAAGTCTCCGCTGACAATGTCTTTTGGGCGGAAAAGAACGAGGTATTCACTGAAAATATTATCTAATTGTTCTTTTCTCGGAAGAATTGCGCTTTGTATTCTCTGAGCGTACTGAATACTGTCCGTGATTTCTTTTTTCTGGCGTATTACAAGGTCGCGCTGCTGTTTTATTTTAACATTCTGGCTGGCAATTTTATCTCCCTGTCGCATCACGAAATCACGCTGCGTTTCAAGCTCGTCTTTCTGACGTATGATTTCTTCTTCAGCCATTTTTCTCTTGTGAATATTGGTGTCAATGGCAACCAATTTCACAACTTCTTTCTTCTCATTAAGAATGGGAGTTAGCGTTGTTTGCACCCAAATTTTTTCTCTGTATTTTGTAGTTACCAGATTTTCATAAATAATGGCATCGCGATCTTTAAATCCGGTTTCAATTACATCCTTAAGAACAGGACTGGATGCAAGATTCAAAAGATTATTCCCAAGGAAAATTTCCAATTGACTCAAATTATACCCATAGATACGGGTAAAGCCCTCATTAACCCATTCAACACGACCATCGGGTTCTGCAATAATAACTGCATTGTCGGTTTTACTGGCAACGATAGAAAGTTTTTCAAGCTCCTTATTGGTTTTTTCAATACGGTTTTTCTGCTCAATAATTTCTCTGTATGCTTTTGCATTATCAAGTGCAATGGAAACGTACAATGCTAAATTTTTAATTATATTGCAATGGTATTCATTAAATGCATTTACTTCAAAACTCTGAACTGTAATAACCCCAATATATTTGTCTTTTATTGTTAAGGGATAATAAATAATTGATCTCGCATTTTCACCAATAACCGGAGGTTTTATATTTTTTAGATATTTACTCCATTCTTCTGTAAAATTGTTTACCAACACATGTTTTTGATTCGTAAAGCACCATGCAGCAAGCCTTGATTCATTGTCCAGTTCCCACGAAAAAGAAGGAAGTTTTTTTCCTTTTTCTTTTCCTGTTAAAGATACCAGCGCATTTTTTTTAGGGTCATGAATTGCAATTACAAAAACAGAAGCATCCATCATAGCGTTAATGCTGTTGTAAACAATATCGCTGATTTTTTCTATTTCTAATGTTGAAATGATATTCTGCCCAATTTGATTCAGTATTTTAATATTCTGAAAAGCCTGCTCAATAATATCATTTTGCCTTTGAAGCACTTCTTTTTTCTGTTCAATTTCTTGTTTCTGCTTGAGAATTTCTTCTTCGGCTTTTTTTATTTTATTGATATTACTATCAATAGCCACAAGTTTTATTACTTCTTTTTTATCATTGAGAACCGGAGTTAAGGTTGTTTGCACCCAAATTTTTTCTCCGAATTTTGTTGTAGTCTGTGTTTCATAAACAATTGCTTCTCTTCCTTTGAATCCATGCTGTATTACTTCATTCAAACAAATATTTGTTGAAATGTTCAGCAGGTTATTTCCTTTGAAGAGAAAAAGCTGATCAAGATTATAGCCGTAAAGTCGCGTAAAACCTTCGTTTACCCATTCAATATTCCCCTTGATGTCTGTTATCATGATTGCATTATCCGTTTTTTTTGCAACAACCGATAATTGCTCAAGTTCACGATTGACATTAACAAGTGCCTGTGTGTGTTTATCAATTTCTTCTTTTTGTGCATGAAGTTCATCATTTTTCTGAAGAATTTCTTCTTTCTGTGTTGAGATTTCTTCGCTCTTCTGTAACGCTGATGCTACTTCTTTTTCAGTTTCTTTTCTATGAATAAATTCTTTTCTTGATAAAGATTCCAAATTATAGGATGCAAACATTCCAATTACATTTGCTGAAATAAAAAAGAAATTATTGTTAAAGAAAACAGCAGATTCTCCGTTGAGTAAATCCTGAAAAAAAATGGCGGTAATTTCGTAACAAAGAGTAATAAGAAGAGAAACAACCGTACTGGATACAAATCTCAGGCGAACAAAGGTATGAACCCACATAATAACCAATATCAAACCTGAATAGTAGTAATGATAACCGGGTTCATTTTTATTTGAAAATGCAATCATAACGATAATTCCCAAACCGGCAACAAGACCTCCTAATGAAAGTAAAATCTGATGATATTTTTTAAATATTCCTGATTTTGTAAGCAGAAGAAGAATAAGGAAAACAGGTACAACGACAGCAAATCGAATTATCCAGGCGATGTGTTTTGTTTCTGGAAGAATCCAGATGTCTAAAATTCCAAAAACGGCATACAGAAAAATACCTAAACCAAGACCTATACGGATTATTTTTTCAGATTTAGAAAAGTAATCTTTCTGAAAACCGCTCTCTTTATTTTTGTCAAATTTTAAATTGAAATTAATGCTCATGGGTATGCAAAGGTTTCAAAATTAAAAAGCGAAAGATAATATTTTTTTTAAAGCAACAGAAATACAATTATAAAAAAAATAAAACATATAAAAATCAAAAGCGAAAATTGCTGAATGAGATGTTGAAATAATATTGCAAATCGCAATATCAGATATTATTAATAAAATATTTGTTTTTCAGCATATTAATTATTAATATTGCGATTTGCAATATTAAATATATTATTTTTTATGCGACAGATTCAATATACGATGAAACCACAGGATGTAGTGATTCTACTAAAAATTATAGCTTGGAATAATAACAACTGGCAGCAATCTGCCCTTGCCGATGCATTAAAAATAAGTCAGTCTGAAATCAGCCAATCGGTTGCCCGCTCAAAGTACTCTGGTCTGCTTGATACTGATGGAAAAAAAGTAATGCGTCTTGGATTTATCGACTTCCTGCAATATGGTCTTTCGTATGTTTTTCCGCAGCGTCCTGGAGCACTTGTTCGTGGAATACCTACTGCTCATTCTGCTCCTCCGCTCAGTGCTTTGATAAACAGTTCTGAAATTTATGTTTGGCCCTACGCCAAAGGAACTGTACGTGGACAAACCATTGGACCATTATACCCCTCTGTAGTAAAAGCGGTAATCGAAGACGAAAAGCTGTATCAGTTGCTGGCACTTACCGATGCATTGCGGGTAGGAAAAGTGCGAGAAAAAAATATTGCGATAAAAGAATTAAAAAACAAATTTCAGAATGAACTTTAGAGCTATTGACCTAAATGCGGTTGAAGAAGTAGCCGATGTTTTAAAAGACCTGCTGCATGAAATTGTTTTTGTAGGTGGATCTGTAATTTCAATGTATATTGACGACCCTGCTGCTGATGAAGTAAGAACAACCAATGATATTGATTTTACAGTTCAGCTTACGGGATATTCCAACTGGATTAAACTCCAGGAAACGCTGCAAAAACTTCGTATATACCCAAATCCAGAAGGACATGCCATGTGTAATTTTATCTACAAAGGAATCCTGATAGACATTATTCCTTCAGAAGATAGTCCTGTGGGAAAAGCTAACCGCTGGTATAAACCTGGTTTCAGTTATTTAAAATCGGTGAAGGTCGGGAAACATAATATTCAGATATTTCAACTTCCCTACTTTCTAGCTACCAAATTTGAAGCATTTAACGACAGGGGCAAAGATTACCGAACCAGTCATGATTTTGAAGATATTATTTATGTGCTTGACAATTGTACTACCGCAGCAGAAGACGTTATCAATGCAGACCTACAGGTAAAAAGCTATTTGAAAAAAGAACTTATAAAAATAAAAGATAGCATGTATTTCGAAGAAATAGTAAGCGCACACATTCATCCCAATATGCTTAACGAGCGACTTTCTTTAGTAATTGAAAAAATCAACAAAATCCTTTCCTGATTATGTTATTCAACGAACAGAATACAGTGTAACATTTAATAATTCATCAGAGGTAAATCAGAATGAAGTTCTTGGCAACATGGTTAAAGAAGAATTGTCTAACCTATGATTGAGTGAAATGGAAATACATTCAGCCCGATTTATTGCTGCGGGACACTACAGAAGTTTTTTATTGAGAGAGAACTAAAAGATACATTCGTAAGATAGTTCAGCTAAAAAAAAATACCAAAAATTAATAAAGCAGGTTTTTCATAAATTTAAGCATTTACAAATTATTGAATGTTTTAATTGAAATTTTACAAGCCGGATTAATTCCGGTTTTTTTAATAACTTTTTATTAACAAGTGGGCTAATGGTGGGCTAAAAAAGAACGCCTGTAAATCTTAATATTCGATTTACAGGCATTTGTGTTTCTTAAATGTGTGGAACCGCCGGGAGTCGAACCCGGGTCCAAACAAGGAACCAATATGCTTTCTACATGCTTATCTTTTCTGAAATTGTAGGGTGCAGACTGGAGAAAAGAGACCTATCTGAACCTTAGTTTCTGTTATTTCGCAATTGCTTAGAAACATCACAAATGCTATCTCAACAGAACTAGTGCTCCGATGCTTCAGATTGCTGAGAAAAATCTGTAGCGGAACAGCCTGGAACAAGACCTTGTCCTGTTCTGTGCTTAAGTCACTTGGTGATTAAGCTGCAAGCGCGTATGAATTTTCGCCTTTTAATTGTTTGCAGTACTTTTTTACGGGAAGAACCACGTTACCCGGCATGCTTACATATCCTTTCAACTTGCTGTCAAAACCAAAACCGGCCCCATATTGTAAGAGAAAAATCAAAAATGTTTACAAATATACAAAAACTTTGGGGATTGTATGTGAAAAAATATAATTTCGCAAAAATTCAAAACTCATACAAACTCATACAAACATCTGATTTTTATCTAATTATTTAAATATGCCGAACAGAAAAAAAATAGCACTGCTGAAAGAAACAAAAATACCCACAGACAGGCGCGTAGCGCTAACTCCGAAACAGGGAATTGAAACACTGAAGCAATATCCCAGGTGGGATGTTTTTGTTCAGCCCAGCAATTTAAGGGGATATAAAGATGAAGAATATAACCTGCTCGGTCATCACGTTGTTGAAGATATATCACATTGCGATCTTTTGATTGGAATTAAAGAAGTAGCAATTGAAACGTTAATCCCTGATAAAACTTATATGTTTTTTTCACATACGGCAAAAAAACAATCGTATAACAGACCTCTTCTTCAGGAAATATTGAAAAAAAATATCACACTTATTGATTACGAGTATCTGACAGATAAAAATGGAGCAAGACTTGTAGCCTTCGGGCACTGGGCAGGCGTTGTGGGAGCTTACAATGCGCTTATCGGATGGGGAAAGAAAACAAAAGCCTATGAATTGGAACGCGCATACTTGTGTCATGATATGATAGAGATGGTGGATGAAGTTAAAAAAGTGAAACTTCCGAATGTTAAAATTCTTATTACAGGTGGTGGTCGTGTTGCTCATGGCGCTTTACAAACCTTATCGCATCTGAATCTGAAAAATGTCAGTCCTTCTGAATTTCTAACGCAGCATTTTAATGAACCTGTTGTTTGTCAGATAGAGCCTCATGATTATGTGAAACATAAAGATGGTAAGGATTTTGACCTTGCACATTTTTTTCAGCATCCGGATGAATATGTTTCAACATTTCTTCCTTACACGAAAGTTACTGATATTCTTATCCCATGTCATTTTTGGGACCCGCGCTCACCTGTCTTTTTTACTAAAGAACATATCAGGCAGAAAGATTTCAAAATACAGATAATTGCCGACATAAGCTGCGATATTAAGATTCCAATTCCTTCAACGCTGCGTGCTTCAACTATTGCAGAACCTTTTTATGGTTATAATCCCTGCACTGAAAAAGAAGACGACCCATGGAGTTTTAGCAATATTACTGTAATGTCTGTGGATAATCTTCCCGGCGAGCTGCCCCGCGATGCTTCTCAATATTTTGGAGACCGGCTGATGGAAAATATTTTCCCACACCTTTTGGAGGAAGATAAAGATGGAGTCATTGAAAGGGCAACTATTGCAAAGGGAGGAAAACTCACTGAGAGATTTGCTTACTTAGAAAATTATGTAAAAGGAATTGAGTAATCTCTTGATAGAATTACACTTGCTTTTTCTCGAAATTTACATTAGGTTTGCATAATAAATTTTTAATTATGCGGAATATTATTTTTGTAATTGTATTTATTATTGCATCCTTTTCGGTTTATGCACAGATTCCCACAAATCTTCCGGGTTGGGTAACAAGCATTCCTAAATCTAATGCTAAACGTATCTATTCCATTGGAATTTCTGATCCGAAAATGGAAGAAGGACAGGCATATCAACTTGCGTTACTGCGCGCGAAAGCCATGCTTGCCGTTTTTCATCAGTGTACGGTTCAACAGGCTATAGATCTTTATAAAAGTGACAAGCAGGACGGAGTGAATATTTATACGGAAAAACTCGAAAAACTTTCTAAAATATATTCCAAATATATTATTGACACTACACGTTTAGAAATTGTAAATAAAAAATACACTTCCGACATGGAGGCCATTGTTCTCATCCGGGAAGTTCTGACAACACCCGACACTTGCAAATTTAAAGATACCCTTAAAGTTGAATGTATTTCTTTTTTGCAGGAATTCAGAATTGATGAAGCGTCCAAATCAGCTTCAAATTTCAGCATGGCAGCTATTGATGTGAAAGGAAGAACCGGCGATTCTCTTAAATTTTATTTCGATTGTGTGGATGAAAATAATGTGGACGTTTCTATTGCTTCAACGTTTCAAGACACAATTGAATCCTCTACGTCTACAATGCAGGAATATGAAAATTCAACGGAAAGAGTAATAGATCTGGCAAAATATGGAGGATATTCAAACATGAAAAAAGGAATATGGAAAGCATATCTGGATGCGGTTTTACAGAACATTATTTCAGCGTCTAATATGATGATTTCAAAAAACAAAACTGCTACAGACCTCTATAAAAGCGATACAAACAGTAATTACGATAATTCAAAAGATGAAAATCTGAATCGGAATGTTTCCAGCAACACACTGTCCGTATCTTTGAAATCTGTTGAAATCTCAAAAAATAAAATTTGGGTGGATTTAAAAATGGAAGATTACTCCAAAACTCCTCTAAAGCAAAAAACCGATAAAATTATGAACACAATGAAAAAACCACTGAACAAAATCCTGAAATGATGATTGGTTGGCATTGAGTTTGGCATGTAAATACGTTGCACCTGTGCTGAGCGAAGCGTCGCACTGAGTTTGTCGAAGTGTCGAAGCATGCAACGTATCCACATCCCCATATCCCCAATATTTATATGAAATAATATGTCCGATATAATAAAACTTCTTCCCGATTCTGTAGCGAACCAGATTGCTGCCGGCGAAGTAATTCAGCGACCAGCATCTGTTGTGAAAGAACTTGTAGAGAATGCTGTAGATGCTGGAAGTACTTTCATAAAAATAATAATTAAAGATGCAGGCAGAACATTGATTCAGATTATTGATAATGGTTGTGGTATGTCTGAAACAGATGCACGCTTGTGTTTTGAACGCCATGCTACTTCAAAAATAAAAACTGCGAATGATTTGTTCTGCATACGAACAATGGGTTTCAGAGGAGAAGCGCTTGCGTCTGTTGCTGCAATAGCGCAGGTTGAGATGAAATCAAAACGTAAAGAAGACGAAATCGGAACATGTATTCTCATCAGTGCTTCTGAAGTTGAAAGCCAGCAGCCTGTTTCATGCTCTGATGGAACCAGCTTTGCTGTAAAAAATTTATTTTTCAATGTTCCGGCAAGAAGAAAATTTTTAAAATCTCCACAGACTGAGTTCCGCCACATAATTGAAGAAATACAGAGAATAGCTTTAGCAAATACGGATATTGCTTTTTCTCTTTTCCATAATGATGAAGAAATTTATAATCTCCCTATTTCTCCTTTGAAACAAAAAATCATCAATGTTTTCGGAAAAAATATTCAGCAGAATCTTATTCCCGTGGATACAGAAACAACAATGATAGGGATAAAAGGTTATATCGGAAAACCCGAATTTGCAAGAAAAACATCCGGGGAGCAGTTCTTTTTTGTGAATAAGCGTTATATGAGACACCCTTATTTTTACAAAGCTGTTTCTATTGCGTATGAAAAAATTCTTCCCCCTAATACAATGCTTTCGTTTTTCCTTTATTTTTCAATAGACCCTTCTAAAATTGACGTAAATATTCATCCTACTAAAACAGAAATTAAATTTTGCGATGAATATTTAATTTGGCAAATTATTCAGGCTTCCGTTAAAGAAGCTTTGGGAAAATTTAATATTGTTCCTTCTATTGATTTTGATATTGAAAAATTTGTAGACATACCCATGCTTACAGATGATACAGAAATTAAAGTCCCTGAAGTAAAAATAAATCCCGAATTTAATCCTTTTGATAATGTAAAAAGATTGAGTTCCAATTCGAATATTCATGATTTTTTTGAAAAGCATAATAATGACAACAAAAAGAACTGGGAAGCACTTTACGAGGGTATAGAAAAAAATGAGAGAGATGATTTTTCTTCTTCAAAATCAGAAGAAGATTTGTTTGCAAAAGGTCTAAGCAATGAAAGCGTAGAAAAAAATTTGTTTTTTCAGTTTAAAAATAAATACATTTTGACTCCGGTTAAAAATGGACTAATGATGATTCATCAAAAAAGGGCGCATGAAAGAATTTTATTTGAACGCTATTTAATCATGGCTTCTGCTAATAAAAAAGAAGTTCAGAAAATGCTTTTCCCTGTTACCATTGAATTAAATGCAGCGGATGCTGAATTGTTAAAAGAAATTATGCCTGATATAAATGCCCTGGGTTTTGAAATAAGCGAATTTGGTGGAAGATCTTTTATAATTAATGGTACACCGGGTAACATTGATACCGGAAACATTGAGAATATTGTAAGCAATTTTCTTGAAAACTATAAAATAACACAGGGCGATATTAAGACAAGTGTTCAGGAGAAAGCGGCATGGGCGCTGGCTAAGGCCTCATCAGTAAATTATTCAAAGTCCCTTGCTTTAGAAGAAATGAAAATTTTATTTAATCAGCTTTTTTTATGCTCCGTACCGAATTATACCTACGACGGCAAAACAATCATATCAATTCTATCTAACGAAGAGTTAGACAACAGGTTTTAGGTTCTGATGGTTTTATGGAGTATTTTTAAAAATTCAAGAAAATGCTTTCCTTTATATTTTTCTGCATCAGATCTTAATAGTATAAAATTTTTCTGCGGATACAATTCCATTGATTTTTCTAACAATAACAAAACAAGGTTTTTTTTTATTTCTATTCCTTTTCCAGGATAAGTAAAACGACCGGAACCCACAACATCTATCATCTCAAATGTATAAAAAACATACTGCATCTCGGAATAAATAATTTTATTCCCCAATAGCTTCAGAATGATTTTACTGAATGTCGCGGTATCTTTAATTTCAGCAATATATTTTTCAATGGAGCTTCCAAGGAAAGAGGCTCTTTTGGCATTTTCAGAGGGAGAGAAGTATGGATCAGATGGTGCTCCAAGAATCAGATTACCGCTTACAAAGCTTCCGGAATTTTTCTTTGCAAGGTCTCTGTATTTTTTAAATTCAAGTATGAGTATATCAATTTTATTCTCGCTGAAATAAGCAGAAATTTTTTTATAATAATCAGGATTTATTTGCGGAGGTACTATTATTTCACCCTCTGATGCTCTGGCTTCACGATAAATTTCTTCAAGAGTTTTATTCTTTGAATTTGTTGTATCAGAATTTTGTGAAAAAACACATAAAGGCAAATAAATAATAATAATATAGATTAAGAAAAATTTGTTCATATTTTTATCTTATTTACTGAGCTTTCGTATGAAAAAGAACTAATAATTTTTGTAATTAGTGTCAGCAAGAAAACTTATGTTTTTTGCTTGACAGTGTCAGTGCTTGATAAGAAAATGTCAAGTTCAAGGCTTGCGAAGGGTTTAAAATTAGGAGCCTGCCTTGTCGGCAGACAGGTGTACTAAAGTACATGACTGATTTTAAGGACAAGCATAACACAGAAATTGACGTTTTCTTGCAAGCACTAAATAGAAACAATTGTTAACAGCAATCCATGCAAGAGATACTTCGACAGCATAGCTAAAAAGGGCTACAAAAATATAATTAAATTTGTATTCGCTCAGTATAATTGAAACTAAGCAGCCTTGTTTGCAAACCTGCCAAGTTTCAGTATATATTACGGTGCTCTGCACCTTGGATATTCTATCTCTTTTTAGTTTTACAAATATTTTGCGGCTCTGCCGCTGCATTTCAAATGTAGCAGCAGAGCTGCGATAATATTTGTAGCAGCGATAGCTGCGTTTTTTACAAAGGTGCAGCGCACCGGAATATTATTATTTTGATTTCAGCCCTAATTTTTCATGAAAACAGAAAAAGCAAAAATATTTTTATTTTTCTTTAAAAAATGGTTACTAATTTCATTTTTTAGCGAATTAATTTATGCGAAAGTTCAGTTACTTACTCCCTTTACGCAAAATTATTTTAACCACATAGATGGCGTAGTTGGAGCGTCAATGATATTAAACTTTAATAAAAATGAACGTTCTAAAAATAAGATGCTTCGCTTTAAGCATAGATGAACTATGTTCCTATGTGATTCGTTTAGATATGCGTAACATGAGTTCTTAATTCTTATTCCTCAACCTTTCGGCTCTTACTCCCAGCATTTTTTCATGTTCTTCTGCTGAAGATTCGGGGTCTTTCATTTCTCTGAAAATAGCACAAGGCAGTTCACTGCATTCTCCACAATGCGCGTACTTTTTTTCATTCCCCGCACAATGAAATAATGGACAGGTTTTGTTTGGCATCATTTCTTTTGCCCAAAAGGTTTGTCCTTTAACCATAAAACATCCGGCACATTCATTCGGATAAAAACGGCATTCATTACAAATTAGCCCGCAAGATGATAAGATTTGTTCCATAATAAATTTAATTTAATTGCAAGATACAAAGAAAATATGGGGATAAAAAATATTTGTTGCAGGTTGTTGGTTGCAGGCCTCAACCGCTGACTTCGACTCCGTTCAGTCAGCGGTTAAAATCTGCAACCTGCAACCTTAAACCTGCAACTTAATTTATTGATGTTAAATAATTATTCAGATAAAAACTTCAACATCCGGTAAAAAAATTTATTTTTGCGCACACTTCAAAATAGCTTTTTTATTATATTTTTCATAAAATAAAGAATGGGAAAACCGAGTAAAATCTATATATTAAAAAGTATTCTGTTTTTTATTTTAATGAAAATTGCTGCATCAGGATTTTCTCAAACTGTAACAGGAACAACCAAAGATGAAACCGATGCCCCATTGCCTTTCGTTACAGTATATATAAAGGAAACCCGTTTTGGTACATTGTCCAATAAAGACGGTATTTATTATCTGATGCTGAATGAAGGAACATACACTGCAACATATCAATGCCTCGGTTATGGAACAATTGAAAAAAAAATACAAGTAAAAAAGGGACTGAATACTTTTGATGTTATTCTTTCTCTTAAACCATACCAAATCCCTGCTGTTACCGTAAGTTCAAGCAATGAGGACAAGGCGTATCCGATTATCAGAAAAGCTATAGGCATGGCTTCCTATTATAGAAATCAGATTCAGGAATTTTCATCTGAAGTCTATATGAAGGGAACACTTAAAGTGAATAAAATTTCCTGGGCAGTGAAAGTGGCTACCCGCAATGAAAAAAATATGGTAAAAGAGGGCAGTTTATACGTGCAGGAATCTTTAAACAACATTCAATTTACTGCCCCTGATAAATACGAGCAGCATGTTAAAATGATACGTTCCAATTTCCCATCTGGAGAATCAGAGAACAATGATGTTATGGAGTTTGTGAATGCAAGCCTGTATCAGCCTAAAATAGGAGATATTATTCTGCCTCTTGCTCCTTATGCAATGAAGCATTACAAATACCGCTATGCCGGATATACAAAGCAGGGAGATAGAATCGTCAATAAAATCCGTGTTATTCCCAAACGAAAAAGCAAGCAATTAGTGGAAGGGTATATATATATTTCAGATAATTACTGGAACATTCATAGTGCCGATCTTACAGCGCAGACAGTGATTGGTTCTATTCAGGTTAAACAAACTTTCGGAGAAGTTGAGAAAAATATATGGCTGCCGATTAGTTACAACTTCGACATCAATGGGAAATTTATAGGCAATGAAGGTATCTTTAATTATGTATCTTCTGTGAAATATAAATTTATTATTTTAAATACGAAAATTGCGCCACCCTCTAATCTCACAGATGCTTTTAATGCTGCGCAAAAAGAAGAGATTAAAGCTACAAAAACCAAAACAGAGAAAGATAAAACGCCTGCGCAACTTAAAAAAGAACAAAAAAGAAAAGAGCAAATCGAAGAGTTGATGCAGAAAGAGGAACTTTCAAACAGGGAAATGCACAAGCTTTCTGAACTTATGGAAAAAAATGCCAGACAAGCCAGAGATACAAGCCGGATTAAAAATCTTGAAATAAAACGTTCGCATAAAGTTAATGTTGATTCTTCAGCCAGGATAATTGATACAGCCCGGTGGAATATAATAAGACCTGTTGCATTAACTTCAGAAGAGGTAAAGATTATAGATCAGAATAATGAAAAAGAGTCAGAAGATTCATTAGAAAGAAAATCTTCTTTTGCTTCTACTTTGATATTTGGGAAATACTGGAACAATAAAGAGAAAAAAAGAGCAATTGCTTTCAGCGGATTATTATCAATGGAGCAATTCAGATTCAATACGGTGGATGGCTTTGTTTTGGGCGCCAGTTGTTTTTTCCGGAAGAATTTCGGCAATACAGATATTCGGTTGTACCCTTTGCTTTCTTATGCAATTGATCGTGAAAAATTAATGATAAATATGAAGTACCGATTTTCCTACGCTCCTATGAAAAGAGGATTTGTCGGAGGCGTTTTTGGAAGTGAAAGCATTGATTTTGGAGGTAAAACGGGTGTGGGTGTTTTCGGAAATACACTAGCAAGCTTGTTTTACAGGTTGAATTATATAAAGCTTTATGAGCATCAGTTTGTTGAACTTAATCACCAGATTGACATTGTGAACGGTCTTGTATTCAGAGCAGATGCCGGATATTATCAAAGAAGTTTTCTTCGTAATTTTTCTGATTTTGCTTTTATTAAATATGATGACAGAGAATACACGATAAATGCACCTCCTGTTGATTCTTCTATCCTCAATAAGTTGCAGCCGCATAATACAACATTAGCATCTTTAGCGCTGAGTTATACTCCAGAACATTTTTATCAGATAAGAGACGATCGAAAATATATGCTATCATCGCGTTTCCCCACAATGAGTATTCAATGCAAAATGGGATTTCCGGACATAGGAAAAAGTGAAATTAAATTTATTAATTTAGAGGGAGGAATTGAGCAAACAATACGTACCGGTGCGGGAAACAGATTTAATTATCAATTAATTTATGGCAATTTTTTATCTCGCAAAAATCTTAATTTTATTGATTACAAACACTTCAAAACACCTTTACTCTTGTTTATTATTGATGATTTTAACAAAGCATATAACTTTTTAGAATATTATAAATACAGCACCAATAGCTATTATGCGCAGGTTTTTATTAAATACAGATCGTCTTATTTAGCATTAAAATACTTACCATGGCTAAGCAACAGGATATGGCACGAAAATGTATATTTCTCATTGCTTTATACTGAAAAAATTCAGCCTTACTGGGAAGCCGGTTATGCAATGACCAATATCGGACTTTTATTTGGCGCAGGCGTTTTCATCGGTTTTAATAAGTTAAATTTTCACATGATTGGCTTAAAAATTTCTATCTCATTAAGGAGGGATTATAGATTGTAAAAGGGAGGGTAACTGTACTTTTTTTTGTTGCAGGTTGCAGGTTGGTTTGGTTTTCATTGTAGGTGCGTAGCATACTTCGACACTTCGACAAACTCAGTGCGACGCTTCGCTCAACACTACAATTTCAAACATCAATCACAATTTACAACCATGCAACCATGCAACCTGCAACATTTTTATAAATTCAAACTTTCATCCTTTACCCATTTATTTATATTCTGACTGAATTTTCTAAAATTATCCTTGCAAGCTTCACGAAACAAAAAAATATTATAAATTTACGGTTTTATATTTTAGCATAAAATGAATATTCCTTTTTTAAATTTAAAATATCAACACGAAAAAGTTCGTGGCGAGATATTCTCGAAGCTTGAGGAGTTATACGATCGCACAGAATTTGTTTATGGAAAAACAGGTAAGGAACTTGAGGCTGATTTTGCAACGTATAATCAAACAGAATACGCAATTGCTTTAGATAACGGAACTACTGCTGTTGAGCTTTCATTACGCGCAGCAGGTATTGGTCCGGGTGATGAAGTCATAACCGTTGCGAATACTTTTATTGCTACGGTCGCAGGCATTCATTTCACAGGAGCTACACCTGTTTTTGCAGAAATTGATATAGATACCTGGAATATGGACTACAGAAGTGTGGAGGAAAAGATAACACCGAAAACAAAAGCGCTGCTCCCTGTTCACTTGTATGGACAACCTGCAAACATGCCCGAACTGCGTAAGCTTGCGCAGAAATACAATCTTCTTTTGATTGGCGATTCTGCACAGTCAATCGGATCAAAAATATTGCATGAAGGACAATGGAAATCGCCTTCAACATTTGCAGATATTTCTTCTTTCAGTTTTTATCCCGGTAAGAACCTCGGGGCTTGTGGTGAAGCAGGCGCTCTTGTTACAGATAATTTAGCATTTTCTGATTTTGCAGGTACGTTCCGCGATCATGGTTCAAAAGAAAAATACATCCACGATTTCCCCGGAAAAAATACCAGAATTGATGCTTTTCAGGCTGCGATTCTACAGATAAAATTAAAATATATTGACGAGTGGAATAGTAACAGAAGGCAAATAGCAGCATGGTATAAAGAAGAATTTGAAAATATTCCCAGGCTGAAAATTCCTTTTGTACCTGAAAATATTTTTTCTGTGTTTCACCTCTATGTGGTTCTTGTTGATAAAAGAGAAGAGTTCCAGCAGTATCTCGCGGAAAAAGGCGTGGGAACAGCTTTGCATTATAAGGTTCCGGTGCATTTGCAGAAAGCATTTTTGCATCTCGGGCATAAAAACGGATTCCTTCCGATAACTGAAGAGGTAGTAAAGAAAAATGTATCGCTTCCTATGTTTCCGGAATTAACAAGAGATGAAATTGCATATACAGGAGAAGTTGTCCGCTCTTATTTTTCAAAATAATTTACTATGAATACAGAAATAACACCCAAGAAAAATATCAATAACGTGAAGCTTGGCAAGGATGTGAAGATTTTTGATTTTGTGAATCTATACGGCTGTGAAATTGGCGATAATTCAAAAATAGGAACATTCGTTGAAATACAGAAAGGCGCATCCATCGGAAAAAATTGTAAAATTTCTTCTCATACTTTTATTTGTGAAGGAGTGCATTTAGAGGACGATTGTTTTATCGGTCATGGTGTTATGTTTATAAACGACAAGCTTCCGCGCGCAACTGTTGAGGGCGGTGGTTTGCAAACAGAAAGCGATTGGGCATGTGTTCCGACCTACATAAGAAAAGGAGCTTCTGTAGGATCGAATGCGACTATTTTATGCGGTATTTCTGTAGGAGAAAAAGCAATTGTAGGCGCCGGTTCTGTTGTTACCAAAGATGTTCCCGCAGGTACTATTGTTGCCGGAAATCCAGCTAGAGTGATTCGTAAAATTGAAATGTAATTCAAAGAAAAAAAATTAAAAATGATAAAATTTGCGTTGATAGGATGCGGGCGAATTGCTCCGAAGCATGTGGAATGTCTTAAGAAATTAGACAATGCTGAAATTATCGCAGTTTGTGATATTGATAAAGAAAAGGCTGAAAAGTATTCAAAAAATCTGAATGTTCCGTTCTATACGGATTATCGCGAAATGCTGACTAAAGAAAATGCCGATGTGATAAGTATTCTTACACCCTCCGGTCTGCATTGGGAAATGGCCATAGATGCAATGAACCATGGAAAACATGTTGTCGTTGAAAAACCAATGGCACTGAAAATTCATCATGCGGATATGATGATTGAAGCTGCTGATAATAATGGCGTGCGCCTCTTTGTTGTGAAGCAAAATCGCTTTAACTCATCTGTTGTAAAAGCAAGAGAAGCACTCGACACAGGTCGTCTTGGTAAACTTGTGTTGGGAACAGTTCGCGTTCGTTGGAGCAGAGATCAGTCGTATTATAATCTTGACGGATGGAGAGGCACCTGGGCTTTAGATGGCGGTGTGCTTACCAATCAGGCAAGTCATCATATTGATTTACTTCAGTGGTTTTTTGGTAATGTGGAAAGTGTTATGGCAATGACTACCACAGCTCTTGTTAATATTGAAACAGAAGATACCGGAGTGGCAATTTTAAAATTTACAAATGGAGCGCTTGGCATTATTGAAGCCACTACTGCAACAAGACCTAAAGACCTTGAAGGTTCTTTGTCAATCCTCGGAGAAAAAGGGAGTATTGTAATTGGCGGTTTTGCTGTGAATAAAATTCAAACATGGGAATTTTCTGAAAGCATACCCGAAGATATTGAAATCAAAGAAAAATATAAGGAGAATCCACCGAATGTTTACGGTTTCGGACATGAGCCTTATTTAAGACATGTGATAGATTCTTTGGATAGTGGTAAATCGGCACTGGTAGATGGAATGGCAGGAAGAAAATCTTTGGAAATTATCAATGCAATTTATGAATCAGCAGTAACAGGAAAGCGGGTTTTCATTCATAATCAATTTTCAAACAGCCCGCTGGGAGAATAATATGGGCATGTAAATGTGTTGTATGCCAACGCATCCACATGCCAACCTGCATAGAATAATAGGATTGTAAATGTGTTGCATGCAACAACTCAGCTGACTTCGACTCCGCTCAGTCAGCGGTTGAAACATGAAACATTAAACATTAAACATTAAACATGAAACATGAAACAAAAATGAAACAAATAGGAGTTATCGGATACGGCTACTGGGGACCTAATCTCTCTAGAGTATGGAGTCAGAACAGAAGAGCGCGCCTGAAATATGTGTGCGACCTTAAAGAAGACAGAATGAGCGCTGCCAGAATAAATTGCCCTCATTCAACGATTACAAAAGATTATTTTGACATACTAAAAGATCCTGAAGTTACAGCGGTAAATATTGCAACAAATATCATTACGCATTTTCAGATTGCGAAAGATGCCTTGCTGCACGACAAGCATGTTCTGGTTGAAAAACCATTAAGCGCATCTTCAGAAGAAGTGATAGAACTTACAAAGCTGGCTGCTGAAAGAAACAGAATTCTCATGGTGGGGCATACTTTTTTATACAGCCCTCCGGTAATTCAGGTGCAAAAACTTTTGAAATCGGGAAGCGTGGGAAATGTTGATTTTATTCAGCTTACCCGCATTAATCTTGGAAAAGTAAAGCATGATTTTAATGTAATATGGGATTTGGCGCCGCATGATTTTTCTATTCTTGAATACTGGCTCGAAGAAGAACCAATATGGATTCAGGTAGTAGGGAAAGCGTCTGTTTATCAAAATGTATGTGATGTTGCTTTTATAAACATGCATTACCCAGGCGATATATTGGCAAATGTTCAGTTGAGCTGGCTTTCACCTGTAAAGCTAAGAAGCAGTTACATTGTCGGAGATAAACAAATGATTACCTATGACGATACGCATCCTTCTGAAAAAATAAAAGTGTATGATATGGGCGTTGACTTAGTGCGTGAGCCTGACACTTTTGGCGAGTTTCAGCTTACGTATCGCTCCGGAGATATTCATGTTCCGCGTGTTGATAACAAAGAACCACTTATGGAAGAATGTGAACACTTTTTGGATTGTATTGAAAAAAATCAGCCCCCAAAAACAGGTCCGAAACATGCATTGCGAATTGTCAGAATGATTGAAGCGGCTCAGGAAAGTCTGAAAAATTCGGGCGAAAGAGTGTATCTGAAATAAATAAAATGACAGAAAGGAAAAATGCTCATAAACAAAATCAGGAAAAGTTTTTTTCCCCTTTAATCTTATTATCTTTAATCTTTCTTCTTTCTTCTCATGTAATTTTCGCTCAGGGAAATTTATTTTTAAATAATGAAATTTACTCCATTGTTGACAAAGATGCCAATGCGCTTAACAACGAATTGCATACTTCTGTTAAACCCTTGAACCTGTATTTCCTAAACACGAAATTTAATACAGATTCTCTTTTAAATTTTAATCGAACAGGCGACCCGAAATCCTACAATTTATTTATTCGGAAATTGCGGTATGAGAATTTATTTATCATTGATACAGGAAAGCTTTTCTTAACAATAGACCCGGTCTTCAACTTTGAATTCTCGAAAGAAAAAAGCAATAACAGAAATTTGTACAACAATACAAGAGGTGTTACAGCGCGCGGGAAAATAGGTTCTGAGTTTGCATTTGAAACAAGCTTCTACGAAAATCAATCTGTATTTAATAATTACATTAGTAATTTTATTTCTTTATACAGAGTAGTCCCCGGACAGGGCTTTCCCAAAGGGTTTAAAGAATACGGAAAAGATTATGCCTATGCATCGGGTTTAATTTCTTATTCTCCAAATTCAACATTTAATTTTCAGTTCGGGCATGGAAAAAATTTTATCGGAGATGGCTATCGTTCTTTACTTTTATCAGATAATGCCTTTAATTATCCCTATCTGAAAATAACTACCAATATCTGGAAATTTCAATACACGAATTTGTTTGCATCTTTTCTGGATCTTTCTTCAAGCTCAGGATTTGGCTATGGATGGGGGAAAAAATTCGGTACGTTTCATTTCTTAAACATATCCCTGCATAAGTGTTTTCAGGTGGGACTTTTTGAGTCTATTATATGGCAGAGTTTTGAAGACTCCATTTCAGGAAAAAGACGCGGCTTTGATGTTAATTATCTGAATCCGGTAATTTTTTACAGACCTGTTGAATACAGCCTTGGTTCTCCCGATAACGCGCTGATAGGGCTAAATCTTAAATTCAAAGCATCCAATACGGTGTATTTCTACGGTCAGTTTATAATTGATGATTTTGATGTTGCCGGAATGAAAAAAGGCAAGGGTTATCTATTGCAAAAATACGGATTTCAGCTTGGAGTGAAGTGTTTAGACCTGTTTAAAATAAAGCATCTTCAGTTTCAGACCGAATTCAGTCAGGTGCAGCCGTATGTGTACGCGCACAAAGATCCACATCAGAATTATGTTCACTATAATCAATCGTTGGCGCATCCGCTCGGAGCAAATTTTATGGAGTCTGTTACTATTGTGCGTTACAGGTTCAGAGATTTTCTCGTGGAAGCAAAATTTAATTATGCCCTTTATGGTGCTGATACTGCGGATTCACACTGGGGGAAAAATATTTTTAAACGCGACGATCTGGCGCAACTTGGATTTCCTTCATGGGGAAATAAAGTATTGCAAGGTGTGAAAACAACGCTCATGTACAAGGATTTCAGAGTATCTTATGTGGTCAATCCCAAAACAAATATGAATGTCAGCTTAGGTATTACAAACAGGTCGCTCTACGTTCCCGGCAACAAAAATGAATCGTATTTTGTTTTCGTGGGGCTTCGTACTTCTTTGTCAAATGTTTATTATGACTTTTAATAATTTCATACATGCAAACAGATTTTTTCTGGTTTTGATATGGTTATTTTTATTTCCAGTCTTTTCTTTGTATTCACAGCCCTATCAAATTACCATTCCCTACGAATTTTCATCAGGATTTGAAAAATCGCTTCATAAATTTTCATCTGCAACGCATACTTCTGTAAAGCCTTTTAATTATTCAGAGATTACGAAAAGCGATGATTCTTTATTTACGAAAAAATTTTCATTTAATGATATTGCCGCACCCCAGCTAAAACAGCGATTGTTGCATGAACACTGGTTTGAAATAAATAAAGAAAATTACAGAATTTTTGCAGACCCATTATTGAATATTAATTCAGGAATGGATTTAAAAAATACAGATTTTATTCTTGAATCAAGTACCGGCTTTTCATTAAAAACTGATAATAAAAAAAATCTTGCTTTTTCTCTTGACCTTGCGCATCATTATTCACGTTTGAATCCCATAACTTTACCTATAACAGAAGTTGCAAAAATATTTCCCGGAGAAGGCTATGCACACAAATCAGGGAAATTTTACGAATTCACAGGAACAAGATTTTATGCGGCTTACAGACCCTCGCAGTATTTTTTATTTGAAACAGGTTTAGGAAAACATTTTATCGGAGACGGCTATCGTTCCATGCTGCTTTCAAACAATTCTTACAATTATCCGTATTTTAAAATTGAAGCAAATTTGTGGAAATTCAAGTACCTTTCTTTATGGACAAATTTTAAAGATTTACGATTCGCAGATGATCATACATGGTCGGCATTTGATAATAAATACGGGGTGTTTCATTATCTGGACTGGATCATTTCAAAGCGATTGTCTCTCGGGTTTTTTGAAGCAATAATTTGTAAAGCAGAAGACAGCATTGCTACATCCGGGCTTGATGTGAATTATTTCAATCCTGTTATATTTTTCAGACCTGTAGAATTTTCACTTGGTTCGCCGAATAATTCGTTAATGGGATTTAATCTGAAATTTAAAATTACAGAAAAGCTATTTGTTTACGGACAATATATGATTGATGATTTTGTTACTTCAGAGCTGAAACAAGACCTGAAACATTTGCTGAAACCATCAGACAGCACAATCAATTATGGCTATTGGACAAACAAGCAGGCATATCAGGTGGGATTCCGATACCATGATTTTCTGGTAAAAAATTTAACTTTACAGGCAGAATGGAATGCCGCAAGACCTTATACTTACTCGCACAGAGATGTGTATCAGAACTACGGGCATTATAACCAAGCATTGGCACACCCTGCCGGAGCCAATTTTAAAGAGGGTATTATTATTATAAATTACATTCACGGCAGGTTTGCATTTACAGGGAAATGGGTAAATATCTTAACAGGACTGGATTCATCGGGTACACATTTCGGACAAAATATTTATCAGGTAACATTTGATTCGCCAGTTCCCGGAGAAAATAACACGATAGTTCAGCAATACAAAAATCATATCGGGCAGGGCGTTCTCACATATATCCAAAATGCAGAAATCAAAATATCATACCTTATTAATCCGAAAAATAATTTGCGCACAGAAGCAGGATTTGCTTCGAGAATACAAAATACCTCATTTTTAAAACATGAAAATATGTTTTTTTATATAGGTCTGAGAACAAGTATTGGTAATGGCGTGGACTATTGAAAAAACACAGCAATCTGACAAGCGCACTCGTCGCTGTGGCAACCCCTTCACGCAATGCATTGTTCGAAGACAAGCGCGAACGAGTGGAAATTTACGACTTGTTGCATTACAAATATGCTCTTTTCGTAAGAAAAAAATCCGTAGTCACCCCTGCCGAAATTTTTTAAAATGACAGTCCATAAAATCAGATATTTACACCCCTAAAGCTGCAATGTGGGTTAAGATTGCGACTTATTGAACATAATTCTGGGAAAGAGAAATATACATCTCAAGCGTCAGACTGGAAGATTATGCTTCAATAGATATGACATTGAACTATAGGTGCTTGCGGTTTACACAATTATATCGGGAGCAAAGAAAGAAAAATATTGAGAAAATCAGGTGAAATTTTCATATTCCAAAATAATTTGTAATTTGGCATTTGTAAACAGTGAATTTTTATACCGTGAAAATTGTCAGAAAGCAACTAAAACTACAGTTCTGGGAATTCGGGGTGGCAAATATCAGCATCATCCCTGTTCGGTCAGAGCCATCTGAAAAAAGCGAAATGCTAACCCAAATACTTTTCGGGGAACATTTTGAAATATTAAAATCCAATGATAAATGGGCGCGTGTGCGTTTGGTTTTCGATGGGTATGAAGGATGGGTGGATAAAAAAATGATTCTTCCCATTCCGGAAAAATTATTCAGGAAAATAACCGAACATGGCGATTTTTCTGTAAATACAGTTACTCATCAGATTTATGATGTTTTGGAAAATCCTATGATGACAATAGTTGCCGGCAGTTCCCTTCCTCTTTTTAACGGAAAAAGAACATTTAAATTAGTTGGAACGCGGTATAAGCTTAAAACCAAATTTCATTTTTTACAAAAAGAAGCAATTCGTGACAATATTAAAAAAACAGCGATGTTGTATGTAAACGCTCCCTATTTGTGGGGAGGCAGAAGTCCTTTCGGAATTGATTGTTCAGGCTTCGCGCAGATAGTTTATAAAATTAATGGTGCGAAAATACCACGTGATGCAAATCAACAGGTAAACATGGGGGTTGCTGTAAATTTTGTTAATGAAGCCAAGCCTGGCGATCTTGCTTTTTTTGATAACGATGAAGGTCAGATTGTGCATACGGGCATTTTACTTGGAAACTCAAAAATTATACATTCTTCCGGAAAAGTAAGAATAGACAAAATAGATCATAACGGCATTTTCAGCTTCGAGCAAAAAAAATATACTCATAAACTTAGAGTTGTTAAGGATATTTTAAGTTACATTTGAGTCGGAAGTGGAAAATTAATTGTTTGTGTATCCTTCGAAATTTTTTTAAACTTTGACTACGGTTAAGTTTTGGATTCCTAAATCTGTAAAATTTAACCAATTATCGGCATGATTCGCCGCATTCTAATTCCCTTGCAAAAATTTCCCCCTTATTTTGTAACCTTTTTTTATATTAGCGTATAAAGAAGTATTGCGAACGTACTAATTTTGTAGATGAATATTATTTTTTTGAATGGAAACGATTGAAATAGTCGGAACAAATAAAAGTCCTTTTGTGAAATTTGATGCAGAGGTCGGCCTGATTGAAATAAAAGGTCGTTCTGCCATTGAAAATACTATTGAATTTTACAAACCCCTTGTAGAATGGATTTCTCTTTATCGTTCCTCTCCAAAAGCAAGCACAGAAATAAAAATCTATCTTGAATATTTTAATACTGCAACCTCAAAATGTCTTACCGATTTATTTAAAGAAATTGACGCCCTTTTTAAAGATGGCTATCAAGTAAATTTTAACTGGTATTACGAAGATGAAGACATCCTCGAATCTGGGCAAGATTATCAGTCCTTTCTGAAAGTTCCTTTCAACATGGTTGAATTAGAAATCGCAGACTAAATCAAATATCTGTTTCGGCACTCGGTATAGTACGTCTTACCCGCATCTGCTATCTTGGATTTGTGCCATACTGAGCTTGCCGAAGTGCAATCCGAGACCATTTAAACGAGCATCAGCCCTCTTTTTACCATATTACCACTGACACAACTATAGGCAGAATCTTCATTTTATTTCATTTTCAAATTTTTGCATCAACACATCAACACATCAGCACATCAACACATCAATTCTACAATACCTTAAACTTTATTCTCCCATTTTCCCAAATCCTCTTATATTTGTTCCTTATTTTTGATACATTGAATAAATACAATTATATATTAGTTTTCTTTCTAATTTTTACTTTTCTTTTCATAAAAACTTCTGCTCAGAAATACACCATCAGCGGATACATAAAAGAAAAAAGTACAGGAGAAATTCTCATTGGTGCCAATGTACTCGTTAAAGAATTATCTAAAGGAGCCACAACAAACAAATACGGTTTTTTTTCCATTTCACTTGACAAAGGAAACTACACACTTATTTCTTCCTTTATCGGGTACAAAGAACAAGTACAGACAATAAACCTGAGCAAAAATATTTCCCTGAATATAGCGATGGAAGAGCAAACATTACTAACTCAGGAAGTTGTTGTCAGTGGCGAACGTTCTGATAAAAACATACAAGGAGCAGAAATGGGAACGGTGAAGCTGCAGATTGAAAAAATAAAATCCCTTCCTGCTTTTTTGGGAGAAGTTGATGTGTTAAAAACCATTCAGTTGTTGCCCGGAGTACAATCTGCCGGTGAAGGGAATTCAGGTTTTTATGTCAGAGGTGGGGGACCCGACCAAAATCTCATTCTTCTTGATGAAGCAACGGTTTACAATGCAGCGCACCTTTTTGGTTTTTTCTCTGTTTTTAATGCAGACATTATTAAAGATGTAAACCTTATTAAAGGAGGAATGCCAGCTAATTTCGGAGGAAGACTATCTAGTGTTGTAGATATTACAATGAAAGACGGCAACAATCAAAGCTTTCATACGGAAGGCGGAATTGGTCTTATTTCTTCCAGAATTGCTGTGCAGGGACCTCTTAAAAAAGATACAGCTGCTTTTATTTTATCTGCCCGCAGAACATATATTGATATTCTCATTCAGCCGTTTATGGGAGAATTTGAACGTACTCGTAAAATGAAGGGAACAGGATATTATTTTTATGATTTGAATGCAAAATTCAATTACCGCTTTTCTGATAAAAACAGGCTATACGTGAGTGCTTATTACGGAAGAGATATGTTTTCTTTTAGAAGCCCGAAAAATACTTTTAAAGTTTATATTCCATGGGGAAATGCAACAACATCAGTTCGCTGGAACCATTTGTTTAGCGATAAAATGTTTATGAATGCAACGGCTATTTTTAGTGATTATCAGTTTGAATTCGAGGCTGAACAATCTTCTTTTGCTTTCAAATTATTTTCCGGTATAAGAGATTATAATACACATATTGATTTTTCGTGGATGCCAACAATCAGGCATAATGTCTTATTTGGAGTAAATTATACTTTTCACACGTTTATACCCAGTGGGGTTTCTGCAAGGATTGGAGAAACAGAATTAAATACAGGCGATATCGTAAAACTCTATGCAAATGAAGGCGCTGTTTATATTTCTGACGATTTTGACTTGTCCGATAAAATAAAAATAGTGGGAGGTTTGCGCGGTACAATTTTTCAGCATATTGGTCCCTTTAACCGCTTTATTAAAGATGATTTTGGGAATACAGTTGATACTATTTTCTACAAAAGAGGGAAAAATATTCAATCGTATAAAAACATTGAACCCAGGCTATCTCTCCGATATGCAATAAATATGAAATCTTCTGTAAAGCTATCTTTTACGCAGAATTATCAATATGTACATCTCGCTTCGCTTTCTTCGGTTTCTCTACCTACTGATTTATGGATTCCCAGCACTTCCCTCATCAAACCTCAGTTTGCAAC
Organism: Bacteroidetes bacterium GWF2_35_48; assembly: GCA_001769125.1. Taxonomy (GTDB): domain Bacteria; phylum Bacteroidota; class Bacteroidia; order Bacteroidales; family GWF2-35-48; genus GWF2-35-48. The sequence continues at coordinate 14,480 of MEOG01000093.1, read as the reverse complement.
ACAATATGCAATCGGATATTTCAGAAATTTCTATGACAACAAATGGGAAACATCTGTCGAAGCATATTATAAAACAATGAAAAATCAAATTGACTATAAAGAAGGATCAACTCCTGAAGATGGCTTGAATGATAATGTGGACTATTCTTTCACATTTGGGAAAGGCGCTTCTTATGGGCTTGAACTATTCGTTAAAAAGAGAGTAGGAGCTACAACGGGCTGGATTGGTTATACCCTTTCAAAAACAACCCGCTTGTTCCCTGAAATTAATAATGGTCTTGAATATCCTGCAAAATACGACAGAAGGCACGATCTATCAATAATAGCGACGCACGAGTTAAATAAAAAATGGTCGTTTTCAGCAGTATTTGTATATGCCACCGGAAATGCGCTTACATTACCAATCGGAAGATATTTAATAGACGGAAGACCTATCAGTCAATATGCAGAAAGAAACTCCTACCGCATGGCTCCTTATCACCGCCTCGATATTTCTGCAAATTATCTCCAGAAAAAAACAGAGAAATTTGAATCATCCTGGAATTTCTCAATTTATAATGTGTATTCAAGATTAAATCCCTATTTTATATATTTTGAAGACGAAGGCGATTTGCAGTTTGGAAATTCAAACCCTAAAGCAAAACAGGTTTCTTTATTCCCAATACTGCCATCTGTAACATGGAACTTTAAATTTTAAACTTGATGAAAAGATTTCAAAACATAAATATAAAAAAACTGAAGAATTTTAACTTATTTCTTTTTATTTTTTTCATCTTCTTTTTTATTGCTTCATGCGAAAAAGACATTACTGTTGATTTACCAAGACCCGAGAAAGCCATCGTAATTGAAGGAGCTATAGAAAATGGAGGATATCCATGGGTAATAATAACCCGAAACACTCCATACTTTGAGCCTGTAGATGCGCAAACAGTAATAAGCCTTCTCGTTTTAAATGCCTACGTAATAGTAACAGACGGACACGATACCGACAAATTAACATTGCAGGTAGATACAAATCTGGTTCCTCCATTTATCTATAAAGGCTCACAGATAAAGGGTGAAGTTGGGAAAACCTATTATCTGAAAGTAATTGTTGATGCGAAAGAATATACATCTTATACTACAATTCCCAACCTCGTTCCTTTGGACAGTGTAAAATTCAAGCCAAGAAATCCTCAAGAGAACGATACTCTTGGCTATTTATGGATATATTTTCGCGACCCAGATAGCATTGGAAATAACTACAGGATTTTTTCAAAAACATTAGGAAAAGATTCTGTATTTGTGCACCCTTTCAGTTCTGTAGCTAATGATATGCTTATTAACGGACGAAATGTGGAATATCTGGTTTATCGTGGCAGAAACCCGAATATTATGACAGACCCGAATGCGCCACCTGATCCCTCAAAACCTCCGCGTTGGGCTTTCGTTACCGGAGAAACAGCAGTTATTAAATTCTGCAGTATTAACAAAACACATTTTAATTTTTGGAAATCGGTCGAGCAACAAATGTCTTCTGATGGAAATCCGTTTGCTTCTCCTACTTCGGTTGTAACAAATATAGAAGGTGGAGCACTAGGTATATGGGGAGGTTACGCCGTATTTTTAGACACAATACAAATAATAAAATAAAACAAGCTAGTCGAAGCGAGTCTGCTGAAATAATTTTATCGAACTGCTCTGCACAAGTACCGGGTTCAGCATAATTGACAAAATTCTGTATTTTATCTGCCGCAGCAGATGTGATAACTCAAGAGTTCTGAATTTGGCTTTGTAAAGCATGCTTTGAAATTGTTACCATCATCGCAAATTGATTAAACTGAAAACTTTCATATTGCAATTTGGACAAGATTAATTAAATTAGCGGGTTTTAAATTTATAAAAATGAACATCCGAATTGTAAACAAATCAAAACATGCGCTTCCGCAATACAGTACAAAGTTTTCTGCAGGAGTAGATCTTCGTGCAAATCTTGATGCTGTGGTTACCTTAAAACCCTTGCAAAGAGCGCTTATTTCAACAGGTCTTTTCATCGAACTACCCGTGGGTTATGAAGCGCAAATTCGTCCACGCAGCGGCTTAGCTCTTAAAAAGGGTATTTCCGTTTTAAATACTCCCGGTACTATTGATGCAGATTACAGAGGCGAAATAGGCGTAATTCTTGTGAATCTTTCTAATGAAGAATTTGTTGTAGAAGACGGTGAACGTATTTGCCAGATGGTAATTGCGAGACATGAAATTGCAGAATGGATTCTTGTTGACGAATTACAGGAAACAGAAAGAGGTGCAGGCGGTTTTGGTTCAACAGGCAAAGCATAAATTCAATACCCGAAAAAAATCCGATATGAAAATAATAATTCCTATGGCGGGAATGGGGAAGCGGATGCGGCCTCATACGTTAACAGTTCCCAAACCCCTTATTCCTATAGCAGGAAAACCCATTGTGCAACGTTTAGCAGAAGATATCGCAGCTGTATGCACAGAAAAAATAGAAGAAATTGCATTTGTAATCGGAGATTTTGGTAAAGAAACGGAAGACACCCTGATTGCGATAGCTGCTTCACTGGGAGCTAAAGCAAGTATTTATTATCAGCACGAAGCGCTCGGTACTGCCCATGCTATTTATTGCGCAGAGAAAAGTTTGAGCGGTAAAGTTATTGTCGCTTTTGCAGATACTCTTTTCAGGGCAGCCTTTAAACTTGATGAGGAAGCTGATTCTATAATTTGGGTTCATAAGGTTGAAAATCCCTCTTCATTTGGCGTTGTAAAAATCAGTGATAAAAAATTAATAACAGATTTTATTGAGAAACCAAAAGAGTTTGTATCAAATCTCGCAATCATTGGTATTTATTATTTTAAGGATGGAAATATTTTGCGTGATGAACTGAAATTCCTGCTCGACAATAATATTGTTGTAAATGGAGAATATCAGCTTACGGATGCGCTTCAGAATATGAAATCTAAACAAATGAAAATGTTTCCAGGTGAAGTTGAAGAGTGGCTCGATTGCGGGAATAAAGATAATACTGTATATACGAACCAGAGGATTCTTGAAACACACTCAAATGAAAAAATGATTGACGAAACATCTGTTATAAATAATTCTATCATCATCCCTCCTTGTTTTATTGGGAAAGATGCGCAGATTGAAAACAGTGTTATTGGTCCTCATGTTTCTATTGGTTATAATACAATTATAAAAAATTCGTTATTAAAGAATTCAATAATTATGCGAAACTCGCACATTGAAGATCTCAATGTTACAAATTCAATGATTGGTAATTTTGTTGATATAAAAGGGGAGTCCAGAGAATTGAATATTGGTGATTATACCGTTATTTCAAAATAAATGAATAAGGGCAGTACATTGAAAAATATTGCATACACTTTTTTTGTTTTAGCTATAGGCTTAACGATTGTTTTTTCTGCTTGTAAGACATCCAAGACATCACAGGTTAAGGGTAAAGGGAAAGAAATTTCTGAAAACGACCAGATGAATTTCAGCAGTAATCTTATTGATGGAAATAAGCAGAAAATGCTTGGCTTTTTTAATGAAGCATTGCAGCATTACCAGCAATGTATTCAGATTATTCCCGATAATCCGGTTCCATATTTTGAGCTAGCAAATTTATATATTTCGCAGGGCGACTGGGTTTCTCCGCTGAAATATTCTCAGAAGGCAGTTGAAATAGATCCTTCTAACATTTGGTATAGTGTACAACTGGCAGGCTTGTATCAGAAAAATGGTATGCTGTCGCAGGCTGTCGATATTTATAAATCCCTCATAAAACAAGAGCCTGCACGATTGGATTTTTATTACAACCTGTCAATGATTTATACTGCTATTGGTAAAATCAAAGACGCCATAAAGATTTTAGATGCATCTGAAAAACAGGTAGGAGTTACAGATGTTGTAAGCCTTGAAAAAGAGCGGCTGTACATGCTGCTTGGAAATGCAAATAAAGCTTTAGCGGAATTAGAAAAACTTGTGAATGCTTATCCGGGAGAATCACGATTTTATGGAATTCTTGCCGAGGCTTATGCCGCAAGCATGCAGTATGATAAAGCACTTGCTACCTATAAGAAATTATTGGAAATAGATAAGAATAACGGTCTTGCTCATCTTTCTCTTGCCGATTTTTACAGAGTAATCAATGAAGTAGAGAAATCTTATGAAGAATTATTGCTCGCATTTGCAAGTACGGAAGTTGACGTGGATGTTAAGGTAAAAATGATGATGAATTTTATCACTTATATTGAAAATAATTCCGACTTAAACAAAAAAGCAAATGGTCTTCTTGAAATACTTCTGAAAACGCATGAGGGAGACCCAAAAGTTCATACAATTTATGCCGATTATCTGATTCGTGATGAAAAATATGTTGAAGCCAGAGACCAATTGCGATTTGTTGTAAAATCAACAAAAGATAAATTTTTAATATGGGAGCAATTGTTATATCTGGAGGTGCATACAGGAGACTATAATGCCTTACTGGAAGAAAGCAAAGAAGTGATGGAGCTTTTCCCTGTTCAGCCAACGTCCTATATGTTTGCAGGTCTTGCAGCATTGCAGTTAAAAGATTACAATTATTGTGTGGAAGTATTAAACAAAGGAATTGATTTTGTAACAGATAATATTCCTCTGAAAGTGCAATTTTACAGTTATCTCGGAGAGGCTTATTATAAACTCAAAAAACATCCTGAATCCGACGCTGCTTTTGATAATCTTATCAAGCTTGATCCTGAAAATATTCTGACATTAAATAATTACAGTTATTACCTTGCTTTACGAAATGAATATCTTGAAAAAGCAGAACTTATGATTAAGAAAGTTGTTACTAAAGAGCCAAACAGTGCTACATATCTTGATACGTATGCATGGGTCTTATATAAGCTTAATAAATTTGATGAAGCAAAGATTATAATGGAAAAAGCCATAAAAAATCAGGGCACGCCAAGTGCTGTTTTATTTGAGCATTATGGCGATATTGTTTATAAAATCGGGGAAAAGGAAAAGGCGGTTGAATATTGGCAAAAAGCTGTAGAAACCGGAACCGGTTCTGAATTTCTCAATAAGAAATTAAAGGAGGGGAAGCTGTTTGAATAGAATCATGAAGAAAAAGATAAATATTTTACTTATAACTTTTATAAGTATTACCGTTTTTACATTTGTTTTTTCATCTTGTAAATCAAAAAAGCAGGTTTTTCATTTCAAAAATGTAAAACCAATGAGGGCTTCAAAGGTGTTCGACAATGTTAATTACAGAAAATTCCGTTACCAGTCCCTGTCTTTAAAATTTTCTGCAACTTATGAAAAAGGGGAAGAGAGCCAGTCATTCAGTGGTACTTTAAGAATTAAAAGAGACAGCGCTATCTGGGTTTCTATTGTTCCCGCTCTTGGAATAGAGGCTGTGCGATTAATAATAACCCCGGATAGTGTTAAATTTATTAACAGAATAAATTCAACGTATTATCTGGGGAATTATAATTACATAAGAAATCTTACAAAAATGGATCTTGATTATAATCTTCTTCAGTCTGTTTTAAGCAATGAAATGTTTTTTTATACACGTACACCCGATGATGAGGATATAAAAGGTTTTAAGTCATATAAAGACTCTAATTTGTATGTATTGCAATCCTTGAAAGAGAGAAAACTCCATCGTAAGGTAAAAAAGAAAAAAACAGATAACCTTATTTTTATTGAAGTAGCCGTTTTACCTGAAATATTTAAAATCGTACATGTGTATGCCAATGACCATGAATATCAAAAATCAATGGATGTTATATATTCAGATTTTGAAAATGTAGAAGATCAATTGTTCCCTATGAGTACAAAGTTTACGATTAAAGATAAAGAAACCGTTATTAAATTTAATCTTTCTTATACAAAAGCAACTTTAAATAAAAAGCTGGAATATCCATTTTCTGTTCCTGAAAAATATTTAAAAATGCCCGAATAATAGTCATGTTCAGCAATAATAAAAATAGAAGAAGTGATTTTTAAATTTAAGAATATAAGTTTTTATTCACATTCTTTTTTGAAGCCACGCAACAAAGAACAGAGGATGTTTTTTTTAAATTTTAAAAAAATATTCAAGCTATTATTCCTACTACTGACATTATATTTTTTTTTACCTGCCTTTTCTTTTTCTCAGAATAAAAACAAACTTGAGAAAACAAAAAAAAACAACCAAAAGGAAATTGATTATACAAATAAACTTCTAAAAGCAAACAAACAGCATAAGAACAAATCCCTCAATGCCCTGTTGATTCTAAGCAGAAAAATTTCTCTCAGAAAAGAGCTTATGCAAAATATAAATTCAGAAGTTCTGGTATTAAATAAAAAAATAGATCAAAGTAATAAAGATATAAATTCATGTACTAAGGAATTAAGGGTATTAAAAGAAGATTACGCGCAACTGATTTATTATGCTTATAAGAACAGAAATTCGTATGAAAAACTGATGTTTATTTTATCTGCAAAAGATTTCAATCAGGCATACAAAAGGCTTAAATACATGCAACAGTATTCAGAATACAGAAGAAAGCAGGCAAAGGGAATTGTGAAAAATCAGAAATACCTGCAACGAAAACTGGCAGAGTTGGAAAAGAGAATGAATCAGAAGCAGGAATTGTTATTAGCGCAGGAGGAGGAAGCAGTATTACTTGAAAGGGAAAAAGGTGAACAAACAGAAATATTGACCAGCCTCAAGTCCAAAGAAAAAGAGTTAAAGAAAAAGCTGGAAGAGCAAGTAAGGCTTTCACAGAAGTTACAAAAGGAAATTCATAAAATAATTGCAGCAGAAGAAGAAGCAAGAAGACAAGAACGAGTTCTTGCTTTAAAAGCGAAAAAAGCCAAAGAGAAAAAAAGTAAAGCAGAAAAAATAAAAAATGCTAAGAATAATTTACACGCAGATAACAAGGCTGAAAAACAGGACGATTTTGAATCTAAAGATGAGGAAAAAGAAACAACGGACAAGGTAAAAAAGTCTGTAGTTTTTGACATGACCCCTGAAGAAAAAATTACATCAACAAGTTTTGGAAATAATAGAGGAAAGCTTCCGTGGCCAACAGAGCATGGATTAATTACCGGAACTTTTGGGGAGCATGAACATCCAATTTTGAAAGGAATCATGATTCGCAATGATGGTATTGATATCAGTACTGCAGAGGGAGAAAATGTTCGTGCAATTTTTAGCGGCGTGGTAAGCAAGGTAATGAAGATTCCCGGGCACAATAATGTTATTATTATCAGACATGGAAATTTTTTAAGTGTGTATTCTAATCTTTCGCAGGCTTATGTAAAATCAGGCGACAAGGTTTCATCCAAACAGAGCATAGGGAAAGTATTTACGGATGCTGATGAAGACAATAAAACAACGCTGCATTTTGAAATCTGGAAAGATAATAATAAGCTCAATCCCTCTTCATGGCTTACGCCTAAAGTATCAAACTGATCAAATCATTTTCCTGAGTTCTTCGAGCTGTTTATTTTTATTTACATCTCTTAGTTTTCGTGCTGATTCTGTATAAAATTGATGCCCTTCAAGGAATTTAATCTGCATTTTATTCCATTCTTCCATAGTTTTTATTTTATTCCGCTCGTAAAGTTCGCGAAACAGGTTTTGTGAGTTTGGAATAAAATCGTGCCTGCCAAGATAGTCAAGGTCTGCATCGCAAATTATCTGTTCCAGCAGGTTTTTCGGCTGGGGAGGAAATTTTGTTGCATATATTAAATCGCAGACAGCCTTTATCTGATCCGGAGTATATTTATATTGAGGCAGTGTTTCACGTGCAAGTTTCATCCCCAAAAGCTCATGATCGTCGTACCCAATCATAAAACCACTATCGTGAAACAGGGAGGCTGTTTTTAGAATAAGCATATCTGCTTCGCTAATGGATTCATACCTGCCAAGAATTTCAACTTGTGCTGTAACATCCACTGTATGTTTAAAATTATGATAATACAAATTCTTTGGTAGTCCTTTTTCGAGTTTTGAAAAAAGCATTTCCTCAAGGTCGCTGTACCTCACAAGTTGAAGCTTAATAGAAAACGCCGGAGCTGGAGCATCACCATTATTGTTTATGGATAATTCGGGCTTTATACCTGTTATGAAAAACATATCAATGTCTCCTTTATATTTTACAGGGAGTTTCCCTCTCGGCTCGCAAATGAAAAAATCTTTAATGTATTCGTAAGTTTTGGAGGAAATGTTAATTTTTCCCGGCATTCCTGATGTTTCCATACGGCTGGCTATATTCACGGTATCTCCCCAAATGTCATAAGAAAATTTTTTGCTGCCTACAACACCCGCAATAACAGGTCCGGTATGAATTCCTATACGCATGTTCCATGTTTCATTTGCTTCATGGAGTTCATCGTGGAGCGCGTACAGATGCTGTTGCATTTCTATAGCAGCCAGTACAATTTCTACAGGATTTGTGCAGTTTTTTTCCGGAATACCTCCTGCGCACATATAGGCGTCTCCCATAGTTTTAATTTTTTCAATACCATATTTTTCTACGATGGAATCAAAATGCAGGAAAATTTTATCCAAATCACTTATTAATGCTTCCGGATTAAGTGCTTCGGTAATTTTTGTGAATTCCTGAAAATCCGCAAACATAACGGTTGTTAAGTCATAGCGCTTTGAATCGGCCTTGCCTTTTGAGATAATTTCATCTGCTGTTTCTTTGGGAAGCAGGTTCGATACAAGCTCTTCAGACCTTTCTTTTTGCTTAACAAGTTCCTCGGTTCTTTCGTTAATTATTTTTTCAAGTTTTGCACGTTCTTTTGCAAATCGGTACGATCTCCATTTTGTAACCATCAGGATAAATGCCCCGATCATTACCAGATAAAACAAAAATGCATACCATTTCCTGTAAACAGGGGGCAGAATAGTAAAATTGTACGATGCCTCATTTGATATTTTACCATAAATATTTTTTGAACGAACCCTGAATATATAATCTCCTTCCGGGAGGTTTGTATATTCTTTAATATCACTATGCGTCCAGTTAGACCATGTCGTTTCGAAGCCATCCAGATAACTTTGAAAGAGAATTTTGTTTTTACTGTCAAAAGTCGGGGATGCAAATTCAAAGTGCATCGTATTGTATTTGTAATTAAAAATATGAGGTGTTGTTCCATTTACAATAGCTGCATTTTTATATCCTGAGAAGTTATTTGCTCCATCGTAAACTAATGAATCCCTGCTTGTTTTAATTTTTCGTATATATGTATTAAATGTAAGAGTGTCTGTATTAAACAGCTTGTATGCTTTGAAATCAAATTGTATAAGCCCGTCAGAAGATCCAAACCAAATTAGGCTATTTTCATCAGGATAAATTGCTTCTACGGTAATATCATTAATCCTTTCAAAAGGAATAGTATATAATGAATATTTTTTATCCATACCGCGAAACATAGCAACACCCGTTGTTTTATCATACTTATCATTGAAGCCAGAACTGAACCATAAATTTTTATGCGCATCTTCAACAATCGGGTAAATCCATATTTTTTCTGAACCAAAGTTAAAGTTAAATAAAGTGTCTAAATAAAAACAGTCTGAACGCTCATTATATCTGTAAGCACCTTTGAAGTTTGAGAAAATCACACCATTTGATGTGTTATAAACATCCAACCATAAAAAATTATCAGGAAGACCGCAATTTTCTTTGTATTCTTTAATGGGAGCATTTGCATTGTACCCATTTTTAATATCAACCCTGAAAACTCCGTCATAGTCTGTTCCAAGCCAAAGAAATTTATTGTCATCTTCTGCAATTGTACGTATTCTTTTATTTAAACCTTTTACCTGCCTTCTGTCTTTCCATGTTCCATTAATATAATTGATAGCCGCCAAGCCATTTGGTTTTCCGATATAAATAAGATTCGGATTTGTCTTAGATGGCTGCATGGTTTCAAGCTTGTGCTGCGACATTTGATACCCTTTATTTCCTTCAATGTAATAAACGCCATTGCTTGTAGAAACAAGAAGTTGATTTTTAATATGAAAAAACCGAAATGCTTCTGCATTAATTCCCTGAACCTGCCCTATTTTATAATTGGGACCGAATTGTTCAGGATTCGCATAATTGATTCCCGGCTGAAGAAAAAATACACCGTGCGATGTTGCCACATAAAGATTTTGACCAAATCGGGTAATTGCCGACACGCTTCCTTGTAATCCTAAGTTGTTGTCGTAAAAAGAAAATGCAGACATTATTTCAAGGTAGCAGAATCCGGCTTTCATTGCGACCCAAAGATGACCTGTTTTATCAAGAAACATATCAATTATCTCATCGTCATACAAACCTTCTTTTTTATTCAGACTGGTTATTACTTTAAATTTTTTGTCAACAATTATTAGTCCCATTCGCTTTGTGCCAAATGCATAATTTCCATTTTGCATTAAAACTCCCGATGAATAGATGTTTTTTTCAAGAAAATTATCAATGGGCGTTTTTATCTGATTAATTGAATAACCTGTATAAATAGTAAATCCTTGAATCCCTGTTATTTTTATTAGTAAATTTCTATTGTAGAGAAGAATGTCGTCAATGGCTTTGTTCTTAAAGTATTCTCCCTGAGGCAGCAGCTTGATTTTACCAGCACTATATTCACAAAGACCGATTTCTTTTTTATGAAAATAAATATTATCATTTACTTTAAAAAGACCCAGCGTACTACTGCTTGAGTCTATAATGCTTATTTTATTATTATGATATCTGAATAGATGTTTGGATGAAAAAAACAAAACTTCATTATTTAAAGTATAAACTGCCCTGACCTGCCCGAAATGCCGTAGTTTTTTACTTAAACAGTCAAGCAGGGAAACAAATTTCATGCTTCCTTTTTTATCATAATCAATGTAACCGAATTCATTATATCCCCCGGCATAGACTCTTCCTCGCTTATCAACATCAAGAATCGGATTACCGTAAATGCGGACAAGACGCCATGAAACTCCATCGTATTCAATAACCCCATTCATATTTCCTATATAAATGAAACCCCTGTTGTCTTGAGTAATAGAATAGTTGGAGTTTTCAAAGCCATATTCCTTTGGAGAAATATTTTTAAAATAGGGTATTCCGGGCTCAAGGTTCTGCTGTGAATGAGAATTCTGGATATTAAACAACAGAATGGACAGGCTCAGTAAAAAATATTTTTTTATTATTAATTTAAATTTCATATTTTTGTATCAGGAAAAATTTTGTTCAGACATCTGGGCAAAAATAAAACAATTAGTTTTGAAAATATCACAATAAATTTTTTTTTATGGAAGAAAATAGAAAAACTATTCTTGTCCCTTGGGATTTTACTTCAATTGCAGAATTTGCTTTATTGCATGCTTTAAAAATTGCGGATACATTTAATAATGATATTACGCTGCTAAATATTGTAAAGAAGCAAAAAGAGGTAGATGAAATTTTGGTCAAATTGAACCAGGTGGCAGACGATACAATGAAAAAATACAACATAAAACCCAGGGTTTTAGCTGTTGTAGGAAGTATTTTTACAACAATCAGCGAAGTCGCTTCTGAAATTAATTCCAATCTTGTTATTATGGGAACCCATGGAATTAAAGGAATGCAGAAGCTTACTGGTAGCTGGGCGCTTAAAGTTATTGTAGGCTCAAAAGTTCCGTTTGTTGTAGTGCAGTCTCCCCCGAAGGAACATGTTTTTAAAACCATTATCGTTCCTTTTGACCACAAAATGGAAGGAAAAGAAAAACTTGCGTGGGTAGGTTATCTCGCAAAGTATTACAAATCAGAAATACTCCTTTTTAAAACAGGAACTTCCGATGAATTACTGATGAAGAAGGCTAATAATAATATTATTTTTGCGAAAAAATTTCTTGAGGAAAAGGATATTACATATAAAATCTTTACGGCTGAAGGTAAAAAAAGTTTTCCTGATGAAACTCTCGAATTTTCGCAAAAAAATGATGGCGACCTCCTTCTTATAATGACAACAAAAGATATAGGGTTCAAAGATTATGTGCTTGGCGCTACAGAACAGGAAATTATTGCTAATGATGCTAAAATCCCGGTTATGTGCATTAATCCTCGTGAAGATATTAGAAAATTTACAGGATTTAACTAATCTTTAGCTGAAAATAAAACAAAAAACGGTTGCTTCCTTAAAAAAGCAACCGTTTTTTTTATTTATTATAGTAAGCCTTATTTTTTTACAAGAGAATCGGTTTTGTTAAAATATACAATTGAAAGATCCAGATAATTCATACTGTTTGTGTAAAAGTCTTTTACATAAGGGTATTGCAGGTTAAAAAGATGCACGTTTGAATCAGGAACACTATTTAAAATATACTTTGGAGGTTTCATTTTCAACCCCTCAATATATTTTTCAGCAATACCCTGCGCTTCGCATTGAGACAATCCTATGATAAGGTCAAGTTCTCCGTTCATAAAATTAATAATTTCTTTTGATGCAGATTCAGTGAAGCTGATATGTATTTCATCAAGCATTGGTAAGGGTTTATTTTGATTATTTTGCAGAAAATAATTTTCCGAGCGTTTTAAAACCATCATCTTTCCGGGAGCGGGCATTTCTGTTGCAGTGAAAGATCCTGCGCCAATAAGATTCGCAGTACCATATTTTTCTATGGCTTCTTTAGCTTGTATCGCACAGACGGGATTTGCAAGAAAGTTAAGAAACATGGGATTCGGCTTCTCCAGAGAAATTTCAATTGTTGAATCATTGAGAACTTTTATTCCTTCTACGCCTTTTTCAGGTTTAGAGCATGCGCTTTCCTCAAAGTGCTTTTTTGCCCCCTTAATATTGCTGACAAGGTTAAAATTATTGTTATCCATATTTTGAAAACAAAGTAATTCTAAGGAAAATTTTACATCTTCTGCAACAATTTTCCTGCCTTTGCCGTCTTTAAAACAGGGATTGTTACAAAAAAAAGCATTGTTTCGGAGTGTGAACGTAAATATGCTTTCAGTAGAATCTATTTTCCATCTGCGGGCTACAGAAGGAAAAATGGCTGTATTAGAAGCCCCGAATTTTACCAATCCCGCATGAATCTGAGACACTAACTGTGATGCCACAACATCATTAACTCCCGGAGGAAAGAGCGTTTTGGGGAGATAGGGCATATTTATCCTGAGAATACCTCCATGTTGTTCGCTCAAGGCTGGTGCTTCTTTAACATTATTGCAGGAAAAGGCTATTAAAAAAACAAATAATAATGGTAATAATGATTTCATAAATTTACGAATAAAAACTTTATTACAAACCTAATGATTTTTAAAATAAAATAAAACAGATATTTTTTTTAACATTAAAAAAATATTAAGATTGTGCGATTTTAATAAAACATTGACGTTTTGCTGAAAAAAATGTTGATATTTTTCTTTTGAATAAAAGAAATTATATATTTGTTAAAATTTTTACTCTGATCATTCATTTGTTATTAAGATGAAGAATTTTGGTTTAATACTTTTTGTAATAATACTTGGGCTTTCATCAGCTAACGCGGGGGAGATAAAGCTTGATGGGATTTTTCAGGGGAAAAATCTGTACGTCCAGAACCCTTTTACTTCTTCAGGCGTGGGGTTTTGCGTGGTTGAAGTTTTAGTTAATGGAAAAATGACAACAGATGAAATTAACTCAAGCGCTTTTGAGGTTGATTTGTCCATTTTTCAGTTTAATATTGGAGATAAACTAACAATTTCCATTAAACATAAAGAAAATTGTACTCCAAAGGTTTTAAATCCTGAAGTCTTAAAACCAAAAAGTACTTTTAAAACTTCTGCTATTACTGTAGAAAAAGATGGTACTGTAAAATGGACAACCACAGGGGAATCGGGAAAACTAGGATTTATTGTTGAACAGTTTCGATGGAATAAATGGGTTAAGGTTGGAGAGGTTGGAGGTAATGGAACTGCAGGTCCCAATAATTATACTATTAAATCCTATCCTCATTCCGGAGATAACAAATACCGTATCAAACAAATTGATTTTACCGGAAAACCAAGATATTCAGATGATGTAAAGCATAAATCTTTTGGTCCGGCTGTTACATTTCAACCAAAAAAAGTTGATAATGAAATAACTTTTTCCGCACCAACCATGTACGAAATTTATGATAATTACGGAAATATCGTTCTAAAAGGAAACGGCACATCTGTTAATGTTTCTAAGCTTAAAAAAGGAGATTATTTTCTGAATTTTGATAACCAGATGTCAGATTTTAAGAAAAAGTAAAATTTAAAAAGAAATTTTTCAGGGAGGACAATGTCCTCCTTTTTTGTTTCCGGGCAGAGGTTGCATCGTTTTTATTAGTAACTCAAGTTTCGCACATACATTGTGAGCAAAAAACATGAGTTTTCTTGCTGGCACTATATAGGGTCTGCTGAAAAAGTCTGTCGTATGCCAGATTCGAGGCGACAAGACGAAGATGTATAATAATACTTCGAGTCGCAGGCAACAAAGAAGATGG